>CABYVD010000078.1:0-2164 GCA_902522335.1 Halieaceae bacterium | reverse complement strand
GCGCGGAACAGATGGCCGATTTTTTTGAAGGGCTTGATAAGAGCGAACTACCCGATAGCGAGGGTTGGGCGATTGAAATGGTACAGCTGTGCACGCACAACGGTACCCACTTGGATGCGCCTTACCACTACCACAGCACTATGAACGACAAGCTTGGCGGTGCTGAGCGAGCAATCACCATTGATGAGGTACCGCTTGAATGGTGTTTTCAGCCAGGGGTAAAGCTGGATTTTCGGAACAAGCCCGACGGCTACGTTGTTACTGCGCAGGACGTCGAGGATGAGTTAGCCCGCATTGATGTAACGCTAGAGCCGCTGAATATCGTCCTAGTCAATACCTCAGCCGGCAAGCGCTATGGTAGCGAGGATTATATCAACGCAGGCGCAGGCATGGGTTACGAGGCAACGATGTACCTGTTAGAGCGTGGCATTCGAGTCACCGGAACAGATGCCTGGAGTTGGGATGCACCGTTTTCCTACACCGCCCAGCGCTACGCGGCCGATAAAGACGCCAGCATTATCTGGGAAGGGCATAAGGCCGGCCGCGATATTGGCTATTGTCATCTAGAGAAGATGCATAACCTTGAAGCGCTACCGGACTTTGGCTTCACGGTGAGCTGTTTCCCGCACAAAGTTCGCGGCGGTTCCGCCGGTTGGACCCGCGCGGTTGCCATTATCGATGAGCACTAGCTCGCTTTTTTGATGATCTCGTAGGCATCAAGTGCCCCTTGTCGCGCTGCTTTGTGATCAACAATAGGCATTGGATAATTAGTGCCCAGTTTAACACCAGCGCTGGCGAGCGTTATCGCGGGCGCTTCCCAGGGCGAGTGAATAAATTTCTTAGGTAGTTCTGCGAGTTCGGGACACCACCGACGTACGTAATCGCCTTCGGGATCAAACTTCTGTCCCTGCGCAATGGGGTTAAAAATCCGGAAGTAGGGCGCAGCATCCGCTCCTGAGCCCGCCACCCACTGCCAACTGCAGGCGTTGGAGGCAATATCAGCGTCTACAAGGCAATCCCAGAACCATCGTTCACCCTCTACCCAGTGAACCAATAGATGCTTGGTTAAAAATGAGGCGACAATCATTCGGACCCGGTTGTGCATAAACCCTGTTTGCCACAGTTCACGCATACCCGCATCGACAATGGGGTAGCCGGTCAGACCTTTTTGCCACGCTTTGAGTTGAGCTTGGCTATTGTCCCAAGGAAAGACCGCGAACTGATCCTTAAATGGCGTGTTGGGCATTTCGTCGAAGAGATCAATGAGTTGATAACAAAATTCGCGCCAGCCGATCTCAGCTAAAAATTTATCAATGGCCGAGCTCCATTGGGGAGCTGATAGCTTTCGCTGTTGTGCCGCTGCCCAGACCTGACGCGGCGATATCTCTCCAAACTTAAGATGCGGAGATAGTCTGGAGGTATAACGTTTTGCAGGGAGGTCGCGGCCTTCTGAATAGTGGGCTACCGGCGCTTCAAGGAATACATCTAACGCTTCTTTGGCGCCATCCTCGCCCGGTGTCCACAAAGCCAACCACCCGGCTGCCCAGTCTTGCATATGGTCTTGCGCGCTGGGTTGAAGTTGCCAGTCGACTAAGGCATCTGTGGGCGCCGCTGTTACCGTCCAACTAACGTCAGGCAGCGAGACGGGCATCGCCGCCGGTAATTTGTTAGCCGCGCGCCAGAATGGGGTGAAAACTTTGAAAGATGTACCCGAGCCTGTTAGAACCGAGCCCGGCTCATGCAGTAGTGTTCCGGGATAACGCTTCACCTCAACATTTCTCTTGGCAAATTCCGCGTTTATGGACGCCTCGAGCCCCGCTGACCAGGGTTGATACTGTCGCGAAAAATAGATGGCATCGGCCTGTGTAGAGGCCTGTAGCTCAATTAGCCTCTCTATCGTGTTCCCTCGTCGCAAAAGGAGTTGGCCGCCGAGTGATTTGATGGAGACCGAAAGTGAGCTCAAACTCTCGTGCAGCCACCACCGACTCGCTGCGCCAAACCCCCATTCGCCGGCCACCTGCTCGTCATAAATAAAAACGGGTAAGACATCACCGCGCTTTGCTGCAGCACTAAGAGCAGGGTGGTCATGGATTCTGAGATCTTGTCTGAACAGTAAAATAGTGGTGCTCACGCGGATTTGCTCTCTTGGGAAGGAATAATTTGA
>CABYVD010000077.1:0-2193 GCA_902522335.1 Halieaceae bacterium | reverse complement strand
TGAACGAGTAACCTGGTAAAAGATCGCGACTCGGCGGGCGGAAGTTCTCCTGCGCGTCGCGCTGAATCGGGTAGGCCAGCCATCGGTCTGCGCCCGAATTCAGGTCGCGAATTCGCAGTCCTGTCTGAGCTTCAAATCGCGTGCCGTACACCATGAACCGACCATCTGGCGACAAGACGGGACGAAAGGCACCACCCTCGCCTTGCGTCAACGGCTCGATATCGCCTGTGGCAAAGGCGTAGCGACTGATCTGGGATGCAGGGATATCCCGCCGAGAACCCTGACCCTTTGCGAAGTAGAGATGCTCGCCGTCGGGAGAGGCCTCGACACCAACACCCCAGAAGCGCTCACTATCCCCTGAGCCCGTCAAAGTCACGCCGGAGCCACCGTCGATATGGAACATCACCAGCTCAGTATCGGTCCCAACTCGAGTGACAATGAGGTAATCGCCATCTGAGCTCCATTGGGGAGAAATCATACCGGCGTGGCGTTCCGAGGAGAGTTGTCGAGCGTCGGCACCGTTGATGTCAGCAACCCATAAATTAGTCGCGCCGTCTCGATCGCTGATGAACGCAATCTGCTGTCCATCAGGTGAGATGACGGGCTGGCTATCGTAGCCGAGACCAGAGGTGATGCGAACGGCCTCACCGCCCCCGATGGGCAAGCGATACAAATCGCCCAATAGATCAAAGACGAGGCTATCTCCCTCAGGCGTCACATCAATGGAGAGCCATGAACCTTCATCCGTCGTGAAACTGAGAACCTCGGTGGCGCCCTCAAGCGGCAGCGTTTCTTGTTCGGAGTCTGCCTGCGCGGCGATCGGTGCCCACGTCATCGTGGCTGCCACTACTACCTTCATTAATCGATTCATCTCTGATCACGTCCACTGTTGTGAGGTGTATGAACTTGATTATAAGCAGACGCGAGCGGCATACGCACGACGATAGCGTCGTGGAAAACTCAGGGATTCTGGAAGCGATTGACTGGGCCCTCAACCTCAAGCGTGCTGTTTTCGGTAACCCACAGTGCGCCGCCTTTAGCGACCAAGGCTACCCGGCCTAGCACCTCAATATCCTCAAGCGGATTACCCTCCACCACGAGAATGTCGGCCTGTTTTCCGGGCTCCAAACTGCCGCGCTCGGCGAATACGCCGAGTATCTCGGCATTGGTTTTTGTTGCGGCCGATATGACCTGAATCGGCGTCATTCCGCTGTCTACCAACGCAGACATCTCACGCCAAATGGCCTCTAGATGCATGTTGAGCGGGCTAGCCGCATCCGTACCGACACCGATGCGCGCACCAGCGTAAATGAACTGACTGGCAGATCGTTTCGAGTTCCTTATCTCGGTTGCCGCGTTCCTGAAGTACGGAAGCTGGTGAAAGTTCTGAAATGAATCCATGAACTCGCGGTAGATATCATCCGGCATATCCGTCTTGTACTCGGCTCTCTTCAGGCGCGAGGGAAACGCCAGCGTCGAGGGATAGACCCAAACACGATGAGAAATAGTTTGAACGACAGGAATCTCTTTGTGCGCGATGGTATTGATCAACGCGTCCTCATAAGGCGGGTTACCGGCTGAGCCAACGTGTTGAAACACATCGACGCCCGCCTCAATGGCCATTTTGATGGCTTGGGGATCATAAAGATGAGCGTGAACCTTGACGCCCCGAGAGTGGGCCGCAGCCACAATGGCGTGATAATCCTCTTGCGTCAGACCTTCCCAGGTCTTAATGACGTCAGAGCCCCGATCAATGAGCTCCAGAGCTTTACGAGCGCCTTCCGCCGGTGACCTGATGATCTCCTCATAGCTATCTGGGATGGTGTCGTACTCAACGCGTGTTATCCAAGGACCCGATACCAGTAGACGAGGGCCCGGAATCTCGCCCGCATCGATTTTTCTGCGAACATCGAGAATCTCGAAGGGCGCCCCTAAGTCCAGCGCTGTCGTGACGCCCGCTCTCAATATTTGCTTGGCGGCAATAGGCATCACCTCATCTAGGCGTTCATCACCACCTAGAAATTCGTAGTAACGCTCGTAAGAGCCATGTCCGATCAGATCGACGTGAACATGATTATCGATGAGCCCGGGAAGCACAGTGTGACCGCCTCCATCGATTACCACTGCATTCGCCGGTATCTGAACGTCACTAGCGGATCCCACCGCCGTGATAACGCCACCTTCATAGACAAC
>CABYVD010000076.1:0-2374 GCA_902522335.1 Halieaceae bacterium | reverse complement strand
GCCAGGCTGATGTAGTCGGCGAAATGGCGCGACTCACTTTTCAGCAGCGATGTATAGAAGTCTCGCAGCGTCTGATCCACATGTGGTGCTAATGCCGCAAAACGCTCACAGGAGCGGGCCTCGATAAGTGCCCCGACGATAAGCGTGTCCACTAATCTATGTGGGTCTTTTTTACGAACCTTTCCCCGGAGAGTTTGCGCATACCGAGAGGCTGTTACCGACTCGTAAGCAATACCTCGCTGTGTCATCAATTTCAACACTTGCTCAAAATGTCGAAGCTCTTCCCGAGCCAGTCGCGACATTTTGTTTAGAAGCGGAGTGTTGTCCGTATAGCGATGCATAAGCGACATTGCGGTTGCCGCCGCCTTCTTCTCGCAGTTCGCATGGTCAACCATCAATACGGGCAACGACGTTACCGCCGCTGTTAACCAGGCATTGGGCGTCCGGCATGGCAGAAAATCAAACACGGGCGTCAAATCTACGGTGGACGGCATGACTTAGCGGTGTACTTCTTCGAAAAGATCGGGTGTGGCTAGATAACGATCGTAATGGGC
The DNA here is from genome assembly GCA_902522335.1 of Halieaceae bacterium. Lineage (GTDB taxonomy): Bacteria > Pseudomonadota > Gammaproteobacteria > Pseudomonadales > Halieaceae > Luminiphilus. The sequence continues at coordinate 1,820 of CABYVD010000076.1, read as the reverse complement.
TGTCGACAACACCCAAAAATCCTCATCGATCTTATCACGGAGCTCGATGAGACTAAGGTCTGTCCACGATGGATGAACTCGGAACCCGTATTTACTTGGATCACTTATCTGACTCGCACCCGCCTTAAGCAGCTGGAACAACCAACAGTACTCGTCATGCTCATCGTTGTATCTCACCAGCTGCGTATCAAGCTGCCATTTCAGCAATTCACGATCGATGACCGTGCATTTGTGGGCGCAGGCCTGCGACAAAAATTTCGACAGTCGTTGATCTACGAATCGTTTCTCGTCCTGAGTGTAGCCGTTCCAGTGGATGACCTCGTGGCTAAACCGCTTGCAACCACGACACACGCTATCACCAATGCCTGTTGAGCAGACGCCAATGCACGGCGTCTTGATTGGCTTTAGGTTCGTTTGTGGTGGGTTACCCGGCGACATGACGCGAGAGTCTAGGATAAACATCGCATGAATGCACAGAATTGATCGAATCGCTGTCGACAGACCTGGGCACAAGCTATAATTTGTGCGCCGAAGAGCAAGGCGCCCTTCAAAAGCGAGCGCCCTCACAAATTCTGGGGAAGAGGAACATTCAGTGCTTGAAGCTTATCGTGATCATGTAGCCGACCGTGCGGCTATGAACATCCCACCAAAACCATTATCACCGCAGCAGGTCGCAGACCTGGTGGAACTATTAAAAGCGCCGCCCGCCAGTGAAGAGGACTACCTAGTCGATCTCATTTCCAACCGTGTTCCACCGGGTGTTGATGAAGCCGCTTACGTCAAAGCCGCCTTCTTGTCGGATGTTGCGCTCGGTAATGTTGAGTGTCCCTTGATTGACAAAGTGACGGCGGTCGACCTGTTGGGTGACATGCACGGCGGTTACAACATCGAGACTTTGGTGGAACTTCTAAGCGATAATGAGCTGGGCGAGCAAGCAGCGACGGAACTCAAGCACACATTGCTCGTGTTTGATGCTTTTTATGACGTGGCGTCGCTTGCAAAGGACGGCAATGCCAACGCGCAGTCAGTCATGCAGTCTTGGGCTGACGCTGAGTGGTTTACTAAGCGGGACGAGTTACCTGAGTCACTCAAAATGGTTGTGTTCAAAGTCACGGGCGAGACCAATACAGACGACTTGTCACCGGCGCCCGACGCCTGGTCACGACCCGATATCCCACTTCACGCACGTGCCATGTACAAGATGACCCGCGACGGATTGGAGCCCGAGGACCACGGCAAAGTCGGTCCCATGGCCCAAATCGAAGCAGTGAAGGCGACCGGCTTACCAGTCGCGTTTGTAGGCGACGTCGTAGGCACAGGCTCGTCCAGAAAGTCAGCCGCTAACAGCGTCTTGTGGTATTTCGGACAGCCTGTAACAGGTGTCCCTAACAAACAAATGGGTGGTGTGTGCATTGGCGGAAAAATTGCGCCGATTTTCTACAACACCATGGAAGATGCTGGCGCTCTCGTATTCGAAGCGCCCGTCGAGAAAATGGGCATGGGCGATATCATCGATATCCGTGTCTATGACGGCAAGGTTCTTAACGAAGCTGGTGACGTTATCTCCGAGTTCGAGCTGCGCTCGGACGTATTGCTGGACGAGGTTCGTGCCGGTGGCCGAATCAATCTCATTATTGGCCGTGGCTTGACCGCCAAGGCTCGGGAAGCACTGGGCTTGGGCGAAAGCACCCTCTTTAGAAAGCCCGATATGCCCGAGGAGACGAATGCCGGCTTTACCCTTGCACAGAAAATGGTGGGGCGCGCCTGTGGTGTTGAAGGAATTAGACCTGGCACCTACTGCGAACCCAAAATGACGACTG
>CABYVD010000075.1:0-2485 GCA_902522335.1 Halieaceae bacterium | reverse complement strand
TGTGCCCGCGTTAAATCCTTACAATTTGTGTAACCCTAATCAACCAAATGGCGTTGACTGTGGACTTGCGTATGGAGAGTTTTTGGACAGCCCTGGCATTCAAGCCCAATGGATCAATACGTATGGTGCGCCAGCGTCGTTTTTCAGAGACGTACTCGGTTTGTCATGGATCGGGGGAACAGCGATAGGCCCAGTTGACACGTTGCCAATTGTTTCAGTCAGAGGCGACCGTAATCTGGTCGACGTGGAAATGGAGCAAGCCCGACTCGTGTTTGGTGTGACGGCAGATCTGCCGTTTATTAACTTCGGTTCACTCTCGAATTGGAGGGGAGATATCGCTGTAGCTTACAATAGATCTGAAGGTGATTCTTCTCGTTACGGGGTAAGAGAAGACAGGCTTGAACTTGCGCTTGGATATCACTCCTCGACCAGCACTCCTTGTGAGAATGATCTCGGTGTAGCGCTCGCGGCAGACACCGATGGATGTGTGCCCGTAAACATGTATGCGCCCTCGCTTTACCCCGTGGGAACAGTCACAGGTGATTTTGGGACTCAGGCGGAACGTGACTACCTGTTCGGCTCACGTGACTTCAACACGGTTTATGAGCAAACATTGGTTACGGCTTTCGTTGATGGGGCTTTGTTTGAAATGCCTGGCGGCGAGATGGCTCAGTTGGGGATCGGATTAGAATATCGAAATGACGATATCCAGTCTAATCCAGATGCTGTCGCTCGGGACGGTCTGTTCTGGGGTTTCTTCTCAGATAAAGGTGCATTTGGCGACGTATCGCTAAAGGAAGTATTCGCAGAGCTCAATTTGCCCTTGATAGCAGATATGCCGCTGCTGAAAGAATTGACGGTTAACCTGTCGGGGCGATTAACAGAGCACGATTATTACGGCGAAAACGAAACTGCGTCAGTCAAAGTGGGGTATCGTCCGAGTGAACCATTTTTGCTCCGTGCGACATGGGGCACTGCGTTCCGTGCTCCTAACAATCGAGAACTATTCTTATTAGGATCTACCGGATTCACTAACGTATTTGATCCTTGTTACGTGCCAGAAACAGCCATCTCTGGTGACCCGACTGACCCCAACTCGGGTCAATACAATCCGGAATTGGACCAGCGTGACCCAGAAGTTTTGGCAAACTGCCGTGCAACTGGGGTTGATCCGACTTTGGCGAACAACGGGGGTTTCAATACCTTTAGCACAGAAGTTTCGACTGGAGGCAGTCTGACCCTCGACCCCGAGGAATCTGAATCGTACTCCTTTGGTTTTGCTTATGAACAAGATTTTTCCAATAAGTTTGATCTATCGTTGGGGATGTATTACTACTCTGTCGAGGTAGAAAATACCGTTATCGAACCTTCAACTGGTTTCATAATTGGTGACTGTTTATACGACGAGGCGGGAACGGGCGCATCTGCGTTTTGTGACCGGATCTCCAGAGATCTGTCAGATCCTACAGACCCACGCATCCAACTTATGGACCTAGGATTTATTAACCAGAATCTCGAAAAGGCGAGAGGAATCGACTATAACTTGAGCTTCACTGATGTGATCGATGTAGGCGTTCCGGTTGATCTGGGCATCGCCCTTACGGTGAATAGAAACCTCGAACGTTCACTTACCTTCACGAATGATGACGGCAGTATCGACTTTGAAGACTATTCAGGCGAGTGGGGCCTTTCAGAGTGGCGAGCACTGGGACAGGTCCGGCTAGGCTGGGATAAGTGGACGCTTAATTGGCAAACGCGATACTTGGGCGCCGCCGCACAAGATCCAGATGCTGTGGATGCGTTCTCGGATGCCTTCACAGCATCTGACACATGCTTGGGCCCCCCTGACGACGAGCTGTGCCGAGATTATGGTGAAACAGGAAGTTATATGGTGCACAACGTGTCGCTGTTTTATCGTGAGGATAATTGGTCCTTCGGCATGGGTGTGAGAAATTTAGAGGACAAGGCACCTCCGCTTGCAGATCCAACAGAGGTGTTGGGCGTAAAGGCGCGTCCAATTGGCTACGGGTACGATGTTTTTGGACGAACATTTTTTGCAAACGCTTCATATCGTTTCGATCTGTAACCTTTTAAAAATCCTAAAAGCGCACTGAGGTGCGCTTTTTTTTTGCTCACTATGTTTTAGGATATTATTGTCAAAATTAGGGGAATTTATCGTGTTTCGTCAATTAGGCATTTTGTTTACGTACAGCTTGATAGCAGCCGAGGCTCTGGCCGCGCCCTTTCCAGTTGAAGATTGGGCGCGCAGATCGTCCATCAGCGGAGTTTCCCTCTCTCCAGATGGGTCCCAGTTCGCGCTTACCCGAATATTGGAGCGCGGTGGTAACCCGATTATCGAGATCTACAATTCAGATGACCTAGCCGCGGAGCCAAAACGAATTGACTCAGACCCTATGGAAATCATGCCAGGAGTGAGCTGGATTGATGACAACACCTTTCTTTTTGGTACAAGACAGCAGGTTAG
>CABYVD010000074.1:0-2505 GCA_902522335.1 Halieaceae bacterium | reverse complement strand
GCTGTCTACTCGACTACGTCAAAGATACGCAGCGTAACGAGTTACCACACCTTACTTCCTTACGTCATGAGCGGCAAAGCGACTCAGTCATTCTAGATGCGGCGACACGTCGAAATCTCGAAATTGATCTGAACTTACATGGGGGCGAGGACAACACATTATTCTCCGTTTACAACTCGACTATAACGGCCATGGGCACGCGCCACCTTAAGCGCTGGCTACACAGGCCTGTAAGGGTCCGCTCTGTACTCGAGGATCGCCTTGATGCTGTCTCTTGTCTCGCTCAGAACTATGCGTTTGAGGCAACGCGACAGGCACTCAAGCCCATCTCAGATCTTGAGCGCATCTTGGCAAGGGTCGCATTGCGGTCTTCACGGCCACGAGACCTAACGCGCCTGCGGGATAGCCTATGGGCGTTACCTGCACTGATCGCAGCCACGCCACAAGACACCAACCTACTTCAAACACTGCAAAGTGATGTTGGTCAGTATCCCGAGCTTTGTGAGCTTCTGGGTAGAGCGCTCGTTGAAACACCACCTGTTGTCATTAGGGATGGTGGCGTTCTCGCTGGAGGCTATGATGAAGAGCTTGATGAACTGCGCGGTATTAGTGAGAACGCAGGTGAATACCTCGTTGATCTTGAGCGTCGCGAACGGGAGGCCACCGGGCTATCGACCCTCAAAGTGGGCTACAACCGGGTTCATGGGTATTACATCGAAATCAGTCGACAGCAGTCGGATAAAGCCCCTGATACCTACCAACGCCGGCAGACACTCAAAAACGTGGAACGATTCATCACACCCGAGCTGAAGCAATTCGAAGACAGAGCCTTGTCCAGCCGAAGTCGCGCCCTTGCACGAGAAAAATTCCTGTATGAGGCGCTGGTAGAACGAATCGCAGAGGATCTAGTGCCGCTACAAACGACATCGCGAGCCATCTGCGGTCTTGATGTACTCGCCTGTTTTGCCGAGCGCGCTGTTACTCTATCCCTGAGCCGTCCCTCGTTTAGCGCAGAAGCACAGCTCGATATTTCGAATGGGCGACATCCCGTTGTTGAACAAGTCAGCGATAAGCCGTTTATCGCCAACAATACCCTGCTCAACGAGCAGAGGCGCATGTTACTCATCACAGGGCCTAACATGGGTGGTAAATCAACATACATGCGGCAAAATGCGCTCATTGTTCTCTTAGCGCATTGCGGCGCTTTTGTGCCAGCTGACAGTGTTGGCTTATCACTGGTTGACCGAATCTTCACGCGTATAGGTTCCTCAGACGATCTTGCAAGCGGCTTGTCCACTTTCATGGTCGAAATGACCGAAACCGCCAATATCCTGCACAACGCCACGGAGAAAAGCCTGGTGCTCATGGATGAGGTTGGTCGAGGCACCAGCACATTTGATGGGTTGAGCATCGCCTGGGCATCGGCCGTCGCACTCGCAGAACGAGTCCGTGCGCTTACCTTTTTTGCGACCCACTATTTTGAACTGACGGCCCTTCCTGACGATCACGCCTCAATGGCCAACGTTCATTTGGACGCTACAGAACACGAAGACCACGTCGTCTTCATGCATCACATTCAAGAAGGCCCCGCAAATCGCAGTTTTGGACTAGAAGTTGCTAAACTAGCAGGCGTTCCGACGAGGGTATTACTCCACGCGCGGCAGAAACTTGGAGAACTAGAGAGTCAGCAGATGGTAGAGCGTCCACCGGCCATCGGTGGACAGGAAGATCTTTTCAGTACACCCACAGTCAATAGTCCAGTCCTAGACGTCTTGTCAGACATCGATCCTGACCAATTGTCGCCCAAAGAGGCGTTGGACGCGCTGTACACGCTGAAAACTTTACTAGACACTTAGTTCGTCTTAATATTTTGACACTCACCGCAGTAAATCACTAAGTAAAGCGGGTATTGGGGGAAACACTATGACATTCGTCGTTGGCGAAGACTGCATTAAATGTAAACACACAGACTGCGTGGAAGTGTGTCCAGTGGACTGCTTTTACGAGGGTCCAAATTTTTTGGTGATCCACCCGGATGAGTGTATCGACTGTGCGCTCTGTGAGCCCGAGTGCCCCATTGACGCGATTTTTTCTGAAGACGAGTTACCCGCAGATCAGGAGAACTTCCTTGAACTCAACGCGGAACTGGCCGAGATCTGGCCCAACATCACAGAAAAGAAAGACGCGCCAGCTGACGCCGCTGATTGGGAAGGAAAGCCCGGCAAACTCGCACTCTTGGAGCGCTAGTCGCTAGACCAGCAATTCCTCTTCCGAGAGCCCATCACGCAACGCGGCGCGCTTGAGCCTAGCCAATGCGTCAATCTGTATCTGCCTCACCCGCTCTCGGGTGAGACCAACCTCCTCTCCTACAGCCTCCAAGGTTGAAGCGTCGTAGCCCATCAGACCGAATCGCCTTGCCAGGATCTCGCGCTGACGATCTGGAAGATCGTCCAGCCACTCCTCGAGACACCCCTCGACCTTCTCATCATCGACAAGTGAAAGCGG
>CABYVD010000073.1:0-2605 GCA_902522335.1 Halieaceae bacterium | reverse complement strand
TGTAAACCACTATGCGTCTCTGCTAACGGCGGGGTTCGCACAGATTTCCGATGCACTACTGCCGCATGGTCAGCTTTTTGTCGATACGAAATTTGAGTTTGGTTACGCCAACAATCGCGATGGCGTCAACGAGCTGATCTACATGGATGAAGTGGGAACGCCCGACTCTTCTCGCATTTGGGACGCGTCTGCCTATAAAACGGGACAAGTCGTAGAAAACAGCAAAGAGGGTTTTCGCCAGGCATTGCTGAGTTTTGCGCCCGATTCTGATGTGCTCATTAATAAGAATCGCATGGATGAACGCTATCGCTTCGCCAGCGACACCGTTTTGCCCGCGCAGATGATGCTCGATGTATCCAAAACCTATGTTGAGTTGGCCGAGACTATTACTGGCGCGCGGCTCGCACTATCCGACAGTCCCAGAGACGATATTATTTCGGTCTTGAGCACAACGTTCGGTCTTATTAATTAGAAAACAAACTGACATTTAACTGATCGCTGGTCGGAGGACTCGCACATGACACCTGTCGCAGAACTTACCCATTCCCTATCTGTCGCAGGACAGATTCAGCCTGAAGACGTCCAGGCACTCGCCAAGGACGGCTATCGGGTCATTATTTGTAATCGCCCCGATAACGAAGAGCCAAGCCAACCCTCCATGGATGCCATAGCGGCGGCCTGTGAGCTCGCAGGTATTCAGTTTGTGCGTTATCCAGTTGACGCGATGTCATTCCCGGGCGATGACCTCGATGCAATGGATGAAGCAATGAACGGTGAAGAAAAGGTACTGGCATATTGCCGATCAGGCGCGCGATCGACCAATCTATGGGTTGCGACGCTCGCGGGTGACGAGAGATTTGCTGCTGCCGAACGAGCCCAGCAATTTGGCTTCCCGCTAACCTTTGTTATGCAGCTGGGCTTCTCTTGATCTGCCCTTGATCAATCGTTGCATGCAAAGTCATCAAGGCTCGATCGGCGGCTTTTTGAAGTGATGGCTGTTCAGAGAACTCCTCATGTGCGGGCGGGAAGTGCTCTGGGTGATAAGCCTCGGCGATAACGGCATAGGGTATCTGGCGATCATCTTGCTGCGCGAATAAGGCGTAGACCTTGGTGTACAGCGGTGATCCCACGAGCACAGAGCCATGGGAAAGGCTCACAAATTCATCGCCGGCTGCGGTTTCCGTTTTGATCAGTAGCTTTTTATTGATCGTAAAACCGGCGGAACGTAGCGTTGCGCCAATGCTGCCACCAGCCCTGATCAATCGGTGTGCCTCTGTAAGCGCAGGATCCGTTGGCAAGATGAACTCGGTGACTGCAAGTGTTCGGCAAATCTTGGCGTCGCCGCTGAGACTGTAGAGGTTGGCAACTCGGGTGGACTCACTCTGGTTGATGACGTCGACACCATAGCTGCCGAAGGTCGCTTTAATGGCGTCGCTGTTCAATGTGGGTGTGACCTCCGCCCAACTCGAATTTACCAAGATCGCAAGGATGAAGCCCAATAGCTTAATGTGCAAACGCATACGTGTCTCAAAGGATGATTGAATGCCAAATTTAAGGCAGGATATTCCCTACCAAACGAGATACGCAGGATAAATCGCAGATGAAAAACCTCAAGACTTTTGCCGCGCTTATTGCACTCATGGGTTGTTTGATTGGTGCGCCTAGCGCCTCGGCCGGATCGCTGTCAGATGATGTGCAGGCACTTTACGACGATCAGTTAAAAGACCTCTTTGTGCATTTCCATGAGAACCCTGAGCTGTCATTCAAGGAAAATAAAACAGCCAAGCGGCTGGGGGACGAGTTAGAGGCCTTGGGGTACACCGTACACCGTGGTATCGGTGGGACCGGTTTGATCGCGCTAATGGAGAATGGTCCCGGTCCTACCGTAATGTTCCGCGCTGATATGGACGGCTTACCTGTTCAAGAGAAATCGGGTCTGTCCTACGCGTCTAAAGCCAAACAGGTCGATAGTAATGGTAACGAAGTTTATGTCATGCATGCCTGTGGGCACGACGTACACATCACAAGCCTAGTGGGTACAGGCCGGTTAATGGCCGAAAGGAAAGATTTGTGGTCGGGAACGTTGATGTTGCTCGGACAGCCAGCCGAAGAGATCGTTGCAGGCGCTCAAGCAATGATGGAGGACGGTTTATGGGACAGGGTGGTTAAGCCAGATTTTGCTATGGCGTTTCACGTAACAAGCGCGTTACCCACCGGGAGCATATCAGCGCCTTTGTCGGCGGCTTACTCTGGTGCTGACACGGTTGACATACTGATCAAGGGTGTCGGGGCGCACGGTGCTAGCCCACACACAGGTGTGGACCCTATTGTTCTGGGCTCACAAATCGTTACGGCTTTGCAAACAGTGGTAAGTCGAAATCTGCCTCCACGACGACCCGGGGTGATTACGGTTGGCTCCTTCCATAGTGGCACCAAGCACAACATCATTTCTGACGCGGCGAAGCTGCAGATTACCGTTCGCAGCGAGAGTCCTGAGGATCGCCAGTTATTGTTGGATGGCATAAAACGCGTTGCCACCAACATGGGTAGGGGCGCCGGCTTACCGGACGATATGTTGCCCGAGGTCATCGTTAATGAACAAGAG
>CABYVD010000072.1:0-2619 GCA_902522335.1 Halieaceae bacterium | reverse complement strand
CTGGGATCCATTCTTTCTGAAAAAGGAGAGCTCGAAGAGGCTGAATCGTTACTGACGCGCGCAGTAAAGGCTGCGCCCGGGCACCCGAAAGCACTCGAGGATCTCGGAACAGTTCTGTTGAATCTCAATAGGGCTGATCAGGCAATCCCCTATCTTAGGCGCGCATCTGAATTGCGACCCGAGCACCCACCGCTGTTGAGTAAACTGAGCGGAGCCTACTCAAGCATAGGTATGGTTTCTGAGGCTCAGAAGTACAGAGCAAAAGCCGCGGCGCTGTCACCAGAGCAGGCAAAGTTAGAGGAGGCTACCCGGTTGTTCGTGAGCGGACGGTTCCGTGAGTCTGAGGCACTTGCGCAGGAACTTGTCCGCGAGAATCCAACCGATGTGAATGCCGCTTTATTGTTAGCTCGCCTCGCGATCAACGCCAGCTGTTTTGAAGACGCCAGAGCGATTCTGGAAAAAATAACGGCAATGAAGCCGCGATTCGTTGCGCCATGGCACGATTTAGGCACCGTGCTAAAGGAATTGAATGAGCATGAGGAAGCTGTTGGGGTCTTAGAGCATGCGGTAGGGATGGATCAACACAATGCGATGAGCCATTACTATCTCGGTGCGGCATTGGCTATGGCGGCAAAGCCTGAGGACGCCATTGCTTCGTATCAGAAAGCGGTAGCCATTGATCCAAATTTAACAGGCGCGCACATCGGCCTTGGCCATGTCCTGAAGACTGTCGGGGATCAGTCAGGCGGCATCGCGGCCTACCGACGCGCTATTGAGCTAAGACCGAATTTTGGGGAAACCTATTACAGTCTTGCTAACTTAAAGACCTTTAAGTTTGAAGAGAGCGATATAGACGCGATGAGTCTCAGGCTTGCGGACGAGAATCTGCCAGTGGACTGCAGAGTTCACTTTGGTTTTTCACTGGGTAAAGCCTTTGAGGATTTGAAGGACTATGAGCGGGCATTTGAACACTACGAAATCGCCAACCAACTGCATCGAGACACCATTGCCTATGACCCGGTGCAAACTGAAGTGGCTCACGAGCGCATGCGCAACGTATTTTCCGAGGAATACTTCAACGATCGGAAGAGTAGAGAAGTCTGCTCAGTCGCGGACCCAATTTTTATTGTGGGTCTGCCGCGATCAGGCTCGACCCTACTAGAACAGATTCTAGCCAGCCATTCTATGGTCGATGGCACCAGTGAGTTGCCCGATATTTCAATGATTGCTCAGGGTTTGACGCAACCCCGATCGGGACAGATTTTCCCACAGTGCATGCCTGATTTGTCAGACCAGCAAATTAAGGCGCTTGGTGAGCAATACCTTTCGCAAACAAGGAGGCATAGAGGCGAAGCACCTATGTTCACGGACAAGATGCCAAATAACTTCGCCTATGTGGGGTTCATAAAAACTATTCTCCCCAATGCCAAGATAATAGATGCTCGCCGACACCCAATGGATAGTTGTTTTGGGTGTTTCAAGCAACACTTTGCAAAGGGGCAAACTTTTACCTATGACCTATTCGAACTGGGCGAGTTTTATTTGGAATACACAAGGTTGATGGATCATTGGGACAGTGTCCTTCCCGGCGCAGTGCTTCGCGTTCAATACGAGCAGGTTGTAGACGACTTGGAGTCGCAGGTTCAGAGAATTCTAGAGTTTTGTGAACTCCCTTTTGAGGACGCCTGTGTGAACTTTCATGAGACCAAAAGGGCGGTTAGGACGGCGAGTTCTGAACAGGTAAGACAACCTATCTACCGCGGGGCAGTTGCCACGTGGAAACGTTACGGTGCGAATTTAAATCCTTTGCGAGATATCTTGGCACCTGTATTTCCGGAGTGGGATAAATAATGACTCGAGCAACTACCTTGCCGAAGCTGGTTGCTACGTCTGTTGTTCGGGGTTCGCAAAAGGGACAGAGTCATGGTGGGGTGTACCTCGTTGATTACGAAACCACCCTCGGCCTCAGACTAATCGCCGGTCTGGGTTCAGGCATCTATACGGCTGTAGCCGTAGCAGGGCTTGGCGCTTGTACTAAACCGAGGGAGGCTTTTAATTGGATGCTTCTTGCTTTTGCCATTTCTCAGTTCTTAGAGTTGCAACTGATACCACACCTGACAATGAACGGCATTTATCTATTTTTCATTGCGACTTATGTTGTGACAATCCCATTCGTCAGAATCATACCAACAGCAGATGTTGCACCAGTAGACCGTCCTGCGACACAGGCAGAGCCTCAACCACGAACGGGGCTTGCTTGGATTGGCATCGCAGCTATCGTCATCTCCTATATAAATATCGGTGCTTATTGGGCCAACATAGAACTTGCGGCCGAGGCAGCCGGTTTAGATGGGGAATGGGCCGGACAAGTTATTTCATGGTCAGTGTTACTGTCCTTCGTTGGCTGTTTTGTTGCCATGTTCGTGCTCAAACATTTTGACTACGAGAAGCCCATTCTTGTTACGTTTTTAATGATGATGCTTGCTGTAGGTCTACTAGCGGTCAATATAAGTGCAGCTATCTTTGTGTTCAGTGTTGCCATGTTCAATTTCCTCTGGATTTTTATTGATGTTTATCAAATGGGCGGTGTGTCGGTCGCCGACAGATCGGGCAGCGCTG
>CABYVD010000071.1:0-2628 GCA_902522335.1 Halieaceae bacterium | reverse complement strand
CCTCGACAGCAAAGCCTAGGACCCACATGGCGGCGCCCACATAAAATACGGTTCCGAGTGGGGCTGTGTTGGGTGTCATGATGGCTGCCAGTGCCGCGCCAGCGGTAAGGAAAACCCAGGTACCTTGAAGTGTCCACGTGACCAGGAATTGGGGCGTTGATAGTTTGATCTTACGGAAGCGTCGGTCCTCACCAGCCTTTTGGATGCGTCTGAACAAGAAGGGCCCAAGGCGTGCCGCCCAAACTATGACGACGCCAGCGATAATTTGTTGGCGTAACCCGATTTCAGCGGCTTGCTGAATCGCAAATACCGTGACGGTGATGTAAGTCAGGCTGCCAACGAGATCAAAATAGTGCTCGGTCTCAAACAGTCGCGCGTGAATGAGTCCAACCCATTGAACCGCAAAGATACCTAGGGCCATAGCGGTCATGAGCGGGAGTCCGTAGAGCGTTGAGCCCGTTTGATCGCCCATCCATGCGACGGCAAAGACGGCGGCGGTGATGATGATCGATGTAATAACCAGTTTAGGTCCCATAGTTACCTCGCTTATTGTTATTGGTCAGGATGATGCATCTACTGTGTATTGATGAAAGGCCCGTCGACACAAATCCGGCGCCCATCAGGCGATGCACAGGCGCCGCAGATACCGACGCCACATTTTGTGGTGTAGTCGATGGCACTGAACATCTGCGATGCCTCGACAAATTCTCGCTGTACCGCCTCAGCCGCGTGAATCATGGGCTCCGGCCCGCAGTTGTAGAACTCGGTTTTTGCCAATGTATCGGCATCGAGGGTCTCTAGGTAGTCACGGAGCGCATCCGTTACCCGGCCATTGAAGCCCGCGCTGCCATCATCGGTGGCGATATGCACCTCGGCGATATCTTTACATTCCTCAGTAAAGTACAAGCGATCGGCACTACGCGCGCCAGCAAAGATCTGTGCCGGTTTGTCGTTGAACCCAAAGTCTCGTGCCACCTGATACACAGCGGCCAAACCGGTGCCGCCAGCCACGCAGATAATATTGGCGTCATTCTTTGGCATGACTGGTGCGCCGTGCGGGCCTCGAATGTAGACATCGTCGCCGGGTGCCAGCTGATAACAGGCACTCGTGAATTGCCCAACATCAATCACCGCTAGCCGCAAAGGCGTGTCAGTGAGACAGGAAAACGGTTTTTCGCCCACACCGGGTATCCATACAAACACGTACTCGCCGGCTTGAATGTTAATGTTGCCATCGAGTGTTACCACAGCGATGTCGTCACAAACGGGGTCATTAGCAACGACCTTGTAGGGAACAAAGTCCATATCAAGGTCGAGGTTGAGCCCTGCCTTTGCCTTGTTAGTCCCATTATTGAGATCGGTCTGAAGTTGGCGGAAGTAGACATTCATGTCTTCCGTGTCCATTCCACTCAAGGCGGAACCAACGCCAATGATAGATGCGCCGGCGCTGATCGCTGCGCGGCAATCATCGGCAGTCGATAGACCGCCACAGCCAATGATGGGCTTGTCAGTAATCGTTTTGAGCGCACGAATGCACTTGAGGGCTGTGGGTAGAACACCGCTACCGGACATGCCGCCCATGCCATTACTGAGTACAGGGTGTCCGTGACTTTCTGTGTAGCCGGGCCCCACCGTATTGATGGCGCAGAGCCCGTCTGCACCCGCCTCAAGTGCCGCAAGGCCAATGTCCTCAATGCGATCCACATTGGGTGTTAGTTTTGGAATCACGGGAACATCAACGGCTGCTTTGACCGCACTTACGATCGCCTTAACCATTTCAGGGTCCTGGCCCATCGCCATGCCGTAGCCCTGAGCATGAGGGCACGAGAGGTTGAGCTCCAGACTGTCAGCGACAGGAGCCAAAATTTTTGCGACCTCAACAAACTCCTCGATACTGCCGCCAAAAATAGAGACGAGGAGGAAGCGATCCTCGGGAATGGTCAGCGATTCAAATCCTTTTCGAGCCTCTTCGGCGCCCGGGTTGGTGAGTCCAACCGCGTTGACAAAGCAGCCCGGAGCATACTGGCTGTAAACAGGCTCACGATTACCTGCGCGCGGGACTGGCCCAACACTTTTGGTGGTGATTACACCGATTTCAGGGAGGTCGTCAAAGATTCGCTGAATAATGCTGGGAGCTGTCGAGACGATTCCAGAGGGAATCGTGAAAGGACCGCTGACTGTTTTCCCGAGGAACTCTGTTTTCACCCGACTCTCCGTATGTGCGACGCGTAATTATACAGTCCCGCACCCTGTTGAGCCATGAACACACTCAGTAAACAGTGCGCATTATGTGCCGCAAAATGTCCGAGTAACGCGTTCAGTTGGTGTGGGAGAAGCGGCCCATCGGCGGTCATCATCTTGCCATTCAAACGGGGTTTTCCAGCGCTCAAAGGCCGCTTCTAAGTATTCATAGTCTTGCGCCTCCGCGTCGGTAATGGCGGCGGCAACATGGTGGTTTCGCGGAATCACCGCGGGATTGGCCTGACGCATGCGGTCGCCTGTGTCTTGCGAGTCGACTTTATTACTTTCCCGCCGTCGCTTCCAGGCAGAGCGCCACTCAAGTAGTCCGTCACTGGGGATAAACAGGTCTCCGATGGGTGTGTGACCGCTGTCTTGTAGCGCTTGGTG
>CABYVD010000070.1:0-2637 GCA_902522335.1 Halieaceae bacterium | reverse complement strand
TATATGGGCTTGCCAAAGGCTATCAATGGTGCCGAAATCTCTTCACTAGGTGACGCACCTGGAAGCATCGTCTACAACGCTTATGAGCAGGAAGATGGCTCAATGCGGGTCACTGTTGAGGCAGGTGTGGGCGTTTGGTGGAACTACAAGTTCATCAAGACGGCTGAGCCGCCACCCCCATCGCCATTCCAGGGAACCTGGGTGATGGCGCCTGAAGCCGGCTCATTAGGTGTAGGCCCAGCTGAGTTTGATGTAACTTGGTGGAGCGGTGATGACGGTGTGATTGCACTGCGAGACTGCTACTACGATGACGAGTACATCTTCAACCCAGATGGCATCGACCGAACGGACCTTGTTGAGATTAACAATGGTGGATCGGTGAATTCTCACAAACTCTGATGTGAGCTTCTTCTCGAGCTCTTTCATGGTAGACCGAAGGATGTAGGTTTCATTGCCAGCGTGCACACACATGTAGTCCCCAGCGGCATCGATCCAATCAATCGTCCCGAGTTCAACTAAATGGGTATGCGGTCCGTCTTTGATCGGTAACCGTGTCGGTCGCTCTTGGATATCACCTGCAAGCAACTCACTACCACCTTCAAGACCTGCAATGGCTGCTACCGCCGCTTCCTTTCCGCTCTGCAGCGCCACAGAGAGTAAACGGTCTCGCGCGCGCAATACGGCTTCACGAACGCGCTCTGCCTCGAATGGTTTCAACAAGTAATCAACCGCATTGGCTTCGAAAGCCCGAACTGCATATTCATCGTAAGCAGTGGCAAAAACCACGACGGGCATGACGTCACTTTGACAGCGCTTCACCACATCTAGACCATTTAGGCCAGGCATCTGGATGTCCAAAAACATGAGATCGATCGCCTGCTTTTGAAGCTCGACCAGTGCCTCTCGTCCACTGCGGCAGCGCCCCACCAACTGCACATCCGGCACGGACGCCAGTAGCGTCTCCATGTAATCGAGTGCCAACGGCTCGTCATCGACGATCAAGACTTGCAGCGGATCTGTCATTTTTGTTTACCTCTGGTAGGTAAGTGTACTGCAAGTTTCAATCCACCTAATCGAGAAGTCGATGCGTTGAAGCTGAAGCCGTCACCGTATAAGTTTTCTAGACGCTCCGCCGTGCTGCGCAGTCCAAACCCCGGTGTATCGAACAAATCTGAGAGTTCCGGTTGTTTTTCATCTTCCCCTGAGCCGCTGTCTTCAACACTTAACACCAATTGTTGATCTCTGAGCTTTGCCGTAATAAGAATGTGCCCCCCCTCTTCGGCCCGGCCAATTGCGTGCTTGATTGCATTCTCGACTAGCGGCTGAAGAAGCAGACTGGGGACCTGTATTGGAAGTGCTCGAGGATCGATCTCTTGCTCAACGATTAAGCGGTCGGAGAAACGCACCTGCTCGATCCTTAAGTAGAGATCTAGAGCTTCGATCTCATCCCGCAGCGGGATTGTGATGTTTCTGTCGGACTCCAGAGAGAATCGTAGAAAGGTCGACAATTCCGCAATCATGCTCTGCGCATCTTGGCTGCGCTTAGTGCTCACGAGAGATGCGATTGAGTTAAGGGTATTGAATAGAAAGTGCGGATTTAACTGATAACGGAGCAATTTCAACTGCGCTTCCCGCGCGGCCGATTCAGCGGAGACCAACTTAAACGCCTCTTTTCGTCGACCTGCCTCAAGTACCAGCAGCGTTTCCTTCTCTCCCTGCAGCAGCTGTGCAAACTTTACGAGGTGATACAGCAGAACCCAGGCGAGAAAAACGAAAAGTGACGCGAAAAACCAACCGCCAAAATCACCCCACAAGCCTGTCTCATCGGTCAAGATCATGAGTAACTGCAGGCGGAAAGCCGTCCAAAACGCAGCGCCAACAATTGTGAGTACGCTTGCCGTAAGCACCCTATTCCAGGGACTCCATGTCCATGACTGCTTGATGACTGTGCGCAGAGGCGCACACAGCAGAAAGCCACCCACGGACTGTATGAGATTGTGCGCAATGTAAGCGAATTCCAACTGATCATATGGAAGAGAGAGACTCACCAGCGTGACGACCGATAGACCAATCCAGCCTCCTGCATTCAGTAGCCAGAATAAACGATCCGAGTCCGCAACCGTTCGTGAGAAGAACTGCGTGAATGATCCGGTTTGAGTCTGAGCTTGGTTCACACTATGGCTACCTCGAGGAGTTCGGCGCTGCGCCTAAACCTTCAGTCCACCGGTATCGATATCAATGAATCGACCACCTGTGGATACGAGCTCTTCGAGTAACGGTGATACACGAATGGACTCATCATTAGCGGCTAGGTCTGTCATGACAGCGAGCACTTTCTCGGCACCCAACATATCGGCGTAATACATGACGCCACCCTTGTCCAAAGGCCAGCCATAGCCATTGATCCACACAACATCAATGTCGCTCGGCCTCTGCGCTTTATTCTCTTCCAGGATAGCGAGCGCCTCATTGATCATGGGTATCACGCAACGATCGATAATGGCTTCCGATGACAGGGTCGCATCACCCGCACCGGTGATTTCACGAATGATTCCTGCGGTAATTTCAGAGGGCACATTTTTTCGATTTTCGTCGTAGTCATAATAGCCGGCGCCGGTCTTCTGACCACGCCGATCA
>CABYVD010000069.1:0-2716 GCA_902522335.1 Halieaceae bacterium | reverse complement strand
TACCCAAGCCAACACCAAACCACTCACCGCGACCGTAGGCAATCAACGACTGGATTAACTGGAAGCCGCTTCCGAACGGGTCACTCCAGGGGTCCTGATACGCCATCAAGCGCTTCATCCGGTACGGCGCCATGACGATCATGCCGACCAAGATGGCCAGCGCGGCCGAAACGAGCCCTACAACATTGATAAGTCGTGCACCCGCCATAAACATCATGCCAAACGCAGTTCCCAGCAGAATTACCGTGGCACCGAAATCAGGCTCCATCAGCAGCAGGCCTGCGAAGACGACGAGCACGGCGATGGGCTTAAGTAAGCCACGCAATACCGTTCTAAGCTCTTCACCGTGACGCACCATATACCCGGCCAACCAGAGGACCATGGCGAATTTTGCAAATTCGGAGGGTTGGAATGTCAGGGGCCCCAGTGGTATCCAACGCTGACTACCGTTCACGATACGCCCGACACCCGGCACCAGAACTACCACGAGCAGGCCTAGCGCCAGCAAGAGGAGCCAGGGTGATGTGCGACTCCATACAGTGACGGGGATGAAGTAAGCAGCCACACCCAACGTGAGACCAATACCCAGATACATCAGATGTCGGGTCGCGTGGTGCCACTCATCGCCAAATCTAACTTCCGACAAGCTGATAGATGCAGAGGAGATCGCGACCAGTCCGATGGAAATCAACGTCATTGTCAGAACGAGCAGCGTAGTGCCCGCATAATTCTCGCGAGATAAGGTCGCCATTAAGGCACCTCCTCGCAGTCCCGCACCGCAGCTGTGAAAGCATCACCACGTGCTCGGTAGTCAGCGAACATGTCTAAACTTGCGCAGGCGGGCGAGAGCAACACGATATCGCCAGAAGTAGCGATATCGCTGGCAGTTCGAACAGCAGCTTCCATATCTTCAGCAAACGTGTGTGGCGTTGTTGCATCGAGTGCCTCGGCAATCCTCACCGCATCGCAGCCAATCAGCACCGTATGCTTTGCACGCTGCGATACAGCCTTAGCCAGCGGAGCGAATGCCTGTCCTTTACCCTCACCGCCAGCGATTAAAATGATGTTGCGACCATCCGCTAGGCCCTCTAGAGCAGCCACAGTTGCTCCCACGTTGGTGCCTTTGCTGTCGTTAACAAATTGAACACCGTCTCTAACGCCGACCAGCTCGCATCGGTGGGGAAGCCCCTTGAGAGTCTTAATACCTGTTACGAGTTGCTCGTACGGCGGACCCATGGCGTGGCAAATCGCCAACGCTGCCAACACGTTATTGACATTGTGATGACCAACCAGCGGTACATCCGACAGTGGATACAGCGGCTCAAACCCAAAACAGATCCAAGGGGCGCCCTCGTGATTACGGACGCCTAGCTGTTGAATATCCGGTTCATTGTCACGCCACAAGGTCCATGGAACATCGCCCTTCCCGACAGGCTGTGTCAGTGAGTCTCGGTAGTTCGCAACTACATGCTGTGCTCCCGCAAAGATGCGGTGCTTCGCCAGGTGATACAGCGGCATCGAGTGATGCCGATCTAGGTGATCAGGCGAGAGATTAAGGACGGCGGCAACCGCGAGATTCAGGTCACCTGCCCGCTCCAATTGGAAGGACGATAGCTCGAGCACGTGGGCATCGACCGGGTCGTTGAGCAGCTCAAGCGCAGGCGTCCCCAAGTTCCCACCAACCGAGACATTGAGACCACACGAGGTGAGCAACTGTCCCACAAAGGTTGTCACTGTCGATTTTCCATTGGAGCCCGTAATACCAATAACAGGCGCTTGAGCCTCACCCGCAAACAGGTCGATGTCGCCGCGCACTTCGATGTTTAGCGACTGCGCCAAACCGATCACAGCCGAATCCATTGCAATTCCCGGCGAAGCGATCAAGAGATCAACCTGCTTGAGCACGGTCTCACTGATCTCTCCGAAATGCGCTTCAACGCCCTCAAGTTCACGACGTAAGGTGAGGTCGTTGGCTAGGTCAGCGCGCGTATCCATGGCAATAAACGGTATGCCTTGCGCCTTCCAGTAGCGCGCCACGGAGCGCCCGGTATGACCCATACCGAGAACACCGCGTCGAACCGAACTGGAAATAAGCTCAGGCATCATTCAGTCCTACCTCAGCTTCAACGTCGCCAATCCGAAGAGCACAAGCATCGCTGTGATAATCCAAAAACGGACAATCACGCGCGGCTCAGGCCAACCGGAGAGTTCAAAGTGATGATGAATGGGTGCCATTTTGAAGACACGCTTGCCGCGTAACTTGAAAGAGGCAACTTGAATAATGACGGACAGCGTTTCGATGACGAAAACACCGCCCATGATAAAAAGCACGAGTTCCTGTCGAATGATGACAGCGACAATACCCAGCGCAGCGCCCAGTGCTAAAGCCCCGACATCGCCCATAAACACCATGGCTGGATAAGTGTTAAACCACAAGAACCCCAATCCCGCACCCGCAATAGCACCACAGAAAACGACCATCTCGCCGGCACCTGCGATGTAGGCGATATTCAGATAGGACGCAAAGTCCACACGCCCAGTGACGTAAGCAATCATGCCCAAGCCCACAGCCACCATGACCGTAGGGAGAATCGCCAGACCATCGAGCCCATCGGTCAAATTAACCGCATTACTCGACCCTACAACGACAAGGTAAGCCCAAGGGATGAAGAGGATTCCCATAGCTAACGCAAAGTCCTTGAAGAACGGAAGATAG
>CABYVD010000068.1:0-2743 GCA_902522335.1 Halieaceae bacterium | reverse complement strand
ACTACAGGTGAAGATATTACCCATAACGCGAGAACGATGGAGACGGTACCTTTGCGGTTGCAGGGTGGCGACTATCCGACAATGCTTGAGGTGCGCGGTGAGGTGGTCATTCCGAGAGCGGCTTTCCGCCGTATGAATGAAAAGCAGGCGAGCGCAGGGGAGCCAATCTTTCAGAATCCCCGCAATGCCGCTGCTGGAAGCTTACGACAGCTTGATCCACGGATTACCGCCAACCGGCCACTGGTCTTCATGGCGTACTCGGTTGGTTATGTTGAGGGTGGAAGCTTGCCGGGATCACACAGTGAAACGTTGAGCTATTTAAACCGGATTGGTTTTAAAACCTCGAAGCTGACGGAAGTGGTCGACGGTTGGCAGGCCGCGGAGGCATTCGTAGAGCGTATTCTAGAGCAGCGCGATGAGATAGAAGTCGATATCGATGGGGTCGTCATCAAGGTAAACGACTTCGAGCAGCAATCGGCGCTTGGTTTTGTGTCTCGCGCACCACGGTGGGCAATTGCGCGAAAGTTTCCTGCACAAGAGGAGGTTACCACGCTATTTGGTGTGGACTTCCAAGTCGGCAGGACGGGCGCGATTACACCAGTTGCGCGGCTACAACCGGTTTTCGTAGGGGGTGTGACGGTCAGTAACGCCACCCTGCACAACGCTGATGAAATCGCCAGACTCGATGTTCGCATTGGTGACCAGGTTATCGTGCGCAGAGCAGGTGACGTGATACCCCAGATCGTCAAGGCCCTCGATGATCGCAGAGAGGGTGAGTTGCCCAAAGTGACGTTCCCTGACCAGTGTCCAGATTGCAGTGCTGTGCTCACACGGGACCTTGATGAGGCAGCCATCCGATGTGAAAACAGTCTCGCTTGCCCCGCACAGCAAAAGGCAGCCCTTGAGCATTTTGTGTCCCGTAAAGCTATGGATATCGGTGGGGTCGGTGAAAAGCTTTTGCACCAGCTATTTGATCAAGGCTTGGTGTCTGACATTGCGGATTTGTATGGCTTGACTGTTGAGCAATTCGCAGCGCTTGATCGGATGGGTCATAAATCGGCGGTAAAGGCGATTGAGGCCATCGAGAGTAGTAAAACGACCGAGTTACCGCGATTCCTCTATGCATTGGGCATTCGGGAAGTGGGTGAGGCAACAGCTCGGGCACTGGCGACTCACTTTGTTGATTTAGAAATGATCATGACGGCGTCGCCAGAATCATTGGAGGAAGTGAACGACGTGGGCCCCGTGGTCGCGTCCCATATCCATCGCTTTTTCGCGCAAGATATGAACAGGGAATTGGTCGGTCGACTCATTGGTGCGGGCATTGTCTGGTCGCTACCTGAAGGGCAGGTGGCGCTAAAGGCTCTTTTGGCAGGGCAAACCTGGGTAGTGACCGGAAAACTAGAGACAATGTCGCGTGATGAGGCAGGAGCCGCGATACGTCGGCTTGGCGGTCAGACAGCGGGCTCTGTGAGTAAAAAAACCGATGTATTACTGGCGGGGCCGGGCGCAGGCTCAAAATTGAGTAAAGCGGAATCGTTAGGCGTGAGGGTCATCGACGAAAATGATTTCATGCGCTTATTAGCGGAGGCAGAACAATGAGTTTCAGTAGAAAAGTCGTCCTAGTCGTTGGTTTGATACTGGTGGTTGGCGGATGCACGACATCGCCCCCGGATAAGCTCGATAACATTTGCGATATTTTCCGTGAAAAGGACGGCTGGTATGCAGATGCTAAAGATGCGAGACAGCGATGGGGTGCGCCCATTTCTATCATGATGGCCTTTATGCACCAGGAGTCTCGGTTTGTTGCCGGGGCAAAGCCGCCTAGAACGAAAATCTGGGGCATTATCCCAGGGCCTCGCGCAAGCGATGCGTATGGTTACTCACAAGCCAAGAATGACACTTGGGACTGGTACAAGCGTAAATCGGGAAACCACGGCGCGGATCGCGATAAGTTCGAAGACGCGATTGATTTCGTCGGTTGGTATAACCACACCACGCATCAGATAAACGGGATTGCCAAAGACGATGCGTTTAGACTGTACCTCAACTATCACGAGGGCCACGGCGGCTATAAACGAGGAACGTATCGCTCAAAACCATGGTTAGTTAGGGTTGCGAAGAAAGTCGATCGGCGCGCATCTACGTATAACCGTCAACTGGCCTCATGTCAGGATGAGTTTAAAAAGAAGGGATGGTTCGATTGGTTTTAATCGCCGTCATTTTAATGTCACTTTAATGTCATTAAATTTTATTGTCATACGAGTGTCATTAACCGGTGACTATGAGGAAGGTGTTTCTCGATGGTGTCGAAAAAAGTACTGATTGTTGATGACGAATTCTCGATTCGCGATATGTTGCGAATGGCGCTTGAAATCGCGGACTTTGAATGTCTAGAGGCAGAGAACATACAAGACGCGCACCGCCTCATTGTGGACGAGCGACCAGCGATCGTACTACTGGATTGGATGCTCCCTGGCGGCAGCGGTCTCGAGCTGCTCCGACGGCTAAAGAAAAACGACACCACCGCTGAAATACCTGTGATCATGTTAACGGCGAAGGTAGCCGAGGATAACGTCATTCAGGGCCTTGACGCGGGCGCGGACGATTACGTAACCAAGCCCTTTGCACCGCGTGAACTGATTGCCCGGATCAAGGCGCTGCTGCGTAGAAGCGTCGGGGGCGAACAGCGCGACCGACTGGAGGTCGGCGAGCTAGTTCTCGATGTCGATAGCCGACGCAT
>CABYVD010000067.1:0-2818 GCA_902522335.1 Halieaceae bacterium | reverse complement strand
AGGATTCTTACCCTCGTTTGCCGCAGTTCGTCCGCCCCAGCGCATGAGTGAGGAAGGCTTTGGCTTAAAGACATGCAGTCTCTTCTCTGACAGATTTACATTGAGTTGGCGGATGACCGTGAGCTCATCGAGCGCCCAAAACCCACGACCTTGCGTAGCCGCGATCAGTGTGTTTTGCCGAACCCTTAGGTCCGTGATGGGCACGGTGGGGAAATTCATGTTCAGTGATTGCCAGTGATCGCCGTCGTCAAAAGAGACAAACAGCCCGCCTTCGGAGCCGGCGTACAAAAGACCCTCTCGTTCGGGATCGGCGCGGACCACGCGCACAAAGTTGCCATCGGGCAAGTCGCTATCGAGTCTCATCCAGCGCTTACCAAAGTCTGTCAATTTGTAGATGTAGGGCTCGAAGTCATTCATTTTGTAGCCGGCCACCGCAATGTAGGCAACGCCCGGTTCGTGTGGACTGACTTCGATGGCGTTAATTTGAGCGCCCTTCAAATTCCGCGGTGTTACATCTACCCATGAATCGCCGCCGTTCCGCGTGATTTGCAGCCGACCGTCGTCTGTTGCCACCCAAATAACTCCGGCGGTGTGAGTGGATTCGGCAATATAAAAAATCGTGCCGTAGAACTCAGCGCCCACGTTCTCTGGTGTCAGTGGACCACCGTTTAATCCCTGTTTGGATTTATCGTTGAAGGTTAAGTCGGGACTGATTTCGGTCCAGGTCACCCCACGATTGTCGCTGCGGAGTAATTTTTGCGTGCCGTAGTAAAGGATTTCAGGATTGTGCGGCGATGCCACCACCGGCGCATTCCAGTTTGTGCGGTATTTCAGTTCTTTCGACTGCTGTCCGAAAACGTACTCGGGATAGGGTTTTATCGGGCGAGTACGCTTATTGACGTCGTCATATTCGGTCAGAGTGCCATTAATCGTGGTTGCGTAAATGAGCCGTGGGTTTTCGGGGTCGAAAGCAATGTGTGCGCTCTCGCCACCGCCCACTGGGAAGTAGTCCTCGTGACCAATACCGCCGCCGAACGTCCGGCTGGGAATGGACACCGTGGAGTTGTCTTGCTGGCCAGCATACAGTCGGAAGGGTACCTGGTTGTCGGTAATGACCCGATAAAACTGAGCGGTGGGCTGATTCATGATGCTGGACCATGATGCGCCACCGTCGAAGGTGACAGTTGCTCCTCCATCATTACCGTTAATGAAGTTTGCGCTGTTCTTTGGGTTGAACCACATGTCGTGGTGATCGCCGTGGGGCGCCGATCGTGTTTCAAAGGTTTTACCGCCATCAATCGATTTCATGAGTGGTGCGTTAAGTACCCAGACGGTATCTGCGTTTTGTGGGTCTGCTTTGATGTGGATGTAATACCAAGCACGAGACCAAATGATTCGCTCGTTGTTCAGCAGAGACCAAGTTTCGCCATAGTCATCACTGCGCCACAACCCACCTTTATCAATCTCGGCTTCAACAATGGCGTAGATACGGTTGGGGCTACTGGCAGATACATCGACTCCTGTTTTACCGATGAGCTGGGGAAGTCCGCCACCCAATTTCTTCCAGCTATCTCCCCCGTCCGTGGTTTTATAAAGCCCACCTGACGTGCCACCTGACTTGATGAACCAGGGGGTTCGACCGTGCTCCCACATCGACGCATACATGATTCGAGGGTTGGTAGGATCCATGGAAAGGTCTGTGGCGCCCGTCTCGTCGTCAATCCGCAGAATCGGCTCCCAGGTATCCCCTCCATCTGTCGATCGATACACGCCGCGCTCGTCGCTGGGGCCCCAGATTTGACCCTGCACTGCCACGTAAACAAGGTCGGGATCGGTCGGGTGCAAAATGACCCGGGCAATTTGACCAGCGTTTTTGAGCCCGATGTGCTTCCAAGTTTTCCCAGCGTCGGTCGACTTGTACATGCCGTCGCCGTGGCTGGTCGTTACCCCACGAATCGGAGCCTCACCTGTACCCACGTAGACAATATTTTCATCTGATTCGGCCACCGCGATGGCGCCAATGGTACCAACGCCGAAGTAGCCGTCTGACACGTTACTCCAAGAGTTTCCAGCGTTACTGGTCTTCCATACGCCCCCGCCGGTGGCTCCCATGTAGTAGGTTCGTTCGTCACTAAGCACACCCGTTACCGCAGTGACACGTCCACCTCGCCAGGGTCCAATCTCTCGCCATTCGAGACCCTCATAAAGTGCAGCATTGATGACATCCTTGGCCTGAGAGGGTGCTGCCAGCGTTGAACCAAGGAGCAGCATTAAAAACAGTTGGAGTTTTAACTTTGGCACAATGACTCCCAATCACATCAAAATGACGATTGCTTTTTTTTCAGTCCTCTCAATCTAACGTATCACCGGCTAATGACAAGCGTGGCGGTTGGCGCCGTGCGAAGTCGGGCTATCAATGTGTGAATCGACTAATAAGTCGTAGCTACCTGGTAGGGGTGACGGTAGATCGAATCTTCATTACCCTGTTTTCTGTTTTAGGGATCCAGCGTTTGAACGTAGGTGGTTTGGGGGTATCGTAGAGTAAACGAAGATAGGGTCATCTCATGGCTGTCGGCTCAATCAGGAAGCTTTTAATAGGCCCACAAAGTGAATAGGCATTAATTAGAGCAACCGCCATTCCCGTTCTTCCGAGTCAGCTGGAATGTAACAGACAGGTCACGAGCAGGCGCGCTCTTTTATCGTTGTGGTGACCCTTTTCCTAAGACTGCCACCACGACGAAATGTCTCCCGTGTGGATCATCGACAGGCTGGATGTTCCGGTACCTTAGGATAATTAAATGCTCGACATTTGGAATCG
>CABYVD010000066.1:0-2894 GCA_902522335.1 Halieaceae bacterium | reverse complement strand
CTGGACGAAATGAAGGGTTTGGAAGCCAAGGACCGTGCCGCATTTTATGTGGCGGTTATCGCTGTCGTAAATTCAGCAACAGATCCCATGCCAACCATTGCCGAGGGGCGATGGCATGGCAGCATTGGGTTTTCACCGAAAGGCAACGGGGGATTCGGTTATGACCCACTGTTTATTCCCAATGGCGCTTCAACGACCGCGGCCGAAATGGCCCGCGAAGACAAGCAGCGCGTTAGTCACCGCGCCAAGGCGCTCAAGGCCCTTGAACCGCTACTCAAGCAAGCTCGGTGATTAAGCACATACCGCTAGCGTTATACGTCCATATTCCTTGGTGTGAACGCAAGTGTCCTTACTGCGACTTCAATTCTCATGAGAACTTTGATCCTTCACTTGAGCACCCCTACGTCAACGCGCTTCTTAACGACTTGGAACAGCAACTTGGCTGGGCAGAAGGTCGCGAGCTTGTTTCTATCTTTTTCGGGGGTGGTACACCTAGCCTGTTCTCAGGTGATGCCATTCAGCGGATTCTAGAGGGTATCCAGCAGCGACTTCGGTTAGCAGAACACTGCGAGATCACACTTGAAAGCAATCCGGGTAGCGCAGAGGCCCGAAAGTATGACGCCTACCGACAGGCTGGCGTTAACCGTCTCAGTATCGGGGTACAAAGTTTTAACCAGCGGCACCTGTCTAAGCTCGGACGAATTCATTCGGGAGATGAAGCTAGCAAGGCGATAGCGTTGGCACGATCGGCGGGCTTTGCTCGGCTGAATATCGACTTAATGTATGGCCTCCCCGACCAAACGATAAGAGACGGGCTGGAAGACATTAGCACCGGGATTGAGCACGGAATCGATCACTTCTCGTGGTACCAGCTCACCATTGAACGCAACACTGCATTTTGGTCAGCGCCACCTTTATTGCCGACAGAGGACCTAATTGAGCCCATGCAGCAAAAGGCTAAGGCGCTATTCAATGCTGCAGGAATAGCACAATACGAAGTCTCGGCGTGGAGTGCTTCGGGGCAGAGATCGATTCATAACCTTAATTACTGGCAATTTGGTGACTACCTAGCGATTGGTGCGGGCGCGCATGGCAAGGTGACTGACGCGACCGGCGTGCACCGTTTCAATCGGACGCGGCATCCAAAACATTACCTTGAACAATTCGCGACACCTCCGACCACTCCAAACTCTCCGCAATTGCGGACCATTGAGCCATCGGACCTTCCAGCGGAATTCATGATGAATGCCCTACGACTCAAGGAGGGCGTTGACGCGACCTTGTTTGAGGAGAGGACTGCACTCTCGCGAGAAATAGTCGGCCAGAGTTTGGAGGAGCAGCGTCGCCGTGGACTACTGGAGGAGGACACTACCAAGCTCAAAGCCACCGCCAGAGGTTATCAGTACCTCGATTCACTCATCGAAGCATTTGTTTAGCGCTGGGTGAGGCATTTTATTGACGCCCAAATGAGGGCTGTTAATGGATAGGCCTTCAGTACGGGGTGCTGTCGAAAGACGGTACTTTAGCTAGCAACGTCTCAGCGTTTGTTGAACAATAAGTCCCTGACGCCGTGCCCCAAACGATGGCCTCGGCGTTCAAACTTAGTTTCAGGCCGGGACTCGGGCCGAGGGGAAAACTGTCGGTCACCAGCCACATTCTCTAGCGCTTCCGACGCAGATAGCACATCCATCATATGTTCGGCGTAAGGCTCCCAGTCTGTTGCCAGATGCAGATGACCGCCGGAGGCGAGTCTAGAGACCGCGAGGCTTACAAAGTCGGGCTGAATCAAACGCCGCTTATGATGCCGTTTTTTATGCCAAGGGTCGGGAAAAAAGATTTGCATGAGATCAACCGAGTTGACCGGTATGACATCCTCCAACACCTGCACCGCATCATCAGAAAATACCTTTAAATTACGAATGCCGCGTAGCTCGACATCGGCCAAAAGCTTACCAACACCGGGCGTATGCACTTCGATACCAAGGTACCGCGAGTGGGGGCTTTGCTCTGCCATGGCAACAAGACTGTCACCCATGCCAAAACCGATTTCCAGCACTCGTGGACCCGCGACGTCAAAGCTTGAATTCCAATCGAATCGTTTATCAGACAAGGTAAAGCCATGTTTGGGAAATCCGATATCCCATCCAGCCTTTTGGCTATCCGTCATGCGACCGGTTCGAATAACAAAGCTTCGAATACGACGTGATAAATCGGAGTCAGTCATGGCCTGAGTCGTCACTAGTAAAAGCGGCTAGGCCAGCGCACAGCCAACCCAGCATAAAGCACAAGCCCCCAAAAGACGTCACGGCACCTAAGGCAGGAATATCCAGCAAGACCAACGCGTACAAGCTCCCAGAAAACAGGGCAATGCCCATCACGAAGCTAGTTTGTGCTCTCACTACCCAGGGTGATTGCGCGCCTCGAAACACTGCCGCAAGCGCTAACATCCCTAGAACATGAAACATGTGATAGTCGACGGCGGTCGACCAAGTGGCTTGGCGTGATTCAGGAACATTTGAGGAGAGTGCATGGGCACCGAATGCGCCTAGTGCGACGGCCATCAGGCCCAAAAGGCAGGCGATAACAATGAACGACGACCGCATGTTAGGGCTGGGTTAAGCGACCATCCCCGTACGGAGCTTTTTCATCGCATTATTCTCTAGCTGACGAATTCGCTCAGCAGACACGCCGTACTCCTCAGCGAGCTCATGAAGTGTTGCCTTCGGCTCAGCAAGCCATCGCCGTACAACAATGTCTCTGCTTCGAGAGTCGAGTACTGACAATGCTTGCGTCAACTGGCCTTCCTCGTGGCTCACATAGTCTGCGGCTTCAACTACCAGTGCCGGATCTTCAGAGTGATCGTCTAGGTAATGCTGAGGCGCCTGCCAAGCAGA
>CABYVD010000065.1:0-3171 GCA_902522335.1 Halieaceae bacterium | reverse complement strand
AGTCGCGAAGCAGGTCACTACGACGTGCTATTCGTCGGCACAAACGACGAGGGAGGCCGCATCGAGGCAACCGTCACCGGCGATATGGACCCAGGCTACGGCTCAACATCAAAAATGATTGCCGAAAGTGCGCTATGCATCGTTCACGACTGTCCGGATCTACCCGGGGGTGTTTACACCCCTGCACCCGCCATGGGTGAGAAGCTGATCGAGCGACTCGTCGCGAACGCCGGCCTCACCTTTGATCTAGGCAGCTAATGGCCTTGTTTAACGACTGCCGAATAAGCGGTGCTGGGGCAGGTCCTCGGCACCGCTCAGCACCAATAAACCAGCGAAAATAGCCAGGTTTTTAACGAAGTTCTGCGTCTCGTGTGCCTGGCTGACACCCTCATACACGTTCCAAAAATCGTGCATCCCGATATTAATAATCAATGTAAGTGCGGCTAGTACGAGAGCAACCTGCCCAACGCGGAGACCCAGCATTAACATCAGACCACCCGCCACTTGGAGCCCGATGGTAACCGGCAGCAAGACCTCTGGGAGCGGTATGTCATGAAGCGACATGTAACTGAGCGTGTCAGCGTAGCCCGTGATTTTCGAAATCCCGGGCAAGAAGAAATACAGCCCAAGCAGAAAGCGACCCAGTGTTATTGCAAATGTCATCGTGATCTCCAAAACCAACTACACATTGGCCTCCATTAAACACCGCTTCACTTGCCGAAGGCACGAAACATCAGATCACAAAAGGTCTAGCCAAAAAAAGCCGCAGCGCGGCCATCCTATCGAATCAACGCCAATCAGACGAATGTTTCTCCCGCGGCGAGCTTCTCAGCAACGATTGCGGGTGCAGCGAAGCGGTCGCCGTACGCATCGCTGAGCTCACAACAGCGGTCAATGAAGTTCTGCAAGCCATAAGTGTTCACAAACTGTAGTAGGCCACCGGTCCAAGCAGGCGCACCGATACCCATGATCGAACCAATATTGCCGTCTGCCACGCTGCGAAGAACATCGGTCTCAAGACATTTCAGCGCCTCGATAACCTGCCGGAAAAGCAAGCGCTCCTTGATGTCCCGATCCGATATGTCAACGCCGTCACGACCATAAAGATTGGATAGACCAGACCAAACTTCCTTGGAACCGTCCGCACCATACTCGTAGAAACCACCACCGTGATATCGACCACCACGACCGTGCTCACCGATCATCGTCTCGACAACCCCAGCGGTAATCGATCGATCATCGCCGTCAACAGCGAGCCCCATTTCCTTCCAGGTCTCTTGCGCCTTTCGTGACAACTCCAGACTCACCTCGTCGTAAACGGTGAGCGGACCTACCGGCATTCCAACGGCCTTGCCAAGATTATCGATACGCACTGGCTTCACGCCCTCGACGAGCATACGTACGCCCTCATCGAGGTAGGTACCGAAGGTTCGTGATGTGAAGAAACCCAGTGAATCATTTACGACAATCGGTGTTTTCTTAATTTGCTTCGTGTAGTCAAACGCCTTGGCGAGTGCGACATCACCCGTCTTCTCGCCCATAATAATTTCAACGAGCGGCATCTTGTCGACGGGAGAGAAGAAGTGAATGCCAATGAAATTTTCGGCGTTCTGACTCGCTTCAGCGAGCTGTGTGATGGGTAAGGTAGAGGTGTTTGAACCCCAAATACCGCCCTCGGCCATTCGTGGCTCGAGATCACGCGTCATTTGATGCTTCAGGTTCATGTTCTCGAACACAGCCTCAATGATGAGATCACAGCCATCGAGATCTTCGTCTGATGCTGTTGGGTGAATGAGAGAGAGCACCTCCGCCATCTTCTCAGGTATCATCCGTCCCTTATCAACGCGCCTCTGCAATAAGGTTTCGGTGTAGGCCTTTCCCTTCTCGGCGGCCTCTAGGCTGATGTCTTTCAATACAACCTGGATGCCGACCATGGCCGATGAGTAGGCAATCCCCTGCCCCATCATTCCAGCACCCAGCACACCCACCTTTTCCGTTTTCTGAGGCGGTACGTCTGTGGGTCGAGAGGCGCCACCGTTGATCTTGTTCA
The DNA here is from genome assembly GCA_902522335.1 of Halieaceae bacterium. Classification (GTDB taxonomy): domain Bacteria; phylum Pseudomonadota; class Gammaproteobacteria; order Pseudomonadales; family Halieaceae; genus Luminiphilus. Next base: position 1,121 of record CABYVD010000065.1, on the reverse strand, counting down.
TCTGGAAAAAGAAGGTATTGATCATGTTTTTGGCTTGGGGTGTCAGGGCCAGTTCGGCCAGGCCACGACTCTCGATACGCATCGCCGTCTCGAAATCAACCGTGAGCGCCTGCACTGCCACGTCAAAAATCTTCTCAGGCGCAGGTAGTAGTCCGCGCGTATTCTTGCGAATCATGGGCGCACCCATGGTGACCATTTGCGCCACCTGTGGGTTACGGATATTGCCGCCAGGGATCTTGTAACCCTTGGTATCCCAGGGCTGAGTGCGCGCAGCCTCGTCGTCCTTGTTGTCCATGACCCACTGCTTGGCTGCAGAAACTAGCTCTTCCTTGCTCTCGACAACCGCATCGATCAACCCCGAGCCCAAGGCCTTTTCGGGGGCCACACGCTTGCCCTCAACAATGTACTCATTGGCCGCCATAAGCCCCATCAAGTAGATCGCTTTCACGTTCCCACCGCCTCCGGGCAGCAAACCCAACGTCACCTCGGGAAAGCCGAGCTGGACACTGCGATGATTCCAGGCAATGCGGTGGTGACATGACAAAGCGAGCTCGAGGCCACCACCAAGCGCCGCACCATTGATGGCAGCACACACCGGGGCCTGAAGTTTTTCGAGACGACGCATTGCCGCTTTTGTCGCGCACATTCCCTGAAAGAAATCTTCAACCGTTTCTTCGGTCACCTGACACAGCATGTTCAAGTCACCGCCTGCAAAGAACGTCGACTTGCCCGATGTAAGCACAACGCCAGCAAGTTCTGTCTCCGCCTCAAGCTTGTCCAGCGTCGATTCAAACAAGGGCAGGAAAGCGTCGCTCATTGAGTTGACAGGGCCATCCATATCCATGGTGACGGTTACAATCTGATTCGCGTCTTTTTCATAATGAAAACTCATTGCTTCTAACTCCTGATGCCGCTTATACGCGCTCGACAATGGTGGAAATACCCATACCACCGCCCACACACAACGAGAGCATGGCGCGCTTGAGATCGCGGCGCTCGAGTTCGTCGACCATGGCGCTGACCAAACAGCCACCGGTTGCACCCAGGGGGTGACCCATGGCGATCGCACCACCCACGACATTGGTAATCTCGTGGCTGATATCAAGATCTTTCATATAACG
>CABYVD010000064.1:0-3369 GCA_902522335.1 Halieaceae bacterium | reverse complement strand
CTGGTGCGCTGCAAAAAGATTCTGACGCTCTTCCTCGTGTTCTGTCAGCGAAACCCGGGCATTACGCGCATTCTGTCAGGAGACGCGTTAACCGGAGAGCATGAGAGATTGCGGGGCAGAGTTGCGCAAGTCTATGACAGGATAGAAACGCAACTGCGCCAATGTTTGCGTATGGCGGAGGTAGAAGAGGGTTGGCGAACGAGCATTCCTATTAGCAGCGCAGCCAATTTACTGCTTGCACTGGCGGAAGGAAGAATCGCCCAATTTGTTAGGTCAGATTTTGCAACGGTGCCAACACAGGCCTGGGACGAACAGTGGTCTCTGGTAACCGCTACACTCGTTAAGGTAGTCCCTGAAGGCTCTTAATCGATAGCGGGGGTCGTGCTCTGGTCGCGACTTAAGGACCGCCGCAACAACACGACGTCTTGAAGCTGCTCGAACCGGTCTCGATCCTGACGGTAATCCTGAGTGACCTCAAATACCTGCGCTTTTCGCTCTTCAATCGCTCTACCCGTACTCGCGATTTCTGTTCTTAAGGCGGCTATTGCGTCGACGTCTTGCTCGAGTGGCGCATCACCCCGTCGCTCCGTATCCGCAACCCGAGCGAGCAGTGACTCCAATCGACTGCGAGACACGCGCTGATTACTTGCTAATATCGACAGTCTTATTTTCAGTTCACGTCGCGCACGCTCGACTTCAGCATCCTGCCGTAGGCGCTCGACTAACTCTTTATTCTGTAATTCTTCAGCACTGAGTTGACGAGGCACTACCTCAACAACTTCGCCCTGTGCGTTCAGCACTTCATAACCACGACCTGCATACTCCGCTGGCGCATGCCAATCAACCACTGTGCCGCCAACATTATTCTTGTACCTGTACAGATTGTCCGAAAAGGCGGAGCTACCCATAAGCGCCAGAAGGATAACGCTCGCTAGAGGCTTATACACCGTACTGCTCACGGTATTGATGCATGAGATCTTGACTCTTCGACATATCAGGCTGTTCCGATAACCACTCGATAATGTCGTGCATGGTAATAACGCTTTGAACCTGCAGGCCCAGCATGCGCCTTACTTCCTCCACTGCGGACGTGTCACCTGCACCTCGCTCACACCGGTCAAGACCAATGACAACACCATAAGGCGTTGCGCCCTCGCTTCTGATTAAGTCCACCGAGTGTCTTATAGCGGTTCCCGCAGTGATCACGTCATCAACAATCAACACATTACCGCTTAGCGGCGCACCCATGAGGATCCCGCCTTCGCCATGCGACTTGGCCTCTTTACGATCGAAGGTGACCGATAAATCGCGGTTATAGTCTTGTTGCAAGGCAATGCCAGTCGCAGTCGCCAAGGGAATACCCTTGTATGCCGGCCCAAAGAGTCCATCGATCTCATCAATGATGCCTTTGGTAGCATCGGCGTAACAGGCACCCAACGTCGCCATTGCCTCGCCGGTTGAAAACACGCCTGCGTTAAAGAAGTAGGGGCTAACCCTGCCCGACTTCAATGTGAATTCACCAAATTTCAATGCGCCGAAACGGATCGATAGCTCGATGAATTGGCGTTTACTGTCTGATGCGCGCATGCAATATTCCAGTGGGCGGCCGCCCTGAAATTATGAACATATTATGAATCAGCCGGTTCACAGATTTCAGTATGAAAAGTTCTAACGTAGTATATCAAGCTCAGTATTCGGGAAACAAAAATGAAAGTGTTATCACTTGCAGTCGATGGCCTTGAGCGAGCACACGCTGATGGTTTGTTGACGTGGGCATTTCAGCAGGATACGGACGTGATTTGCTTTCAGGACACTCGGTGCTCCGAATACTCACTGCCTTCAAACGACTTCTTCCCCGAGAATTACCACGCCTACTTTGCCGATAATTATGACGATGCAAAGGTGAATGGCGTCGCGGTTTACTGCAAAAAAATGCCGAAAGCGATCATGTTTGGTCTTGGCTTCATGGACTTCGACCATCTCGGAATCTATATCCAGGCGGATTATAACGACTGCAGCATCGGCAGCATCATGGTGCCACCTGCCGTGGGCGAGCATGGCGACAAAGAGCTCAAGATGCGATTCCTACAGCAATTGGGTGCCCATCTGCAAAAAGTTAGAAACAAAAAGCGCGACTTTATTCTTTGCGGAGGGTGGGAGCTTGCCTGGCAGCCGCGCGATGCAGAAGAGTCGGGAAATCGCCTAGACATTCCGGGATTTAGTAATGAAGAGCGCGACTGGCTTGGATCGCTGTATCGCATGGGTTACTGCGACGCATTCCGTGAAGTGGAAACGGATACCGACGATTACACTTGGTGGCCAGACGGCGACGACGGCCCCGGCCTGCGAACCGATACTCATATCATTTCAGACAGCCTCGCCCCCCACGTCACCCATGCCGATATAGAGAGTGAAGAGGCGTTCTCCAGCCATGCCGCAGTCACAATCGACTATGACATTGTGCTTTAAAGCAATAGCTAGCAGCGCTATGAGCGACTAAGCGCTTCTAGTTGAGCCTGACTCAAGGTCTGACACGCCGACTCAGCAAGATCTAGCAATGTGTCGAGCTCAGCGCGGGTAAATACTTTATCCTCAGCAGTGCCCTGAACCTCGATCAATCCGCCACCGGCCAACATAACGACATTAATATCGCTCTGCGCGGTGGAATCCTCAGGGTAATCGAGGTCAACCAATGGCTGTCCGTTCCACATCCCCACAGAAACAGCGCAAACGCGGTCGATCAGCGGATCCGTCTTGAGGGCCCCAGTACGTTGCAGCTTGTTTAACGCCGATACTACCGAAACGCTGGCACCAGTAATGGCCGTTGTCCGTGTACCTCCATCCGCTTGAAGCACATCACAATCGATGGTCATCGTTCTCTCACCCAATGCCTTCAGATCGATGCTGGCTCGCAAAGACCTCCCTATCAAGCGCTGAATTTCAACCGTTCGGCCAGTTTGTTTTCCTCGGGCCGCCTCACGGTCCATCCGGGTACCGGTTGAACGCGGCAACATGCCGTACTCGGCTGTTAGCCAGCCCTGTCCCTTGCCTCTCAAAAACGGCGGTACACCGTCAGAAATGGATGCCGTGCATAGCACCTTTGTATTTCCGAAGCACGCCAGCACACTGCCTTCCGCTTGATGGGTGTAATTGAGGTGAAATTCGACTTCCCTCATCTGATCAGGTCGGCGACCGCTCGGCCGTTGCTCAAGGGGTTGCATGGTGTTGGAGTCCATAAACTGCTCGCGAATACGAAGGTGTCGCTGCGCAGTCTACTTGTTAGACTAGCGACTTTCGACGCCCTTGGAGAAACACATGCCGCAGAGCATGACTGGATTTGCTAATCAGACCGTCACCGTGGGTGATTGG
>CABYVD010000063.1:0-3371 GCA_902522335.1 Halieaceae bacterium | reverse complement strand
GAGCAGCGCGCCGTTAATCAAATCCGCAAAGCTGCTCGCATCAAAAAATAACAAAACGAACCCAAAGGGCAGGATTGGGTCTGGGTGGTGATAAAAGGGGTTATTACTTTCTAAGCCAGACGTGTGAGTCCGTCTCAAACTTCTTCGTGCTTCTTACTCGGGGTGCTCGACACGCCCGAAGGTTCTTTTTTTTGCGCGCGGTTGGCAAGCACTGTAATCCACGCGATTGCAAGATGCGTACGTAATAGCGTACTATTTACGTGGGAGGATATAACTATGGCAACACTCAACGCGACCGAGGCAAGGGCCAACCTTTATAAGTTGATTGACGACACGACGGTTAGTCACGAGCCAGTGATCATCACGGGCAAGCGGGGCAACGCAGTGCTTTTGGCGGAAGAGGATTGGAACGCGATTAATGAAACGTTGTATCTCTTGTCAGTCCCAGGGATGCGTGAATCCATAATTGACGGTATGGAGGAAACGCTTGATGACTGTGCCAGTGAATTGGATTGGTAATGTGGTCGCTGCATTTCACCGAGCAAGCGCAGAAGGACGCGCGCAAGCTGGTCTCATCCGGTCTTAAGCAGAAGGCAGAGGATCTGTTAGCTATCCTCGAATTGGACCCGTGGCAAAACCCGCCGCCGTATGAAAAGTTGGTAGGTGACCTCACTGGGGCTTACTCGAGGAGGATCAACATTCAGCATCGATTGGTCTACCAGGTCTTGGAGGCGGAAAAGGTCGTCAAGGTTTTAAGGTTGTGGACGCATTACAAATGAGAAGCGTGAAGACTGTTGGTTGTTTGGAAGGTGATAAAGAATTTTATAGCAGCTCAGGTTGGGAGTGTGCCCCCACCACAACTATCACTGTTACCGATGCGATTCGCCGCAACGATTTCCGGGCCTACCCCCATTCATCATTGCACTACTCAGAGCGCTGTTAGATAATCTGCTCCCCGCGGCAAGACTTCCCGGGACCGTTGCTCCATTCTGGTTGTCAAAACAACCCGAAATATGCACACAGCACTTTTTTCCAAATAAATGAAAAAAGCGCTTGCACGACTCGGTTTGGCATGTAGAATGCGCACCTCGCTTCGGGGGTATCCCCAAGCAACAAAGCCAGCCCAAGCGGCGGTTTGACCCTTAAAAACAAGATAAAGACAGATGTGTGGGCATTTGTTGGAATGGTTGTTAAGTAACTATTCAGATACAACAAGTGACCAACAGTTCATTACAGAACTTTTGATTTCGAAATTGTATCTGAGCTGAGATTTGGTAGGTGAAGCAAGCTTTGCGTAACTTACCCCTCTTGCCCTCGGGCAGAGGTAAAAGATTCTTCAACTGAAGAGTTTGATCATGGCTCAGATTGAACGCTGGCGGCAGGCCTAAGACATGCAAGTCGAGCGAGAAAGCCCTTCGGGGTGAGTACAGCGGCGGACGGGTGAGTAACGCGTAGGAATCTACCCAGTAGTGGGGGACAACTAGTGGAAACGCTAGCTAATACCGCATACGCCCTAAGGGGGAAAGCGGGGGATCTTCGGACCTCGTGCTATTGGATGAGCCTGCGTAAGATTAGCTTGTTGGTGAGGTAATGGCTCACCAAGGCTACGATCTTTAGCTGGTCTGAGAGGATGATCAGCCACACCGGGACTGAGACACGGCCCGGACTCCTACGGGAGGCAGCAGTCGGGAATATTGCGCAATGGGGGAAACCCTGACGCAGCCATGCCGCGTGTGTGAAGAAGGCCCTAGGGTTGTAAAGCACTTTCAATTGGGAGGAAAAGCTAATGGTTAATAACCATTAGCCCTGACGTTACCTTTAGAAGAAGCACCGGCTAACTCCGTGCCAGCAGCCGCGGTAATACGGAGGGTGCAAGCGTTAATCGGAATTACTGGGCGTAAAGCGCGCGTAGGCGGTTTTTTAAGTCGGATGTGAAAGCCCCGGGCTCAACCTGGGAACTGCATCCGATACTGGATGACTAGAATGCGGGAGAGGGAGGTAGAATTCCATGTGTAGCAGTGAAATGCGTAGATATATGGAGGAATACCAGTGGCGAAGGCGGCCTCCTGGCTCGACATTGACGCTGAGGTGCGAAAGCGTGGGGAGCAAACGGGATTAGATACCCCGGTAGTCCACGCCGTAAACGATGTCTACTAGCTGTAGGGGTACTTGAGACCTTTGTAGCGCAGCTAACGCAATAAGTAGACCGCCTGGGGAGTACGGCCGCAAGGTTAAAACTCAAATGAATTGACGGGGGCCCGCACAAGCAGTGGAGCATGTGGTTTAATTCGATGCAACGCGAAGAACCTTACCAGGCCTTGACATCCCCGGAACTTTCTAGAGATAGATTGGTGCTTTCGGGAACCGGGTGACAGGTGCTGCATGGCTGTCGTCAGCTCGTGTCGTGAGATGTTGGGTTAAGTCCCGTAACGAGCGCAACCCTTGTCCTTAGTTGCCAGCACGTAATGGTGGGAACTCTAAGGAGACTGCCGGTGACAAACCGGAGGAAGGTGGGGACGACGTCAAGTCATCATGGCCCTTACGGCCTGGGCTACACACGTGCTACAATGGCTAGGACAGACGGCTGCAAACCAGCGATGGGGAGCTAATCCGACAAACCTAGTCGTAGTCCGGATTGGAGTCTGCAACTCGACTCCATGAAGTCGGAATTGCTAGTAATCGCGAATCAGAATGTCGCGGTGAATACGTTCCCGGGCCTTGTACACACCGCCCGTCACACCATGGGAGTGGGTTGCTCCAGAAGTGGTTAGTCTAACCTTCGGGAGGACGATCACCACGGAGTGATTCATGACTGGGGTGAAGTCGTAACAAGGTAGCCCTAGGGGAACCTGGGGCTGGATCACCTCCTTAAACGAATTAACACCATCCTTCAAGTGTTCACACATTTGTCTTTATCTTAGCGTTGTTGCGACGTTACTTTCGGGTGCACCTTATAGGCCTGTAGCTCAGTTGGTTAGAGCGCACCCCTGATAAGGGTGAGGTCGGCAGTTCAAATCTGCCCAGGCCTACCATTCAAAAATGGGGCTATAGCTCAGCTGGGAGAGCGCTTGATTTGCATTCAAGAGGTCCGCGGTTCGATCCCGCGTAGCTCCACCACTTATCGTAGGTCGCAGCGAAGTCAGCCAAGAGCGCGCGCCCACTTTTGCGTGTGTTGTTGACTGGTTTCGGCAACCAGTTGTTCTTTAACAAGGTAAATTAAGCTGAGTCTTTGAATCGAAAATCAGTGCTTGGGTTCGCTCAAGTGATGAGGACGATTCATAGATATAAAGTTCTCAGACACGGTCTCAATTCCCGTGTCTGAAACGAGTTGTAAATGTACATACTGTGACTTAAGCGTCACAACATCCGGC
>CABYVD010000062.1:0-3566 GCA_902522335.1 Halieaceae bacterium | reverse complement strand
AAACCGATGGTGGCGGTATGACCCGGGTGAAGGGAATGGACGGGTTTTGTCCGCTAGGGCCAGGTATTGTGCGCGGCGTTAACGTACGCGAATCGGTTTTGAAAACCTATATCAACGGTGCTGTTGTACAAGAAGGCAACATTGCCGACATGACGTTCGGCATCGACTATCAGCTGGCTGATCTGTGTCGTCATATCACGCTGATGCCTGGCGACATTGTCTTGACGGGCACCCCGGCAAACTCAAGGCCGATGCAACCGGGTGATATTGTCGAGGTGGAGGTGACCGGTCTCGGTCGACTGACCAATACCGTTCAGGATACCCCGGCCCCTGCCCATGATGTTGGTCATCAACCCACCGATACCGATGCCGTGACGCGCGTCGCTTTAGGTGGTGATTGGTGGGCAGAGCAGGATGCGAAAAAAGCGGCGGAGCAGACGTCGTGACTTTAGCCATAGCCGATATTCAGAAAATTGCTGAAGACATTTGGCATGCCGAGCAAACCGGTGAATGGACAGAAGCGCCGTCTAATCGTTTCCCAGACATCACCGTCGAGGATGGCTATGCCATTGGCACTGCCGTTCGCGATCTAAAAATTGCTGCTGGACGTTCGGTTAAAGGTCACAAGATTGGCCTGACATCAAAAGCGATGCGAGATATGACCGGCGCCACGGAACCTGACTACGGCTACATCTACGATGACTGGTTTGTTCTGGAGGGCGAGACCATCAAGCGTTCCAGGCTTAATCGTCCGTTGGTTGAAGTCGAACTGGCTTTCGTCATGAAGGAAGAGCTTAAGGGGTCATCTGTCAACGTTGCGGACATTATCCGGGCCACAGATTTTATTTTGCCTGCTTTGGAGATCGTCGATACACGCTACAAAGATAGTGGCCCCAACATGTTGGTGGATAGTATTGCTGATACTGCATGGTGTGGCGGTGTGGTACTTGGAGGCAATCCCGTCCGCTTAAACGACATCGATATTCGACGTATTGGTGGCTCTCTTTCAATCAATGGTGAAATCATCGAGACCGGCTCCGCCGTGGCGGTGATGTCGAATCCAGTTAATGCGGTTGCCTGGCTGGCCAATACGTTGCATCGCTTTGGCACATCAATGCAGCCCGGCGACGTCATTCTCTCCGGTTCTTTTGTTCGCGCTGTTCCGTTTGAGGCCCACCAGTCCCTGGTCGCGCTCTTTGGTGGTCTGGGCGAAGTAACCTTAAAGGTGGCCCCATGAGTTATTCCATCAATCATAATATTTTGGATCCCGGTCTCTACGTCAAACATCAGGGACCTCCGCATGAACTGTTTGATCTGTGGCGAGAACAGGACCCTGTTCACTGGAATCCGCCAACACCCGACTACGAAATCCCGTTGCCTGCTTATACTATGAGTAAGGGTTTTTATGTGCTCACCAGACATCAGGACGTGTTTGATGTCTCACGGAATCCGGAGCTCTTTAGTCCGCACGACGAGGGCAACCTTATTTGGGACCCCCAGGGCCCTGCCCTTGAGCAAGCGCAGGCCAACTTTATGTGTATGTTGCCGAAGGATCATGCTGAGGTGAAGCAGGTGATCACGCCACCTTTTTCTCCTAAAGCGATGATGGAGATGGCGCCAAAGATAGATGAAATCGCCACGGAAATCGTTGATGAGATTGCTGGCAAAGGCAGTTGTGAATTTGTATTCGATGTTGCAGCGAAACTTCCGGTTTTCACGTTTTGTGAGCTAATGGGTATACCCAAAGAACATCGCGAGCGAGTGGTGGAATTAGGGAATGCGATTGCCGATATGGAACGACGAAAGCAGCTCGATTTTGACCCGGGGATGGAGCTCATTACTCTTGCATTGGAGTTGGGCGAAGAGAAACGTAAGAATTCTGACGGGCTGCTTTTCAGCACCATCGTAAACGATGAGAAATTAAACCTTGAACCGCTTCAGATTGCCATGTTCTTTCAGGTGTTTGCCGTGGCAGGACACGAAACTACGCGCAGCACGGCCTCTCACTTCATTAACCTGATGAATCGTTTTCCTGAGCAATATGAGTTGTTGCGTGAAGACCTTGATGGGCGAATCGACAACGCGATTGAAGAAGTTCTGAGATACACATCAACCACAACCAATTTCCGCCGTACCACCACGGCAGCTACAGAGATCGGCGGCGTGCCGGTAGAGAAAGGGGCAAAAATTTATTTGTCCTATGCCGGCGCAAATCGTGATCCTGACGTGTTTGAAGACCCACATCAATTTGACATCACCCGACAGAATGCGCGTAAGCATCTGGCATTCGGCACCGGGCCGCACGTCTGTACGGGAGCTCGATTGGCTCGGTTGCAGTTGAAGGCGCTGCTGAAACAGATTGTCACTCGCCTGCCGGATATAAGGGTTGTTGAAGCTGAGTGGCTCAGGTCCATCTGGTTCAACGCGATAATTCGGATGCCTGTAGAATTCACGCCGGTGATTCAGAAGGGAGGCAGCACATGAGTCGCCTCGTAGAAAGATACCAGCAGGGATTAAGGAGCCCGGGTATCTGGCTTAACACAGCTGATTCCCAGATTGCAGAGATAGTAACTGCGGCGGACTTTGACTGGGTCTGTATTGATCTTCAGCACGGCCTTGCCGAAATGGCTGACTTGCCACGACTGTTGCCGATTCTCGAGAAGAGAGACACGTTCAAGATAGTGCGGGTACTTAGTAATGATGCTGCAGCGATAGGTCGCGTGTTTGATCTGGGCGCCAATGGAGTGATTGTCCCGATGATTGAAACTGTCGAAGAGGCGGCCGCTGCAGCAGCGGCCTGTCGCTACCCGCAAACAGGTTCACGATCTTGCGGCCCAACCCGCGCGATGGCCTACGATTCGAAATATCTGGCGCATGCGAATGATGCGGTGATGTGTGTCGTGATGATTGAAACAGCCGAGGGTTTCGCCAATGTTGCGGAGATTGCGGCGCTACCGGGCGTCGATGCGCTGTTTGTTGGTCCGGCGGATCTGAGTTTCTCATTAACCGGAAGCATTGCCGGATTGGGTAGTCAGGAATTTTCTGATGCGCTGGATCGGGTCCTTGAGGCGGGTAAAGCAGCAGATGTACCCGTCGGCGTGTTTGGCCTTAATCCCGATAATGCCGCTCAAATGTTGTCCCGTGGTTTTAGCTTCTGCAGTGTATCGACTGATACAAATCTCCTTTCGAGCGCAGTTGAAAGTGTGAGGCAATCATTTTGATCTTTGTACGGCATCTGAGCATCATCTCTGCATCCCAAAAAGTGCATCAGTGCAATGACCAGTCAACTTGAGTCCACTTTGATTTTCTATCGTGGTTCGATTGAGGCGATTAAATAGACAGAATAAATAGAAATTGTGCGATGCGGCAAATGTCACTGTGAATATTATGTCGCTAGCTAGGGCCCGTCAGCTGAATAACCACAGGCGGTAAATCCACTATCTCTTGTTCCTGTTTAACCGCAGGCTTGCCATAGGCTCGGTCGAGCAGGGCGTTAGCGGCAGATACTCTAGCGGCATCTGCACGACCATTTCTGGCGACATCAACTAGTGTTTGGAGTGCCTCCT
>CABYVD010000061.1:0-3570 GCA_902522335.1 Halieaceae bacterium | reverse complement strand
GACTCTGCTCGTCCTGCATCGATATCACCTTGGGTAACACCGTATGGGAAGTTAGGCTTGTACATCACACCCCACTCATCGTTAAGCAGGTTAGTCACGTTATCCACTACGATGAACGCACTTGCACTGTGCTCCGCGTTGATTCCAGGCAACTCCTGAGAGATGCGGAGGTCAGCCTTGGTCCATGAGCTACCTTCGCGGTTGTTTCGCGTGCCAGGCTCCACCAGTACGTGCTCAAGGAAGTCGAGGTAAGGCGTGAAGCCGTAAGCGAGGCCAGTACCTTCAAAGCCACCCAAGGTCACGCTATAAGGCACACCCGAGCTCGACTGCGCGAAGAGCGAGAAGCGGGTGTTGTAATCACCAAACAAATTGACATTGTAGTTCAGCACACCCGTAAAGCGGTGCTCAATGTTGTAATTCGATCGTGACAGCACTTCCTCTTCCGGATCATAGAACGCGCGGTTGACGTAGTTGGAAAATGCGACCGACGACGTCATTGGATTAACATCTTTAGAGTCGACCCAGGCGTAACCCAAGCGGACATCCAGGCCGTTCTCAAAATCCTTGAAGACGCTCACAGCCACTGACTCTGACTCGTTACCGACGCCGCTATTCGTAAGCACAAATGTTGGAAGTCGGACGCTGTCATAGTCAGGGTAGCCATTACCGAAGTCGTTTATACCCACTTGCTCAAGGTCACCATGCTTGTAGATCGCTGTGTCCTTGCCGCGGGTAATTTGAGCGTCTGCCGTAATCAGGTAACCGCTGTCGGTCTGCCAAGTGAGACCCAACGCATACTTCCACTCAGAGGGCGCTTCGAAGTCTGGGTCAAGGTAGACAATCTCAAAGTTACTTCCGTCTCCCGCCGCCACTTGCGCCACCTGCTGCGATGGGATGCCGTAACCAGGACCGCAAACGGGCGCGCTTGGCTCACACAACTCATAGGTCTGTTCGAAGAGGTTTACACCACGGATCTGAGTCTGAACCGCTGTTGTATTGGTGTTCGAGTAGACATTGGAATACCAAACATTGGGATTACCGCCAGAGAAGAGGCCCACACCACCGCTCAGAGTCAAGCTGTCATTCATCTCATAGGTAAAACCAATACGCGGCATCAACAGGTCTAAACCGTCGAGTGTTGCCGTATTGGGGAATCCGTAGTCCGCAGTGAACGCAGGGTTCAATGCGGGCTTGTCGTCCGACTCATAGCTGTCGTACCGCAGGCCATAGGTCAAACGGAAGTCGGGATTCACCTGCCACTCGTCTTCGATGTAAGCCGTGTGGATGGTGTAGCCCCATGACACAGCTGCATCAAGCTCGTTGTTTGAGATCGCGTTGCCGTAGTAGATACGAGCGGCGTTACCCAGTTCGAAATTATCGATACCATCGAAGCGAATCTCGGTGTCGACGTGCTGATAGAACAGATTGTAGATATCGGACGAGTCGCGCTCGTAACCAAACGTAATCGTGTGATCATCCATGGTATAGGTACCGCGAGCCACCAACTGCTCGACTTCCCAATCGAGATCATTCGCCTGCCGGCTATCGTCCTGACCAAGGTAAACATCGACCTCGTCCAGTTCGATTCGGAACTCCGCAAAATCTCCTCCGGAAACTGAGGCTTGCAGGAAGTCCACTTCGCTAAAGGAGTACCGGATTTCGGTCGAGAAATTCTCACTCCAGTTGGCGTACCAGTTGATGTTATACGACGTTAATTCGGCGCCGCGTCGATAGAAGTGCTTATCAAACTCAAACTCATCCAAGTCACCATCAGACGCAGCGTAGTTGAACGAGTCGTTGTACATGTAGGTCATCGACAGACGCTGTGTCTCGCTCACATACCAATCAAGCTTGACCAGGTACTTCTCATCGTCAAAGTCGAAAGCTTCTGAGACCGTTCGCCCTGGCTCATAGCCGTACACGTCTCGCGCGATCTGTGCGATGCGGTCAAGCTCCGCCTGAGTCACGGGCACTTCGTTCACCGCACCTGAGCCAATCGCACCGCGGTTGTTGAGGTCCGCACCGTTGTACTTCTCGTAGGCACCATAGAAGAACAACTTCTCTTCGATTAGTGCACCACCCAGCTCGAAGCCGTAGCGCGTTTCTTCGTAATCCTGCTGGGCAATCTTGTCACCCTCGAGCTTGTCACCTCGGAAGTCATCAGAACCGTAATCAAAGAAGACCGAACCATAGATCTCGTTACGACCCGTCTTCGTGACCGCGTTGATGTTACACGCCGAGAAACCGCCGTAGACAACACTCATGGGCGCCATTTCAACAGCCACGCTTGAAATTGCATCGTACGGGAAGGGCATACGCTGCGTTGGATAACCGTTTGAGTTAAGACCAAAACCGTCATTCAAGCGCACACCATCAACGGTGAGGCTGTTGTAGCGAGGGTTGGCACCGTTACATTGAACCGCATCGATGTCACCGCGCGACTGATCAACATACAGTCGGGGATCCTGCTGGATAATGTCGTTGATGTTTCGGTTAACCGTGGGTGAGTTTTGCAAGGCCGCAACATCAAAAATTGCATTCGGCCCGATAGCTGTCTCAGCCAGTACGACCTGCGTGCCCGTGACAACCACCTCCTCAACGGAAGAGAGGTTGTAGTTAAGTACCGCTGACTGACCTACAGCAAGCGAGACATTCTTTGTCGTCGATTTTTGAAGGCCGGTCGCCTTGACCTCGACATCATAAGCTACGCCCGCCGGTAAGCCTCTTACCGAGTAGCTACCATTAGCGCCTGCCTCAACCGTTTTAGAAATGCCTGTAGCTCGGCTAGTTACTACGACCGTCGCACCTTCTAAAGGTGCTCCAGAGGTATTAACCACCACACCACGTACCTCAGCCGTTGTTTCCTGTGCTTGCGCAACTGGCGTAACCAGCGCGAAAGACAGCATTGCAGTGGCAACTGTCGCTGCCAACGACTTTTGCGTCGTTTTGAGTCCGCGAACAACCATCAAGTGTCTCCTGAGTTGGGAAATAGATTGAAACCACGCGCTAAATTACCCCGGCGCCGTGTCTATTAAATTACCGTATTAAGACACTATCGTTACAGAGAGGAACTTATCTGAAAGCTAACCTTTTGAGGGTATCTTTTTTGTTACAACTGCTCGTGACGCTCACTCTAGTCGAGCGTCATTAACATGGGCTTTTCGAAGGCCACCAAGCCACTGACGTCGCCACGCTCGACTACTCGCACCCAGTCGGGGTTAGCGATGAGCGCCCTGCCGACAGCAACCAGATCGAATTCACCTCGATCGAGCATTTCGTTTAGACGGTCAAGCGATGCAGGTTTGGCCGCTTTGAAGCCAACCTCACCAGGGTCCGGGATGAAGTCCGCGTCAAGACTGACACTTCCCACCGTAATCGTGGGCATGCCGGTCAACTTCTTAACCCAGCCAGCGAGATTAAGATCGCTACCCTCGAATTCCGGTTCCCAGAAACGTCGCTGACTGCAATGAAAAATGTCTACGCCTGCATCGACCAATGGCTCTAGAAATTCAGCCAGCAATGCCTCTGTTGGTGCCAAACGTGCCGTGTAGTCTTGCTGCTTCCATTGTG
>CABYVD010000060.1:0-3872 GCA_902522335.1 Halieaceae bacterium | reverse complement strand
CATTCCGGGGTCTGGGGTTTATACTGATGCAGAGGAGCGAAAACAGTGAAGAAACCGCCGTCAAAACAGGACATACGCCGTCGACTAGAGTCACAGACACGATCGTATCTTGATCGTGGCGGCGAGATCCGCGCGGTGCCGCAAGGGGTCAGTGCGGTTGACGAAGCGATCTCTCCCATCAAGACGCCTATCTTTACGGGGAAGCCGCAGCAGCGAACACCCGTAAACGATGTCATAGAGACGTTGCGACGTCGGCGCGAGTCACAATTAAAACGCGCCCCAAAAACCGTCAGACGTCGAAAACCGCAGCCCCGGAAGCAAATTGTCTACGACGATTTCGGTGAACCACTCCGGATTGTCTATCACGAAGAATAACCCTCGGTGAACTGAGCACATCAGGACCGCGTAGGGAACTACGCATGCTGTGGGAGTTGTGATGTTAGGCATTACCAAGACGATTACTGTTGCGCGAAGCGCAAAGGACTGCTTCCTCTATTTGAGTGATGCTCGTAACCTCATCGAATGGGATCCGGCCGTGTCGGCTACTCGCATAGATTCTCAGGGACCCGTTGCGAAGGGCTCGTACTTCACTGTACGCGTGGCCATTGGTGCGCTCTCGGTCCCATTCCGATACATCATCACGGAATATAACTTTAATATGCGGATCGTCATGATCGGCAGAAGTAGTTTTCTTAACGTCAACGACACCATCGAATTAAGCGAGTCTGATGGACTAACAACCATCAGCTACCGCGCAGAATTTCATTTTAAATTTGGACTTGAACGTCTTTTCCCAAAGCTTGCTGACGCACTGGACAGGCAATGTCAGCTGGCGATCGATGGTTTGAAGAGTGCGCTTACCGCAACAGCTGATGAAGCCTTTCTCAGTGCTCGAAACGCGAAAGCTGACTCAAAGACCTTGAGTGCGCTTCGGACATTTACGCGGCATGGGTACGTCACTGGCCGGAAGGTCTGGGCACCAATGAGTGAGCGCATGGAAGGCCGCCATGTAGTCCTCACTGGCGCCAATTCCGGAATTGGACTTGCGGCGGCTATTGATCTGGCATCGGCGGGCGCGTCATTGACGCTGGTCGTCAGAGATGAGGTCAAGGCCTCGCAAACCGCAAAATCCATCAAAGAGGCCACGGGCAGAACCGATATTCAATTTGAATTCGCTGATCTGAGTCTCCTGAAGGATACCGACGTACTGATCGACCGCCTCCTTACAAAAGGAGACACGATCGATGTCCTGATAAACAATGCGGGTGCATTGTTTAACGACCACACAATGACCTCTGAGGGATTAGAGAAAAGCTATGCGCTGTTGCTGCTCTCTCCTTGGAGAATGTGTGAACGGCTATTTCCACTTCTGAAGAATCATGACGATACAGCCCGCATCATCAACGTCGTATCCGGCGGCATGTATGCGGAGCGCCTCAATCTCAAGCGACTTAACATGACCTCCGATGGCTATCGCGGTGCCCGCGCGTATGCACAGTGTAAACGAGCTTTGAGCATCATGACGGAGGTATGGGCAGAGCGATGGCAGCACCACAATATTGTTGTCAACGCAATGCATCCAGGCTGGTCAGATACACCGGGTGTACAAAAGTCGCTTCCCCTCTTTCGTCGCCTGACAAGACTGGTCCTTCGCTCACATGCCGAGGGCGCGGATACCGTGGTTTGGATGGCTCAGTCGAATCAGGCTGCCTTGTCTACGGGTAAGCTGTTTTTGGATCGAGAGCCACGATCGACCTACCTATTGGGTAGCAACGTTGAGTCCGAGGAAGACCGCAAAGCATTGGAACCGCGCTTAAAACACGATTTTGAATCCACGCTCACAGCCGCGGTTTAATAGAACGACCTTCTAGCACCACCAACCTCTTGAGTCGCATCCCATGTCACCGTATGTTGAGGTAATCCGCAGCTGTGCACGAGTATGCCCATGGACTCAACTACGATTCGACCCTTCACGCCCTCACTGTCAACTGAAGTCATTGAAGACCTCATTGAACGGCTCAGGCAGACGCGGCTTCCTGAGGCCGAAACAGTCGAAGATTGGAGTCAGGGTGTACCGCTGAGTTATCAAGCGGAGCTTCTTACCTACTGGACCCATGAGTACGATTTTACGCGTCTTGAGCAAAGGCTTGGGGCGTTCGATAACTTTAAAACTGACATCGACGGCGTGGAGATTCATTTCATTCACAAGCGCAGTCCGCACACGGCAGCGACGCCTCTCCTGATCACCCATGGATGGCCTGGGTCCGTTTTGGAATACCTCGACATTCTCGATGCACTAACAGATCCAACGCAGTATGGCGGGACACCCGACGACGCATTCCACGTCGTACTACCTGCCCTTCCCGGATTTGGTTTTTCGGGCAAACCCAGAGATACCGGCACGGGCGTTCCCAAGATCGCCACTCTCTGGGAAACGCTTATGGGGCGATTGAATTACAGCGAATTCCATGCTCACGGTGGTGACTGGGGCTCTATCGTGACACAAGCAATCCTCCTACAAGAGGAAACCTCCTGCGCCGCGGGTCACTGCACGCTACCCATCGTGCTGCCGGATGAGACAACCTTGGCTGAACCGCAACCCGCTGAGCTTGATGCGCTTGAATCCTTCCAGTTTTATAACGATTGGGACTCGGGATATTCAAAGCAACAGAGTACCCGGCCACAAACACTGGGGTATGGTCTCGCCGATTCACCCTCGGGCCAAATGGCGTGGATCGTAGAAAAATTTGCCTTTTGGATGGATTGCGAGCAAAACGGTATCCGTCATCCTGAAAACGTGCTCTCCAAAGACCAACTTCTCGATAACGTCACACTTTATTGGGCTACCAACTCAGCCGCGTCCTCGGCGCGACTCTATTGGGAGAGCTTTAACACCCCTAACCTGAGTCCAATCACTCGTCCTATGGCACTGAGTGTTTTCCCCAAAGAAATCATGCGTACAAGCGAACGTTGGGCCCGAGGTCGATTCCACGATCTCGTGCACTTCAGCAATCGGTTTGAGCGTGGTGGACACTTCGCCGCCTTAGAAGTGCCCGATGTTTTGGTGAGTGAGCTGAGGACGTGGCGCTCTAAAACACGCTAATTGACCGTGCGTTCAAAATGCGTGACTCCCTCAATCAGGGTCATGTCGACAAGCAATTCGCGCAAATCAGGGGCAGTTAATGGACTTCCCGACAAGACCACCAAGTCCGCCAACTTTCCGGGCTCGATAGAACCAATGTCATCATCCATAAACACTTGCCAAGCCGCATCAATCGTAACGGCTCGCAAGGCGCTCATGCGATCGATTCGCTGATCCAGTCCCAATACGACGTCTGTCTTCGTTTTACGCTCTACAGGGCTCCAGACTGCTTGGAGGGGCCTCATAGGTGTTACCGGCGTATCCATGTGCGAGGAAAACCGAATACCCGCATCTTGAGCCCACTTCGCCGGGCTCATATTCGCCGCCCTCTGCGGCCCCATGAAAATGCTGGCATGGCGGTCGCCCCAAAAAAACGTGTGAGCAGCAAAGAAACTCGGTGTCACACCCAGCGCCGCCATACGGTCAATTTGGTCTTTACGCGTCATTTGAGCGTGAATGATTAGCGGTCGGGCTTCGGGCCACGGGTATTTGGATGCGGCTGTCTCTATTGCATCAAGTGCATCTTCAATTGAAGCGTCCCCGTTACCGTGAATCGCCACCTGCACACGCTGCCTATAGAGGCCCTCTACCTGCTCGAAAAGTGCCTCGCGCAACACCGAGGGATAACCGCGATAGTCAGCATCGCCCTTATAAGGCCTGTGATAAGGCTGACTCAGATACCCGGTGAACCCCTGTATGCTGCCGTCCGCCATAATCTTGACTCTGGGAA
>CABYVD010000059.1:0-3985 GCA_902522335.1 Halieaceae bacterium | reverse complement strand
GAGGCGGACGTGCGACTCAAAGCGCCCGCAGACTATCGTTTGCTGGGCAAACGTATTTCGAATGCGTCAGCAAAGGGCATCGCCACGGGCAAACCAATATTTGGTATCGATGCCAAGGTCGACGGTATGGTTTACGCGAGCTTCGTTAAGTGTCCGTCAATTGGCGGCGTCGCAAAATCGGCCAACCTAAAAGCTGTGAGAGCGCTACCGGGAATTATTGATGCCTTCATCCTCGACGGGACACCCGGACCGTATAACTTTGACATTAGAGAATCCCATGCAATTCAAAGCGGGATCGCTATTGTGGGTAAAGACACATGGTCGACCTTCAAAGCGCGCGAAACTTTAAAAGTAGATTGGGATCTATCAGCCGCGTCGCAAGATGACTCGGATGTAATTGAGGCGGAGGCGCTTGCCGCCCTCGCTGCGGGGAGAGTCGAGGCTGAAATCGAGCGTGCAGGCGATGTGGAAGCAGCCTTCGCAAACGCGGCAATGACGGCCGATTCAACCTATTCAACCGATTTTGTATCGCACGCACAGTTAGAACCTCAAGGCGTACTTGTGTCTGCAGCAACCAGTGCCGTTGAAGTGTGGACCAGTAGTCAAACACCGGTCTTCATAACGTCAAATCTTGCAAAATTACTCGACGTAACGCCGGGCAATATTACCGTTCATCAACTCCGTGGCGGTGGCGGTTTTGGGCGTCGATTATCCAACGAGTACATTTTCGAAGCCGCGCTCATTTCACGACGTGTTGGCGCACCGGTCAAACTCCAGTGGAAACGTGAAGATGACATGGCTTTTGATTACTTCAGAGCGCCCACCTATTACCGACTCCAGGGAGCCGTAGCCGCTGACGGGCAATTAGTCGGCTGGAAAAATCTTCTGGCTGCCGCCTCAGCGGACGGGGAAAATGCTAATTATGGTGCTAGTTACCGACCCTACGATTTCCCGGGTAAGGTCATACCCAACGTGGCGGTAGAGCAAAGCTTCGTTAAGTCTCAAACACCAACCGGCGCTTGGCGAGCTCCGATTTCCAATGTCTATGCTTTTGCTGAGCAATCCTTTATCGCTGAACTCGCGCACAAGGCGGGACAGGATCACCGCGATTTCTTGCTCAATGCGATTGGTGACAAAGGGTGGATAAAAGAGGGTGACATGGCCAGCCTCAATACGGCCAGAGCGCGCGCGACTATTGAAGCCGTGACTAAAGCGGCTGGATGGGGACGCAAGTTACCTGAGGGTCATGGCTTAGGGCTTGCCTTCTTCTTGAGCCACTCTGGTCACATCGCCGAGGTGGCTGAAGTCAGCGTCGACGGTAAAAATATAACCGTGCACGACGTCTGGGTTGCCGCCGATGTCGGTCAGGTAGTCAACCTGTCGGGTCTGGAGAACCAGTTACAGGGGTCAGTCGTCGATGGCTTGAGCACCATGGCTGCACAAAGCATCAGCATCAAGAACGGAGCTGTCGTACAGAGTAACTACGACAGCTACCCCCTATTGCGTATGCCGCAGAGTCCGCGAGTCCATGTTGGCGTTTTGAACTCAGGCTACCGCCCTACTGGTGCGGGAGAGCCGGCACTGCCACCTCTTGCGCCCGCGGTATGTAATGCCGTCTTTAATGCCTGCGGCGAACGCATTAGAGCATTACCTATCAACAAGGCAGGCTTTACGATCGTCTAACCGCACCGTGCCGACAGGCTCTTCAGATAAAAGCCACTTGCAGGCCATCTGGATAAAAGCTCCCGATACAAACAAAGCCCCCACAGTGGGGGCTTTGTTTTCTTAGTTTCCGTTAGATCTCAAGCACCCAGTGCGGCTACTGCGGGCGACGCCTCAGCATCACTTCGCAGATCTGCCTTGATGACGGGTAACGTGCGAACGCGTTTACCCGTGGCGTCGAAAATGGCATTTGCCAAAGCCGGGGCCACCCCGGGCGTCCCAGGTTCACCGGCGCCACCCATTTCGGCACCACTGTTGATAATGTGCGTCTCAATAACGGGTGAATCGTGCATTCGAATAGCGTCGTAATCAGCAAAGCTACTCTGCGCCACAGCACCGTCTTCGATAGTAATCTCGCCGTACATCGCTGCACTGAGACCATAAATAATGCCTGATTCGATTTGCGCCTTTGTACCATCGGGGGATACCGCATAACCCGCGTCGATCACAGCGACGACCCGATCAACCCAGGTCTTTCCGCCCGATACGGTCACTTCGACGACCTGACCCACAATCGAACCAAATGACTCTTGCAATGAGATCCCACGCCCGCGTCCTTCTTCCATCGGACGGCCCCAATCGGCCTCCTTAGCGACACGATTGAGCACAGCTAATAGACGGGGCTTATCCTTTAGCATCTCTGCTCGGAATTCATAAGGATCTCTGCCTGCAGCGTGTGCTGCCTCATCAACAAATGACTCCGTGAAGAAGCCGTGCTGAGAGTGATCAACACTTCGCCACGCGCCAAACGGCACATGAGTGGGGCTAGCAACATGCCCGATATCCTGCGCAGCGATAGCATAAGGTATGAGCGGTGCCTCCACAGGCTCGTGTTTATCAACGTAGGTATTTTGCCAAGCGACCAACTTACCATCGGCATCGAGGCCGGCCTTGAATCGACTTTGAACGGCTGGCCGATAAAAGTCCTGCTTGATGTCCTCCGCACGGGAGTAAACCATCTGTACGGGTCTACCCACTTGACGAGCAATCATCGCGGCCTGTGAGGCATAGTCCGCATTGCTCTTTCGACCGAAGCCACCGCCCATAAAATAGTTGTGCAGTGTCACTTGCTGAACATCCAGACCGAGATTGGCGGCCAGATGCTGCCGGAAACCCAAGGGGTTTTGGCAACCGACCCAAATCTCCGCACGATCTGCAAAGACCTCCGCTGTTGCGTTTGGCGGTTCCATGCAGGTGTGCGCCAGGTATGGCACGCGATAGTCCGCAGTCAGTACCGTCGCCGCACTATCAAACGCTGCAGTGGCATCTCCCATGGCAACATCATTGGCTCGGTCTACACCTGCCGTGATATCCCGGTCGAACTGCTCAAAAATGGATTCGCTTGAGACGCGTTCCTTGCCTTCGGTATTCCACTCGAGCTTGAGCGACGCAAGCGCCTTCTCCGCCGTCCAGTAGCTATCAGCGACTACTGCAATGGTGTCGCCCGCAGAATACGTCCCCACGAGCCCTGCAGCACTCGACGGACCGACTTTAACCACATCTATGACACCTTTCATCGCGCGTGCCGCGTTATCATCCACGCGTAGAAGCGTGCCACCTGCAACTGGGGTACGCTTTACGGCGGCATACACCATACCGGGACGCTTAACGTCCATGGCGAACATCGCCGTGCCGTCCACTTTTGATGGGATATCGTGACGAGGCTTGCTATGCCCCATGACAGAAAACTGGCTCGTTTTCTTAAGCTTGGGTGTCGATGACGGCGTCATCTCAGCAGCGGCTGCCGCAAACTCCGAATAAGGCGCTAATCGACCACTGCTGTCGTGATGCAACATGCTCTTGGCCGTTCGAATTTCACTTTCAGGTACACCCCAAGCCTTCGATGCGGTTTTAACCAGCATCTCGCGAACAGAGGCACCGGCTGCGCGAAGGAAATACTGGCCGGTGGTACGAATACTCATACTACCGCCCGTAATCTGCATACCCAGCGCGTCCGCGAGATTCAACATCAGACCATCAACCGTAGGCACTACGACGTCAGGGAAATTGATGCCCTTGAATAGATAGCCCCGCCCTACTGCCATATTGGCGTATTCGGCATTGGCTGGTGCCTCTTCAAAGCGCATCAGATTCCAGTCTGCATCCATCTCTTCCGCAAGCATTTGCGTCAGAGCGGTTTGCGCGCCCTGCCCCATTTCAGAGTGAGGCAAAATCGCCGTTGCACGATTGTCGCCGTCGATCTTCAAATAGATATGCAGGAGGTTCTCGTCCTCACCCAGCACTAGGTGTCCCGCCGTCTCTG
>CABYVD010000058.1:0-3988 GCA_902522335.1 Halieaceae bacterium | reverse complement strand
GCCACAGACTTCATGAGCGGACCCACGCGAACAAGCCCATCAATCAGGGAAAATTCGGAGTGAACACGAAGGTGAACGAACGAGGCGGACATACGCACCATTAAACCTCTTCTTAACGCTAAATCAAACGGGCAACAGGGCCAAAACTTCGTCGATGTATGGGGGTGACGCCAAGGCGCGACAGTGCATCGAGATGTTGAGCTGTTGGATAGCCTTTGTGCTTCGCAAGCCCGTAACCCGGGTACTTCTCATCCAACTCGAGCATCTCCCTGTCTCGGGTCACTTTGGCTAGAACGGAGGCAGCACTGATACAGGGAATGCTGCCGTCCCCACCCACAATTGCCTCTGCCGGAAAATGCCAAGTAGGCAATTTGTTACCGTCTACCAGCACGTGATCAGGCAGCGGCGATAGTGATTCGACAGCCCGTTTCATCGCCAAGAGGGAAGCGTTGAGAATATTTAAGCGATCTATCTCCTTAACGCTGGCGCGCCCGATCGACCAGGCCACCGCCGACGCCTTGATTTCATCGAACAAGCGTTCTCGCTTGCGCTCGGTTAACTTTTTAGAGTCATTCAATCCCTCAGGAATAGATGGCCCCAAAATGACTGCCGCTGCCACAACGTCGCCGGCAAGCGGACCGCGGCCTACCTCGTCGCAACCGGCTGTCCGGACAGGTGCCGTTACTACTTTCGCGCTCATGGTTTCAGTCGGCATGATCTGCCAAAAGCTCCTCAATCGCATCCACAGACCGCGTCGCAAAATCGCTACCAATGCGCGTACTCAACTCAGCAAAACGCAGTCGCTGTGTATCACCGGCAGTGCCAAACGACTCAATCACCGACTGGTATAAGTTATCGACTGTTGCCTCGCCTTGCAGGAACTCGGGAACAACAGATTCGCCTGCAATAATATTGGGGAGGCCTACAAACGGTGATGTCACCATCCTGCTCAGAATTTGCCACGATAACCACGCCATACGGTAGGCGATCGTAATGGGCCTGCCGATGAGCATCGCTTCCAGGGTCGTGGTACCCGACGCGCACAGGATCGAGTCAGACGCCACCATCGCAAGTCTACTCTGTCCCTCAATGACGGAGAAACGATCATCCTCAATGGGCATAAAGTGTTGTATTTGCTCTAGTCGTTCGAGAGATGCCGCAGGCACAACAACCTCAAGCTCGCTGTCAGACGCCAATAATTTCATGACTACGTTTGTAAATACGGGTCCCAAATATTCGATCTCGCTAGCGCGACTACCGGGCATGCACACCAATACTTGCCCTTTTTGGGATAGGCCCAGGTATTTCCGTGCGGTTTCCGGGTCAGGGAGAGCTGATAACTCCTCTATTAATGGGTGCCCCACCAAGGCCGCCCTGACACCGTGCTGCTCGTAAAAATCTCGCTCAAACGGCAGCAGGCATAGCATCAAATCAACCGCTTTCTTGATCTTGTGAATTCTTCCTGGGCGCCACGCCCAGACCGAGGGACTGACTAGGTGAGCTGTTTTGATACCGTTGTGACGAAGTTTTTGCTCGAGCGCCAAGTTGAAGTCGGGACTATCGATACCCAAAAAGAGCTGCGGCTGATGCTTGATCATGTGCTGCCCCACTGAACGTCGAATGGACAGCAGCTCTGGTAACCGCTTGAGCGGCTCTACCAAGCCGAAAACCGATAATCGCTCCATGTCATGCAGGCTTGTAAGCCCATGGAGAGCCATTTGCTCGCCACCAATGCCGGAAAACGATACATCACTATCGCGGCGCTTAAGCTCGCGCAGTACGGCGCTCCCCAGAATATCGCCGCTCTTTTCACCGGCCAGGACACCGATGTGTTGCGATGGACCCATTAGCGGACGATACCGCGCTCGGACGACTTTAGAGATTCCAGCAACGGTGTTATTTCGGGCGTATCGGCCGCCATTTCTTCCAATCGCTCCATCGCGATCTCGAGTGTCAAGCCCTGACGGTATATGAGCTTAAATGCTCGGCGTAATTCCGAGAGCGAGGCATCACTGAATCCACGGCGGCGCAGGCCTTCGGTATTGATGGTTCTCGCTTCAGCCGGACTCCCCGACACGGTGACATAAGCAGGTACATCTTTACCAATTGCCGTGCCCATACCACTAAAGCTATGAGCACCGATTTTGCAGAATTGGTGAACCAAGGTATATCCCGACAAGATTGCCCAGTCGTCAACAACGACATGACCCGCCAACGCCGTATTGTTTACAAGAATCGTATGGTCCTTCACAACACTGTCGTGACCGATATGCACGTAGCACATGATGAGGTTGTTGTTTCCCACGCAGGTATCGCCTCGGTCCTGCACGGTACCTCGGTGAATCGTGACGTTCTCGCGTATGACGTTGTTGTTACCAATCGTGACTGTCGTCATCTCGCCTTTGTACTTCAAGTCAGGTGTGGCCTCGCCTATCGAGCTAAATTGGAAGATGTGATTCCGAGCTCCGATCTTGGTAGGCCCCTTGATCACCACATGCGGCTCGATAATCGTTCCCTCGCCAATCACGACGCCCGGACCGATGACGCTGTAGGGACCCACCGTCACGGAGGGGTGTAGATCAGCCTCGGGGTCAATAATGGCGGTGGGATGAATCATCGTTTAGCGGTCCGCGCACAAGATAGTGGCTGTTGCTGCCGTCTCGCCCTCGACCGATGCGCGAACATCAAACTTCCAGATGCCTCGTTTTTCGCTCACGATCGAGGCCTCAAGAGTGACTCGATCACCGGGAACACAGGGTCGCTTAAACCGCAGTTTGTCGGTTCCTACCAGATAATAAATAGACCCAGCTTCTGGCGTTTTACCCATGGTCGCAAAACCCAGAATACCCGCCGCTTGTGCCATAGCCTCAACAAGTAAAACGCCCGGAAACACAGGGTTACCGGGGAAGTGGCCGTCAAAGTACGGCTCATTAATACTGAGGTTTTTATAAGCCTCAATCGAGACGCCCGGATCAATCGACACAACCCGATCTACAAACAGAAACGGATAGCGATGAGGCAAATGACGGCGAATATCTTCAATATCCATCATGATGTTGGTGTCCTACGTATCTCTTTTGGCTTTTACAGCCAAGACTTTCTCCACCGCTTCAATGCGTTTAGCCATGTCGTTTAGTTTCTCGTAGCGAGCCGCATTACGGGCCCAGTCACGGGTCGGCATTAGGCCAGTACCAGAGGCGTAGTGACCAGGCTCTGTGACGCTCCGAGAAACCCTTCCCTGCCCGCCTATGTGAACATCGTTTGCAATCTCAAGATGTCCAGCAAAACCCGCCTGACCGCCGACTGTGCAGCGCTCACCAAGTTTCGCACCACCCGCAAACCCAACCTGCCCTGCAATCGCGGATCGCGCACCAATGGTGACCCCGTGCGCGATGTGAACCAGATTGTCGATGATGACATCGTCTTCAATCACTGTGCTGTCCAGCGCGCCACGATCAATTGCACAACCGGCACCAATTTCGACACGATCGCCAACGCTGACGGAACCCAGCTGGAGAATCTTCTCCCAGCCGCTGTTTGTCGGGGCGAACCCAAAACCATCTGACCCAATCACCGTATTGGCATGAATCAGACACCCGTGGCCCAGTGTGACTCCGTGATACAGACTGACCCCGGATCTTAACTCGGTGGCATCGCCAATTTTTACGTTAGAGCCCACCCAGACATTGGGTCCAATCCAGGCGTTATCACCGAGGACTACCCCATCCTCAAGCACGGCGCCCGCATCAATGGTGACATTTGTACCCAATTGCACCGTCGTCGCAACGACGGCTGTCTCATGAACACGCCCTGACGGCTGCGGTCGGTTATCGAATAAACGCGTTGCTCTCGCGAAATCAATATAAGGCTGGGCACTTGAGAGTACCGCACCCGTGTAATCGCCAACCCATTCCTCAGGACAAATAACGGCGGTTACCGAAGACGTTGCGAGCTGCTTTGAAAACTTTTTTTGTGCAACAAAGGAGAG
>CABYVD010000057.1:0-3991 GCA_902522335.1 Halieaceae bacterium | reverse complement strand
GGAACCAGGCGCTAATCGGTGGGCGGGGACCCACGCCAATACCAGCTGCTGACTGCTGATTCGACATCAGTCTCTACCCCGCTGGGAATCGCCAACCGTGATCAAGCCTCCCTTATTCAAAGTTAAAATGCGATGAGACATTCGCGAGATGAGTGCCAAATCGTGGCTGGCAACAATCACCGTGACTCCTACACTGTTAAATGCCGAAAACAACCCCATGATCTCTGCCGACAATTGAGGATCGAGGTTTCCAGTCGGCTCATCGGCAATTAAAATTTTAGGGCGCGCGACGACGGCGCGCGCAATGCCAACACGCTGCTGCTCACCGCCCGAAAGCGTGTCTGGATTGGCCCGCTCCCTATCTAACAAGCCGACTTTATCGAGAGCCGCGCGAACACGACGGTCAATATCTCGCAGTGTGAAACCAGCAATCTCCAGAGGGAGCGCCACGTTGTGATAGACAGATCGGTCACTCAACAGCTGGTGGTCCTGAAAGACAACACCAAAATCTCGCCGGTACTTCGCGATACCTGAGGGTTTTATTTTTGAAAGCGATCTACCCCCGACGGCGATGTCGCCCGATGATGCCCGCTCGAGGAGAAGTAACAATCGTAGTAAGGTACTTTTTCCCGCGCCCGAATGCCCAGTGAGAAACGCCATCTCACCACTTTGTAATTCGAAGCTCAGATCAGCCAGTGCATCCCGCCGACCAAAACGCTTCCCAACGCGATTAAAGACGACATCCATAAGCGTTACTCGGCCGCCGTGAAGAGGGCGTCGACAAATTCATCGGCATCAAATGGGCGAAGGTCTTCAACGCCCTCACCAATACCAATGAAGCGAATGGGGCGTTTTATCTGCTCACCAATCGCAAACACCACCCCGCCTTTTGCCGTTCCATCGAGCTTGGTCAGCGCTATCCCCGTTACTCCCACGGCAGCATCGAACTCTCGTGCCTGTGCTACGGCGTTCTGGCCTGTGCCGGCATCAAGAACAAGCAGCGTCTCATGAGGCGCATTTGCGTCGGCCTTTTTGATGACTCGGACGATTTTCTCTAGCTCCTCCATCAAGTGCGCCTTGTTGTTGAGCCGACCTGCGGTGTCAGCGAGTAAAACATCGACATTGCGCGCCCGAGCCGCGGTCAGCGCGTCATACAACACCGATGCGCTATCTGCACCCGTGTGCTGCGCAATTACCGGGACGTTGTTTCGCTCGCCCCAGGTTTGAAGTTGCTCGACCGCCGCAGCTCTAAATGTATCCCCGGCCGCCAACATGACCGATTTACCCTCTGACAGATAACGATGCGCGAGCTTTCCAATAGTGGTTGTTTTACCTGCCCCGTTTACCCCAACCACCAAAATCACTAGTGGGCCATCTGCCGGCTGCTCCAACCCAGACTCGGTCTCAACCAAAGTGGCAACAAGAAGCTGCTTCAATGTTGCCATGACTGCCTCGACGTTAACCTCCGATTTACGCGGATGGGCATCGGTCAGTCGATCAATGATGGTCTGCGTCGTAGCAACACCAACATCGGCCATGAGCAACTCGGTCTCTAGTGCCTCGATGACCTTATCATCAATGGTCGGTCTTACACCTAGCGCACCTTCAATACCGGTAACCAGCGCTTTGCTGGTCTTTCCAAGGCCTGAGGTTAACCGCGAAAACCAAGTCGCTTTGTCATCGGCCTCTGCCGGTTGGCTCGGTGCTGAAACATCCGCTTCAGCCTGAACTTGATCTTGTTGATCGCCTTTTTGCTTACGTCCGAACCACTTCATTCCAAATCTAACCCTTGTTTCAACAAGCAAAGGCACTTAGCGCTATGCTACGCCAGTCTATCATTAGGTAATGCACTCATGAGCAAAAGTCATCGCGCTAAGCCCAGCAATCAGGTCAGAATTATCGGCGGTGATTGGCGAGGACGAAAACTACAGTTCCCCTCAATCGAAGGATTACGGCCCACGCCTGATCGCGTTCGTGAGACCGTATTCAATTGGCTCTCGCCTCACATAGCCGGCGCGCAATGCCTAGACCTCTATGCGGGATCGGGGGCGTTGGGTTTTGAAGCGCTGTCGAGAGGCGCCAGAAGTTGTTGTTTCATCGATAACAACAAACAAGTGCAAACTGCGCTCGCATCGAGTGTACAGGCACTGAACTGCGAGGATCGAGCCACCGTGACACTCGCGGACTCGGGCTCAGCAATTACGCTGGACCACTCGATCGATCTGGTATTTTTAGATCCGCCATTTGCGAGTAGTCTGTTAGCAGGCACGTTGGATTGGCTTTTGACGAGCCCCAGCATCCACCCGGATACCCTGATCTACGTAGAGGCACCCAAAGGCCAAGAACTGCCAGCTCGCGACCTCTCCGTTATCAAAGAAAAAGTGGCAGGTGAAGTGATATCGCGCCTGGTTGGCATCAGTTAGTTGAGTTTGTCCTACACGAGTGGGTTGTGTAGTCTCATTTGATCAGTAAGGAATGCCCTCTATGCGTAAAAACACGGTTGTTTATCCCGGTACATTTGACCCCATCCACAAAGGACATGTGGACTTAGTGGAACGCGCGTCCACTCTGTTCGACCACGTGGTCATTGGCGTTGCTGAAAGCTCGAAGAAGCAGCCGTTGTTCTCCACAAAAGAGCGCATTGCATTAACGCGATCATCGCTCAGCCATCTCGACAACATTGAAGTCAAAGGGTTTAGCGGCTTATCCATTCGGTTTGTCGAAGCACAGTATTCCAGCTGCGTATTGCGCGGCATCCGAACGGTGGCCGACTTCGAATATGAGCACCAGCTGGCAAATATGAACCGAGCAATGAATCCCGAGTTTGAAAGCCTCTTTTTGACGCCTTCGAACACACTGTCTTATATCTCATCGTCGCTCGTTCGCGAGATTGCCTCAATGAATGGTGATGTATCCGACTTTGTACCTGAGCCTGTACTCGATGCGCTGAATAAAAAATTCAGTCATTAACGCTGGCAGACAACACAGAACACACTCGCACGGTTTGACTGTCGTATTTCCTTGAGGCGCTTAGCCTTGCAGCGATAACAGGACTCCCCTCCACGCCCGTAAACCTGAAGACTCTGGGCGAAATAGCCGACCTTACCATCGCCCCCAACAAAGTCTCTTAACGTGGTGCCCCCAACATCGATGGCCGTTGCCAACACATCTTTGATCGCCGTAGCGAGAGCATCATAACGCGCTTTACTAACTCTATTCGCAGGTCTATCAGGGCGGATGCCGGCCATAAACAAGGCCTCATTGGCATAGATGTTGCCCACGCCCACGACGATCTTGGCATCCATAATAAAGAGCTTTACGGCACTGCTGCGCCTACGCGCTTGCTGGTAGAGGTACTCTCCATCAAAGGCATCTGAGAGTGGCTCCGGACCGAGGTGATCAAGCAGCGCATGGGAGTCACTCGACAACCAATGCATACTGCCAAAACGCCTCGGGTCGTGATAGCGAAGTATCAAGCCATTGTCGAATTCAATATCTACGTGGTCATGTTTCCTTGGTTGCTCCTCGGGAGCGACCATTCGTAACGACCCCGACATACCCAAATGCACGAGTAGGCAGCCCGAATCGAGGTCCATCAATAAATATTTTGCCCGGCGCCGCGTTCCTGCGACTGTCCCACCCACAAGTTGCTGCTCGAAGCCCGGTGGAATCGCCCAGCGCAGACGCCGATCCCTAACGATAACGTTGGTGACTTTGTGGCCTGTGACATGTGGCTCAATACCGCGGCGCGTTGTCTCTACCTCTGGCAACTCAGGCACATCTATCTCCTGACTAATTTAAGGCAAAAAAAACCCCGGCTCTGCCGGGGTTTTTAGAGAGCCTTGCACTTACTTAATCTTACCTTCTTTGTAGATTACGTGCTTGCGCGCTACAGGGTCGTACTTCTTCATTTCCAACTTATCAGGCGTAGTACGCTTGTTTTTGTCGGTCGTGTAAAAGTGGCCTGTGCCCGCCGTTGAATTCATTCGGA
>CABYVD010000056.1:0-4084 GCA_902522335.1 Halieaceae bacterium | reverse complement strand
GGCGAGCGGACCAATCATGTTTCGGTAGAGGTAACCCCAGGTAGGCTCACCATGAAGACAGAGAATCACCTCACCCTCAGCAGGGCCCTCATCGACATAGTGCTGACGAAAGCCCGCTGCATTTGTGAAATGTGGTTCAAATGGCCATGTGTCGTTAAACGTCTCACTTGCTGGAATCATCGCAATCACTCCAATGTTTTTATTAAATTATACTGGTTCTATGCTTAAACTTGGACTATGAAGCTCTTAACCCCTTCTCAGGACCCCACAAACGATTATAGCACCCGAATGTCGACTGGTGACTACGTTCCCTATGCCTACATAACCACGTGCGAGCGAACTTTTGATGTTCAGGGGAAAGCGGGCGAGCCCAATATCCTGTTATTCCTTAAGGATAGTCATCTAGAACTAACCGCAAACGCATTACAGATGCGCCTTCCTCTTAGACACTTTGTGTTCACCCCTTCGCCAATCGACATTGAGCATGGCCGCTGGTTCCACTCTGCCGAGTTTTGTCACCTCTTCCAGCATGAGCTTGCGCCCATAAGTGCCTTCATCACCGACAGTAATTTGAAGATTGTTGACTTCGTTGATGCACAAACCCTTGAGGAACTGCGGGGAGAACTCGCGGAATTTACTTTACCTAGTACTGAATCACCCGCCCCCGTGCTGGTCATTAATAACGCGATCGATGAGACACTTGCTGAAGACCTTATCGAGTATATCGACGCGCACAAGGATAAGGGATTTGTCGCGGACAAAGACTTCAAAAGACGGCTGCATATCCACCCACCGGCTGATTTGGAAAAACGTCTCGATGACAAATTGAGTAAGTCCGTATTACCCGAGATTGAAAAGGTTTTTTACTCCGAAATCACCCATCGCGAGACCTACAAAATCTGCAAATACTCAGGAGCAAATAGCGGCAAGTTTGGGAAGCATCGCGACACCATCTTTCCTCACCTCCATCGCCGCTATGCGATGACCTTAGTTTTGAATGATGATTATGAAGGGGGCGGCATTGCCTTCCCGGAATACAACTCACAGGTTCTGAGCGTACCCAAATACGGCGCTGTCATTTTCCCGGGATCGCTTTTTCATCAAGTCAATGAAATCGGCTCAGGTAATCGCTACGTCATCATCAGTTTCTTTTTTGGTGAGGCCGAGGCTAACGAAAAGGAAGGGAGCGAGCGATATCGTTTCAAGGTCAAGCGAAACGTCGGGGGCTTGACCCTCAACAGTTTGATACCCAGTTAATCGTCAGCGTAACGATAGTTTGGGAAGACGCGCTTTAGGTCGTCATGTATCCGTGCAAAGTCATAATAAGCTCGCAGCGACCGTTCATCGCCAACACCAAAGTGCGCCACACAATCGTCAAGAGAATCACCGTAGACGGGATCGACCTGCTCAATGTCATCTAGACCCAGCAAGTATTTTACCTTGGACCACGTGGCTTCGGGCCAGCCTGTGCGATTTGCATTGCTGATGCGTTTGACCTCATCGGGAATTCGATCACGTGATCCCTCATAGTCTGTTGCCAACGCATGCTGTGTGGGACAAAAGATGTCAAAGCCATGAGTCCAGAGACGCACGGCGTATAACACTTGCTCTGCAGCATGTAAGCCGAAATCAAGTTCCGGGTCGTAAGGAAAACGCCTGCGATCTTCTGCCCGCATAAATAGCATCGCCGCGCTTATACCGAGCGACGTAGTCGGTACCTCTGGCAACTTAATCAATGAGCCGTGACTCTTGATCGCATCCGCTTGGATATATCGGTAACGATTCACGTGGCCGATGCGATCAAGATGATCGGATGACGCCATATTTTTAATGTTCATTGGATAGTGCGACAGGACAGCGTTTTCGTTGAGCTCCGAGGCTTTAGCGAACTCTTGAATTAAGATCTCGTCCCATCCGGGGAAAAATCGTGAGTGACAATCGATTTGCAGGAAATAATCAGCGTCAGTCATCAGTGCTTCGCACCGCGCTCGCGCATAAATGGGCCCCCGCGCCTCGGTGACATCAATACGATCAACTATTACTTGCGCAATATCACTTAGCGCATCGTAAGAGGCGTCGTTTGGCTTGGCCTGAAGGCAAACTCCTATCTCCACGCGAGCAGAACTGCTGGCTTTGTCAAAACAATCCTTTACCGTATTCACAACATCGGGATCGCAAAAACAAGCAATCGAAATGAAGATTTTTTGCGAGGATCCAATCGTTTCAGCAAGCTTCAACTCTTTTATTCCTCTGAATGACTCTCTGCTATCGTCTGATTCGATGCCATAAATGAACCGCCCGACACATACGTGCGCTTCGTCTGCTCACTCCACTGCTCTTCCTCCCCCAACTTCACGCCGTAGGCAAGACCGCGCTTAACGCCGGGTCTGTGACGAACGCGTTCCTTCCAGGCAAGTACGTTGGCATGCAAAGTAATGTCGATCTTGCTCCACTTGTACCCGCGGATCCACGGGAAGATGGCGATGTCGGCAATGGTGAAGTCCTCGCCACACACAAAACGCTTTCCCTCGAGTTGCTTGTCGAGCACTCTGAGAAGGCGCTGAGACTCCGCATTGAAACGGGTGAGCGGATGAACCTTTTGCTCCTCCGGCACGTCGGCCATGTAGCGGGTGTAGCTCAGTTTATTTCCGAATGAGGGTCCCAAACCCGCAGCTTGCCATGTCAGCCACTGCAAACCGTTGTAGCGTTCAGCACCGCCAGGATACAGACTAGACGGGAACTGCTCCCCGAGGTACTGAAGGATCGCGCAGCTCTCCATGAGTTTTATGTCGCCATGCACCAATCCGGGTATTTTCTGGTTGGCTGACACATTGTTAAAGGCGTCGCTAAATTGCTCACCGTTCATGATATCAACGGTAATGACTTCAATCGACGGCAGCGCTATCTCGAGCTCCCGGAGCTCCTCGATCATGATACTGACCTTCCAGCCGTTGGGCGTAGCGGCCGTCCAAAGCTCTAATGGTTGTGTCATTCAAGGCCCATCTTAATTTGCCCCATGAAGTCTAGCTTCCCTAAGGGCACGTCATGCATGCGCAGCATGTCGTAGACCGTAGTCACGTGAAAATAAAAGTTCGGAAGCGAGAACGACAGTAAGAAGTTTGGATTGGTAAAGGGAATCTCCGTTCCCCCTACCCTGAACACCATGGTTTTATCGGACAAGGCAGCCATCGATTCTTTGGTCTCCTGACTGAGAACTTCGACCGCTTGATCAACAAGGCCAGACAAACTTTGCCAGCTCGTGTCATCGACGCTCGGCGGTGGCTCAAACAAACCATCACGCATCGCGTGAAGCGCTCCGTAAGAGTGATGCCAAATGCTCACGACCTGGAAGCTAAATGGAAGCATGTCGTCTTGAAGCCGAAAATTGACGATAGCACTAAGGTCTATTCCCCCTGCTTCGGCATGGGCCTCTGCTGTCCTAAGAATATGCTGCGTCGCACCCAACATCTGCAGGTATTGCCCGACACTCACCTCATAAAACGATAACGACACGTTTGCTCTCCTTCAGTTCGCATACACGCTAATCATCCGAATGTCCGGTAACTCGCGTGTGTTGAGACGGCTAAAACCCTACAACGTGGAGTGCTTTTTGCCTCTCTGCCAAGTACAGAACGGTATTTCCATCAAATAGCGCACTCTGCTCAAGTTTCATTTGTACACGCTGGTTATTCCACTCAGGAACTCTCACAACGACATTGCCTTCAATGGCATAACCCGTCATCGGATACAGAGGCCAGTCTCCGCGCCCAATAGTGGGTCCCTGGTTGTCCCACATACCAATAGTCGGGCCTGGAGCATGGCCATAGACACCTAATGGGTGCGTGTAGATGGCGTGTTGAATGCCCAATTTCTCCAGACTGTCTTGTGCTGCAGCAAGAATCTCGTTCCCTGTCCGACCCGTCACAAACTCTGCCGTCAACGCGTCTTGCCACCGGTTACCAGTGTTCATGGCGTCTACCAAGCCTGCGGGCGGCTCTGACTCACCTAACTTGAGGACATAACCCATTTCCTGAGTATCAGTGCACAGGCCGAGATAGCAGAGCCCCACGTCGGTATGGAGTAC
>CABYVD010000055.1:0-4100 GCA_902522335.1 Halieaceae bacterium | reverse complement strand
GCTCAGCCGCAATGTGCTGCGCGTCAGCCGCAGAACCACCGTTACCGCACAGAAAAATGCGATGACCTTTCACCAGGGCGTGTCCACATAACTGACCCGCTGACGCTATTTCGGCTTCAAGCGCAGCCATTTTTTCGACTACCTGCCTATGCTCTTCCAGCGTTGATTTAACCAACTCTCGCATTCGCACGTCCCTCTAACAATAAATTTTGCAACAAAGGGGCTGAAACCTAGTCTCGCCCGACATGACCGCGTAAGGTTACCACGCGTGGATACTTTCGGAGCCAAAAACCATGTTCGATGAACAGTACGTCGACCCCTCCAGAGTTAATTTTGATGCTTTTAAGGCGCTGGATAGGGCAACGCCTATCCTCATGCTCAACAAGCTCAAATTCTATGATCAAGCACGTTATGAGACAGGGCATCCGCTAGCGAACGCACCTATGACAGGTGCAGAGGCTTACGCTAACTACGGGACCGACAGTGGTCCCATCTTTTCCCGCGTGGGCGGCTCGATTGTCTGGCGTGGTAATTTCGAATCGACAGTCATTGGACCCAGTGATGAATCGTGGGATCAGGTGTTCATTGCTCGTTATCCCAATGCGGGGGCCTTCCTAGAGATGGTAACCGATCCTGTATACCAGGAGGCAGTCAAACACCGACAAGCAGCCGTTATGACCTCGCGCTTACAGCGCTTTGGTGAACTAGAACTCGGTGATACGTTTTAAGTTTCATGACACACAAGAACAAAATCGCCGTACTGGTATCGTTCTCCGGCCAAGGTGGGGTTGAGCGAAGTTTTGCGCTGTTGGTCAACGAAATGGCAGCTTCGGGAATCGAGGTGGATCTCTTGTTGATCAAACGTAGAAGCCCTCACTTAACCGCCCTGTCGCCTGCGGTAAATCAAATCCATCTCAAACATCAACACGCAGCCACTTGCGTCGGTGAGGTAGCCGATTACCTCAGAAGAGAGGCGCCACAAGCTCTGCTTGTCGCAAAACATCGCGCCATGCTAGCGGCGCTCAAAGCGCGTAAAAAAGCGGGCACCAACACCCCAATAACAGGCGTTATTGGCATCAACGTAACACAATCACTCGCGCATCGTAGTCGCTTCCAACGTTGGCATTGGGGCCGGTTAATGCGCAATGAATACCCGAAATTGGACGGCATCATTGCAGTGTCGGAGGGTGTTCGAGAGGATCTGCTTAAGACGACGGGCATGCCCACGAGTCGCATCACAGCGATTAAAAACCCCGTGACCACGGCCGACATGATTGAAGAGGCGCAGACGCCCGTTGATCATCCGTGGCTGAGTGAGAACTTCGACGAGCCAGTTCTCATTACCGTGGGCAGGCTGACGAAGAACAAGGACCACCAAACGCTTTTAGAGGCCTTCCGGCTCATGAATGACACGGTACCCTCTCGGCTTTTGATTCTCGGAGAAGGGCCGGAGCGAGCGAGCTTGGAGAAAATTATTACCGAGACAGGTCTGGCAGATCGTGTGCAGCTCCCTGGGTTTGTCGATACTCCTTGGGCTTGGATGGCGAAATCGAGCCTTTTCGTCCTGTCATCATTCGCCGAGGGATCAGGCAACGTGCTGACCGAGGCTATGGCTGTCGGCACACCCGTAGTTTCGACCGACTGCCCCTCAGGGCCCAGTGAAATGCTTGACGGTGGACGAATCGCTCCCTTAGTACCCGTTGGTGATGCAAAGGCACTCGCAGCGGCCTGTATTGATGTGCTTAACAGCGGCATTGCGGCGTCATTGCTCGACGAGGCCGTAGCACCGTTTAAGGCAGAGGTTGCTGCCAAGCACTACCTGGCGTTTATGAACGTTGGCGTTCCGTCCTCGACCTGTTAATTGTCCCGATCCTCGAACCGCTCAGTCTTCTTTTCTCCGAGGCGTTTGTAAATGATGGGGATACATAACAAGCCGATAATAATGAGCGTCCACATATCGTTACTATCCGCCTATTGGCCATCTACTGGCGATCTATTGACCATCTATTGACCGTCCATAGGGCCAACAGCTGTACCCCAGGCCACCATTTCCGATACGCCCTGTGAGACCATCGATGACGCGAATCTCACGCCCACGACCATCGTTGCACCCATTCGAGCCGCGTCTTCTTGCATCCGGTAGATCGCTTCCTCTCGAGCGTCGGCCATAAGCTTTGTGTAAGACGTCACCTCCCCACCCACGAGGTTCTTCAACCCCGCGGTGATATCACGAGCAATATTTCTAGAGCGGGCTGTGCTGCCTCGCACCAACCCTAACGGACGCATCCCATCAGGTACGGATTCAATGCTGACTAGTGCGATACTTTTAGGGTCACTCATGATGGTTACCTCACTGTGTGTCTACGTGACTAAAGAGATTCATTACTTGCTCGGATAAGCAGCGATGCATTCCACCTCCAATCTTGCCCCCAAGGCCAGACCATTGGCCCCCAAGGCGGATCGAGCTGGATACGGCGGCTCAAAATAGCTCGTGTAAATGGTATTGAACTCGCCCCACTCCGCGACATCGGCCAGAAATACGGTGCACTTAACCACATCGGACAAACCAAGCCCTCGGCGCTCGAGCGCACCGCCGATGTTGCTCATGATTTGACGAGTCTCACCGACAATACCGCCCTCGACTAACTCATTATTTTCGTTGACGCCAACCTGACCGGAGATAAACAAAATATTGCCGACGCGCACTGACTCAGAAAATGGATAACCTTTTCCCGCCATTGGTCCCTCGTCGAAAAACTCTGGGTCAGCAACACCGCTCACCGGGGCCATAAACATAGCTAGCAATACCGCAATGTGAATCCGCATCATCTTCAAGTCTCCCGCTATTCGAGCCCTGTTTATTGAACCCATGGTGAAAACCTACATGCGCTCTAACACAGATTCAAATCCTGCTATCATCCGCCCCGCGCGAGGTGCTCATGTCCCCAGATCTCATCCTTCTATTCATACCAACCATTGCCTCCGTGTCCTTCACGCCGGGGTTATGCATGACACTTGCGTTCACACTGGGTTTGTCGATTGGTTACAAACGCACCCTGTGGATGATGCTGGGTGAACTGACCGGTGTGGCAACAGTTTTTGCCGCGACGTTTTGGAGTCTTGGCTGGCTGTTATCGCGAGATCCTATTTATTTTCAGGCAATTTCATTGGTTGGCGGCACATATTTGTTGTATCTCGCCATCCGCCTGTTTAATGAGACTCCTGAGGATCTTAAGGCACGCAGACTCGATGAAACCCACGCAGGTGCGCTGATACTCCTCGGTTTCGTGACAGCGGTTAGTAATCCCAAAGGCTGGGCCTTTTTGATGGCACTTCTTCCCGGCTTCGTGCAAAGGGACACGTCTCTCTACCCCCAATTCATAACCATGCTCATTATTATGATGAGTACAGAGTTCATTGCTATGACGACTTATGCGACGGGTGGTCAGTGGCTGGCTAAACGTCTCGCTGACTCTCAGGGGCCGATGAATGCCAATCGCGCAGCAGCCACTATGCTCGGCCTAGCCGGTCTTTGGGTGTTCAGTGGCGCCGTGCTCTAGCGTAGTCAGGGGTTCTCGGCAATAAACTCTCTGATGAACTGTACTAGTTCGTCGGGGATATCCTCCTGACAGAAGTGCCCAACTCCGGAAACTTCGATGATCGGCGCATTTGGGAAGAGTCCCCGAAAATCACTGACCGCATGATCAGGCGCGATGGCGAAATCCTTGTCGCCCGATATCAACATCGCGGGTTTTGATTTCGTCGCTTCAATGTCGCCGCTTTCCATAGTTTCGAAAATAAGGGGTAAGAAGCGTCCGTAGTGTACATCGAGGGGGAAGTTGATCGCGCCAATACAGCTCTCACGATCTGGAAATGGCGCTGAGTAGGCCTCGATCCAGGTGTCATCCACAGCTGCCGTATTCTGAAAACCAAGAATTTTCATGACCGACAATACCGTACTTCCCATTTCGCCCAGTATTCCATTGAGTGTGCCCGCCTCTTCGTGCTTCTCAATCCACCGAAACCAGGGCGTTTTTCCGCCTGCTGACTGACCACCACCGTAACCAAGCAGGGTATTCATAAGAAACAATCGCTTCACA
>CABYVD010000054.1:0-5009 GCA_902522335.1 Halieaceae bacterium | reverse complement strand
GTGCCCACCGCATATTCGCTGAAAACGGTTTCTTCCCACGTCTGAGGAATAATATTGAGTTCAAAACGGGCACCTGACACCGAGTTCACCGTGAGACTGGTCCCGTCGACACAAATGCTGCCTTTAGGTGCAATGTAGCGTGCGAGATCCGCCGGTGCTTCGATCGATACGCGCCACGATCGGGCATCCCGGCTAAGTGCGACCACCATACCAAGACCATCGACATGACCACTGACCAAGTGGCCTCCAAGCGCGGTGGTAGGTGTCAATGACTTCTCTAGATTTACTGGACTACCGATTGAAATTTGCTTGAGCGATGTCAGTGACAGCGTTTCATTAGACACATCAGCCCAGTAGCCGTCCCCCGGGAGTTCAGTCACCGTAAGGCAGACACCGTTGGTTGCGATGCTGTCGCCCAACTGAACATCAGCTAAGGGCAGCTTGCCCGTCTTGATCCGCAATTTAAGATCGCCGCCCGACTGCTCAAGTGCAGCCACTTCGCCAACGGCTTGTATGATTCCGGTAAACATGTCTTTTCCTTGGGAAAGTGTTTTTTGCAACGGGCGTTCTTCAGCCCTTTGCGACCTGGCGCATGATAATACGCAAATCATCTCCAATCAGGTCGTGAGACAAAATTGAATAACGATTTGCTTGTCCAAGTGAGTTAAATGAGGCGTGATGAGTCGGCCGGGCGTCGGAACCCAACATTACAGGCGCCATGTAAATCAGCCACTGATCGATCAAGCTCTCTTGCTCGAGCGCGCCGACCAACGTCGGGCCAGCCTCAACAAGAATCTCGTTTGCGCCCTGCTCTCCGAGTTTTAACAGCGCCTGGCGCACATCCAACCCCGCAGGACTGCTGGCTATCGACACCTGACAGACATTGTCTGACATGGATGAATCCATAGACGCGCCCTCCCGTGTGAATAGGGTAGTTGGCGTAATTCCAGCCACTACATTCGCCGATGCGGGAGTACTGGCGTTGGTGTCGATGACAGCTCTTGGCGTTGGCGCCATCATCGCTCTTTCCCAATCGTCTGAGTCGAGTCGGTTATCGCAGGGTCTTAGGGTCAACGAGCAATCATCAGCTGACACCGTGCCGCTCCCCGTCACTATGACATCCGAGTAGGCGCGCCATGCCTGGACGTCCGCCCGCGCTTCCTCACCCGTAATCCACTGACTCTCCCCCGAGGCCATTGCCGTGCGGCCGTCGGCCGACATCGCCATTTTCACGGTGACTCGTCCATAACCGCGCTTGAGCCTCTGGAAAAAGCCAGCGAGCTCATCGGCAGCTTCGGCTTCGCAAACGCCGAGCGTTACGTCGATTCCCGCCGAGCGCAGCTGCTCTACCCCTCTCCCCGCAACACGCTCATCGGGATCAATGCAGGCAATCACCACCCGCGCTACCCCGGCGTCAATCAGCGCTTGTGAACAAGGGGGCGTTCGACCGGTGTGTGCACATGGCTCGAGCGTCACGTAAACCGTGCTGCCCGTTGCATCTGCGATCTGGGAAAGCGCGTGAACCTCGGCGTGTGCCTGACCGGTCGGGTGGGTGAACCCCATTGCGAGAACGTCACCTGATTTTACGATGGCACAGCCGACCGCAGGATTGGGTGATGACCACACGCGAGCGCGCCTCCCAGTCTCGATAGCGAGACGCATCCAATGCTCATCAGAGTGGCTCACGATGCTTTACGTCTGTGGATCAGCTTCGAGCGATGCGATGGCATCACGGAACTCTGAGAGATCCTCAAAGCTTCGGTAAACGGATGCAAAGCGCACATACGCTACTTGATCAAGTCGCTTGAGCGCCTCCATGACGAGCTCGCCCAAAACACGGGAATCTAGTTCGCGCTCACCAGTAGCACGCAGGCGATTTTTAATCTGTGCGAGCTCACTCTCAACCGCTTCCACCGCCACAGGGCGCTTTTCGAGGGCACGCTGCAAACCCGAGCGCAATTTATCTTCGTCAAAGGGCTCTCGACTCCCGTTTTGCTTGATTACCCGTGGCATGACGAGTTCGGCCGCCTCGTACGTCGTGAAGCGCTCACGGCAGCTACCGCACTCGCGGCGGCGCCGCACTTGGCCGCCGTCAGCCACGAGTCGGGAATCAATTACCTTTGTGTCATCGGCACCGCAAAAGGGGCAAAACATTCGGAACTACCTTAATAGTTAGTATCCGCCTACTTTATCACTATCAATCAGCGTAGACCGGAAAACGCGCGCAGAGCGCTTTCACGTTGTCGCGAACGGTCTCAATCACTGCTTCTGCGTTGTCAGACTCCAAGCCTTCGAGCACATCACAAATCCAGTTGGTTAACTGACGGGTCTCCTTATCAGCAAATCCTCGGGTGGTAATAGCAGGCGTTCCGAGTCTTAATCCAGAGGTCACAAACGGCGACCGAGGGTCGTTTGGCACCGCGTTTTTATTTACGGTGATGTAGGCACGACCCAAGGCAGCGTCCGCATCTTTACCCGTGTACTCCTTGTCGCGAAGATCGAGCAACATGAGGTGATTATCGGTGCCACCCGAAACGAGATTAAAGCCCCGGGATACAAAGGTCTTGGCCATCACCTTGGCGTTTTGAACAACCTGCTTTTGATAGTCGACAAAGGAAGGGTCCATTGCCTCCTTGAACGCCACGGCTTTTGCCGCGATCGCGTGCATGAGTGGGCCACCCTGTGCGCCGGGGAAAATGGCTGAATTCAGCTTCTGACGAAGCTCTTCGTTTTCGCGCGCCAGAATCAGTCCCGATCGTGGGCCACGAAGGGTCTTGTGCGTTGTCGTGGTTACCACGTCAGCATGTGGAATAGGGTTTGGGTAAACACCCGCAGCCACCAAGCCGGCAACGTGCGCCATATCGACCAGCAAATAAGCACCTACTGCATCCGCAATCTCACGGAACTTGCCCCAGTCCATGAGGCGGCTGTAGGCACTGAATCCACCGATGATCAGCTTTGGCTTGTGCTCAAGCGCAATCGTCATCAGCTCGTCGTAATCGACTTCACCGGTCGCATTATCAATGCCGTATTGAACCGCGTTATAGATCTTGCCGGAGAAGTTAACCCCTGCGCCATGTGTCAGGTGCCCACCGTCTGCAAGACTCATGCCCATTACAGTATCTCCGGGCTGCAGGAGCGCGTGGAACACTGCAATATTTGCACTCGAACCCGAGTGTGGCTGCACATTAGCGTAAGCCGCACCAAACAG
The DNA here is from genome assembly GCA_902522335.1 of Halieaceae bacterium. Classification (GTDB taxonomy): domain Bacteria; phylum Pseudomonadota; class Gammaproteobacteria; order Pseudomonadales; family Halieaceae; genus Luminiphilus. The sequence goes on along the minus strand of CABYVD010000054.1, from coordinate 1,798 downwards.
CGCCTTGGCGCGTTCGATAGCAAGAACTTCCGCACGGTCAACAAACTCACAGCCGCCGTAATATCGCTTGCCCGGATAACCCTCCGCATACTTGTTGGTCAGTACACTGCCCTGAGCCTCGAGCACGCGTGGGCTGGCATAGTTCTCAGACGCAATGAGCTCAATATGCTCTTCCTGACGCTGTGTCTCCAAGCTCATCGCATCCCACAATTCATTATCGAATGACGCAATGGTCTGAGACGCTGTGTAGCCGTGCCCTGTCGGGGTTTTTGCTGCCTGGTTCATAAAGAAATTCTCCAACAAAGTAATGTTAGTTATACGGGCCAAACGATTAAGCGCGGTATGATAACGCAGCTGTCTTACAGCTGCAGGATAAACGCCGTACGTTGCAAATTTAACGCGTTACCTATTGCATTTTTTCACTTTTGTATAGTCTGTCATATTTCATTCATAAAACTGAAATATCTTCACGATTCTCAATAAAGGCAATCAAAATGCGAATCAGTATTTTCGGAAGTGGGTATGTTGGCTTGGTACAAGCCGCGGTGTTTGCCGATGTGGGTCATCGCGTTATCTGTATGGATATCGATGCGGAGCGGGTTGAACGGCTAATACGTGGTGAAGTGCCTTTTTTTGAGCCCGGCCTAAGTGAGATGGTCATTCAGGGTGTTCAGGAAGGACTGTTAACCTTTACGAGCGATACGAAAACAGCAGTGCAAAGCAGCGACTTCCTATTCATTTGCGTTGGCACACCTGCAGGTGATGATGGCAGCGCCGATCTCCGATATGTCATGAGCGTTGCGGACGGGATAGCCGAGCACATGAACGGGCGCAAGATCATTGTGAACAAATCGACCGTGCCTGTGGGTACTGCCGATGCTGTTATAGCGCGAATCACCGAAGGCCTGGCGCAATACGATCACGACTACCCCTTCGAGGTCTGTTCGAACCCTGAGTTTCTGAAGGAAGGCTCTGCCGTTGCCGATGCAAAACGCCCTGACCGCATTATTGTCGGTGCCAAATCAACCGACACCATTGAAGAGTTCCGTCGCATGTATGCCGCCTTCAGCCGTAACCGCGACAAATTGATGTTTATGGACCCCCGAAGCGCTGAACTGACCAAATACGCGGCAAATGCCATGCTAGCGACCAAGATCAGCTTTATTAATGAAATCGCCAATATTGCTGAAACCGTGGGTGCCGATATTGAACTCGTGCGGCAAGGTATCGGCTCTGATCCGCGTATTGGTTATCAATTTATCTACGCGGGCGCTGGCTATGGTGGCTCGTGTTTCCCAAAAGATGTTCGCGCACTAAAGCACCTAGCGCATGCAAAGGGTTGCGAGGCATCGATTCTGACCGCCGTTCATGACACCAACCAACGTCAAAAGAACAAACTGGCCGAGCGCGTCATGGCAAGGCTCGGTGCTAACCTGACAGGGAAAACTATCGCTGTCTGGGGATTAGCTTTTAAACCCAATACCGACGATATGCGCGAAGCGCCCAGCCGGTTTTTACTCGAGAACATCTGGTCTTGTGGGGGCAAGGTACGCGCGTTCGATCCTGAGGCCATGGAGGTCTGTGAAGGCATATACGGCGAGAGAGACGATATGACCTACGTCAGTAGCAAGGACGAGGCGCTTGAGGGCGCGGATTGCCTTGTCGTCTGCACCGAGTGGAAGACATTCTGGTCGCCGGATTTTGAGGCTATTAAGAGAGCGCTTTCTGAGCCGATTATTGTTGATGGTCGGAATCTATACGATCCTAACTACCTCGCCAGCATCGGTATTGAATACTA
>CABYVD010000053.1:0-5355 GCA_902522335.1 Halieaceae bacterium | reverse complement strand
CAAACAAATTGAGCCGCTGTATTACAAACCCACCAAATGCCGCCGCTAGCGTCAGGACGGCAAGATAATGCGCAACACCAAAGCCACCTTGATTGTAGATGCCCAGTGCAGATCCGGCGACCACCACAGTCACCACCAGATACGCACCACCCTCCCGGTCAGTGGACCGAATAAAACCGTGGTTTCGTATAGCCGCTGTTGACGGCAACAGCGCCAGTACCCCCATAATCGTGTGGAACCAGCCAAGCATCGTCATTGCTGGCATCATTTACCCCTTTTTTAATTTGTGGTCGATCTCTGACGACACGTCTAACCGGGATTCATGGCTGCGAGAACTTATGTATCAGAGCTAGAATGAGGCTCCCGAAAGCCGCGTATGCGAGATTGGACAGCACCCGACTCCAATCGAGGCCTCCAAACTCTATCCAGGCAATACAAGCGAGCCCTATAGGCATAAAGCCAATAAAAAAGCGCTTCATATTCCTCGACGTATCTTTGAACTCTCCCAAAGCCCAAAACAGCGGGATATACACCGTGAGGAGACAAATAACTGACAAGGCAAAATACGAATACCCAGGCATAGTGCGAAGCTCTGAACTGCAAGACCCGAAGAATACAGCTGTGTACTTAACTTAGACAGCCTCTGCAGCCATTCGATAGAAAATAGCCTTCATTGAACTTGTAAATCTCGACCAACAAGAGCATCTTAAGTCCACTGTGGATGATCAGGACGTTAGCGTGTACCTGGAATACCAGAATCAGAATAGTCATCAGACCTTGCGCGAGGCGATCGAGGAATATCATCGGTATCTCACGCGCATCGGTCGTCAGATCCTGACAGACAGCCCTGAGGACCCGGATCCAATCTGGCTCTATCACGACGCGACTCATGCCATTTTTGGGCAAGATACAACCATTGAAGGTGAAGCTGCCTTGGATTTCTGGGTCTTTTTCGGGACCACCTTCTCTTGGAAGTTACTCAAAAAGTATCAGCAGCTGCCGGAAATCAAGGACCTCAGCCGAGCGTTGTTATCGGAGCTTGGTCTCACGTTTATTCCCAAACTCTATTGGCGAAATAAACGCGGTATTTGGACAGTCATCCGGCACACCCGTCTAATGAAGAAAAAATGGCCCTTTGAATTACCCTCGAGCCTATTGGATCGAAGACTGAATGACCTGCGAGAGGAATACGGCATTAGTGTGCTTACGAGCGAGCAAAAAGTACCGAGTCGCCTCACAGAATTCGACTACTCAATCGTGAGCGAAATTTCTTAACTTGAAGTTCCCATAATATACCGGTCGTAAAACAGAGCGAAGTTTTCAAATGTGAAGGCTCGGGCCTGGGCACCGATCGCACCTCCCTCACCAATGTACTCGAAGGCGTGATAGCAGCCCTCGTATACCGTGTGCGCCACGTCAATCCCAACCGTGCGCAACTCGGTGACGTAGGTCTCGGTTTCCCAGTAAAACGGATCTTTATCACCCACGTAGGTAATAGTCGGCGGCAAGCCAACGAATGACTCCGCGCGCGCAGGGGCCGCATAAGCGCTTGGAGTCTCGCCATGTCCTCTGACATCGCGCAAATAAGCGCCCCATCCGATTGCGTTAAGCGCGGTGTCCCATACGGGCGGATCGATATCACGCCTTGGGTCGGTCGGCTGCGTATCATCAATCATGGGATAAAAAGGCATTTGGAACGCAACTGCGACATCGCCCGTATCGCGGGCTTTCAGTGCCACCGCCGCGGTGAGGCCGCCGCCGGCGCTGTGTCCACCAATCATTATTTTATCTGAGCATCCGAGGGCATCGGCATTGTCACGCGCCCAGATCATTGCGTCATAGCAATCCTGAAAACCACCGGGAAAGGGCTTTTGATGAGCCTTTCGATAATCGGGCGCCACGACAACGCAAGGCCTCGTCTGAATGAAGAGTTTTATCAACTCAGCAGATCCCTCGGGTACGCCGATGATGTACCCACCACCATGAAAGTAGACCAAGCAAGGTAAGGGCCCCGAAACATTTGAGGGGCGGTAAACACGCGTCCTTATCGAGTAATCATCTAAGCTGCTGGGTATGTAAACCGTCGAGCAATCAAGTCCCGCCACGTCTGAACCAGCCTCTCTTCGCCGCAGCCAGTCAATTATCCTGATAACACCAGGTACGCGCATCAGCTTTGCCATTCTTCGTAACCGGGGAACCTGGTGCTGAAGTTCAGGGTGGAAACCACTCACTTCGATGTGCATGACATATTCCTTTAGACTCGTTTGGTTTTCTCGTTCACGCCCTCGTGCACGCTCAAACAAAGGCTGCCTTGCTTTCTGAGGCAACGCGATACATCTTTACGTCTATCAATAATAAATCACAAGAGAAAAACGATGTCTGAATTTCCATTACCCAACGTTTCTACCGACCTCAATGGCCAAGTAGCTTTTGTCACTGGGACTACTTCAGGTTTGGGAAAACGGTTTGCAAAAGTCCTTGCGGCCTGTGGTGCCAAAGTCGTCGCAACGGGACGCCGCGTCGATCGATTGGAGGCACTTGCAGAGGAGATTCGGGCGGACGGGGGTATTTGTGAGCCCATCGCGATCGATATGACCTCACGCGATAGTATTCGGGCGGCGTTGGTTGAAGCTGAAGCGCGTGTTGGCACCGTTCAAATTTTGATCAATAACGCAGGCATCCCCGACGCTGAACGCGCCATTAAGATGTCTGATGAGCTTACTGATGCCGTATTTGATACCAATCTAATAGGACCCTGGGTTCTGTCTTGCGAGGTCGCTCGGCGACTCATTGAGCAAAAGATGCCGGGTCGCATCGTCAACATTGCATCGGTTGCGGCTTTTAACATATCAGGCGCCATAGCCACCACGCTTTACTCCACTACCAAAAGTGCAGTCGTGCGGATGACCGAGTCCCATGCAGTGGAGTGGGCGCGAAACCACATCAACGTGAATTGCATTGCACCCGGAGCTTTTTCGAGCGAGATGATGGACGGTATGCTGTCTCGCGTCGGCGATATCTCACAAGGCTTTCCACGCCGACGAATTTGCGATCCAGCGCAAATGGATAGCACCGTACTCTTCCTGGTTTCACCCGCTTCGGAATGTGTGACCGGAACCGTTATAAAAATCGATGATGGACAGGGGCCGCGATAATGAGCTTAGTAGCAGCACTGGATTTTACCGACAAGCATGTCTTGGTTTGTGGCGGCTCCGACGGCATCGGCTATGGGGTAGCGACCGCCTTCTATGAAGCGGGCGCCAGGGTCTCCATTACGGGAACGCGAAGCGCCGATAGCTACGACAATGATTTTAGCCACTTCACCTATAACCAGCTCGATGTTGAAGATGAAGCTGCGATAACCCAGCTTGCCAGTCAGTTCGAGGTGCTGGATGTGTTGGCTAATTGCGTGGGGGCGGTGCTTTGGAAGAAAGCGGAATTTGAGCGATCCGGCTTTGACAAAATTCTGAATATCAACCTCTCGGGTGCAATGCAGCTCTGCACTGAGTTTTACCCCTTATTATTGGAGTCTCAGGGCTCGATCATCAACATCGACTCTGTCGCGTCTATCAATCCAGCTGTGAATAACCCCGCCTATAGCGCGAGCAAAGCGGGTTTAGTTCAACTGACAAAAGCCTTGGCAAAAAAAGTGGGGGGCACTCAGGAGTGAGGGTAAATACGGTAGCTCCCGGCATGGTACCGACAAAGATGACCGCAAATCAGTCCGGCCCGGAACAGGAAGCACAGTTCAGTAAAGTGAACCCGATACCTAGGTTCGGTACCCCACAAGACATTGCTGGTGGCGTGCTGTTTTTTGCTTCCCCGATGGCAGCTTACGTCACAGGCCAGCAGCTAGTGGTTGACGGTGGGTTGAGCCTCTAGGCTCTGCCCTGGCCCAATTATTAGCCCAAAAAGTTACGGAGTGCGTAGGAGCCAAGGGTCTCTGCAACAATGGTTCCATTTTCATCCGTAAGTACAGCTTTCTGCTGGAAATCGTATCTGCCCGTCTCCTCGAGCTTGGCATTCATCTCTACCGCTTGCTCCTCAGTAAAATAGGCGGTTGCCGTAATATCCGACATCGCCGGCGCCTTAAAGTCAATTTTCAAATCTCTGACGACGGGTTGGAATTTTCGCGGATTGTCGAGGTATCGTGCGGTTATCAGCCCACCAAGAAATTCTCCCAGTGAGAACAGTGCGCCCGCATGCATGATGCCAATGTGATTTCCTGATGCCTTGGTATTGGGGATTAACGCCTTAAAGACGCCATCTTCAGCTTCCAATACCTGCAAACCCATAAACTCATAAATCGGACAGTTCTTTTTCGCGCCCGCCTCAAATGCTACTAAGTCCATAACCTACTCCTGAATGCAGCCATCATTCATTGGTCTTTTCGATGCGGCTAGCGTCTCATGGGTTTAGTCCCACTGACAATGACTTAAGAAGTTGACGATCGCCCAGAGAGGAGAAACTGAGGTATGGTTTGGGCACTTGGATAAGAAAAAGAAAATGGGAAAGTGGTCATGAGTCGATACGGCACGACGCCTGGTAGACCGGAGGAATACCGACAGCAGGGAGAAAAAGCTGTCAGGCCGCGCGATGCCGCAACACTCATTATCGTGCAGGAAGCAGACGAGCCCAGAATCCTCATGGGTAAGCGCTCGATGAAGCATAAGTTTATGCCGGGAAAGTTTGTATTTCCCGGCGGCCGACTCGATTACATCGACCAACGCATCAAGGTACCGTCCGAGCTCACAAATACGGTATTCACACGTCTGCGCCGAGAGATCCGGTCAAACGTTTCGGATGCCAAACTGCGGGGCTTGGCGTTGGCGGCTATTCGTGAGACGTTTGAGGAGACGGGCTTGGTTGTGGGGCGGCGGTCACACGAGGTGGTTCGGACAACGAACCACAGTTGGTCCCAGTATTTTTCGCACGGCGTAGTTCCCCCGCTCGAGGACATGGATTTCATTGCGCGAGCCATAACACCGCCCTACCGCAACCGCCGTTTCGATACGCGATTTTTCATGGTTCACGACTCAACAATTCACTCGGATCCTTCTCAGATGTCGAGCGCTTCAGGGGAACTACTCGACCTCCACTGGCTAACCCTTGATGAGGCCAGACAGACCGATTTGCCCGCGATTACGCGCATAGTGATTGACGTCGTCGAAGAGCGCTTGAAAATCCCGAAATTACGACAGCAAGCGGCGCCAGCACCGTTCGTTCGAAATGCGAAGTCAAAGTGGTTAACGTCGAACTTATGAGGCACCTTCTTTCTCCCCTCTACAAACGCGCCCCGTAATCTCGGGGAAAACTGGGCAAACTGGGCAAACTGAAGAATCGAGAATGTGTGAG
>CABYVD010000052.1:0-5419 GCA_902522335.1 Halieaceae bacterium | reverse complement strand
CGACGACGTTCATGGGTCGGTGGCTCAAAGCACCAGGTTCGCGTCGTGTCGGTGGTACCTCCTCGACTGAACTGTCCGCCCGAATCAAGCAAGAACAATGTCGAAGGCCACAAGCGCGCACCTCCATCTTCTGGCGCCGAATAGTGTGCTAACGACGCGTTACCATCCGCTGCGGAAATCGTCCTGAAACTGGGTGCTGTGTAGTCATCAATCTCCGTCCTCAACTGATGAATACGTTCCTCCACCGCAAGCTCGGTAAGCGACTCCTGATGAACGGCGGACTCCAGCCAGTGCAGGAGACGCACCCAGACCGCGCTGTCCGCCAAGCAGGCGCTGCGAAGTGCGCTCAGCTCGGTCTCGTTTTTTCTGGCCTTCAAATCCGTAACGGGGCTGCGCTTAAGCAATGCCTCGCCACCCCGAGCTTCGACCGCATCACGACCACACTGGGGTCCCTGTGTTGGATCGACCCAAAGCCGCTCTGCGGTCTGAATTTTCTCATCGAGGGTAGCCACAAGTTGATCGCGTGCATGGCAGTGAATTGAGAGCTCAGATTTATCGAGACTCTTAGCATCACTTGTTATCAAGTCACCAAATAGATGGATTTCTCCCTCTACGCCAATGAGTAACCGTGCACGCGCCACCGGACAATAGCGTAAGTCCTGGCCCCGAATGTTGAGCAACCAGTTCACATTGTCGGGCTGCGTCTCGATCAGCCAATCGGCCTCAGATAATCGCATTTGCTCGCGAACTCGCTCTAGCTTGCTAGCGACGGATTCACCCGCCCACTCACTGGAAAACTGTGTCATTTTTGAGGGGGCGGTGACGGGTCGATTAAGCCAACATTGCTCAAACGGGTCTCCTGAAGCCGGTTGCATTACCGCACCTTTTTGCTCGCACGCTGCGAGAAGACGGTCATACAGATCCGGTGTCATCACCTCGCTGTCAAAACCAATACGCCAACTCGTCTGCGCGTGGTGCTTGAGCCAGTCCTCAGGGGGTTGTTCGTAAAGGTGCTGAAGTGTCACCCACTCGGCACTGGTTTCTCGTGCCGCTTGCTCGGGGTAGCGACCATCAATAAACAGAATCACATCATTGTGGGTCACTACCGCTACCCCCCAACTACCCGTGAAACCGGTTAGCCATGCCAGTCGCTCATTGGCCACAGAAACGTATTCAAACTGTTGCTCATCCCATCGAGGTACCAAGAGCGCATCGAGCGCCATCGCTGACATGGCTTGACGGAGTGACGTCACACGATCCGGTTGCCAACCACCAGCAATCGTTTTCACATCTGTCACGGTGTCTTTGCTCATGAGTCCAAACCGGTGGCCATTGCGGGCGCCAAATAGCGGTTAAATAAAGCGAGCGCACCCATGGCAACCACGGCCAAAAATGCAAACCCAGCCCACATCAAGAACGGTTGATCCGCTTTTACTGCTATGTCGCCATAAGCCCATCCTGACATGATGCCAGCGAGTAGGTAGCCAATGGCAATCGACACAAAATAATAGCCCTGGAACAGGGCCGCTTGTGCTGCGGGCGTTACCGAGGCCACGTATTCCTGACTTTTCGGAGAGGCGAACATTTCACCGAAGGCAAAGACGACAACGCTAGCAATGGCAAGCAAGCCACCAAATGACACCATATGTGCAATACCGCCTAGCAAAAACGATAACCCGATCATGCCGGTACCCAGAATCAGGATGCCAAAGGGTGCTCGGCGCTCACCCCAACGACTAATGAAGTACTGGAACAAGACAATCGATAGAAAATCGAAAGATATGATGTATTCCGCACTCACCTGGCGATACCGGCCGGCCCATTCTAACGCGAGTGCCGCAGCGGCAGTATCGCCCGATCTTATTGATTGCATGCCAGACAACCACGCCTCCTCAGGGACCCTAATTTGAAATTGCGCCAATTGGCGAAGACCGTCTGATACGTCAGGCTGATCAGAGGCCATCACACCCAACTCCGCTGCAATTTTCGATGGGTCAACCGGGGCAAGGTAATGAGCGAAATCTGGAGAGAGGGCGTTCACAAAGTGGACGACATCGGATGTATCCACGAAATCCTGAACGTATAAGGGGAGTGTTAGAAAAATTTGGTTATAGACAGCCCAGAACAGGGAAAGCACAAGCAAGTAGACCAGGAAGGGAGCATTACCTACGCGCAAAGGTTGTCGATACCAGAGTTCTGATCCCGGACTCGATATTTGATCCCAGAGGTACTGCGTGCCCGCCCACAACAACAAAAACAATCCGTAGTGTTGCCAGCTTATCCATCCCCCACCCGCTACCATCAAACCGAGAATGATCGGCACAAGCATCAACGCAAAGCGGCCATTACCCAGCACCTGACCCGCGTCCTTTAGCGCCGTTGAAGTCGCCTCGATATTCGACTCGCGTGGTGTGTCGTCCTCGAGCAACACGAGCGTAATCAGCAGATTAATACCAATCGCTATGGAAGAGAGTAAAAACACATGTTCCCAACTGATAGCCCTGATATAGCCTGCGATGACGGGACCAAGAAAGCCTCCGACGTTGACCATCATGTAGAAAATGCCAAAGGCCCTGCCACGGTTATGCTCGTTTGCACTGCGGGCTACGGTGCCAACAACCAGCGGCTTGAAGATTGCCGCGCCAAGGGCAACTAACATGTAAACGAGAAAGAAGGGCCAGAATTGCTGCACCTGTCCCAATAAAAAATAGCTCGGAGTCAAAATAGCGAATGCGATGAGAAACATCCGTCGGTAGCCCAGACGGTCACCTAGCGCGCCCGTGACGACAGGAAGCACATACACAAAGAAAGGGATGATGCCTTGTAAGACACCGCGCTCAGTGTCACTGAACCCGAGCCCACCCGCCTCCGGCGAGCTGTTCATATACAGGGACGATACCGTGAAGAACCCGTACCAAGCGATTCGTTCGAAAATCTCAAGCAGGTTGGCGATATAAAACGTTCGCGAAAAAGAATCTGTTCTAGGCGTGTTATTCAAGTTGCGCCACCTCCGCATGCGCGCAAATATAGCACGCTCCTCGGAGTACAATAGCGAGGCGAGACCGGCGCTGCGAAGCGCGAAAGGAAAACACAGGACAGCACTTTTTATGTCAATGACAGAGATTGTAAAACCCATTACTGCAGAAGAGCGGCAAGACCGTTTGTCTCTATTGCAAGCGAGCATGGCCTCACATGAGCTTGACGCAGTTATCGTCACGCCCGGCGCCAACATGCGTTATTTCTTCGGGCTGGCATGGCGGGAAACCGAGCGCTTGGTCTGCGCTGTCATATCAGGAAGTAACGTTGTATTTGTTTGCCCTAAGTTTGAGGACACGGCCTTGCTGGCAGCCCTCTCCTCACCCGTTGACTGTGTCTGGTGGGAGGAACATGAGGATCCAAGACTGGCCGTTGCCAACGTTTTGGCCTATGGCTCACTCTCGAGGATCGGTATCGATCCAAACTGCTCGTTCGGGCAGGTCCATGCGCTCTCAAAGGCAACACAGTCGACACTGACGTCGGCTGGCGACCTATTCCAATCCTTAAGAAGCCAGAAGTCCGCGACAGAACTTGCGTTACTGCAGGCCGCGAAGTCCCTGACCTTGCAGGTGCATCAGCAGACCTTCGAATGGATTCGCCCTGGGCTTCGAATGAGCGAAGTCATCGCTAAAATCGACCAGCTGCATCGAGCGGGCGGCGCTGATAACGGTAGCTTTTTCTGTGCTGTGCAATTTGACGAGGGAACATCTCACCCGCATGGTGTTCCGGGCGATCCGGTCCTGCAGAAGGGCGAACTTATCCTGATCGATACCGGGTGCACTGTGGGCGGCTACCACTCGGACATCACACGTACCTATGCCTTAGATAAGCAAGATTCAAAGGTTGAAGCTCTGTGGGACCTTGAGAAAGAAGCGCAAGCAGCGGCGCTGGATGCAGCTCAACTCGGTAGTCCCTGCGGCAGTGTTGATACAGCCGCGCGAGCAGTGCTCGAGCGTCACGGTTTGGGCCCCGACTATCAACTACCGGGCCTACCCCATAGAACAGGACACGGGATTGGCCTTGATATTCATGAGGGTCCTTACCTTGTTCTAGGGGATGACACGCCACTTGCCGAGGGCATGTGTTTTTCGAATGAACCCATGATCGTGATTCCTGGCCAGTTCGGCATCCGACTCGAAGATCACTTTTACATGACTGAACAGGGCCCTAAGTGGTTCACGGAACCTCAGCAAAGCCTCTACCAGCCGTTTGGCTAATAGCTTTACCTACTTTTGAAACCGAGCAGTGCTTGGTGCAATTAAGCGCCTTTCAGCCCCAACACATGGGCGGTTTTAATCCAGCTTTCTCGCTTCTCTTGCGTCGAGCCTTTTACAGGCGCGAACTGGGTTACTTTCACCGGTTTTACGCCACAAAACTCAAGCGTTGTTTTCTTTAGCTGATTGACACTGGGCGCGCTGTAAAGCAGCCGATACAGAACTTTAGGTGTATCCATTGTTGCAATAATGCGGGCCGTCTTACCCTCGAGATAGCCATCCCAGCCCATGCCACCCAGTTTTGCCTCGTTGTAATCGAACATAATCGATGGAAGAAAGGTTCTATCGATAAAGCCCTTCAGCAAGGCAGGTAAGCCACCCCACCAGACGGGGTGAACCCAGACCATGTGATCACACGTCTTTATTGCGTCGATGGCTGCTAGTAAATCAGGTTCTAGCTCAAGTCGCTGCTTATAACCAAACTGCAGGTTGGGTTCGAAAGCGAGTTCACGAATAAGGATTTGTGAGACCTGATAGCCGGCCTCCTCAGCACCACTCCTATAAGCCGACATCAAAGCACTTGTTAGTCTCGTCTCATCCGGGTGTCCGTCAATTAACAGAATCTTTTTCAAAGGTGGCCCCTAAGATTTTTTACGTCGGCTTCAAAATATCTTGTCATCACACTACTACCCCCGTAAGGAGAGGAGACATCAACAAAGCGTGCCGAACTCATGTACTCTAACGAAGCAACAAAATAATTAAGGCTCGCCAAGCTCTGCGGCGACAGTTATATCTCGAGGGTACATCACCGTGACTATTGCATCGACTCAAACTCACCATCGTGTCTGCCATCTGTGTGAGGCCATGTGTGGCCTAGTAATAAAAACTGAGGCCGACAAGGTGATCGATATACGGGGTGATAAAGATGACCCATTAAGTCGAGGACATGTCTGCCCCAAAGCGGTCGCACTGCAAGATATTCACGAAGATCCCGACCGCTTAAGAAAACCGCTTAAGCGCATCCGCTCGGAGGCTGGCGTTTACGAGCACGTGGAGATCGAGTGGGAGGAAGCCCTTGATCTTGCGGCCGATGCTTTGGCCTCGACCATTCAAAAGCATGGTGTTGACGCGGTTGGTGCCTACTTTGGAAACCCCTCAGCGCATAATTA
>CABYVD010000051.1:0-5454 GCA_902522335.1 Halieaceae bacterium | reverse complement strand
GGGGGCAGTTATCCGTTGCTCCTAGCCGCTGCTCAGAGATGCGCTAGGTCTGCCTTTGGTCAGAGAATTTTTCGTTCATAACGCTTTCCCTAGGCGAAACACCGTTGATGATCGGTGGGTATTCGGTCCAGGCAAATGTGCAAGGCACTTTTTAGATATACTTGCGACGCAGCATCTCGTGCGGATCGCTGATATCGGTCGACGACGGCCATCCACGATTGTTTTTATTGGGGTCATACATGCACCGCCTCTGGTCAGACACGCTGCAGCGTCTTTCGCCATACACACCGGGTGAGCAGGCGCAGAACAGCGACGTTATCAAGCTAAATACCAATGAGCACGCGCTCGCTCCTTCTTCAGGGGCAGTGTTGGCTGGCCAGAAGTTAAATCTCGAGTGTTTGCGACGTTACCCAGACCCAACCTCGTGGCTTCTCACCGAGGCAATTGCCAAAGCGAATAACGTTTCGTCTGATCAGATACTGGTGACAAATGGCTCGGACGAGGTATTGGCGTTTGCATGGACTGCCTTCCTGTCCGATACCGATAAAGTGCCTGCCGCGCCTGCTATGACTTATACCTTCTACCCAGTATGGGCCAAGTTGTTAGGGCAGGGACTACATCAGGTGCCCATGAACTCTGATCTTTCGATTGATGTTGAAGCACTCAAGGCGTGGGATGGTCCTGTGGTGTTTCCCAATCCTAATGCGCCAACGGGTTTGAGCTTGCCACTGGAAACAATCGAGGAGGTGGTCGCATACAGTCCCAATCGTCTGGTGCTGATCGATGAGGCCTACTTTGGCTTTGGTGCAGCGTCCGCGGTGTCCCTCATCAACCAATACGATAATTTGCTGATCACCCGAAGCTTCTCCAAGAGTCATGCTCTTGCAGGCTTGCGCGTCGGTTATGCGCTTGCACATGCCAACCTTGTGGAAGGACTCCGCCGAGTAAAGGACTCATTTAATTCGTATCCTGTTGACGCTTATGCGCAGTGCGTCGCCACCGCTGCTGTTTCAGACTCGACCTGGTTTACGGCGGCGTCAGCGACTGTAAAAGAAAATCGGGCCGAGCTGACCGTAGGGCTCACGCAGCTCGGTTTCTCCGTGTTGCCGTCCGAGGCTAACTTTGTCCTCGCGTCACACCCTGAACATACGGGCGTAGCGTTTACCGAATATTTGAAGAGCCAAAACATTCTCGTTCGTAGCTGGTCTAGCGACGACCTGCTGCCTTGGGTCCGCATTACGGTGGGTACAAAGGACCAGCAGGCGCGTTTATTGAGCGCTCTGGCTGAGTATCTAAACGGCTAGATTCGCTTCAGGACAATAGAGCCAATACTGTAGCCGGCGCCAAATGAAGAGAGCACGCCTAGGTCGCCGGGTTCGAAATCCTCGTTGTATTTCTTGAAGGCGATGACAGATCCCGCGGAAGACGTATTGGCATATTCGTCAAGGATCGTCGGTGACTCTTCATCGCTGGGCTCACGGCCCAAGACCTTCTTCGCTATCAACTCATTCATATTCTTGTTGGCCTGGTGCAGCCATATGCGCTTTAGCGAATCGGGGTCAATTTCCATTTTGGCAAGCTGCTGTGTGATCTGCTCAGCAACAGCAGGACAAACCTCGCGGAAGACTTTGCGGCCTTCCTGCACAAACAGCTTATCGACCTGACCCACGCCTTCTTCGGTTGCGCGGTTCAAGAATCCAAAGTTATTGCGAATGTTATTTGAGTAAATGGTTTGCAGTTTGGTGTCCAAAATCTCGAACGCGTGGTCTGATCTGCAATGTGCGGCAGGCTCAATCACGACAGCTGTGGCAACATCGCCAAAAATGAAGTGCGAGTCGCGATCGCGGAAGTTCAGGTGTCCGGTGCATATTTCTGGGTTAACCATCAGGACACGGCGGGCGTTACCTGACACAACCATGTCGTAGGCCTGCTGAATTCCAAAGGTGGCGGAGGAGCAAGCGACGTTCATATCAAAGGCAAAGCCCTGAATGCCCAACTCTGCTTGTACTTCAATGGCTATAGCTGGGTAGGCCCGCTCCATATTTGATGCAGCTACAAGTACAGCGTCAATATCATCGGCAGTGACATTGGCCTGTTCCATGGCTTGTTTCGCCGCAGCCACAGAAATTTCACACATAACCGAGGGTTCTTCGTTAGAGCGAGGCTCCAGCCTCGGCATCATGCGCATGGGATCAACGATGCCCGCTTTATTCATAACGAAGCGTGATTTAATGCCCGAAGCTTTTTCTATAAACTCTACGCTTGAGTGGCCTTTGGGCTCCAACTCACCTGCCGCGATTGCGTCGGCATGCTCCGCATTGTAGTGATCAACCCAAGCGTTAAACGACTCCACCAGCTCGTGGTTGCTCACGCTCTCAGCAGGGGTAAAAAGACCCGCCCCTGAAATGACTACTCGGGTGTTACCGATTTGCATTATCGATTCTCAACAGATACGAAATCGCGAGCTTCATAGCCAGTGTAGAGCTGACGTGGACGACCGATGCGGTAGCTGCCACCGATCATTTCGTTCCAGTGCGCAACCCAGCCCACGGTTCGACCGACAGCAAAGATCACGGTGAACATGGAAGTTGGAATTCCCAGCGCTTTGAGGATGATGCCGGAATAGAAATCGACGTTAGGGTAGAGTTTCTTCTCGATGAAGTAGGGATCGCTGAGTGCGATTTCTTCAAGTCGTTTAGCGATTTCAAGGTTCTCATCCTGAATACCCAGCTCGGCCAACACTTCGTCGGCAGCTTGCTTCATGACCTTCGCCCGCGGGTCGAAATTCTTATACACGCGGTGGCCAAAGCCCATCAAACGGAAGGGATCATTCTTGTCTTTAGCGCGGGCAACGAATTCGTCAATTCTAGATACATCACCAATTTCGTCGAGCATTTTTACAACCGCCTCATTGGCGCCGCCGTGTGATGGGCCCCAGAGCGCTGCAATGCCAGCAGCAATGCAAGCAAAGGGGTTTGCCTGCGATGAGCTTGCAAGGCGAACCGTTGATGTCGAAGCATTTTGTTCGTGGTCCGCATGCAACAGGAATATGCGATCCATGGCACGCGCGAGGGTGGGCGAAATCACGCTGGGCTCGCAAGGGTTGCCGAACATCATGTGCAAGAAGTTAGCCGAGTAATCCAGGTCATTGCGCGGATACATAAAGGGCTGGCCAATCGAGAACTTGTAACTCATTGCAGCAATGGTTGGCATTTTCGCAATCAGTCTGAACGCGGCAACCTCGCGGTGGTAGGGGTCCGAGATGTCAGTCGAGTCGTGGTAGAACGCCGACAGCGCGCCGACAACGCCGCACATGATTGCCATGGGGTGAGCGTCACGTCTGAAGCCATTGAAGAATGTTCGAATTTGCTCATGCACCATGGTGTGGTTTGTCACCATGTCCACGAAAGCTTTTTTCTCTGCAGCATTCGGCAGCTCGCCGTTAAGAAGTAGATAGCAAGTCTCAAGGTAATCCGATTGCTCTGCGAGCTGCTCGATAGGGTAGCCCCGATGCAAAAGGACGCCCTTCTCGCCATCAATAAACGTAATTTTAGATTCGCAAGACGCGGTTGAGGTAAAACCCGGGTCAAAAGTGAAGTGACCCTGAGACGTCAGCTTTGCCACATCGATAACGTCGGGCCCCAGCGAGCCTTCGTAGACAGGTAAGTCGATGTCTAGCGTGCGATTATTGCTTTGCCGAATAGAAAGCTTTGCTGTCTTGCCTGTCATTACGTGTCCCCCGACCTCGTTTTTTGTGGCGCTACTTTAGCGGCGCCTTTGGAATCTCGCAATTTTACAACATTGCGCGGATAAAGCACGACAGAGATCGGTTAAAACGCGACAGATGATCATAGTTTGCGAGATGAATTTGTCAGTGGCGGAGTGACTACATATACTCACGCCTCGAATTCAGACCACTCGATTGCTCTGGGGGCTATTAAGTGAAACCACGCGGCAGCAAGGACAACCGTCCTGTCAATCTCGATATCAGTACCATCAAACTTCCGGTAACAGCGTATGCCTCTATTTCGCATCGTGTCACCGGAGTTCTGTTGTTTATGTCCAGCGTTTTACTCGTCTGGGCGCTGGATGCCAGTCTCGCGTCGGAAGAGAGCTTCAATCAATTGGGCACGCTACTCTCGAGCGCAGGCGCTAAGGCCGCGCTGTGGGCGTTTCTAGTGGTCTTCAGTTATCACGCGCTTGGCGGTATTCGCCATCTCATTATGGATATGGGCATCGGTGAAGATTTCAAAGGTGGTGCCTTGGGCGCGCGCATCTTATTTGCTGCATCCGCTTTGGCTGCAGTCGCATGGGGGGTTGTGTTGTGGTAACTCAGGTCACTAGCTTCAGTCGCAATGGTTTATCTGACTGGCTGATACAGCGCGTTAGTTCGCTCATCCTGCTCGCATATTTTTTGTTTATTGGTGTCCAGATAGCCACTGGGATTGACTACACTTCCTGGCGTGCGCTTCACGAAACGACGGCAATGAAGGTGTTTACTTTGCTCGCGATCGGGGCGTACGTGTCGCACGCATGGATCGGCCTGTGGACCGTATTCACGGACTACCTGACCGAGTACATGCTCGGGCCCGTTGGTAACGTGGTGCGGCCCGTGTTGCAAATCGCCGTCGTGCTGGCCCTAGTGGTCTATGCGATCTGGGTAATACAAGTAATTTGGGGTTAAGCCTCGCGACAGCGAGGTATGCTTGGGAGAAGCAAAGAGATGCGAACGATCTCGTTTGATGGAGTCATCGTTGGTGGGGGTGGTGCAGGTATGCGTGCGGCACTCCAGTTGGCTCAATCTGGTTACAAAACAGCTGTTATTTCAAAGGTATTTCCGACACGCTCACACACGGTGAGTGCGCAAGGCGGTATTACATGCGCTATTGCTAGTGCTGATCCACAGGACGATTGGCGCTGGCACATGTACGACACCGTAAAAGGCAGTGACTACATTGGTGATCAAGATGCCATCGAGTACATGTGCTCTGTTGGCCCAGAAGCAATCTTTGAGCTCGAGCACATGGGGTTGCCGTTCTCGCGAACAGAAGAGGGTCGTATCTACCAACGCCCCTTTGGTGGGCAGTCAAAGAATTTCGGTGAGGGCGGGCAGGCGGCGCGAACGTGTGCGGCGGCTGACCGTACCGGTCATGCGTTGCTGCACACGTTGTATCAGAACAACGTTAAGAACGAGACCGTATTTTTCAATGAGTGGTTCGCGACTGACCTTGTCAAGAATCAGGACGGTGCCGTTGTCGGTGTTATCGCGATCTGTATTGAGACCGGCGAGACCGTTTATGTGAAATCCAAAGCAACCGTTTTCGCAACGGGTGGCGCGGGCCGTATCTACGCCTCTACGACGAATGCACACATTAACACTGGTGATGGCGTGGGCATGGCTCTCAGAGCAGGCGTGCCGGTTCAGGACATGGAAATGTGGCAGTTCCACCCAAC
>CABYVD010000050.1:0-5481 GCA_902522335.1 Halieaceae bacterium | reverse complement strand
TCGACAGTCTGCTGACCTCGCTAGTCGCGGACAACATGACTCGTACCCGTCACAACTCAAACCGCGAGCTAGTCGGTCAAGGCATCGGCAACACGATTGCTGGATTTTTTGGTGGTATTCCGGGGGCGGGTGCGACTATGCGTACCGTAGTCAACATCCGCACGGGCGGTAGTACGAAAATCTCGGGCATGTTGCACAGCGTATTGCTATTGGGCGTAGTTCTTGTACTTGCCCCGTTCGCTGCGAAAATTCCACATGCGGTTCTAGCCGGTATTTTGGTAAAGGTTGGCTACGACATCATTGACGTCGCCTACCTGAAGCGAGCGCATCAGGGACCTCGCTTTGATCTTATGCTGATGGCATTGGTGCTCGGGCTCACTGTCTTCGTCGATCTCATTACGGCGGTCATGGCAGGCGTGGTCATTGCAGCCCTCGCCTTCGTCAAGCAGATTGCGGACGAACAGCTGAGAGCGGTTAGCGGTGAAGGTGATGGCAGCGAGGTCGTACTGACTGAAGCCGAAGCTGAGATTTTTGAGGCGGTTGACGATCACCTCACTCTCTTTGACTTTGGCGGTCCTCTGAGTTTTGGTGCCGCTGCAGACATGGGACATCATGTTCGTGAGCGCGTGGGACGAAACGACCATAGAGCCATTGTTCTCGACTTCCACCGAGTGCCCTTTATTGATGTATCCGCGGCGCGAGCCGTCGAAACAATCGCTGTCGATGCCCACAACGCAGGCAAACGCTTGTACGCCTGCGGTATCAAGCAAGAAGTCGCTCAAGTACTCAAAGGGCTAGGTGTCGCCGATCACTTACCTGCTAATATGCAGTACGTCACGAGACTGGAAGCACTTGAGGCAGCAAAAGAATGGATCTTGGAAGAAGAATCGCAAGAAACACAGAGCACCGACACATCGGTAGCGGCCTGATGATACGGGCGCTGTTTAGCGTCCTTTTATTCCTCACCACCAGTCTTTCTGCGCAAGCTGACAACGATATTGCTCAGATTCAGCAGGGGTTAGACTCTCCTGTGATCGTCGATGTGCGCTCCGAGAGAGAATATGCCTCTGGTGCCATTGACGGCGCGCTCAATCACCCGCTGCAAGGCCTGCCAGGCACCTTGCTCGACATGGGTGTCGAACTCGATGAGGAAGTCATTGTGTACTGCCGAAGCGGACGCCGTTCGGCTCAAGCAAAAACCTCGCTCAAGCAAGCCGGCTTTCAACTGGTTTTCGATGGCGGGCCGATGACGCAACTCGAGCAGGTACTCGAGCAATCTGAGTCTTAATCCAGACTCACTGACCGATTGAGCTGAGAACCTCGTCGACTTTCTCTTTTGATAAACGATCCTCGCCGTTGGCATAGCTCTCTGCCATAGCGCTGTAAAACTTGGCGTTCACAAGATTGGCATCACCACAATCGCGCGTTGCAACTGCCTTGCCTGGTACCCCAGCAATGATGGTGTTATCGGGAAACTCACTCCCCTCGGTAACGATGGTATGTCCAGCGACAATGCAGTTATTGCCGATTTTGGCACCATCCATGATGGTCGCGTTAATACCAATGAGGCAGCGATCACCAATGGTGCATCCATGTAACGTCGCGTGATGCGTGATGGAGCAGTCCTCGCCAACAATAGTGGGCGATGCGGCTCCAACGTGGATCATGACGAAGTCCTGAATATTCGTACGAGCGCCGATTCGAATCTCATACGTTTCTGCGCGCGTCACTACGTTTGGCCATACCGATGCACCCGGGCCAATGGTGACCTTCCCGTAGAGCCAGGCTGACTCGTGAATAAAGGCCGGGTTATCTAAGGTGACATTCTCGCTAATATGGCCCATCGTTGACTCCTTACAGGCGTGGGTAAACTCTGCGCAGAGTCTACGCCATTGCAACCATAGGAATACAGCCTCCTCACTTATGCCTCCACCTTCATCCGCATCGAACCAACGTGCGTTGATCTATGCTCTAGCGGCCGTAGGTCTGTGGAGCACAATGGCCACTGCGTTTAAGTGGGCGCTCGAGTTCAATACACCGATGGCTCTGATCACCGTGGCGGCGACCGTGTCATGGTGCTTTTTTGGTGTCAGGGTGATTGGGGCGGACAGCCTAAAGTCTATGCGCGAGATGAAGAGCGCCCTGGTGTTACGTTGCCTATTACTCGGACTGCTCAACCCCGCTTTTTATTATTGGATTCTGTTTACAGCCTATGACCTGTTACCGGCGCAGGACGCTATGGCCATTAACTACACCTGGGGACTTACTCTGCCACTCGTTGCCTCCCTGTTTTCACGCACACTCCCCACAAAGTACGAAACAGGATTGGCGCTTCTGAGCTACCTCGGGATTCTTGTCATTGCCACAAACGGCAATCTCGGGAGTTTAGAGTTCGATCAACCGGCAGGTGTGGCACTCGCACTTTTCTCAACCGTCATCTGGGGCCTCTCATGGGTTGTTAATTCGCGCATTGTCGATGCTAACAATATCGACCCAGAACTGGCCTTATTCCTAAACTTTTCGGCCGCGCTACCCGTGCTATGGATCGTCACAGGGCTGACGGGTGAATTGCCCAGCGTCAGCATGGGCTCCTTGCTCGGCGGTCTCTATGTTGGTCTCTTTGAAATGGGCATTGCCTTTGTGCTTTGGATGAATGCAATGCACCTCACCGACAACCCTCTTCGCATCAGCAGCCTCATTTTTCTTGCGCCACCACTATCGTTACTGCTCATTGGGACCGTGTTGAACGAGACCATTACAGGCAGTACGCTTGTTGGATTGGTGATTATTTTGGTGGGTCTTGCCGGTCAGCAATGGCTGGATCAAGCTAGATAACACCGAGCTCCTGTAAACGCTCACTGAGATAGCTATCTGCTGTGTAGCGCGAAGAGAGCGTTACCTCAGGTCTGGGGTGTAAAAATAACGGAAGCGACATTCGACCACTCGCGGCCTGTCGCTTATCGGGTGTGGTAACGCGATGTGTTGTGGATCGCAAAAAACCCTCGGTCGCTTCCTGAAGCATGTCGCCAATGTTGACGACCACCTGACTCGGCCGATTAACGACCTCGATCCACTCCCCATCCGATAATTGAAGCTCGAGACCGGGCCCATCAGAGGCGGGCAAGATAGTCAGTAAATTGATGTCCTCGTGTGCCGCGGCTCTAGGCAACTCAATGCCCGAGTCCACAGGCGGGTAATGCAGAACGCGCAACATGGTCTGCGCACTGTTCTCGATCATAGATTCGAGGGGCATGGACAGCCGGCTGACAATATCTGAGGGAAGCTGTTGAGCAACCCAACGCAATAATGTCGTTGAGAACTTAAGGCAGTCTTCAAAGTGCGCTTCTAAGTCGGGCTTCAAGTGGCTGGGACATCGGCCCCATTGATAGAACTGGAAGTATTCCTTGTAGTCGCGAATTTTCTGCCCTTTCGCGCTTTCAGCCTGATCGAGTGCGAAATATCCGTCTTGCCTAATCGGGTCCATCACAAACTCAGTCGCAACTCCCTCGTCAAAATGTGCGCGCCACGCGCTGTAAATACGATCAACTCGCGTCATATCCAACGGGTGGGATATCAATGTGGCAAAACCGTACTGCCTCAAGCTTTCAAAAAAGGCTTCTGGCGCATCAGCCGCGTTGTAATTGATTAGAGGAAGCTCGCGTTTTTCGCCCGCGTAGGGCGCGTGCGGGGAGTTAACCATTAGCCGGCAGCTCCCGGGAGCGATAAAAAGAAGCCCGCGAGTGCGGCGCTCATTAGGTTAGCCAAAGTGGCTGCTATCAAGGCCCTGACTCCAAGCCGAGAAATATCATCTCGTCTGCTCGGCGCAATAGCGCCCAAGCCGCCTAGCAAAATGGCGATTGAGGATAAGTTGGCGAAACCACAAAGAGCAAAGATCACAACCGCTTGTGCGATGGGTGAGAGCGACTCGCTGACACCGGAGAAGGCAACATAGGCCACGAATTCATTCAAGATCAGTTTCTGACCAATGAGGCTCCCCGCAGTAGACGCCTCAGCCCATGGGATACCGAGTAGCCAGGCGACCGGACCCAAAAGGTAACCAAGGAGCAGCTCCAGCGTTATTTCCTCAAAGCCCACGAAGGCGCCGAAGTACTGCAGTAGACCGTTAATCAAGGCAATCAATGCAACAAAGGCGATCAGCATCGCAGCAATCGCCGCAGCCATCCTGAGGCCATCCAGTGCACCGGTCGCGGCCGCATCGATGATATTGACGTAACGCGGTGTGGTGGCGTCGTCACCAGCCTTTGGAACAACCGGCGTCCCCGTTTCAGGCTCGATAAGCTTCGCCATCATCAAACCGCCAGGCGCTGCCATGAAGCTTGCGGTTACGAGGTATTCCAGTGGAATTCCTAGCGCCACATAACCCGCCATCACAGAGCCCGCAATGGTAGACAGGCCACCGACCATAACGGCAAACAACTCGGATCGGGTCATCGCAGGGATGAACGGTTTTACAACCAGCGGAGCCTCCGCCTGACCCACGAAAATGTTCGCCGCGGCGGACATGGACTCGGCGTGACTAGTACCCAGGAAGCGGCGCAATCCACCACCGAGGATTCGCACCACCCACATCATGACGCCCAAGTGATACAGGACCGCAATGAAGGCGCTAAAGAACACCACCACAGGAAGCACGTTGACGGCGAAGACAAAGCCAATAGGGCCGTCGTAAGCCGCTAACTGGCCGAACATAAAATCAATGCCAGCACGTGAGTAGCCCAGCAGTGAACCAATGACGTCGGCGGCAGCGCTTAGGGCGCGGTTACCCCAGGACGTAAAGAGAGCAATGCCACCGACGATAAACTGAATAGCAAAGGCCATTCCGATCGTTTTCCATGCCACCGCCTGTCGATGCGACGACACCGCGTAAGCGAAAGCCACAATGGCAAGCATGCCGAGGACACTGTGCATCGTAATTTCCGGAAATTGTGTGGCATCACAATACCGACATTTGCGCAGTCATCCAAATCAAAAAGGATGCAATACATGGTGTTTTTGAGACCGCGAGATTTGACCCCAGCTTCTCCGCACACCAAAGCATTCGAGACTCTGATGAGTCGAGGTTTGGATAAGACGCGACGCTATCCTACGCGCGTTGGGTAGCCATGGGATGCGTTTGAAAAACCGGACGAATGAGGGGCTTACGAAACGTAGAGGCAAGACCCCGCTCACTGATCATTGCCATGACCATTACGCTGACCACAAACACCCTTCGTGTCGTAGTGACCGCGGAACGAGTCACACCATGGCGCCTACGGAATAGAAAAGAACTGAAACCACAACGCTGAAGGTAATCGTTGTGCTGGCGCTTTCGAGAATGGCGGGTAACTTCGCCCTCATGATGTCGTACTCCAATAACTATGTTACTTACTCATACGACATATGTTACTTATTAACTCAAAAATAGTAACAAAAATTAATGTTAATTCTTCTTTATAGTCATGTATATAATTTAATACATTC
>CABYVD010000049.1:0-5639 GCA_902522335.1 Halieaceae bacterium | reverse complement strand
GAGCCATTGGTCTCCGTACCTACCGTACCGGCGGCGAGACTTGCTGCAGTTGCAGCGGCAGAGCCTGAGCTCGAACCGCAGGCTTGCCGATCGAGCACATGCGGGTTTTTTACGAGTCCACCCACGGCTGACCAGCCCGATACCGAGTGCGATGAACGAAAGTTTGCCCACTGACTCAGATTAGCTTTACCCAAAATAATGGCGCCCGAATCACGAAGCCGGGCCACCAACGGACTGTCCCGACCTGTTACGTTGTCAATGAGAGCTGTCGATCCTGCCGTAGTTGCCATGAGATCTTTCGACTCAATGTTGTCTTTGAGTAAGAGAGGCACGCCATCTAACGGGCTTTTTGCCTTTCCTTCGGCGCGTCGCATATCGCTTTTCTTTGACAACTTCATCGCACTGGCGTTCAGAGAAATGATGGCATTGAGCCTGGGTCCAGAGCGGTCAATGGTCTCTATGCGATAGAGATAGGCTCGAGTCAGATCCTGCGAACTGAACTGACCGGTCTTCAACCCGCTGACAATCTCTGGCAGGGTCATTGCCACGACATTGACCGGGTCCGTCGTGGGCTTCTCACCTGCATGGTTGTGAGCTGACACCTGAAGACTCATGGCGGCAGATAACACGAGGGCTGCAAGGGAATATTTTCTGCTGGGACTCATGTGTGGGGCTCCTTTCTCATTCTGACTTAGCTCGAACTTACTTAGAAACAGTCACCTCAGAGGGGCTTACGACTCGCTAATATCTCTAAAATACGTTTTCTCACACCGACAACAGTGGCGGGCTGCGAGTTAATGACACGGGTACTCAGTCGCTCGCGATCAAACGGTGTCCATGCATCCTCGCCAGATCGGTTTGGATTGCCTGTTTTAGCAAAGTTTGTCCAATGGGTAACCATCTGCTCAGAGACAAACCTGTCCTCATCACCCCAGTCATACCCTACTTTGTCTAGCGATCCGAATACCAAGGCCAGATCACCTGAGTGGTAGGCGCCACCACTTCGCGAACCGCCCTCGAGTGCGAGATAAGGCTGCTCAGGCATGTAGAGATGAAACGCAGGCGGTACATGGTCCATGAAGTAGAGGTACGTGGATAGGCCCGTGAGGGCGTGATACTCAGCCCATCGATGCATGCCAAAAGCCATGAAGATATCGGTCGATACTGCATGCAGAAGCTGACCTGGTGTGAGGTTCTCGCTATCGTACTCAGCCTTCAGGTCTTCCGACAGGTCCCCTGCCACGTAGTTTAGAAACCCATCGAGTCCCGCTTGCGTAACCGACGCATCAACGGGAAACAGCTGTTCACCTTCGTTGGCCAAGAATCCAAGCATCAGCGGAATTTTGGCCTGACGACCTTCAGCGTAGGTTTGGCTAGGCCACTCACCTAAGACATCGCCATCGATCACGATGCGACTACCTGCCTCCCAGCCCGAGTCGACCATCGCCAACAGCAAGGCATCAGGATCAGCTGCCAGCAATGCCTCTAGCGAATCTGCACCTAACGATTCCACCAGCGCCGAACCGCGTAAATGACCGTTGGCATCGTCGACCGAGAGTGGGTTTACACAGGCTGCGGACTGTCCTATGGCCTTATGAAAAAGATCCTGGGCCGAGGGAGACACCATGAGCGAGCAGACGCTCTGCGACCCGGCAGACTGACCAAAAATAGTGACGTTATTAGGATCACCGCCCATTGCAAGCGCGTTATCTTTGACCCAGCCCAAAGCAGCGATCTTATCCATCAGCCCATAGTTTCCAGAGGCGCCCGACTGGGCCGCCTCACTCAACCACGGGTGCGCGAGAAACCCAAAGGGGCCCAGTCGATAATTCACCGTAACGACGACCACTCCCTGCTGAGCCAAAGTTGTGCCGTCAAAAATGAGTGAATGTCCTTGCCCACTAGTGTGCGAACCGCCGTGAAACCACACCATGACCGGCAGGCCTTCTGCATTGTCCGGGGCCCATACGTTGAGATAAAGGCAGTCCTCGGAAACCGGGAAGCCCTCCCGTCGCCACACAAAATTTGAGGTGTGGCGCAGCTGAAAGCAGCTGTCGGCAAAGGTGTCTGCAACGCGAACGCCGTCCCAGCCGGCTGCGGCCTCTGGTGGTTGCCATCGCAACTCCGCTACCGGGGCCGCGGCATACGGCAGCCCTCGGAAGACCGTAATTTCATCGTCATACGGAGAGGGAATACCCCTCACCTCTCCCTGAGCAAGAGACACCAGTGCACCTTCTTCCACGTCACGATCAGGCGTCTCGGTACTGCAAGCAGCCAATCCCAAAATGAAGACAGCCACGACAACACGTTTGATACTCATGAAACGTCCGTTCTTTATTATCTAGTGTTAATCACCACCCAGGGCTACTAGCACAATCCTTCCAGCTCAGCGGCCTCGTGCCTGACGGCTTCAGGCGAACCTAGTAGCTGCCGGTTGAAGCCTATCCGCTTGAACCAGTAGTGCAGGCCAACCAAGTCGGTAAAGCCCATACCGCCGTGCACCTCAGTACTGGTTTTCGCAACAAACTGCCCTACTTCGGCCAGATGCGCTTTTACGTGACAGGCGGTGAGCAGCGCATCGTCGGTCGATTCATCGAATGCGTGTCCTGCATACCATGCAAAGGCGCGGCAAGGCTCGAGTTGTGATGCCATCTCGGCGCACATGTGTTTCACCGCTTGGAACGACCCAATCACTCGGTTGAACTGCTTACGATCAAGTGAATAAGCCACGGCCTGATCCAACATGTATTGTGCGGCGCCCAAGGTGTCGGCAGCTTGGATAGCGCGCCCTCGATAGATCGTCTGCCATACAAGCTCCGGGTCACTCGATACAAGACAGGCCGGCGACTGATCAAAGGACAGCTCACAAACACTTTGCGTAACGTCAATGGTCGACAGCGTCGACCTCGTTACTTCAGAGGCCTCGATCATAAAGACGCTCCCATCAGACAACCCAATGAGATAGGCATCAGCGGTAGCGTCGAGCGCGAACAGCGACTGACCTGTCAGCTTGGAGTCCGCCTCGGTAACCTGCCCTTTTCGCGATCCGATGACGTCGCTGAAGGCGATACCCACCCGGTATTCACCTGAGGCCATGCGCGCCAGGGGGTCAGTGGCTCCAGTCGCGTTCAACAGATAGGCCGCCATGATCGTCGTGCTTAAAAACGGACCGGGGCAAGCCGCGTAGCCTAAGGCTTCTGCGATGGCGACGGCATCCAGCATGCCTAGCTCGGCGCCACCATGAGCCTCGGGAATAATCAGGCCAGTAAGTCCCATATTGGCCAGCCCTTGCCAGACTGATGAGTCATCAGCCTCACCTGCAGCGAGCTGTCTCACTTTATCGAGAGGCACCTCTGAAGCAAGAAACTTACGGACGCTGTCACCGAGCATCAGTTGGTCCTGTGATAGTCCAAACTCCATCTCAGGCCTCCTTCGCTGATTTTTCAGCTGATTTTTCTGACGGGATCTTGGGTTCTTTTGGCATGCCCAAGCCGCGTTCACTGATAATGTTTTTCTGAATTTGCGACGTCCCGCCGCCGATAATCAGGCCAAGATAGAACATGTACTGATACTGCCAGCTACCGTGACCACGCACGTGAGGGTTGTCACCGTAACTCAAACCAATTTCACCCATGACATCGATGCCCAAGCATTCGATTTCATGACGAAGCTCCGTGCCTATGAGTTTCACGATCATGCCCGCGAGGCGGACGTCCTGATTCTTATTAATCTTGGCGGACAGCAAGCGCATATCGTTGTATTGCATCGCCAGTGCGCGGCCCTCGAGCTTCATAAGGCGATCGCGGAATACCGGATTAGACATAATGGGCTCGCCATTGATGCTCTCCTCGCGCATTAGTCGCTTTACATCATTGAGTCGATTCATAGCCGCATCGGGTGTGGCCAGTGAACCGCGCTCGTGCCCGAGGATGGCATTTGCCACCTGCCATCCCTGACCGCGCTGACCGACGATCTGATGCTTAGGCACCCGCACATCGGTAAAGAAGACTTCATTGAAGTTTGCGTCTCCCGTCATATCCACCAGCGGCCTAATTTCAATCCCGGGAGTGTCCATTCGGAAGAGTAGAAATGAAATACCCAGGTGCTTCGGTGCATCGGGTTCGCTTCGAACAAGACAGAAAATCCAGTCCGCGTGGTGAGCGGTACTGGTCCAAATCTTCTGACCGTTAATCACCCACTCGTCACCATCGAGCTCCGCCTTTGTAGTGAGGCTCGCCAAATCACTACCTGCTCCGGGTTCCGAATAGCCCTGACACCAAATCATCTCGGCTTTGATGGTGGGTTCGACAAAAGCCTTCTTTTGCTCCTCGGTCCCCATTTCTAGTAGGACTGGGGTAAGCATGGTAACACCCTGTCCGTTGAAACCGCGATGCACCCGCTCAGCGCCAAATTCCTCTGCAATAATGCGCGACTTGATGATATCGGGCTCCGCGCCATAACCGCCGTACTCGCTCGCAATCGTTCGGCTATGGTAGCCATGCTCGATAAGAAGACTTTGCCAATCGCGCATGGCTTGGCTCTTGATGCCATCACCTGGTTTTGGCTGCTTATGCTTATGGGAGAGAATGAACGACTTCACCTCCTCGCGGAATGCGTCGTACTCACTACCGTATGACAGATCCATTGCCGTGCCTCTTTTGTTTTTCTTCGACAGTAGCACATCCTCAAGCCAGACGGCGTGCCCCGTTTACTAACGCGAGTGGGCGATCTGTCGTATCCTGCGCTCCACTAGCCAACGAATTACTCATCGCCGTGGACCTGATCGATCAATACCTGCCGCTCTGGATGTTTATCATCCTAATGGTCTCAACACCGGGACCTGCGAATATGCTGCTGATGACGGCGGGTGCACAGCAGGGTTTGCGTCGCACCTTGCCATTTATTGCGGGTCTGACGGCAGGAAAGCTGGCTCTGAACATTGCTTTGGGACTGGGCCTGATGGGTTTACTCCAGGCCAATCCCACCGTAGACACTGTATTTGTGTATTGCTCCGCGGCCTACATGGCCTACTTGGCACTCCGCAATTGGACGCCACCCGAGCCAGGAACTGCTAACGCAAGCTTCACATTTCTCTCGGGTAGCATAGTCCATCCGCTCAGTCCGAAGACCTGGATGATGGCCACGCTGGCCATCACACAATTCGCTGACAGCTTTGATTCAGCCGCGGAGCGCCTGTTGGTCGTTCCTCTCAGCTTTCTGATCGCACAGGTGTTTTTTGCCGTTGTCTGGTGTGGTCTGGGCGTCATGATGAGTCGCGCTTTTGAGCACAGCATTGTCATGCACCGAGCATTGATTTTATTGACGTTGGGCGTCATCGTTTGGGCTCTATTGCAATAACGCTCGGGCACACAGCGCGTAACCCTTCACGAACTAACTAAGAAAAATTGGTTCTCTGATAAAACAGGCTTACACATAAAAAAGGCGGCGAGCAGATATAATGTCCTCGACTTGGAAAACACCGTCACGGCGACGACTCTTTAAGATATTGGCAGCGACCGTTGTTCTGCTACCGCAAGCATCGCTATCGGCAGCGAAGCGGCTGCTACCCGCCAACAAAGCATCGAGTGACTTCATTGAACACAATGACCTACCGCTTACGCTAGAAACGCTTCGCAGCG
>CABYVD010000048.1:0-5969 GCA_902522335.1 Halieaceae bacterium | reverse complement strand
GGCTTTGGTTGGGGTCAGTATTCGGCTGTCTCAAGTGATGAGGCCATGGCCGCGGCAAAAGCACAGGAACCAAGTCCCCTGCCAGAGGCGAGTGCCGATCACCCAGACCTCGGGCAATGGGTAACGGTTACACCGCTGGATACGGGTCGAGTGCCCGTGACTGGCACGCTCGTAAGTAGAAGCGGGGGCCGCATTGTTGTGGCGCGTCGTTCGGAGGACGTTGGCCTATGTCACGTTCATTTCCCAGTCTCCGGCTTCGAATGTAGCGTAATTAATTAAACTTTCTGCAGTACCACTACTAGGGACAGATAAAAAATGAAAGGCACTGTGCTGATTACAGGTGCTTCGGCCGGATTGGGCGCTGAGTTTGCTCGACAGCTTGATAGCAGGGCAACGCATTTTATTTTGGTGGCTAGAAGGGTAGATAAACTCGAGGCGCTGTCTGAGACCTTGAAGACCCCGGTGACAGTGATCGAACAGGACTTGAGTAAGCCGGGTTCGCCTGAGCAATTATGTCAGACCATCGCATCACAGGGTCATTCAGTCGATGTATTGATTAACAACGCCGGGATCGCCGGTCCCAATCTGCTGGAGGTCTCTGACTTTTCGACGCAACGGGGCTTCGAGCAGCTGATGATGCGGACAGTGGCTGAGTTGTGCAGTCGATTGATCCCAAGCATGCGCGAGCGTGGCTACGGTAGGGTGATCAATGTGGCCTCGGTTGCTGGTCGGTTTCCCAGTTCTAATTCGGGTAATTACGGACCTGCTAAGGCGTACGTCATTGCATTGTCAGAGGAGCTCAATAAGGGAATACGTGGCTCAGGGGTCAACGTGACTGCACTGTGCCCGGGTTTCACTCACACCGAGTTTCATGAGGTCGCGGGCATGATGGAGGCGAAAAACAGTTCGCCAAGTTGGATTTGGTATGACGCAGCTACAGTTGTTCGGGAGGGTTTAATAGGCAGTGAGAAGGGCCGTTCCATTGTGATTTCCGGGCGGCTCTACCGGTGGCTGGATCCGCTGTTACGCTCAACGCTTTTCAGGGGTTTGCTATTGAAAATCGCGGGCCGCGGTTGAGCTGCTTTCGTCTGAGTGGGCACTAGCGCAACGAGTGGAAATAATTCACAATTCGCGACGCATTAACGAGTTAATTAAGGATAGCTAATGCCAGTAATTAAGTTCATTGAGTTTGATGGCACCGAGCACGAAGTCGATGCTGATGTCGGGATGAGCATCATGGAAGTAGCGATGAAATATGACGTTCCTGGCATTGACGCCGACTGCGGTGGTGGTGCGGTCTGTGGTACTTGCCACTGCTTCATCGAGGAATCTGCTGGGCCTTTACCCGGTGTTGATCCCCAAGAGGAGTCGATGTTGGGCTTGAGGCCTGACCGAGAAGGAAACTCACGGCTTAGTTGCCAGATCCAAGTCAGCGACAGCATTGGTGACATGACCATCAAGTTGCCCGAATTCCAAATGTAATCAAGGGTCGCCATTGACCGATAAGTCCTAGGTTCAGATATGAACAAACGTGCCGACCCCATGCTGGCCGATCCGCTCAAGACGCCGCTCCAGGATCTAGACGTATCAGATCCCCGACGTTTCGAGCAGGATTGCTGGCAACCGTTGTTCAAGCGATTGCGCGAAGAATCGCCGGTACACTTTCAAGCAGAAAGTCCCGCTGGCCCCTTCTGGTCGATTAGCCGGTTTGACGACATTGTCGAAGTCGAGAAGAACACCGAGATTTTCTCGTCAGAGCCCACCATAGCCATCATAGATCCGCCGCCTGAGCGTCGTTCACGAATGTTCATTGCTATGGATCAGCCAGAGCACGATATTCAGCGGAGAGCGGTACAACCTGTCGTTGCGCCAAAAAACCTTCAGGAGTTCGAGGCGCTGATTCGTCAGCGAACAGCAGAGGCGCTCGATGCGCTGCCAGAGGGCGAAACATTTGATTGGGTAGAGCTTGTGTCGCGCAATCTGACGACGCAGATGTTGGCGACATTGTTTGATTTTCCATGGGACATTCGTCACAAGCTGTCAGACTGGTCAGATGCGGTAACGTCTGATGAGCGGATGACAGCAGGTCAGGGCCTAAAGCAAGAAGATCGGCTCGAAATCGTCATGGAGATCCTTGAGGTCTTTACTCGGTTGTGGCATGAGCGAGTGGGCGATGATGTCGAGTCCTTTGATTTAATTAGATTGCTTCAGCGCGACGAAAACACCGCCAACATGGTGGACGACTCCATGAATTACATCGGTAACCTCATGTTACTTATCGTGGGCGGCAATGACACCACGCGCAACTCGATGTCTGGCGGTGTTCTCTTCCTCAATGAGTTTCCTGAGGAGTTTGCTCGGGTTAAGGCCGATCGATCCCTCATTCCGTCGATGGTGTCGGAGATTATCCGCTTCCAGACGCCACTGTCTCACATGCGCCGCAGAGTGACGCGAGATACTGAATTCCGTGGGCAGCACATGAAAGCCGGTGACAAGGTGATTTTGTGGTATTGCTCCGCGAACCGAGATGAGTCGGTGATTCCAGAACCCGAGACTTTTCACATAGATCGGTCGGGAGTTCGTAATCATGCTGCCTTTGGCTTCGGGATCCATCGTTGTATGGGCAACCGGCTCGCTGAAATGCAGCTTCGGGTTGTGTGGGAAGAAGCCCTGAAGCGCTTTTGCGATATTCGAATCGTTGAACCGCCAACTCGTCTTTGCCACAACTTTGTTCGCGGTTTTTCGCGTATGCCAGTGCAGGTGACCCGCTACTAACGTATGCTTCAGGTTTGTCAGTTTGTTAGCGATGTAACCTACGTCACCATGTTGGCAGATCTTGATCTTTCCGCTTCATTACAGTTCTCGGCTGTGGGTATTGATGGCTGCCGGGCTGGCTGGGTTGCAGCATTTCAACTAGACGGTGAACCCGTGCTGGCGGTAGTCGAGACTCTATCAGAGCTGTCTCCACACCTCAGTCACGACACGACAGTAATGATCGATATGCCCATTGGCTTGTTAAATGATGACTCAAGCCGACAGTGCGATGCTTTGGCGCGAGAGCGACTGAGGCCTTATCGGTCCTCAAGTGTATTCGGCGTCCCGCCAAGAGCCGTTACCCGCATTTCTGATTATCCGCGGGCCAATGCTTTATCGCGTGAGCTCACAGGTAAAGGGTTAAGTAAGCAGTCTTTTTATCTTTTCCCAAAAATACGCGAGCTCGATGATTGGCTTGTAGACCCCGAAAGACAAGGTCAGTGGTGGGAGTGCCATCCTGAGGTGGCCTTCGCACAACTGAACAGTGGGATAGCACTCAAGCCCTCTAAAAAGTCGGAGGAAGGTCAAGCCAAGCGCATCGCCCTCCTAGCTGATCTCGCTGGGGTGAATGCAGCACTCGAGCGAGCCAGTGAGAATTACAAACGAAAAGATCTACTGCCAGACGACTGCATCGATGCCCTGGTCTGTCTACTTACGGCAGAGCGAGACAGGCATCAACGGATTTTGATACCAGCGGCTCCTGATAAGGATGAGCGGGGGCTCATGATGGGAATCATGGCCCCCGCATGATGACTTAACTTGCAGCTTTTAGCGAGTCAGCTACCGGTGCTGCCTGTGGGCCTCGGATTAGCACTCCGGGTGTTTCTCCAAGGTAACTGCCGTCGTCGAAGGTCTGAACGCCCGACTTGAAGGTGGCTCGGTAGCCAGTAGAGGACTGCAACAGTCGCTTACCACCAGCGGGCAAATCATTGGCAACCCAGGGCTTGCTCATGCCAATTTTATCGAGCTCGATGATATTGATATCCGCCAGATAGCCGGGCGCGAGGACGCCTCTATCATCCAAGCCATAGACCTTAGCAGTGTCAGCGCACTGGCGCTTAATCGCTTGACTGAGGCTCAACTTGAAGCCCTCTCGATCCCGGACCCAGTGCTGCAACATGAAGGTGGGTGATGCTGCGTCACAAATAGTCCCGCAGTGCGCGCCGCCATCTGACAGCGAGTTAATGCAGTCATCGGATTGAAGGACAGGTTCCAGGAAATTTAGATTACCGTCCGCGTAGTTGAGGAGTGGGAAGTAGATTAGCCCTCTGCCGCCATCACGCATCAGTAAGTCATATACATACTCGGCACCTGATATGCCCGCCTGCTCGGCGAGATAAGCAATTGACTGCTGCACTGACGGCTCATAATCAAAGCCATCGGAGAGCTCGTATTGCATGGTGAAGGCAGTCGCCATGAGCTCCGTCAGTATCTGCACATCACTGTCAGGATAAACCGACTCCTCGGTAATCAGCGTGTGTCTGAAGTCCGGATCGGCGAGCCTCTCAAACTGAGCGGCTTCCTCCAGATCAGCCACTTCGGCCCAGCTGGGTTTAAACGAGAAAGGATTAAAAGTAGTGCGCCATCCAAGTATGAGGCCAGTCCCTCGCATCGATATTTGAGCAAGGATGTTTGCGCCTTTGGCGTTCTGCTCACGCATATTGGCCATTTGGTCGTCAAAGCTCATGGCTTTGACCGGTGATTGAAGGGCAGTGAAGGTGACTGGTAACCCGGTTTCTCGACTGAGGTCCCCCATCCAGTCGAACTCGTTCCACTCAGGAATAAGGTCGCTCGCCATTTCAAATACACCGTGACCGACACGCGCCATGCCTCGACCGATACCAATTAGCTCTTCCGGCGTAGCAGTCGTTCCGGGTACCAGTTCACCGTCTATTGATTTGTGTAGCACAGTTCGTGAGGTAGAAAATCCAAGGGCTCCTGCTCGAAGCCCTTCCTCCACAATATTCGCCATTCTCGCGATGTCAGATTCGGTTGGATCTTCATTTGCCGCACCACGGTCTCCCATGACATAGGCCCGAACCGCCCCGTGGGGCACATGTGTCGCGACATCAACAGCTCGCGGCATTTCCTCTAAGGCATCCAGATACTCTGGGAAACTCTCCCAGTTCCACGACATCCCCTCAGACAGCGCGGATCCCGGAATGTCCTCGACGCCTTCCATCAATCCGATGAGCCAGTCGTGTCGATCCGGTGCAGCCGGTGCGAAACCCACTCCGCAGTTACCCATCACCACAGTCGTTACGCCATGCCAGGACGAAGGTGCCATTTCCTGATCCCATGTGGCCTGACCATCATAGTGCGTGTGGATGTCTACGAAACCCGGCGCTACATAGCAGCCGCTGGCTTCGTATACTTTCTCTGCCTCGCCAAGGTCAGTGCCTACCGCAACAACCCTGTCACCTGTGACTGCCACATCCGCTACGTAGGGCTCGCAGCCAGTCCCGTCGACGACTGTTCCGCCGCGAATTATTAGATCGTAAGCCATGTACTCTTCCTAATTTTGTTATTCCCGCATTTCGCCGAATGTTCAAGCCGCTGTCAACTGGCACCCAAGTTGCGAGGTTCAATTTTCGCTCCTATATTTAAGAAAGTCTAAGATAAGGAGATGCGACGTGAGCACGGCTGTTTGGGCGGTATTAGGCGTTATCGGTTTAATTGTACTGGTCGTATTGGCCATCGCGTTGTGGGCTATTGGTGCCTACAACAATTTCGTTCGCTTAAAGAACCTAGTTTCAGAGGGTTGGAGCGGTATTGAAGTGCAGTTGAAGCGACGCTCCAACTTAGTTCCCAACCTAGTGGCTACAGTGAAGGGCTATGCAGAGCACGAGTCATTGGTGTTCGAGGAGGTGACGCAGGCTCGCGCATCCATCGGTCGTGGCTCGGTTGGCGAGCAGGCGGCAGCTGAGAGCACTATGGCCAAATCACTCATGCACCTTTTTGCCGTAGCTGAAAACTACCCAGACCTGAAAGCGGATAAGAATTTTCAGCAGTTACAAGCTGAGTTATCTGACTTGGAGAATGTTATTCAGAAGGCGCGACGTTATTACAACGGCACTGTGCGTGACTTCAATACCGAGTTGGAATTGTTCCCAGGCAACCTGATTGCGGGGATGTTCAATTTTGCCTCCGCTGAA
>CABYVD010000047.1:0-6329 GCA_902522335.1 Halieaceae bacterium | reverse complement strand
TTTACGAGAAGATCAATCCTGCCCGCTACATGAAACACGCCATCGATCTCGGTGACGACTGCCGAGGCATGGGACACATCACAGACTCGAGCGCGCGATGGCGGATGGCTGGCGTTGTACTCATCAACATGCTGCAAGTCATTATCGAGCACAAATACGTCATAACCCTCGGCGATCAACGTCGAAGCAATGCCGAGGCCAATGCCAGATGCACCGCCGGTAACGATGGCAACTGACTGATCGCTCATGGCCTCACCTGCGCCACAGGATATCCGGCGACGAGTGCCAAGCCCACATCCTCAGGTGGCCGATGGATCCCAAACTTCACCATGATCTTCCTTGAGTGATTTGAATAACGAGATGCCCGACAACCAGAAAGTAAATACCAGCGGTAGAGACACCACCAGAACCACCGTCTGCGCGGTTTTAAGGCCGCCCGCGTACATGAGACCTATCGGCAAGATCGCAATGGCACAGGCCCAGAACACACGATGCCATCGAGCCGGATCTTCCGATGGCTTGAGCGACTTCGTCGCACTCGCTGACAACACATAAGACGCACTATCATAGGTCGTAGCCGTGAAAATACTGGTCAGGAAAATGAAGGCAATAATAAAGAGCGTTGCGCCCGGCAGGACGTCCAGTCCAGCGATAATAGCCTGATTACCATCGGACTCAGCCATGACGCCAAGCACATCGACCTCGCCACTCAATTGAAGTCCCAGACTGTGGTTGCCAATGATGAGGTAGAACAACCAAACGCCCATTGAACCCATGCCCAACATCCCTAGCACCACCTCGCGTAAGGAGCGACCCTTGGAGATACGCGTCACAAAAATACCAATGAAGGGACCGTAGGCCAGCCACCAGGCCCAGTAGAAAATGGTCCAGTCCTCGATAAAGCCCGTGTCGTTGATGGGATCGGTCCAGAACATCATGGCTACGGTGTTTTGCACTGTATGGCCAATCGAGTTGATAGCCATTTTCAGCAGGAAGACCGTATCGCTGGCGAGGAGAATGCACACCAAAATCACGAATGCCAGCATCATGTTGAAGTCACTGAGTCGTTTGATGCCTCGCTTGAGGCCAAGCCAGACGCTGGTGCCAAACATCGCAACACAGGCTGCCACGACAAAAAGCTCCATCTCAAAGCTTACCGGTATGCCCGTTAATCTCGAGATAAGCGCAGCAATCATGGGCGTAGAGAATCCTAATGAGCTACCAATGCCACCCACCAGGGCAATCATGAAAAAACTATCCATGAGGCGTGCGCCAATGGACGCTTCACCACCCTTAATAAAGTGTGGAGCCGAGATACTGTACTTGAGCTTGGACACCCCTCGCGCATAGTAGGGATAAGCAATGGCGAGCGTTGGCAGGCAGTAAAACGACCAAGCAACCAAGCCCCAGTGGTGCAGACCAAAGGAAGACGCCCACACATACGCTTCGGGCGATCGAGGCTCAGCGCCAAACGGCGGCGCATCGACATAAAACGCCCACTCGATGGATGCCCAGTACATCATGCCGGCGCCTATACCGGCGGCAAACAGCATGGCAATCCAGCTAGCAGTGCTGAACTCCGGTGTATCGTCGCCGAGCCGCACGCGACCGTAAGGACCAAAGGCAAGGAAAAGGACAGCACCAAACGCCGATATAGCCGTCAGTATGTATAGCCAGCCAAGCTCAGTGGCGAGAAAGTTGTAGGCTGTCTGAAGCGCCAGAGCACTGGCCTCGGGGAAGAGCAGGAGCGGTATGGCCATGGCTAGCATGACGGAAAGGGTCAAAACGAAGTTAACGCGATCTACAGCCTGCGTCATAAAGCATCCCAGAGTTATTGTTTTAGTGTCACCACAGGGTAGCTTACTTTGAACGCTGTTTTCACGCCTGATTTCTTGCAGCCTTTTTTAGGTGGCTTTTTTGAAGCAACTCTAGGGCAGTCCCTCTGGTAGGCGCCCCTTTAGTAGGCAACCCCTCGCTCATCGAACACCGCTTTCAACGGGTCGAGGTGCGCCTCGTATCGCTGCCACACCGACAGGGCATCGCGGTAAATGGGCTGACGGACCTGCTCTGAACTTGCCGTACGCACCGCCCGGTCCTTCTCGTAGTAGCGCAGACACCGCTCCTCGAAGGGGAGATGACAGTGCTCCAGAAGCGCCCTTACCTGTGTTTCGAGGTCCTCCACCACGGTTTCATATTGCACTGTCATCAACCCTCGGGGGAGCACCGAGTGCCAGTGGTCCATCAGATGCAGGTAGTCTGCGTAGTAGTGGCCAATCTCCTCGAGTCCGTAAGTAAATTCCTGCCCACGCGCAAACAGCTGTTTGAAGTTCGCAAAGCAGGCCGCCATGGGATGCCGCCGTGCATCAATAATCGTCGCGTTGGGCAGAATGGTCTTGATGAGGCCAATGTGGACCCAGTTATTCGGCATCTTGTCGATAAAGAACGGCTTATCCGTTCGGTAGGTCCTCGCGCCATCGAGATAACGTTGACCCAGCGCCTCGCGCTGTTCTTGGCTCATCGACGTTAGACATTGCGGATAGAGATTCTGCTCGGATCGTCGACGCCCACCCCCCAATTCGCCCGCAATCTGACTGATCAGCGGAAGCTCAGCGGTGGCCTCAACCGACGAGTGACTAGCCAATATCTGCTCAAGGAGCGTTGACCCTGCTCGCGGCAAACCCAAAATGAAAATTGGCTCATTCGAGCTATGTCCCCCGGGCTCCAAAAACCCCTCTGGGCAATGCTCGATCATGCTGGCTACCTCACCCGAGGTACGCTCGGTGGTATAGGAGCTAAAGGTGTTTTTGATGCTGTTGCCATCCGCATACGCGGTGAATGAATCGGTATAGTCACCCCTATCTTCCAGAGCCTTGCCCAAAGCGAAGGCCAGGTGATAGCGATCGGCACTCAACTTTTCCATGGATGCATAGCGCTCGCGCATACCATCGAGTTGCACATCATCGAACTTAAAGGTTTTGAGATTCGCGAGGCTCCAATACGCCTCACCTGCATGTGGCTCTGCGGCAATGGCTCTCTGGTAGGCGGCCGCAGCGTCCTCACCGCGTCCACCATAACGCAGAGAGTGGCCGTAACTCGTCAAAATGCGTGCGTTATCCGGTATGTACGTCAGCACCTCTTCGAATTTTTCATGCGCCTGCTCGAAGCGGCCTGCCATCGCGAGGATTGATGCGTGCTGGACCTTATGAGAGAGGTTGTCCGGCTGCTCGATTTGAAGCTGCCCCGTCCTGTCCAGCGCTTCATCAAATCGCTGTCGACGAGCCAGCGCGGTCGCATAGTTCGCCTGAGCTATCGTGAAGTTTGGCGCGAGCTCCAAACAGCGCTGGAGCAATACGATGGCCTCATCCAGCATTCCCAGCGTAATGCCGATTTCAGCGAGCAGGCGAATAGCGTCAACATCGTGAGGACGGCGTTTCAGATACTCGCGGCAAATACCCTCAGCAACCCCCAAACGACCCGCCTGCATCAAATCAAGCACCTGAGTCAGGAGTGGATCGAGACCCTGCTGGCTGCCCAAGGATCGGCGATAGGCATCAGCTGCAGCGACGTCGTTACCTTCTGAGGCACGCAGCTCATAAAGGTCTCGCCACGCTGTCCTCAAATTTGGCTGTAAACGGACAGCGGTCTCAAGAGAAATGATGGCCTCCGACAGCCTACCCTGTCCTCTTAGCGCGAGGCCAAGCTCGTGATGTGCAAGTACCAGGCTTTCCGCCTCAATTAGAATTTGACGCAGCAAGGGCTCTGCCGCTTTGTTCTGGCCGTTTCGTCGAAGCGCAACACCGTGCATCAAGACAAATCGCGAGTCATCGCGAGCGAGCTCTCTCGCTTCTGCCGCTAACTTACACGCGGTTTCCGAGTCACCATTTTGCAAGGCAACTTTTATCTGTTCATACAAGTCTTCGGCCGATCGCATAGTCTTCTGCTTTTACATCACAAGATTAATTTATAGAGAGGTGACGATGCCTTCCATATAAGCCCTTATAAAGCCCCCATGACGCCCCTCATAAAAAAGGGGCACCCTAAAGGTGCCCCTTTCTACTACTTCAAACAAGCTTAGAACGATCGCGTGAACGATACACCCAAGCTTCGTGGCTGGTTGATAGTGACTCGCTGATCCCAAGTCACAGCGTTGATCCAGACAGAGCCACGCTCATCAGTCAGGTTGTT
Source organism: Halieaceae bacterium (assembly GCA_902522335.1). Classification (GTDB taxonomy): domain Bacteria; phylum Pseudomonadota; class Gammaproteobacteria; order Pseudomonadales; family Halieaceae; genus Luminiphilus. The sequence goes on along the minus strand of CABYVD010000047.1, from coordinate 2,144 downwards.
TACATACACCTGAGCTGACCAGTTTTCACGCTCCATACCTACTGCGGTGTTCACCACTGTGTAGGCTTTCTGCGTGCGTCGCTGCGTAGAGATCGTTCCACCGTCGAACAAGGTGTTGTACGAATCGCCTGTGTACATGTAAGCGGCTTGGAGGAAGAAGTCATCACCGAACCCATAGCGAGTCGATAAGTTCCACTTCGTCTCAGGTACGCGCGGTAAGGCAGTACCCGACGCAGCATCAACATCCACACCATTTCGAGCGTAGTCAGACGTCAAGTTCGAATCGACAAAGCTCGCAGCACCGCTTAACGACCAGTTAGCCGCTAGCATTGCAGTGAAGTCGAATTCGAAACCATTACTCTCGGCATTGCCCACGTTGTAGGTTAACGTGATGGGCGAGATCGAGGTATCCAGCCGCGAGAACTGGAAGTCATCCCACTCCTGCCAGAACGCCGCGGCATTCAAGCGGATTTTTCCATCCATGAGAGACGCCTTGAAGCCAATCTCTTGTGCTGTCAGGAAGTCCGGCAAGAACTCACAACCGATGTTAGATGCACCTTGGTTACCCAGACCATCTTGCAAGCGCGTCGCACAGAAACGGTTCAAGCCACCAGGTCGGTAACCCTCACCCCATGTGGCGTAAGCCATCACGTCATCGTTGACCTGCCATTCGGCCGTTAAACGATACACAGAGTCATTGGCTTCTGTAATACGCGGCACAGGTGCACAGTCTTCACCGTAGTTACTGGTGGGACGATCACCTTGAGGTCCCCAACCACCACAGGGCCACCATACGGTGCCAGAGAAGCCATTCAGACCACCTTCATAGTCAAACTGCCGAGCACTCGCTGCAACCGTCAGGGCTTCGGTTACATCAAACGACACCTCACCGAAATAAGCGGTTTCCTCATAGGAACGCACAAAGTCAGTGGTCCAATAGATATCAGGCGCATCTACCGCCGTTGGCTGGCCATTTAGACCCATCACATGCCAGTCACTGTCTGATGCCGTATCGACCTCAACCCCGTAGTAACCAACCATATAGCGCAAACGCGCTTCTTGGTCAGACACATACCGAATCTCGTAGGTGCTTCGATCGATCTCCGTTGTATTGGTGTATTGCTCTCTGGGGTCGCCACAGAAGCCTGTGTAGGACACATAGCAGTTGTAATAAGGCTCAACGTAACCGTATGAAACGTAATAATCACTGTAGAGCGAGTAGTCAGCGTACTGCTCGGTATCGCGCTCGAGGTCACCATAAGTCGCGGTCAAAGTACCACCAAATACTTCACCCTCGAGCTTCAACGAGGTTTGAGTCCACTCGTCATCGTTCCAGTCGGGCATAAGGCGCATGACCTTGAGGTCACCAACGGTTGGATCATGATCCCAGACACCGTTCGCTTCGACATCCTGCATCATGAGCGCGGCAGTCATCGTCCAACTCTCATTGAGGTCTACAGCCAATGCGGCACGAGCACCTCGCGTCGTCGCATCGTTAAAGTTCTTTTCAGCAACGTCGCTGTTATCGACAGTGATATCAGCCGCAACGTCATTCAACGGGCTAGCAGGATCAAGTCCTGCACGGATGTAGCCACGGCTAAAGGTATGCGTGCCGGGGACGTTATCAATAAAGCCACCTTGGACCTTGTTGTAACCAACGAGACGCAGCGCCATGCTGTCGCTCAGTGGGATATTGACGAAACCTTCGGTGAGGTGACTGATGTCTCCGCTCTTGGGCTGTTCCATGCCAAAGCTTATACCACCCTCGAAACCTGCCGTACTGGGCTGATTCGTGATGATTCGGATTGCGCCAGACTGGGCGTTCGCACCGTAGGTTGTACCCTGAGGGCCCGCCAAAACTTCGATACGGTTAACGTCATAAACGTGTGGGTTCAGGTACTGGCCGACAGCCGTCACCGGTTGCTCATCGAGATATACCGCTACCGATGGGTTAGCGCCCAGGCTACTTTCACCACCACTCGAGATGCCTCGAATATAGATATCACCGCTACTGGGGCCCAACGTCACGAAGCTGACATTTGGCAGCATCATGATGTAGTCCTCCATATCGGTGATATTGAGGTCCTCCAGTTGTGTTTCACCCAACACGCTGACGCTCATTGGAATGTCTTGAACACTCTCAG
>CABYVD010000046.1:0-7561 GCA_902522335.1 Halieaceae bacterium | reverse complement strand
ATTTATTGGTATGGGCGATGGCTCAGCCAGTTGAGCGAGTTGTGATCAAGCGGCCCGTCAAAGCGCCGGTGCTGGGGAATGTTAAGCCCTCTCACAGCATCACGGGTAAAACGGTTCGCTTTGACGTCATTGTAAAACCAAAGGGGAATGGCAGGTGACCCAGCGCTGTTTATACGTCGGTGACAAGCTGTCGTCGGAGTTAATGTTGCAACTGACTGCCACTGACGGAGGGGTAGTTCAGGTGACCCGTTTGACCACCGCGTTGACTGACCCAATATTGACCTCGCTCCACCTGGAGCTGGGGTCTGTAGAGGGCCAGTCAAGATTGCTTGACTGGCTTCGGCAAAATGACCCCCCAACGCGAATACTGTGTGAATTGCAGGCCTTTGAATTCGTCACCAGTGACACCGGTGATACACGAAGTGCCTCTGATTACTTAAGCGCACAAGTTGTCGGGATCACGAGGATTTTGGAAGCAGCGCTGTCGTTAAATCCCGAGCTCCGGTGGGTATTTCTCAAGCCTCCGGTGGCCGATGTGTGGAGCGATGCATCGGAAGCCTATTTTCGCGTTTTGGTTGAGGGTCTTAGGACAGCGGCGCCGAGTGCCCATTTCGACTTTTTTCGACAAAACAGATCTAGCGCAAGGCGGACCAAATCTAGGTGAGCAGTCGTTCCATAATGCCCTCGTAGATACGGGCAAGCTTTGGAATGTCATCGATCAACACATGCTCGTTTCGCTGATGGATTGACGCATTGATAGGGCCTAGCTCTATGATTTGGCTGCCCATGGTCGCAATAAAACGACCATCTGACGTGCCGCCACCTGTGCTTAAGGTCGCAGTAACACCGGTGGTTTCGGCAATACTCTCGCGCACTGCATCAACCAAGTCGCCGGGCTCGGTCAAAAACGGATTACCGCTGAGTTGCCAATCGATCTCATAGCCGACGCCACTGTCGTCCAGGACCGCTTCGCATTGCGATTTGATCGCCTCAGCGTTGGTTTCCGTTGAGAAGCGCAAGTTAAACACCGCGGTGAGTTCACCGGGTATGACATTAGTGGCGCCCGTGCCGGACTGAATATTCGAAAACTGAAGTCGGGTAGGATCGAAAAATTCATTACCCTTGTCCCATTCGATGTCACACAGTTGGTTCAAGACGGAAAATGCCTTGTGCATGGGATTGTCGGCAAGATGTGGGTAGGCAACGTGGCCTTGCTGGCCTTTGATGATCAGCGTGGCATTGATAGAACCGCGTCGTCCATTTTTGACGATATCGCCCAATGTTGCCGTGCTCGAGGGTTCGCCGACTATACACCAGTCGATGGTTTCGCCACGCGACGTGAGCGTGTCGACCACATAACGCGTACCGTGTACTGCTGGTCCCTCTTCATCCGCGGTAATCAGATACCCAATACGTCCTTTGTGATCCGGGTGACGAATGACAAACGATTCGGTAGCGACCACCATTGCAGCCAAGCTTGTTTTCATATCAGCAGCGCCCCGGCCGTACAACACCCCGTCCCTCTCTGTTGGGACAAAGGGATCACTGTCCCATTGCTCTAGCGGGCCAGGTGGCACCACGTCAGTATGACCCGCGAAAACGAGAGTAGGGCCATCGGAGCCACGCGTCGCCCAGAGGTTGAGGACTTCTGCCGCAGGTAGCGACTCGCAGGTGAACCCAAGTTTTTCAAGCCTCTGGGCCATCAAAGGCTGACAGCCATCGTCCTCTGGCGTCACTGACTGTCGCTTGATGAGCTCTTTTGTCAGCGTGATGGCTGCGTGTTCGGTATCAATTGTTGGCATGCAAACTTTCGTTCAATTCGATGGCAGTTTTGTTGGTCAGGCATTCTACCGAACCTGAGAGTGAGTTACGTCGGAACAAAAGGTCAGACCGTCCTGCCAAGTCTCGCGCCGCCACGGTCTCAACAATCTTTCGTGCATCATCCAGCACTGCCACCTTAGTTCCTGCCGTCACGAAAAGCCCTGCTTCGACCGTACATCGGTCACCCAGAGGTATACCCAGGCCCGCGTTGGCCCCAATGAGGCACTCTTCACCTACGGAAATAATGATGTTGCCACCACCGGACAAGGTGCCCATGGTTGAGCATCCGCCCCCCAAATCAGAGCCTTCACCCACCATCACGCCAGCGGAAATCCGACCTTCCACCATACCAGGTCCTTCGGTACCTGCATTGAAATTGATAAATCCCTCATGCATCACCGTAGTGCCTGCACCCAGATAGGCACCTAATCGCACGCGCGCGCTGTGAGCGATCCGTACACCCGCGGGTACAACGTAATTGGTCATCTTCGGGAATTTATCGACGCTCGATACCTCCAATACCTTCGCGGATAGTCGCGCTGTCAATTGCCGCTCGGGTAGTTCGTCCAAGTCGATTGCTCCCTCATCGGTCCACGCCACATTGGGTAGCAGGGCGAAGATGCCGGATAGATCCGTCCCGTGTGGCTTTACTAGACGGTGAGAGAGCAGGTGAAGTTTGAGATAGGCATCGCCCACCGATGTTGGCGGCGCGTTGTCTGCTAGAGAAGAGGCAACGATCGCCTTATCCGCGCCGGCTATTTTCTCGGCAACAGCCGCCAGTGGCGCGTGTCCTGCTGCTTTGAGATCAGTTACCAGTGATCGGGTTGCAGCGGCATCAATCTCACCGCTTACGCCGTCGAGAGCGGAAGCCAGCTCTCCCGAGATAGTTGCCAGAGGTGCTGGGTAATAAACATCCAGAATCTCACCTCGACTATTCTTTGAGGCGACACCCAAGCCAAAACCATGGAGCGTATCCGCCATGTATTTATCTCCTAACTCTGAGGTTATTGCTTAAAATAGTGGGTGTAAGCGTCGACACTGAATCCAACATCGAGGACGACCCCATACTCAAGTACCGGGCGCTTTATTAACGTGGGATTGGCCAGCAGTACCGCCGTTGTATCACCGCTCTCAGCTTCGGCACGATCCGTGTCAGATAGATTCTTCCAGGTGGTACTTCGCTTGTTCACCATTTTAGCGGCGCCCAAGGACGCGACCCAGTGATCTATCTGGGATTTAGGAGGCGTGTTTTCTCTCACGTCAATAAACTCATGATCGATGCCATTTTCGGTAAGCCACTTGCGTGCTTTGCGAACCGTGTCGCAGGTTGGAATGCCGTACAGATTTGCGGTCATACGAAGGTCCTAAGGGTCAAGGTTTGTTCACTTTTTTGGGATGCTTACGATCCGGGTAACAGGTGGTGCAGATTTCGCAGACCAGACCGTTACACCCGCGCGCCGTGCAGAATTCTCGTCCATAAAAAATGATCTGAAGGTGCAAGTCATTCCAGCGGTCTTTGCGAAACACCCTTTTGAGGTCACGCTCGGTTTCGACGACATTGCGCCCACGCGTCAGTCCCCAGCGTTGAGCGAGTCGGTGAATGTGCGTATCTACAGGGAAGCTGGGTACACCGAAGGACTGCGCCATGACAACACTAGCCGTTTTATGGCCAACCCCCGGAAGTCGCTCGAGTGCTTCAAAGTCCCGCGGTACCTCACCACCGTGCTCCTCAATCAAAATTTCACTCAAACGGCGAATCGCTTTTGATTTCTGGGGCGAGAGACCGCAGGGCTTAATGATCTCACGGATTGCATCGGCACTGTGTCCCGCCATATCGAAGGGATTGTCCGCAAGCTCGAACAACGCGGGTGTGACCTGGTTAACTCGTTCATCAGTGCATTGAGCACTTAAGAGCACCGCCACAAGTAGGGTGAAAGGATCCTCATGATCGAGCGGTACAGGGGGATCGGGGTAAAGCTCATCGAGTCGACGGTCGATGAATTCAATACGCTCAGCTTTGAGTAGATTCCGTGGCATGAGGTCTTAACCGCGCCCCACAAAATGAGCAATTCGTTCAGCAGCCTCAACCGTTTCTTGGTGAGTGGCGACGAGCGCCATTCGCACATGATCTCTACCCGGATTGCGGCTGTCCACCTCTCTGCCAAGGTAGCTGCCGGGAAGTACAGCCACATTGGTTTGCTCGAGAAGGGTGCGTGCAAATTCGGTGTCACTGGTTGGCGTCTTCGGCCACAGGTAAAATCCAGCTTCGGGAATGCAGGTGTTTAAGACAGGTGCTAGCACATCATTGACCGAGTCGAACTTCGCCCTGTAGAGCGCTCTGTTTTCCACGACGTGAGCCTCGTCTGACCATGCTGCAATACTGGCTAGCTGATGGTGTATGGGCATGGCACAGCCATGATAGGTCCGGTAGCGACGAAACTCCCGAATCAACGCCGCATCACCAGCAACGAATCCTGAGCGAAGGCCGGGTAAATTTGAGCGCTTAGATAGACTGTGGAAGGCCAAGCACTGCTTAAAGTCGGAGTTTCCGAGGCTCTCTGCCGCTTGTAGCAGTCCGACGGGTGGTGCTGCCTCGTCGTAATAGAGTTCGCTGTAGCACTCGTCACTAATCAGAATTACATCGTGTTCTATCGCTTTTTGGATCAGCCAATGAAGCTCCCTCTCGGGAATGACGGCTCCCGACGGATTTCCCGGGGTGCAAAGGAAAAGCATTTGACAGTCTTCCCAATCGTCTTCCGAGAGGTTTCGGTAGTTCGCTAAAAAACCAGTCGAATGGTCTGAAGCGATCAGTGTAGGCTGCACGCCCGCTAAGAGGGCAGCGCCTTCGTAAATTTGATAAAACGGATTGGGAATGACTACAGCACCTTCTTGCCCCGGTGTGACCAGTGCTTGAGCAATGGCAAATAGCCCCTCGCGAGTGCCATTAACCGGCAAGACCTCGCTGCTTGGATCCAGCGCTCGTGTGCCAAAGCGCTGCTCTACCCATCGCGCGACGGTTTCTCTCAGCTCTGCAACGCCAATAATGGTTGGGTATTTGGACAGCTCTTCGATAGACGATACCAGTGCCTCGAGAACGTGTGCGGGCGGTTGGTGCTTCGGCTCGCCTATGGTTAACGCGATTCGAGGTAGATCGTTGGGTATTACGTCGCGGGTCAGATCGGCAAGCTTCTCGAACGGATAGGGGTGAAGTGTTTGCATGCCTGGGTTCACGCGGCAATATCCTTATCCAGAGCCTCACAGAGTTCGATGCGCAAGTCTTCGCAGGTCGCGTCGTCGCCTAGACGATTTCCATCTGAATTGGTGAGGAAAAATACATCCTCCACACGCTCGCCCAAGGTTTGAATCTTCGCCGCTTGGATTGCGATATCGCTACGATCCAGAATTTGACCAATCTGAGCCAACAAGCCAGGCCTATCGGGAGAACTGATTTCCATAATCGTCAGGTTGCGTCCTTCATCCTCAATAAAGGTGATTTCAGTCGGTGATAAGAATGATCGCAAGGTTCGGGTAATACGCTGCTGATTCGTGCTTATCGATGTCGCTGTCAGCGCCTTATAGATGGCTGTTTCAATGAGATGCAGTGTGTCGGGGTCGCTATCAACCGGGCTACCATCGGCTTTTAATACGAAGAACGTATCGAGCGTTGCGCCATCAGTCCCAGAGTAAATACGGGCATCGTTGATACTGAGATCTAGGAGCTCTAATGCCGCGCAGACTCGAGAGAATACGTTTGAGGTATTCGAGGTGTGCACAAAAATCTGGGTAGCGTTGGCGATCAACGACTCTGATGACTGCTTGAGCAGTATTAGCGGCGCACCATCGCTTTCAAAATCGGCGATCGCCTCGGTGTGCCAAGCAATGTCCTCAGGTCGCTCCCGCAAAAAGTAGTCATTACCTCGAGCTGCCCAGATGGAGTCGAGTTCGTCACCGAGGAAGCCTCGGAACTCGAGGAGATGTGCCGCCGCCTTTCTGGTGGCGGCAATGACTTCCTCGCGCACCAGCGGGTTGGCGAGGCCGCGTCTCAAGGCTCGTCGAGTCTCGGTGTACAAATGACGTAGTAGAGAGCTACGCCATGCATTCCAAAGCTCGGGGTTGGTTCCGTTAATGTCCGCAACGGTCAGCGTACACAAGTAATCGAGGCGCTCCTCGGTCGACATGTGCTCTGCAAACCGCTGAATTTCGCGCGGATCCGAAATGTCCCTCTTTTGAGAGAATGAGCTCATGAACAGGTGATTCTTCACCAGCCAAACGACAAGCTCGGTATCGGGCTCATCAAAGAAGTGGCGTTCACAAAACAATCGCGCATCTACCGCACCAAGTTCAGAGTGATCGCCGCCTCTTCCCTTTCCAATATCGTGGTAAAGCGCCGCAACAAACAGCAGCAGCGGGTTTCTCAATCGCTGCGCAATTCGCGTGGTCACAGGAAACCGGTCAGTGTAGTCCGCTCTGAGGAATCGCCGGCTGTTGGCGATGACCTGCATTGTGTGCGCATCAACGGTGTAGGTGTGGAACATATCGAACTGCATCTGCCCTACAATTTTCTCGAACTCGGGTAAATAACGCCCGAGAACGCCGTGACGAAGCATTCGGCGTAACTGCTTGGTCATGGAGTAGGGTGACGACAACACATCGCAGAAAAGACGTCGATTGATGGGGTCATCACGAAAGGGCTCATCAATGAGGCCTGCCGATGCTCGCAACAGTCGGGTGGTTTGGGGGTCGATTCTTTTGATTCGTTTATCTCGCCCAATAACGACAAACAACCGGAGCAGATTGGAGGGGTTCTGCGTAAATACCGCAGCGTGTCGCGCTGATATACGATCGTCGATGAGCTCGAAGTCCTCGTCGATCACAGTTGAAGACGATGCCTCCGCCTGCAGCAGCGTTTTCTGATAGATATCTATCAACAAGGCCGATACGTGAGATACTGCCTGAACATTTCGGAAGTAGGCTTGCATGAACTGCTCGACGGCTAATTTACCCTCATCTTCAAATCCCCATCGGCAAGCGAGCGTCTGCTGATGCTCGAACAACAGGCGGTCCTCGTCCCGACCGGTCAAATGATGTAAGGCGAAGCGGACTCGACTTAGGTAGTCCTGACCACTCATCAGTAAGTCGAGCTCCTGCTCGGTGAGAAAGTCTCCTGTCGGCAGCTGCTCCAAGGCAGTACCGAAATGCCGCTTCGCAATCCATCCGATGACCTGTATGTCCCGCAGCCCGCCTGGTGAAGACTTCACGTTGGGTTCAAGGCTGTATCCCGTGAGTCCATATTTCTCGTGGCGCTGGGCCTGCTCTTCGAGTTTTGCCGTGTAAAAAGCGCCGCTCTTCCAAATATTTCGCTTATCCAATTCGCTTAGAAGCATGTCGTATATCGTCGCAGGACCTGTGAGGAGACGCGTTTCCAAGAGTGTCGTCATGACGGTGATGTCGTCTTCGGCCAGCGCTAGACACTCATCGATCGAACGAACGCTGTGCCCAATCTTTAATCCGAGATCCCACAGCGAACTCACAAAGACACTTAGTTGCGCATCAACACTGTTATCGAGCTGGCCAAGCAGAATGAGTACATCAACATCGGAACTCGGGAAGAGTTCGCCGCGGCCGTAGCCACCGACCGCAATGAGCGCGGTGTTAGTTTCGTCTAGATCGCAGGCATGCCAGAGCTGTGTCAGGGTCTGATCTACGGCTGCACAACGCTGTTCCAGCAAAGGTGTGACAG
>CABYVD010000045.1:0-7637 GCA_902522335.1 Halieaceae bacterium | reverse complement strand
GTATCTATACACCGACACGATTAACGCTCTTAAAACTCCGACGCCAATTTTGGATGTACCGCAAAGCCTGAGCATTGTCTCTGCGGAAGACATTCGAGCGCGTGGCTTTAATAGCATCGGTGAGGTGATCAACTATTTGCCGGGCGTCACGACATCTCAAGGGGAGGGCCATCGAGACGCGGTTGTGTTCCGGGGTGTTCGGTCTACCGCTGACTTCTACATTGATGGTGTGCGAGATGATGTGCAGTACTTTCGACCGCTTTATAACTTAGAGCAGGTTGAGGTGCTCAGGGGGCCCAACGCGCTCTTGTTCGGACGCGGTGGAACGGGCGGTGTGCTCAACAGAGTTACGAAAAAAGCGCAGCTGGACGAGTCGTTCACAGCCTCGCAAGTCAGTGCGGACAGCCTCGGGGAAGTGGGCGGTCAAATTGATACTAACGTTGTGGTGACCGAGACCGTGGCATTTCGAGTAAACGCGATGGTCGAGAGGCTTGAGAATCACAGAGATTTCTACGACGGCGAGCGACTAGGAATTAACCCGACGTTGAGAATTGAGGCAGGTGATAGCCGATTTGACCTGTCATATGAATACATTGATCACCAACGCTTCATCGACCGTGGCATCCCAACGGGCTCAAACGGACGGCCAGTGGAGGCCTTCCAAGACATTGTTTTTGGCGATGCCGATGTGAACACTACAGAGCTCAAAGCCCATTTATGGCGTGCGGCAGTGCAACACACATTTTCCGACACCTTGAAGGCTAATATGTCAGCGTTTTATGGTGACTATGACAAGCTATACCAGAATTTTTATGCGTCCTCTTACAATCAGGACGCTAGTCCAGACGTGGTTACCTTAGATGGTTACGTTGACACGACGACGCGCGAGAACACGATACTGTCGGGGAATTTAGTTGGCGAGCTCGAAGCGGGTGGGTTGGAGCATACCCTCCTTGCTGGTGTTGAGTTCATATCGACGAAAAGTAATCAGGATCGATGGAATACCTTTTGGGACACCACTCAAGACGACAAAGAGGTATTCGCAATTTCGAGAAATTTGGGCGTGTTGGGTGGCTCTGGAATTAACGCCTTGGGTAACGTCGCAACGAATCGATTCGACCAAGATATTAACGACGACACTCGCGTATCGATTGACGTCACCTCGCTTTATTTTCAGGACGAGATTGAATTGACCGATCACTTTAGGCTGGTCGCCGGGCTGCGATATGACAGCTTTGATATTGACGTGCTTAATGTGGTGGCTGATGACATTCGGTCACGCAAAGACAGTGAGGTGTCACCGCGCCTTGGTCTGGTTTACAAGCCAATAGAGGCACTCTCGATTTACGCTAGTTACAGCGAATCTTTCCTGCCACGTAGCGGAGAGCAGTTTGCAAATATCAACGGTAACAACGACAAGCTGGCCCCCAATACCTTCGGCAATCGGGAGGTGGGCGTTAAGTACGACTTCGAATCAGGACTGAGCTTCACTGCAGCAATGTTCGAAATTGAGCAACGCTCTCCCCAAGTTGCTGACAATGATCCAGCCACCTTAGACGTCATCGAGTCAAAGATCGATGGCTTTGAACTGCAGCTCCAAGGTCGAGTCAATGATGTTTGGACAGTATCAGCGGGCTATAGCGCACTTGATGGTGAACAGGTAAATCGACAGGGTCCGACTGGCCTTACGCCGCGCGAATTGCCGGACTCCATGTTCTCCATTTGGAATCAATTCGCTGTATTTGAGCGACTTGATATTGGTCTGGGTCTGACGCACCAGAGTGAGAGCTATATCAACAACAGCAATACTGCCATCCTGCCAAGCTACACGCGGGTTGATGCTGCGCTGAGTTATGAGTGGTCACCCGCAACGCGCATTCAGCTTAATGTTGAAAATGCGACCGACGAGCTTTATTTCCCTAATGCACACAGTACGCACCAGGCAACGGTCGGTGCGCCGATCAATGTGCGACTGTCTATCAACACTACTTTTTAATCAGAGCTGAAACCGAGTCGAGTTGTTTGTAACGCCTCCTTCAAAGGGGGCTTTACCCGGCTACCTTGTGTCCGTTCGGCGGGGCGTGTTGTGCAATATTGTCAGACCGTGCTAAAAAAACTGACGGTTTATCGCACAATTTAGGGGGTCTGAATGAGCTTACGGGCTTTCGTTTATGTCATCGGCGTATTCACTTTTGGCATTGCCCATGCCGATGACCACGCATCTGAGTTTCTTGACGTCGGCGACTGGCTGGAAGCCGAGCGAGTCAGCGACGCGCGCATCTCGCCGGACGGCCGAGAGATCGTTTACACGCGTCGATACATCGATAAGATCAATGATCGCTTCGAGTCATCGTTGTGGATCATGGACAGCGACGGCGAGCGTGAACGATTCCTGATGAAGGGTTCGAATCCGCGCTGGTCGCCAGACGGGTCGCGACTGCTCTTCACGGGTCCGGACAAGAACGGCAAGCCTCAGATATTCGTTCGATGGATGGATGATGAGGGTGCGGTCTCTCAGGTAACGAACGTCACTGTGACGCCGGCGTCGCCGACCTGGTCACCCGACGGTAAACATATCGCATTCGTCGCTATTGTTCCGGCGAAGAACAAATGGAATGTCTCCATTCCCTCGCCACCCGAGGGCGCGAAGTGGACCAAGGCACCTCGTATCCTTGATCGTATTCACTACCGTCAGGATCGGGTTGGTTTCCGCGATCCGGGGTATTCCCACCTGTTCGTTGTGCCGGCCAGTTCCGGCACGGCCCGTCAGCTGACCTCAGGCGAATGGCACGTTGGTGCACAGTTTGACGGACTGTTCTCCGGGGCGGGCTTGAGCTGGACTCCGGACAGCAAGCGAATCCTATTCGACGGCCTCGATGATTCGAACAACGATTTGATGTATCGGCGGTCCCACATCTACGCTATCGATGTCGCTACTGGCGGACGGGAGATGCTGACTGACAGCATCGGCTACTGGACCGATCCGGTCGTGTCGCCTGATGGCAGGTGGGTCGCCTATTCCGGTTACCCGGAAGCGAAGGAAACCTACGAAATGCCGCATCTCTTTGTCATGGACATCGATGGTGGCGACTCCACCAATCTCACGGAAGACTTCGACCGACCGGCTAGCGGCGTGATCTGGGACGACAACAACCAACACATCTATTTCACTGCCCAGGATCGCGGTTACGTGAATGTCTTCAGAAGCGATCTGAACGGAAAGGTCACTCCCGTAACCTCTGGACAGCAGGTTGCAACGCTGGTGTCGGCCGACAAGGCTCGCAATGTCGGTGTCGGACTTATAAGCAACTTTAGCGAGCCCGGCGACATCTACCGTTTTCCACTGGCCCGGTCCGGAGAACCAACCCGGTTGACAGCTGTCAATGCCGATATGCTGCAGGGCAAGACGCTCGGTGAGCAGGAAGAAATCTGGTTCGAGGCGGAAGACGGAAGCATGGCACATGGCTGGATCGTCAGGCCGCCGAATTTCGATCCTGATATGAAATACCCGATGATTTTCGAGATTCATGGTGGCCCGTTTGCCATGTATCAGGGTCGCTTTAATCTGACTTATCAGATCTACGCGGCGAACGGATTCGTCGTTCTCTACACCAATCCGCGCGGCAGCACGGGTTACGGCGAGGCGTTTTCACAGGCGATCAGTCGCGCGTATCCAAGCGTCGATCACCTCGATCTGATGGCGGGTGTCGACGCGGCACTTGAGACCGGTTACGTCGACGAAAAGCGCCTATATGTCGGTGGTTGCAGTGGCGGTGGCGTGCTTTCCAGCTGGATGATCGGCCATACTGATCGTTTCGCAGCGGCGGCTGTCCGTTGTCCGGTCGTCAACTGGCTAAGTATGATGGGTACGACAGATATTCCCTTCTTCACGCTGTCCTTCTTCCAGAAGCCCTTTTGGCAAGACCCCACCGACTGGTTGAAGCATTCGTCGATCATGTACGTCGGCAATGTGACCACCCCGACACTGGTTATGACGGGAGAGAAGGATCTGCGGACCCCGATGGCGCAGTCAGAAGAGTACTATGCTGCGCTGAAGGTGCAGGGAGTACCGGCGCAACTGATGCGCTTTAATGAGGAATATCACGGCACAAGCTCAAAGCCGTCCAACGCGATGCGCACCATGGCCTACATGATGGCCTGGTACAACCAATGGACCGAGGACGGTGAGGTAACTGACTCGGATGAGTGAGAATACTGCAGTAGCCCGGAGGACCCTCGTTCTCCGGGCAGTTGTCTAATTTAGCGCGCGGACTGCCCCGAACGACATCACGACGATGCGGGCGATTCCGCAGCCAGTAAACTCAACGTCATGCAAATCGGCTGTGTGAACCGGTGATGGAACGCATCTGTGACTTTCTTAAATTCCCTCTGCGCGCTGGGTCTGCGCGCCTACCTCAGCTGCAATGTCATTGGGTACCAGCATAGTCAGTGCATAGTGGGCGATTTTCCACTCACCATCGATTAGTTCGACCACTCCAGTGCCCCGACAATGACCTAACTTCTCGTTGAGCAGGACTTCATCAAACCATCGGGTATTGCCGTCACCTTCCCAGTTCCGCTCTTTGACTGAATACGTCCACCCATGACCATCCTCAAACGCGGGCTCGGCGTAGACCTTGAACTCTTCTATGGTCCAGCGTTCCGATTTGTCCGTGCCCAAAAACACAGCGTCAGGCGTGTACCGGTCAAAGTATGTTTGGAAATTACCTTCATGGGCATCCTGATGAAGACCGTCGATCAGGGCGTCGATGGCAGCTCGCTTGTCATCAGCCGAGCTCATGGCTGGCAGTAGTGCCAGTGAGACCGCTATGGCTTTGAGAGAATTAGCTGACCTGAGTGGTTTGCTGATTATTGCTAAAAGGGGATATCGCGAATTCATCTATGGCAGCCTTAATTGTCCGATCTATGTCGATTACTGATCATAAGCCACAATGTGGTCGGTCATCAGCCCCACAATTTGATCGTGGTATGACTCGGGCAGGTTGTGGCCCATTCCATCGATCAGGACAAACTTCGCCCCTGCAATTTGCTGGGCTGTGTGGACTCCGTGTGCCGGCGGGATCAGAGGATCTTCAGAGCCATGAAGCACGAGCGTGGGCGCTGTGATTGTCTGTACCTCTAGGGTTCGATCACCGGTCTTGAAGATGGCCATTAAATGGCGCTCCATTGATTCCGGGTGAAATCCGCGTGCGCGCATGAGCTCTTCACGCGAGGCCTCGGCGTCACCGTCAGCCAGGTCTCTGAGGTTATCCTTAGCTGCCGAGGAGGGCGGTGGAAGGTGAGGTGCAAAGGTTGTCGACATCACCGATGTGAGCGTTTTTATACGGTTCGGAAAATTGGCGGTAAGCACCTGCGCAATCATGCCTCCCATCGAGACACCCATGACATGCACCTCCTTGTGGCCCTCGGCATCGAGCACCGCAATGCTGTCGCTTGCCATATCGTCGAGCGTGTAAGGCGCGTCAACTGAGAATCCAAATTCGTATTTGAGTATTTGCCACCAGACGGTGGGGGTGCCCCAGTCCGTGAAGAGATCAGAGCCTCCCGTATCACGATTGTCGATGACAATGATCTCGAAGCCCTGCGACTCAACGTTCTGGATAAAGGCATCGCCCCAAGCTGACCCTGCCCCGCCGCGCCCCATGATGAGCAGTAACTTCGGGTTTGTATCGCTCTCATTGAAGACACGGTAGGTAATGGACGTTCCATCCGAGTCTGCCGATCGGACGGCGGCAGTATCGAGATAGTCTCTTGAGTAGTCTGCCGCTGCATGAGAAACGGCCAAGAGCATTAAAAGACTAAGTATCAGATGTTTCATGTTGATCGGCCGAACAGGAAATCGTCGATAGTAACTAAGGTGCGTGAGCTTGTGCGCAGCTGTGGAAGAACTGTCCGCTAAGGTTGAGAACTCATTTACGTCAGAATTGGAATCTTTCTAAATCGGAGCCTAGCTAGTTTTTGTCAGTAACGCGATTTTGGTTACACGGCGCACTATGAGGCGGTAAAGCCACCATCAACCACCAGTTCCGAGCCCGTCATAAAGGAGCTGTCATCTGAAAACATAAAGACGGCCGCGGCAGCAATTTGATCTGGATCTGCCAGACCTAACAGCGCACGCTCTGCGAGTCGAGCTGAGAACTGTTCACCCTCCTCGGGCTCGAGCTGGGCGATGGCATTTTCTACCAGCGGCGTCTCAGCAAATCCCGGGTGAATCGAATTAACTCGAATACCTGTCTCCCGCTCTGCCAGGTCGAGTGCTATGGATTTGGTCATTGCACGCACGCCACCTTTCGATGCCGAGTAAGCTACAACCTTGGACGACGAGACCATCCCATAGATCGATGAGACGTTGACGATGGCGCCCCCACCCGAAACTTCGATCAATGGCGCGCAGACTTTGCATCCCAAGAATACACCGAGCAGGTTGATGTTGATGGTCCGCATGAAGCCCTCGGTGGTCTCGGTCTCTAGGTTGCCATTGACGGCGATGCCTGCGTTGTTCATCACGAAGTGAAGCCCCTGTCCCTGGCTTGCAATAAGCTCAACCACCGAGATCCATTCACTTTCATTGACTACATCAAGATGAACATAGGTGGCGCCAATCTCTTCTGCCACCGACTCCCCGAGCTCATCTTGGATATCGGAGATCCATACTGTGGCGCCGTCGGCAATCATGCGTTTTGCTGTTGCCAGTCCGATACCTGATGCGCCCCCGGAGATGAGCACTGATTTTCCTTCAAAGCGACGTTCGGTCATGTTGTCCCTCTTTTTTGTCTTTGTTGTTAGTTTTCTTAGGGTTTGACATACCGAAATAATGGCAGGGATTGGTTCGGGCCACAAAGGAAAACATGACCTATCTGTAGATCTGATCCTTGGCGTAGCACGCTCGATTTGTAATAGCGAACAAGTGCGATGCTTACCCACTTCCGCTCAATTGCGCTGTGTGCCAGATTTCGACTTGTAGTATCGTGCTCTGAAATCGGAGCACGGTGTGTTTTGCTTTTGAGCTTCGGCCGCTTGTGAGAGTAAAGACAATGAATTTTGAGCAATTAGAGGCCTGGTCAATCGCTTTTGCGGACGCGGTTTGGGGCCTACCCATGGTAGCGTTATTGCTTGGTGGCGGAGCTTTCTTCCTAATCATATCGAGGGCCATGCCTTACCGATATCTAGGCCATGCTTTTGCCGTCATGTCGGGGCGCTACGACACCCCCGATGAGGCGGGGGAGTTGTCGCACTTCCAGGCACTTGCTGCCGCGCTCTCCAATACCATGGGTTTGGGCAATATTGCGGGCGTCGCACTCGCGATTGTTGCTGGCGGTCCGGGCGCTGTGTTCTGGATGTGGATGTCTGCTGTCGTTGGCATCGCAACAAAGTTCTTTACCTGCTCGCTGGGTGTTATGTACCGCGGGCTGGATAGTGCCGGCAATTTGCAGGGCGGCCCGATGTACGTTATCCGCGACGCCTTGCCACGGAGCTTTTATCCGCTCGCGGTTCTATTTTCGGTTGCTGGCCTTATCGGCACACTACCCATGTTTCAAGCCAATCAATTGACAGCACTGATTGGTCAGACGGTGTTCGGTGGCGCACCGCCGGCATGGTCTGGTCTAGCGACAGGC
>CABYVD010000044.1:0-7997 GCA_902522335.1 Halieaceae bacterium | reverse complement strand
GTTCGAGAGTCGGAGAGGATATCTCAAGGACATAACTACGAAATAATAAGCACGCACGAGCGATCTGTTATCGAGTGCTCGTATCTTGGCATGTCCGTGGCGGAGACAGCAGAAAACCTCCATCGGAGTGTAGCTACTGTTAATGCTCATCGACGTTCCATCGCTCGGAAGCTGAGTTGCCCGCTCAGGCCGATCGTGCTCGCTAGGGTTATCTATGCGCACGCAACGATAAAAGAAATGTGTAATTTGGAGCCTCAGATTGGCCTAGGGAAACACCACAAGATTAGCGATCACTCGACATATTCTGATTTACTTCGAGCCATTTCTTAGCAATAGCTGCAGTCGAAGCATCAAGATCATCAAGCCCTACGCCACTTTCGAGCGTTGCCCGAATCTGCTTTCCAATGACCTTGCCTAATTCAACACCCCATTGATCAAAAGCGTTAAGCCCCATCAAAACAGACAGGAAGTAGGTTTTATGCTCGTAAGCGGCGATTAGCGCACCCACGGTTTGGGGGTTCACCGAGTCCATGACCAGCGTACTGTGCGGGTGATTACCGGGCATCTCAAAGTGAGGTGCCAACTCGCTGGGCAAACCTTTATTTGCAGCAAGCGCCTGTGATTCTTCTGCACTTCGGCCAATCAAAAATGCGCGGCTCTGTGCAAGCGCATTCGATGCGAGTTTGCGGTGTGCGTCTATGTCCACGTCGCCATTGGTTAGCGGCAAGACAATGTCCGCACTGAACTGTCTATTTCCCTGGTGTAACAGCTGGTAGTAGGAGTGTTGGCCAATGGTCCCGGCGGATCCCCACAGCACTGGCGCTGTCGCTTCGTTTATGGCTTCTCCGTTCAGTGTCACGCGCTTGCCGTTACTTTCCATGGTGAGCTGCTGCAGGAAGTCGGCAAGATGCTCAAGTCGCTGCGAGTAGGGCAGTACAAGGTGTGTCCCGGTGTTTAGATAGCGCGTATTCCATAGCTCGATAAGCGCCATCATCATCGGCATATTCTCAATGCATTCCGCTGCCCGCGTGTGCTCATCCATCGCCTTGGCGCCGGCAAGGAAGCTTGCAAACGTGGACCAACCAAAACCCAGCGCGATTACAAGGCCAATTGCGGACCAGACCGAATAACGACCACCCACCCAGTCCCACATTGGGAAGCAGGCATCTTCGCCGATACCGAACTCGGCAGCCGCAGTAAGGTTGGTGGTAACAGCAAATACGTGCTGACCAACGGAGGCCTCAGACACTCCGCCGTTGACAAGCCAGGACCGAGCACGATGGGCATTGGTGAGTGTCTCTTCGGTTGTGAAAGTCTTGGAACAGATGACGAGAAGTGTGGTTTGCGGATTGAGGCCACGCGTCACCACTTCCAGATCGTGAGGGTCAACGTTGGATATGAAGTGGGTGTTCAGCTTTGGCGAGGCATCATCCAATGCACGGCAGACCATTCTCGGTCCAAGGTCTGAGCCTCCAATGCCAATGTTAATGACGTCCGTGAAACGCTGATCTGAAGCACCAACGTGATCGCCTGAATGGATGGCCTCGGTGGCTGCGCGCATGCGGCTGAGCGTGGAGTTTACTTCACCTGCCAATGCGGGCAATGCATCGTGAGCTGTACCACGCAGCAATGTGTGCAGGGCGGCGCGCTCTTCGGTGATGTTGACCTCAGCCCCCGTGACTAATCGCTCGTAGGCGCCTGTCAGATCCGCTCCTGCTGCGGAGGCAGTCAGTGCCTCGAGTGCCTGCTCGTCAATCAGTTGCTTTGATGCATCTAGCGCCAAACCTGCACCAGTGACAGTTAGCTGGGAAACGCGGTCCGAGTTTTGGTCGAGGAGAGTCGCGACAGATATTGGGCGGAGTCTTTTCGCCTCTGATAGCAGGATGGCGTGGTCACTGCTTTGCAGCATGGGTTAACTCTCCCGAGAGATAGAAAATTCTGCCAGTTTCTCGAGGCTTACTTTAGCGGGACTCGATGACAGTTCTGCAAGTGCCGATGTCGCCCGTTCACAGTGCTCAACAGCAGCGTTACGCGTCTCGCGGATGCCACCGGAGCTGTCGGCGAGTGCGACAATCTCATTGAGTCGGTCAGCAGACTTGGTGCGCAGCGCATCAGCGATCAGCGCTGCCTCATCGCTCGTGCCGTGACTCGTGGCATGAATTAACGGCAGTGTTGGCTTTCCTTCATTGAGATCATCCCCAACATTTTTACCCGTCGTCTCAGGGTCTCCCTCGTAATCGAGTACGTCGTCGATCAATTGGAAAGCAATGCCAAGATTTAGACCAATGTCGTGCATTCGGTCAAGGGTTTCGTCGCTCTCGCCACTGAGCATGACCGCGCCCTTGCAGGCAGCAGCAAACAAAATGGCGGTCTTTCGGGTGATGACATCGAAGTACTGTTCGCGCGTCGTGTCGGGGTCGCCAGCGCGCACTAATTGCATTACTTCACCTTCGGCAATCAGATTGGTGACATCAGCCATTAGCTTGAGCACACGCATGTCGTCTAGCTGAACCATCAGCTGGAAGGCTCGGGTATACAAAAAGTCTCCGACCAATACGCTGGGCGCGTTGCCAAACTCACTGTTAGCAGTGGGGCGACCTCGTCTGAGCGTTGAAATATCTACGACATCATCGTGCAGGAGCGTCGCGGTGTGGATGAATTCGATGATGGCCGCGAATTTGATGTGCTTTTCTGTCACCTCGCCCACAGATGCGGCAGACAGTAACGCCAACAAGGGGCGCAAACGCTTACCGCCAGCATCGACAATGTACTGTCCGACGTTTTCGACCATGTCGACATCTGAGTGAAGCTGGTCAACGATGAGCGCGTTTACTTTGGCGAACTCAGCCTCAACACAGGCTCTTATTTCATTTATCACAGGACTATTATCACTGGGTCGTCAGGGGACCTTTTCGAGGCGAGGCGGGATTATAAGATGTCGCCGTCTTTGTTGTCACGAAGTGGGATATTCACCCTATCTTCGCCTTGCGTCAGTCCAATAAACCACGTATTCTCCGCGCCCTTGTTTGTGATCAACACTCGAGTGCCTACGCTCTGCCCCGCCTCGGCGGTTTTCATACAGCGAGCAGGCTAACTGGAAGGAAATACACATGTACGCAGTAATTGTTAGCGGTGGAAAGCAGCACCGCGTTGAAGAAGGCGAAGTCCTCAAGCTCGAGAAGCTTGAAGTGGCTACGGGCGAGTCGGTCGAATTTGACCAGGTACTGATGGTTGGCGAAGGCGCTGACGTAAAGATTGGTGCACCGGTTGTCGAAGGTAGCTCGGTCACTGCTGAAGTCGTGAGCCACGGTCGCCACGAAAAGATTAAGATTGTGAAGTTCAACCGTCGTAAGCACTACCGCAATGAGACAGGTCATCGCCAGTGGTACACGGAAGTGAAGATCACAGGTATCAAGGGATAATCGGGGAGTAATCTAATGGCACACAAAAAAGCTGGTGGTAGTACCCGTAACGGTCGCGATAGCGAAAGCAAACGCCTTGGCGTTAAGGCCTTTGGTGGTCAGGCAGTCTCAGCTGGCAGCATCATCGTTCGGCAGCGTGGTACAAAGTTCCACGCAGGCGCTAACGTTCGTGTAGGCAAAGACCACACATTGTTTGCAACAGCGGACGGTAAAGTTGAGTTCTACACAGGCGGACCGCAAAATCGCAAGCAAGTTCGCATTGTGACAGGCTGATAGCAGCACAGTTTACGGAAAAGCCCTGTCAGTCGACGGGGCTTTTTTTTTGGTCCACGGCTGATGTGTGAGCGAAAGCTTACGGGAGTGACGCGTGAAATTTGTCGATGAAGCAGTAATTGAAGTTCATGCTGGTAAGGGCGGGAACGGCTGTGTCAGTTTTCGGCGTGAAAAATACATCCCTCTCGGTGGCCCGGATGGCGGTGACGGTGGCGATGGCGGCAGTGTGATCCTAGAGGGAAGCACTTCGCTTAACACCATGGTCGACTACCGCTTCACACGAAAGTTTCGCGCTCAAAACGGTGAGTCTGGTCGCGGCCGTAACTGTACCGGCAAAGCGGGTGAAGACATTGTGTTGCCGGTGCCACTCGGCACGACCGTTATTGACGAGGAAACCGACGAGATCCTGGGTGACATACAGGCGGCGGGTGACCGACTGGTTGTGGCACAGGGCGGTTTTCATGGCATTGGCAATACGCGTTACAAATCAAGTATCAACCGCGCACCCCGACAGTTTTCCGAGGGAACGCTGGGTGAGTCGCGCACGTTGAAACTTGAGCTTAAGGTGCTGGCAGACGTAGGCCTGTTGGGGCTTCCCAACGCCGGTAAGTCGACACTGATTCGTGCCGTATCGGCAGCGAAGCCGAAAGTGGCCGACTACCCCTTCACCACGCTGGTACCCAATTTGGGGGTGGTGAAAGTCGATGCCTACCGTTCCTTTGTTGTTGCCGATATTCCGGGGTTGATTGAGGGCGCCTCAGACGGCGCAGGCTTGGGTATTCGCTTTCTAAAGCACCTCACACGCAACCGTATTTTGCTTCATCTGGTCGATGTCGCGCCCTTTGATGAGAGCGACCCTGCTGAGCAGGCGCTATCGATTGTGCGCGAGCTTGAACGTTTCAGCCCGACTCTTGCAGCCCGACCACGATGGCTGGTGTTGAACAAGATCGATCTCATTGATGAAGAGACTTTGGCTTCCCGCCGCGAGGCGATACTCGAGACGCTTCAATGGGAAGGTCCGGTTTATGAGATTTCAGCGATCAGCGGTCGAGAAACAGACCGTCTTAGTGGTGACCTAATGACCGCCATCGAATATTTGAACGAACAGGAAGCGGAAGATGAGGAGCTGAAGCTCCACGAGCAGGACGTTCAGATGCAAATGCAAAGCGAAGCCCGTGAGCGCATTGAGTCACTACGACTTGAGCGGAAGGCGGCTCGTTTGGCAGCGCAACGGGATGATGACGACAATGCTGATGATGGCGATGTTGAGGTTGAGTACCGAACTTGACCAAGAGCAGTCGCCAAGCACTCACTACCGCGCGCCGCTGGGTCATCAAAATTGGTAGTGCCATCCTGACCGATAATGGTCAGGGGCTGAGTAGCGAGTTTATTGCGAGGCTTGCCAGTGATGTTATTACGCTGCGCGAGCAAGGCCGGGAGGTCATCATTGTCTCTAGTGGTGCCGTGGCCGCAGGACTTGCGCGTTTGGGCTTCGACACCCGCCCATCCGCGCTCGATGAGCTGCAGGCCGCAGCGGCCGTGGGCCAGTCATCGCTCGTGCAGGCATATGAGGCTGCGTTTGCACCCTCTGGGTATCTTTGCGCACAGATCCTGCTCAGTCACGATGATGTGAAATCGCGCGATCGCTACCTTAACGCTCGCGCAACGCTTCAAACGCTGTTGGCCAAGGGTGTGATCCCCATTGTGAACGAGAACGACACGGTGGTGACTGACGAGATTCGCTTTGGCGATAATGACACCTTGGCGGCGCTGGTAGCCAATCTCATTGATGCGGATGCACTCTTGATGCTTACAGATCAGCAGGGTTTGTTTAATGCCGATCCTCGAACAGTGTCTGATGCCACCCTGATTCAAGAAACGGACGCACACAATACATCGCTCGATGCCATGGTCTCAGACGGCTCGACTTTGGGGCGCGGTGGCATGGTGAGTAAATTACGCGCGGCACGCTTCGCCGCGCGCTCTGGCGCATTCGCTGTCATCGCCGACGGCAGAGAGCCAAAGGTGGTACGCCACATTGCTAATGGCGCGATCACGGGCACGCTATTCACGACGGAAAAGCAGCCTCAGCCAGCGCGAAAGCAGTGGCTTGCATCCCTTTTGTATCCCAAAGGTCAGCTGGTCCTAGATGCGGGTGCCGTTAAAGGCGTTTCCCAGGCCGGTCGGTCCTTACTTCCGGTGGGCGTCACGGCCGTGACTGGGGACTTTTTGCGAGGTGACCTGGTCCGCTGCGTTGATTCTGATGGTGAGGAGATAGCACGAGGCTTATCAAATTACAGCGCTTCTGATTCAAAGAAGCTACTCGGTAGAGCATCAGCTGATATCGAGGCCATTCTTGGATTTGGTGGTGAGGAAGAACTTATCCATCGAGATAACCTCATTACCACGCGATAGTGGATAGGATTTCATGACAACGCTTCTGGCTTACAGCACCGCTATATTTATTGCCTCCTGGATTGGAGGGTGGTTGCCACGGCGCTATGCCCTCACACATGTGCAAACTCAGCTTTTGATGAGCCTCGTGGCTGGCTTGATGCTGGGTGTCGCCAGTTTGCATCTGATTCCCCACAGCGTAGAACTGGGCCAGTCCATCGACCACACCATGTATTTTGTCGTGGGTGGTTTGGTCTTTATGCTGTTGTTATTGCGTTTGTTTCACTTCCATCAGCACGACATTGTGACAGATGGTGAAGATTGCGCACACGCCAATGCTCATGATCATGCACACGCTCACGACCATGCGCATCCACCGCGCGACGTGGGCTGGATGGGTCTGTTTCTGGGGCTGAGTATCCACACCATTCTCGATGGGGTTGCCTTGGGTGCGATTCTCCGTGTGGAGGTGGGTTCACTGTTGTTGCCCGGTCTCGGCGTGTTTATCGCCATCCTGCTTCACAAGCCGCTGGATGCACTGTCGATCGAGACCATGATGCGCTTGGATGGCTGGAGCGAAAAACACCGGGGCATCGCTAACGCGTTGTTTGCGCTACTTTGCCCGCTCGCGGCGATCGTATTCTATCTGGGATTCAGCGGACCGATTGCCAGTGTTCTACCGACGGCTCTCGCGTTTTCCGCAGGTGCTTTCATCTGCATAGCGCTGGCAGATCTCCTGCCGGAAGTCCAATTCCACAGTCACGACCGCTTTAAATTGACGGCGAGTTTTGCCGTGGGTCTGCTAATTGCCCTAGCGTTGGGCGTATTGGAGCCCCACTATCATCAATAGCTCATCTACACGGCAGTTTGCTACCAAATAGGCAATCGGACTTTAGTTAGGATTTTCTCGAGGCTGACTAACACAACCCTAGGAGTAACTATCGGCTCAATTGCCACCGAGGCGAATGGCTTCTGCCTTGGTCATGTCGGCATCGTATTTGGGGGCTGTCCAACCGTTAAGCTGCTCGGTGACTAAGGTCGTCAGCAAGTCGATGTGGTTGGCCGTGGCGTTGAGGCAGGGGATGTATTCATAGCGCTCGCCACCGGCCTCGATGTAGTAGTCGCGGTTTTCCATGCCGATCTCTTCGATGGTCTCGAGGCAATCAGCAGAAAAGCCGGGGCATATGATTTGCAGTGACTTAACGCCTGCTTCCGGCAGGCCCTGCAGGGTTTCGTCGGTGTAGGGCTTTAGCCACTCGTCGCGACCAAATCGGGATTGAAACGTCGACATGTAGTCGCCTTCAGCGAGTCCCAGCTCGTCCGCAACAAGACGCGAGGTCTTGATACACTGGCAATGATAGGGGTCGCCTTCCAACAGGTAGCGCTTTGGCATGCCATGGTAGGACAGCACCAATTTATCGGCTCGTCCATGGGACTCCCAATGCTCGCGAATGCTATCGGCAATGACTTTGATATAGGCGGGATGGTCGTGATAAGAGCTGACAAACCGTAAATCCGGCAGCCATCGCTGCCCCTGAAGCTCATCGGACAATGCATCAAAGGTTGAGGCTGTCGTTGGTCCCCCAAATTGAGGGTAGAGCGGGAGTACCACCAGCTGTTGAACTCCCTCGCCGAGAAGCACTTTTACTTGTGAGCCGATAGAGGGCTGTCCATAGCGCATCGCACCCTTAACAACAATATTATCGCCCCATTGAGCTTGCAGCCGCTCGGAAACACCAGCGACCTGATCCTCGAGGTGGTAGAGCAAAGGCGAGCCTCGATCAGTCCAGACTTCAGAGTAGGCTTCCGCTGACCTCTTAGGACGAGTAGTCAAAATGAAGGCATGCAGAATCATCCACCACAGCAGGCGGGGTACTTCGACGACACGGGGATCCCACAGGAATTGCT
>CABYVD010000043.1:0-8880 GCA_902522335.1 Halieaceae bacterium | reverse complement strand
TTGCCTGGTGGTTAGGAAGGCAGCGATCGCGTGTCGCTGGCTCACCCATCTCGGAGGCCCAGGTTGATGACCTTATTTTCTACGCTGCTTTGGGCATTATCGCTGGCGGGCGAATTGGTTATGCGTTGTTTTATGGTTCGGGGTCACTGCTTGACGACCCAGCGAGACTGGTTCGGCTATGGGAGGGGGGCATGTCCTTTCATGGTGGCTTTCTTGGTGTGGTGATTTCCGTCTGGTTTTTGTGCCGCCACAAAAATTTAGAGTTTTCCGCACTCGTCGATTTCATCGCGCCTTTGGCGCCCATCGGTCTGGCGCTGGGACGTCTGGGTAATTTCATTAATCAGGAGCTTTGGGGGCGACCGACCGACGTGCCGTGGGCGATGGTGTTCCCTTATGACCCTTCAGGATTGGCGAGGCATCCGTCTCAGCTTTACCAATTGGCGATGGAAGGCCTGCTCTTATTTTTCATTTTGTATTGGTACACGCGAACGCCTCGGCCTCGCTGGTCTTCTGCCGGATTGTTTCTTTTGGGTTACGGCGTATTTCGATCGATTGCCGAGTTCTTCCGCGAGCCCGATGCCCACATAGGATTCGACGCTTTGGGCTGGTTAACACGTGGACAATTGTTGTCCCTGCCGATGATTGTTGCTGGCTTGGCTATTATCATTTGGGCGTACAGAGGCGACGCCAGAACATAGGACGACTTTCATGCAACAGTATTTGGATCTCCTGAGAGACATTCGTGATAACGGCGTTGATCGAGGTGATCGCACGGGAACAGGCACGCGCTCGGTGTTTGGTCGCCAGTTGCGCTTCGACTTGAACGAAGGCTTTCCTATCCTTACCAGTAAAAAAGTTCATTTTAAGAGCGTCGTTAACGAGCTCATTTGGTTCTTAAGTGGCGACACCAACACACAGTGGCTGCGAGAAAACGGCGTATCGATATGGGACGAGTGGGCGACTGAACAGGGCGACCTTGGACCCCTATACGGAGCGCAATGGGTAAAGTGGCCGACACGTGATGGTGGTGAGCTAAATCAAATCGATTACGTTATCGACTGCCTCAAAAATCGCCCCGAGAGTCGCCGCATTCTGTTTCACGCATGGAACGTGGAGTACCTGCCGGACGAGACGATGTCGCCTCAGGAAAACGTGAAGGCGGGCCGCATGGCGCTCCCGCCCTGCCACCTCCTTTATCAGTTTTATGTGGCCAACGGAAAGCTATCGGCCATGCTTTACATTCGCTCGAGTGATGCGTTCTTGGGGCTGCCTTTCAATATTGCTTCCGTGTCTTTATTGGTCCACATGCTGTGTCAGCAAGTAGGTCTGGCTCCCGGTGAAGTTGTGGTCACCATGGGCGACTGTCACTTGTATAGCAATCATGCAGAGCAAGTCGAAACGCAGTTGGCTAGGCGGCCAAAATCGAGACCGAGCTTGCAGATAAACCGAGTGCCTCACTCGCTGTACGACTATCGGTTCGAGGACTTCGAATTGGTTGGTTACGATCCGGAGCCCAATATTTCCGCACCCGTGGCAGTCTGATATGAGAGAGCCTGACAGCCTGCCAGTCGCGATCGTTGTTGCTGTTGCTGATAACGGCGTCATCGGTCGGGATAACGCGCTCCCGTGGGAGCTTCCAGACGACCTACAGCACTTCAAGCGGACAACCATGGGTCGGCCGATCATCATGGGCCGTAAAACCTTCGAGTCTATTGGCCGTCCCCTGCCGGGGAGGCTTAACATCATTCTGACACGCGACAGTACGTGGCATGCGCCGGCCGTGTCGGTGGTGACCTCTATGCAGCAGGCTATTGAGATCGCAGAGGGTCAGGCGCTAATCGATGGGGCTGACAGTGTCATGGTGATTGGTGGTGCCGAGGTTTATAGGCAGGCGCTGCCGTTTACGTCGCGAGTATTCCTTACACGTGTCCATGGAAACGTTCAGGGCGATGCGTTTTTCAATCTTGATCAAATTGCGTCGTGGCGCGAGTTGAATCGAATTGAGGTCTCAGCGGGGGAGCGCAACAGTCACGACTTTTCGGTAATCGAGCTAAAAAAAACGTAAAGCAAGGCAAATTGTGCTTATTTTTCGAATAACGTCGGTGGAGATATTGCACAGAAAGTGGCGAGGCTATACAGTCGTGCACCCGATTTGGCCATCCATTTGTTCAATAACAGATCTATGAACGGATAAGCTCCGTAATGACGACAAACGATAGCCAGTTAAATTAGAAAATTTTTCGTGCAAGGAAATTGAATTCCATGAATATTAATAGGCCTAAGACACTCGTAGGCGCATTGCTGGTCGCTGTCATTTCGGTTGGCTCGCCCGTTGTTTATGCAGATTCCTTAGAAGCCATCATGCAGGTTGGTAAGGAGCGCACCAAAGATTCGCGCGCCTCGCAAAATAAAGTCGACCGGTTAGCAGATGAGACCCGTGATTTGCTGTCTGACTACAAAACAGTCATGAAGCAAGTGGATGGCCTCAGGGTATACAATGCACGTCTTGAGCGACAGATTGCGAACCAAGAGCGTCGGATTGCTGATATCGATCAGTCAATTTCAGATGCAGCTGTGATTCAGAGGCAGATTCCCCCCCTAGTCACCCGTATGCTCGATGGTTTGGAGCAGTTCATCGATCTGGACATGCCCTTTGATCTTGAGCGACGAAAAGGCAATACGGAAGCTGTTAGATCAAATTTAGATCGGTCCGATGTGACTGCTGCAGAGGCATTTCGTCAGGTTTTAGAGCTTTACTCCATCGAGCTACAGTACGGCCGGGGAATAGAATCTTACTCTGATACCATCACTGTAGACGGCGCGGAGAGAGAAGTTGATATGCTGCGCATCGGTCGCGTCGCCTTGGTGGCACAGACTACAGATGGCGCACAAACTCGCGCGTGGAATGTTAAAAAAGGAGCTTGGGAGGAGCTGCCCTCATCCGAATATTCGGCAGCGGTTCGCAAGGCGGTTCGTATCGCGAAGAAACAGGCCACAATTGAACTCTTGAATATGCCAATCGCGGCACCGGAGGCCAACTAACATGAATGCTAAGTTACTAAAAGCGACTACCATCGTATTAGTGGGTTTGTTTGCCAGTGCTTCAATCGCGCAGGATGACACGGTGGCGCCTGAAGTTCCGGCGGGTCCAACACCACAGGAAGTTGCTGCGCAGAATATGAGTGACCTGCTAAACCTGGTTAAGCAAGGTCGGTCTCGCGCTGCTGCAGAAAACCGTGCTAGGGAGCAGCGTTTTGCGCAGGATAAGGCAAACCAGCAATCGGAGCTCAATCGTGCGGAGCGCGAGCGTGCCGCTGAAGAGCGTCGGTCAGCGCGGCTTGAGAAGCGGTTTGAGGATAACGAGCTTTTGATTGCGGCGAAGCAGGAGCAGCTTAAGGAGCGGTTAGGGACCCTCTCTGAGTTGTTCGGTCATCTTACCGCAGCGACGGGAGACTTAGCTTCAACAATTGAAGGCTCTCTGGTCAGCTCGGAATTTCCCGGTCGAGTGGATTTTCTTCAGGGCTTAATCGAGAAAATGACGGGTTCAGATCAATTACCTCAAATAGAAGAAATTGAGCGTGTCTGGTATGACATGCTCAACGAAATCACCCAACAAGGAGTGGTGTCGAGATTTCAAGCAGACGTAGCAACACCCTCGGGTGATATCGCTAGCCGTGAGGTGGTGCGAGTCGGTGCATTTAACATAGTCGACGTCGACGGTAATTATTTAACGTTTACAAACGAAAAGTTAGCTGTACTCCCGCGTCAACCTGCGGGAAGCGCCGTGGCGAATGCGGCGCGTTTAGCGGATTCTGCGAGTGGATTGTTGCCGTTTGGCGTCGATCCGACCGGGCCAACCGGTGGGTCTTTCTTGGCTGCAATCATCGATACTCCAAACTTGCAAGAGCGGTGGCATCAGGGCGGATATGTGGGTTACGCGATCACCGCCGTCGGGGTTTTTGCTTTCCTATTAGCGATCGTAAGGACAATTATGCTGACAATGACGGGCGCTGCAGTTACTAGTCAATTAAAGACTGGTGAAGCAAAGAATAATAATCCGCTGGGGCGTGTTTTACTCGTTAGCCAAGATAACCCCGATATGGACATAGAGACGCTTGAGCTTAAGATGGCCGAGGCAGTTCTTAGAGAGACGCCAAAGCTGGAGTCAGGCTTGACACTGCTTAAGATTATCGCGGCGGTGGCACCTCTTATGGGTCTTTTGGGCACAGTAACCGGTATGATTATAACCTTCCAGGCGATTACCATCTTCGGCGCGGGCGATCCCAAAGCGATGGCAGGCGGTATCTCCAGTGCGCTCATAACTACGGTCTTAGGTTTATTGGTAGCCATCCCGACCGTATTGCTCCACACCGTGGTTAACGGTAGGGCGCAAAAGATCATCCATATTCTTAATGAGCAAGCCACTGGTATCGTCGCTGAGCGCGCCGAGGCGGCGGGCAACTAACACAGCCCCTTACCCAGACGGAAGGCGATTATGTTCGAAACTATTTTGGCATTCATGGACAAAGGCGGAAACGTTCTCTGGGTGATAGCCACTCTAGTGCTTTTCATGTGGACCCTGATTATCGAGCGCTTCATCTATTTTTATTTGGGTGGGTGGAGCACCGATCGCAGTGCTGCTATAGATGCATGGGAAAGTAGGGCAGAGCGCGGATCCTGGAATGCAAAGCAGATTCGCAGAAAGTTGTTATCCGAGGCACGTGATTTTATCAATGAAAACATGTCGCTCATTGCTACATGTGTTGCTCTTTGTCCATTGCTGGGTTTGCTAGGTACGGTGACGGGCATGATTGAAGTCTTCAATGTGATGGCCGTCACAGGTGGCGGTGACGCTAAGTCAATGGCAGGTGGCGTGCAGAGGTCAACAATCCCAACAATGGCCGGCATGGTGGCCGCACTCTCGGGGCTCTTCGCCAATACTGCGCTTCAGCGGATAACGAGCAGAGAGGAGCACCTTCTGGAAGATCAGATGACCTCAGATCACTGAGCTTAAACCAGGGAGCATTACTGTGAGGAGAATTGGTAAACAAAAAGCAGAGGAAGGAGCTGAGATTGATCTCACACCTATGCTTGATGTCGTTTTTATAATGTTAATTTTTTTTATTGTCGTAGCATCTTTTTTGAAAGAAGCAGGTGTTGAGGTCACGCGCCCTGACAATAATCAACCCGATGACCCAAATGATGCTGTAAGTATTGTCTTCGAAGTTGCGGCTGACGGTCAAATTTATATAGAAAATCGTCGTGTTGACGAGCGAGCCGTTCGGGCCGTTGCACAAAGAATTCTAGCAGAGGACCCTGAGGCACCAATGACGGTAAAGGTTGCTAAGGGCGCCAAGGCGGGTGTGGCTGTAGACGTTATAGATGCGGGTTATGAGGCCGGTGTCAGTGGCAACATAAGTTGGGCAAGCGATAAGGATCAGCAGTAAATGAGTTTTCGAGAACAATTGGCCCGCGCGTCTTCTCAGGATGAAAAAGAGATTGACCTGACTCCCATGCTCGATGTCGTCTTCATCATGTTAATTTTTTTCATTGTAACGTCGTCTTTTGTAAAAGAGCCCGGAGTCGAGCTAGACAAGCCAAACACTAAAACGGGCGGGTTACTGGATAGAGCCACTATTATTTTTGCTGTGGACCAGAACGGAGATGTGCATTACAACAAAGAAAAGATTCCGGTCAATAAAGCGTTTCAACTTGCCGAGGCAGCAAAGGCTGAAGCCCCTCAGGCTAACATTGTCATTCAGGTAGACAGGGAGTCGCCCGGTTATGTCGTAGAGGAGCTAATGGATACGATTCGGCCAATTTTAACCGCGCCGATTGGCATATCGACAGATGAAGAGGCGTAAAAAATGTCGTCGTTGGTAAGAACATTAATAGGTGTTTGTGCAGCAGTTCCAATAGCACTTGGCCTTTTTTTTCTTATGAACAGCTTAATTGACAGGCAGTTCGAGCAGGATGAAATTAAGGCTCAAAAGGTCGCTGAAATTGTTGTTCCAGACAAGGAAATAGAGACAAACAGGAAAGAGGAATTGCCGGAGAAAGTCGAGGATCCTGACGAGCCACCGCCCGATATGGAGCCGCTGGACTTTGATACAGATCTTGATATGAATACGGCGAACATGGCACCTACCGTTGCCGTCAATGTGAGCATCAACGCCTCCGGGTTGTCATCTGGCGATGGTGAGTATCTGCCCATCGTAAAGGTCGCACCCATTTATCCACGACGCGCACAGACCAGAGGTATCACGGGTTACTGCATCGTTACCTACACGGTAACAACAACAGGTGCGATCCGAGACCCGTATGTGGAGAATGAGTCGGACTGCTCGCCGAAAGGTATTTTTGAGCGTGCCTCGCTTAAGGCCGCAGCCAAGTTCAAGTACAAGCCCCGTGTCGTCGATGGGCAGGCTATCGAGGTCGCTGGGGTACAAAATAAGTTTACTTATGAGCTAGAGGGAGGTCGCCGATAATGCGTTTGGTTTCTCAAGTCTTCCGTCAGCTAGTT
Source organism: Halieaceae bacterium (assembly GCA_902522335.1). Classification (GTDB taxonomy): domain Bacteria; phylum Pseudomonadota; class Gammaproteobacteria; order Pseudomonadales; family Halieaceae; genus Luminiphilus. The sequence continues at coordinate 2,357 of CABYVD010000043.1, read as the reverse complement.
GTTTGCGGTTTTGCGGCGAGCGTTTCGGTGGCGCTACTTCTTGTTGTCGATCAAGCTTTCGATGCTGGTTTTGTGTCGGCCGCCATCGCGCAGGATGCACCCAAGAAGGAGCGTGAGACGCGAAAGACGCCCGCTCTACGAAACAATATTTATGAAAAGCTTGCCGAAGCTCAGGCGTTTGCAGAGGCAAAGCAGTATGTAGAAGCTGAAGCGGTACTCAACGACATGCTGGATGCAACTAGTAAGAAGAGTAAGCTTAACCGCTATGAGCTAGCAAACGTCTACAACACGTATGCTTACCTTCGCTACGCGGTCGAAGACTACGATGGCGCGTTGGATTACTACCAGAAAGTCATTGACCAGCGGCCCGAAATCCCACTCGCGCTTGAGATCAACACTCTGTATACGGTCGCGCAGCTCTACTTCCTTCAGGAAAACTGGCTGAAGGGCATCGACACGCTGAACACCTGGATGTCGGTGACTGACACACCCAGTACAAACGCCTATGTATTGCTGGCAAATGGCTATTTCCAGCTCAAGGACTACGATAACAGCCTCTCGAACATCCAGATTGCCATTGATCGTGAGGAATCGGCAGGTAAGGTGCCGAAAGAGCAGTGGTACAATCTCGCGCGCTTTATTCATTTTGACCGAGATAACTTCCGGGAAGCGCTCAATGTCCTAGAACTTTTGATAATGTACTATCCCAAAAAGCAGTATTGGGTACAGGCCTCGCACTTATACGGTGAAGAGAAAGATGAGGCGCGCCAATTGGCGCTGTTAGAAGCAACCTACGAGCAAAACTTGCTCGATCGTAGTCAAGACATCGTATTGATCTCGCAGCTTTACCTTCAGGCTGAGGTCCCTTACCCGGCGGCGCGAGCCATGGAAAAAGGCTTGGCTGACGATATCGTCGAGAAGGAATCGAAGAACTATGAGCTAGCCGGTGTGGCATGGCGCCAAGCTCAGGAAGTGACTAAGAGCTTGCCCATGTTGGAAGCGGCGGCATCCAAGTCCGAGAAGGGTGAGCTGTATGCACGCCTAGGTAATGTTTACCTCGATGTTGATAAGAACAAAGAGGCGGTTGAAGCGCTGAAGCGTGGTCTCGATAGAGGTGGTGTTAAGCGTCCCGATCAGGCCCGCTTAGCTTTGGGCATGGCCTATTTCAACCTAGGCGATTTCAATGCCGCACGCCGAGCCTTCCGCGAAGCCAGAAAAGATAAGCGCGCGCGGTCCTATGCGGATCAGTGGCTTAAGTACATCACTAGCGAAGAGAATCGCCTGGAAGAGCTAGCAAAGGATTTGGGTTGATAACACTCCCAGTCAAAGAAAAGGCCGCATTAAGCGGCCTTTTTTTTGGGTGGGGAAAAATTTCATACAGGAACTACGTTCTCTGCTTGTGGTCCTTTCTGGCCAGCTGTGACCGTGAACTCGACTTTTTGACCATCCGCAAGGGTTTTGAAACCATCGCCTTGAATAGCGCTGAAGTGAACGAACACGTCGGGTCCGCCTTCCTGCTCAATGAAACCGAAACCTTTGGTTTCGTTGAACCATTTAACGGTACCTGTAACTGTAGACATACTGTTTTACCTATCGTTTAAAAATGTAACTATGCTTGCGCACAAATTCGCTAAGAGAACGTAAAAGACGCAGTTGCAACGTCGACGCATCACCACGCGAACTTTACTATAGGCCCTGTGCGACCTAACGTAAAATGAACCTTTTATGGCGGTAGCCTAGCTTGTCGCGCAAATCGGACGTTTTAGCCGATAGACAAGAGCTTTATCGAGTTCGTGGCTCCGGCTTTTCCAATCAATGTCCCCATAGTAACCAAAATGTGGTCGCCTCTGGTTACAAAACCTGCATCACTTAAAAACTCCATCGTTCGCGAATCAACGTCCCGCATATCAAAGGCTGTAATATCAAAATAGAGCGGGATCACTCCACGACATAAGGCGAGACGCTGTAAGGTCTCGGGATTGCGACTTAAAGCGAAAATTGGGAGGCCGGAGCTTAATCGCGACATGAGCGTAGGTGTCGCCCCTGTTTCCGTATGAGTAGCAATACCCCGTACACCGGGGAAGTGGTTGGCGCCGTACATTGCCGAGAGCGCTACGGTTTCTTGTGTCGATCTGAATTCTCTGTCCTGCCTATATCGTGATGTTCTGGCCACTGGGTGACTCTCAGCACCAACTGCCGCGTTAGCCATCGCTCTTACCACCTCGACGGGATATGAGCCGACTGCGGTCTCGGCCGATAGCATCACGGCGTCCGTCCCATCCAGCACAGCGTTCGCCACGTCAAACACTTCGGCGCGCGTTGGCATTGAATTACTGATCATCGACTCCATCATTTGC
>CABYVD010000042.1:0-10088 GCA_902522335.1 Halieaceae bacterium | reverse complement strand
AGACAAGGTTGAGCCGGGTAAGCGGTGTGCGTCGACCTCGAATCGAAACTTTGAGGGTCGACAGGGGTTCGGTGGTCGTACTCATCTCGTGAGTCCTGCAATGGCAGCAGCGGCAGCTGTTACCGGTCGCTTTACCCATCCGGCGAACGTGGAGGCCCTCTAATGGAAGCATTTAGAGTTCACAGCGGGCTGGTTGTTCCATTGGATCGTGCCAATGTTGATACTGACCTGATAATCCCAAAGCAGTTTCTCAAATCAATTAAACGGACGGGTTTTGGTCCCAACCTGTTTGACGCGCTACGGTACCTAGATCCATTTGACGAAGCTGCGCCAAGCGCAACCCGCCAGCCAAACCCAGATTTTTCGCTCAACATGCCGAAGTATGCGGGCGCTTCAATCCTTCTAAGTCGAGAGAATTTCGGTTGTGGATCAAGCCGAGAGCATGCGGTATGGGCGCTCGTCCAGTTCGGTATTCGCTGTATTATCGCGCCGAGTTTCGCGGATATCTTTAAGAACAATTCATTTAAAAGTGGCCTACTACCGCTCGAGTTGGAAGAAGCTGTTGTTGATCGCCTGTTTCGACAAAGTGCGGATGAGGTAGGGGTCAATCTGACGATTGATCTCGACACCCAGCAAGTAACACTGCCAGACGGTGCTCTAGTCGACTTCGAAGTTGACCCTTTCAGGCGCCACTGTTTACTCGAGGGGCTGGACGACATTGGTATTACGCTGCAGCGTGAAGATGCCATCACCGCTTTTGAGCGAAATCATCAACGAACGCAGCCCTGGTTGTTTAACGAGGTAAAACTCTGATGTCGCATCGTGTTTTGCTGCTACCCGGAGATGGGATCGGCCCGGAGGTGGTTGAGCAGGCAAGGCGTGTCCTCGTGGCAACCGCGGGGGTCTTTGATTTGGACCTAGTATTCGATTCGGCAGATCTCGGTGGTGTAGCAATCGACCGCCATGGAGACCCTTATCCCAAGGCGACTCGGTTACTGGCGAGACAAGCCGATGCCATTCTTCTGGGCGCCGTTGGCGGTCCAAAATGGGATACGTTGCCTGCAACCGAAAGGCCTGAGCGCGGCTTATTGGCGATTCGCTCCGATCTGGACCTATTTTGTAATCTGCGTCCTGCCATGTTGTACCCGCAGCTTGCGGATGCTTCTAGCCTTAAACCCGATCTTGTTGCGGGTCTCAATCTGCTGATTGTCAGAGAACTCACCGGAGGGATTTATTTCGGTGAGCCGCGGGGCGTGGAGACTTCAGCCGACGGTGTCAGAAGGGGATTTAACACGGATGTCTATGATGAGACTGAGATCGGTCGAATCGCTCGATTAGCGTTCCAGTTTGCTAAAAAACGAAACGGTCGACTGTGTTCGGTAGACAAGGCCAATGTGTTGGAAGTGACCATGCTTTGGCGCGACGTTGTCACTGAGATATCCGCAGACTTCCCGGAAATCGAGTTGAGCCACATTTATGTCGACAATGCGGCTATGCAACTAGTGCGTGAACCGAAGCAGTTTGACGTGGTGCTGACGGGCAATCTATTCGGCGATATTTTGTCCGATACGGCTGCCATGTTGACTGGCTCAATCGGGATGTTGCCATCGGCCTCACTTAATGCAGAGTCCCGAGGGTTGTACGAACCGGTTCATGGCTCTGCACCTGATATCGCGGGTGCCGGCAAGGCAAATCCGCTGGCAACCATTCTGTCGGCCGCCATGTTACTGCGCTATTCACTCGATGAAGGTTCCGCAGCAGATGCTATTGAGGCGGCGGTAGAGCACGTACTAAACGCGGGTTTACGTACCCTCGATATAGCGAGCAGCCCTGCTGATGCCGTGACCACGGAAGCCATGGGTGACGCCGTAGTAGCCGCTATTACAAGCCTGTCTTAATGTCTGGAGAAATTTGGTGAAGACTTACAATGTAGCCATTGTTGGTGCCACTGGCGCCGTTGGGGAGGTCCTGCTCGAGCTATTAGAGGAGCGCAATTTTCCTGTCGAAAATTTATATCTCCTCGCGTCTGAGCGATCGGCGGGCACTAGCCTGTCATTCAAAGGCAATCGTATCACTGTTCAAAATCTGGCCGAGTTTGATTTCTCGCAGGCGGATATCGGTCTGTTCTCTGCCGGTGGCCCAATTAGCGAAGAGTTCGCGCCTAAGGCAGCGGCCGCTGGATGCGTGGTCATCGACAATACCTCGCACTTTAGGCGTAATGACAACATCCCGCTCCTGGTGCCCGAGGTAAATCCTCACGCCCTAGCAAACTATGCTGAAACGAACATCATCGCTAACCCAAATTGTTCGACTATCCAGATGCTGGTTGCGCTAAAGCCAATTCATGATGCGGTGGGCATAGCACGTATCAATGTCGCGACGTATCAGGCGGTCAGCGGTACGGGAAAGTCTGCAATCGAGGAACTGGCAAGCCAGACTGCACGCCTTCTAAACGGTCAGCCTGCGGAGGCAAAGGTGTACCCGAAGCGCATTGCGTTCAACGCACTGCCGCACATCGACACGTTTCAAGACAATGGATACACCCGTGAAGAAATGAAAATGGTGTGGGAAACCCAAAAAATTCTAGAGGATGACTCGATTTTGGTGAACCCCACTTGCGTTCGCGTTCCCGTTTTCCACGGTCACTCGGAGGCTGTGCACATTGAATTGCACGAGTCATTGAGTGCGGAGCAGGCTAGAGTGCTTCTCGAGGCAGCGCCAGGCGTTCAAGTGATCGATGAGCGACAGGACGGAGGTTACCCAACGCCGGTCTCCGAGGGCGCTGGTGCTGATCCCGTATTCGTCGGCCGGATTCGCTCTGATATCACTCATGACCACGGGCTCAACCTCTGGGTGGTCTCTGACAACCTCAGGAAAGGTGCAGCGCTAAACTCCATTCAGATTGCGGAAATTCTCATCGAAAAATACCTCTGACAAGTCATCCAGATCGCGGTTAGTATATGGGCGTTGGGGGTTTTGATCGATCACTATGAACACAAGACGCGTTAAGCTTATAGCTCTGCTCTGGTGGGTCCTTCTAGGTTCATTACTGGCCACTGGTATTGGTGATATGACCGTCACGTCGTACATCAACACGGGTGATAAAGCGGGCGCCGCTGATTTATTGCAAACGGTGCTTTCCTCGGGAGCCGAGGCGCAGCGTGAGCACGCTCAATCGTTGTTAGACAGCCTCGAATAAGCTCAATGAAATTCTCGGATGAAAGGCTCGAGCCCGGCACTCGAATCGCGTTGCGTGTCGAGTACGATGGAAGGGCATTCAACGGCTGGCAGGCTCAGACAAAGCTGGATGTGCCTACGGTACAGGAGACGTTGGAAGCAGCTCTGAGCGTCATTGGTAATCAGCCAATCCGCACCTGGTGTGCCGGTCGCACTGACAGCGCTGTTCACGCATCCGGTCAAATTGTTCATTTCGACGATCCTGTTGGGCGTAGCTTGAAGTCCTGGGTATTGGGCGTTAACAGTGAGCTACCTGACGCCGTTTCAGTTCACTGGGCTGGATCTGTCTCCAGTGATTTCCATGCGCGTTTCAGTGCTGTTTCGCGGCGCTATCAATACATTATCGCCAATACACAGACTCGATCGGCACAACTCTCGGGTTTGGTCACCTGGTATCGACGTCCACTGAGTGCGGAAGCAATGCACCAATGTGCACAACTGCTCGTGGGCGAGCACGATTTCAGCGCATTCAGGGCGGCAAGCTGTCAGAGCACTACGCCGTGGCGAAATTTATCTGAAATTTCAGTCACTCGCCAAAACGATTTTGTCATTGTCGAGCTCGAGGCCAATGCCTTTCTGCATCACATGGTACGAAACATCGTGGGAAGTCTACTGTTGGTTGGGGCGGGCCTTAAGACGCAAACGTGGTTCGAACAGATATTTATTGGCAAAGATCGAACGAAATCTGGGGACACCGCGAGTAGTTCGGGTCTTTACCTTGTCTCAGTGGGCTATCCCGAGGACTGCGGCGTTCCCGCGGGCCCCAAAGCAGCAACACTGCTGTCCCACAGTGTTTGATACAATAAACAGCTTTTCTCATGGATATCGACGTGCAAGTAAAGATTTGCGGCATTACTAACAGTGAAGATGCGCGCGCGGCCGTTGATGCGGGCGCTGATGCCATCGGACTCATATTTTACAAGGGTAGCAAGCGTTGTATTGATGAGCAGCGCGCCGCCGACATCGTTGCACATGTGCCTCCCTATACATCGATCAACGCCTTGTTCGTCAATCCGACGGAAGCTGAAGTTCGCAAGGTCCTATCCACGGTCGCCGTGTCGCAAATTCAGTTCCATGGTGAGGAGTCATCGGCTTTTTGCGAACAGTTCGATCGCCCCTATGTCAAAAGTATCCCAGTGGTCGATACGGCGCGAATGAAGGCACTGATCGCTGATTACACGAATGCCAGAGCCTACTTATTCGATACCCATGTGTCGGGAGAGCACGGTGGAACCGGTAAAACCTTTGATTGGACAAAAATGCCCGAGAAAAATATTGGACATCGCATCCTTGCGGGCGGTTTAGACACGGAAAATGTTGCAAAAGCGATTAGAATAGCGCGTCCAGATGCGGTGGACGTCAGCAGTGGTGTTGAATCGCAGCCCGGAATTAAAAATCACAAGACGCTAGAACGTTTTATTGCCGCCGCAAAGCTGGCCGGTAAGGACCTTGCACTATGACGATTGATATTAACCCTGATCTTTACGCACAGGTGCCAGACGAGCACGGGCGCTTTGGTATTTACGGTGGCAAGTTTGTTGCCGAGACACTCATGTCTGCGTTAGCCGAGCTGGAGAGTCTTTATAACGATCTGAAAGACGATCCAGCGTTTCTTCGCGAGTTTGATCTCGATCTTGCGCATTACGTGGGAAGACCATCGCCACTTTACGAAGCAGCGCGCTGGTCAGACATCATTGGTGGCGGAAGAATCTACCTCAAGCGTGAAGATCTCAATCACACGGGTGCCCACAAGGTGAATAACACCATTGGGCAGTCGTTACTCGCTAAATATATGGGAAAGAAGCGAGTTATCGCGGAGACTGGCGCAGGCCAGCACGGCGTAGCGAGCGCCACCGTTGCAGCTCGTCTGGGTTTGGAATGTCACGTCTTCATGGGCGAGGAAGACGTGCGGCGGCAAGCTTTGAATGTCTACCGCATGAAGCTATTGGGTGCTGAAGTCATTCCCGTAACGTCAGGCTCTAAAACCCTCAAAGATGCGATGAATGAAGCGTTACGCGACTGGGTGACTAACGTCGATAACACCTTCTACATCATTGGTACCGTCGCGGGCCCCCACCCTTATCCGATGCTCGTACGTGATTTCCAGAGTGTCATTGGTCGAGAGGCGCGTGCGCAGTCGCTTGCTATGACCGGCAAGCTCCCCGACGCGCTGGTCGCCTGTGTTGGCGGTGGCTCTAATGCCATTGGGCTTTTTCACCCGTTCCTCAGTGACAGCGAGGTTGCGATGTACGGTGTGGAAGCGGGTGGCAAAGGGGTGGAAACCGGTGAGCATGCGGCGCCACTTAGCGCTGGAATTCCCGGTGTTCTGCACGGTAATCGTACCTACCTCATGCAGGACGAGAACGGTCAAATCATGCACACCCACTCGGTATCAGCAGGCCTAGATTACCCAGGTGTTGGACCGGAGCACGCGTGGCTAAAGGATATCGGTCGCGTCAAGTATGTTGATGCTACCGACACGGAAGCGTTAGCTGCATTCCACCGTGTTACGCGGGTAGAGGGCATTATGCCTGCATTGGAGACCGCGCATGCACTCGCCTATGCAGAGAAACTCGCTGCTGAAATGACGCCGGATCAACACATCATCGTTAATCTCTCAGGTCGCGGCGATAAAGACATTCTCACTGTCGCTGAAATTGACGGTATTGATCTGGGGACTCGCTAGTGTCGCGTCTTGGCCCTTTGTTTGAAACGCTTCGCGCGGAAAATCGTCGCGCAGTGATTCCCTACTTGGTGGCGGGGGACCCCGATGAGGCGTTGACTCTAACATTGATGCACAGTCTGGTTGAGGCAGGTGCCGATATTATTGAAGTTGGCGTGCCATTTTCGGATCCGATGTCTGAAGGGCCCACAATTCAGAAGGGCCATGAGCGAGCGCTAGAAGGGGGCACGAGTCTTCTTTCAACGCTTGAACTGGTGAAGCAGTTTCGTGAAACAAATGCGGAGACCCCCTTGGTGTTGATGGGGTACGCGAATCCACTCGAGCGTAAAGGCTATGCAGCTGTGGCTGATGCCTGCGCTGAAGCAGGCATCGACGGCTTGATAACGGTAGACCTCCCTCCAGAAGAAGTCGCAGCGATGAACGCCGAATTGCAGCGCCAAAACATCGATAATATTTTTCTTATCTCACCGACGACGAGTGATGAACGTGTCGCCACAATTACGGCCCAAGCCAGTGGATTCATCTACTACGTTGCACTTAAGGGCGTCACAGGGGCAGGACACCTGGACACGGACGCAGTTGAGGCGCATCTAGCTAACATACGTCAGCATACGAGCCTGCCGGTTGCCGTTGGTTTCGGTATTAAAGATGCAGACACGGCAGCAACAGTCGCGGGATGCGCTGATGCGGTTGTGGTCGGTAGTGCACTGGTTGATCTCGTAGCAAACGACCTCATCAGTGGCGGTTCCCACATTAGTGCCATTTCTGGGGCACATTCATTGATCTCAAGCATCCGAAACGGCGTAAATTTGGCAACTTCCAACTAAAACCGTCAACGACGTATACTGCGCACCGCGATGTGCAGGGGGCCAAAATGAGCTGGATCGATAGAATCATTCCCGCGGGTGTGCGGAAAACGGACGGGGATAAAAAGGCAAATATTCCCGAGGGGTTGTGGCGTAAGTGCGTTAAGTGCGATGCCGTACTCTATCGCCCCGATCTGGAGCGCAATGCTGAGGTTTGTCCCAAATGCGATCATCACATGCGCATCACTGCACGTAGACGGCTGGACCTCTTTTTAGATGATGCCGGTCGTACTGAGCTGTTTGCAGATCTGGAAACGGTTGATCGCCTGAAATTTAAAGATAAAAAACGCTACCGAGACCGCTTGAGTACGGCACAGAAAAGTACCGGTGAGAAAGATGCCATCATTGCATTCCGAGGGACACTCCACGGCATGGACCTTGTCGCAATAGCGTTTGAGTTCAACTTTCATGGCGGGTCCATGGGTTACGCCGTGGGTGAAAAGTTCACCCGCGCTGCTGGAGTCGCTCTTGAAAATGGCATACCACTGATTTGTTTTGCCGCCTCGGGTGGCGCGCGTATGCAGGAAGCTCTGATTTCATTGATGCAAATGGCCAAGACATCGGCTGTGATTGAGCGGATGAAGGCCGCCGGTGTACCTTACGTGTCGGTCATGACGGACCCGATTTATGGTGGTGTGTCTGCCTCGTTAGCGCTCTTGGGCGATATTAATGTTGCGGAACCTGACGCTCGGGCGGGGTTTGCCGGCCCCAATATTATCGAGCAGACGATTCGACAGAAGTTACCTCGTGGATTCCAGCGGAGTGAGTTTCTTCTTGAGCATGGTGCTATCGATATGATCATTCCGCGATCTGAGATGCGAGACACGCTAGCTCGGGTTCTCGCGAAGTTCACCAATGCACAGCTCGCTTCATAAGTAAAACCGGGGGTAGTTTTGGATCTTGCCGCGTGGCTTGAACGCCTCGAGCAATTACATCCCTCTGCGATTGACCTAGGCCTTGCCCGTTGTGGTGAGGTTGCGCGGCGTCTCGAGCTGTTGGATACAAATGTTACTAGCATCACAGTAGCGGGTACCAATGGTAAGGGCAGCACCGTTGCCGTCATGGAAGCCATCTTATGCGCCAGAGGTGAACGTGTTGGTGCCTTTACCTCCCCACACCTAGTCCGATACAACGAGCGCATTCGTGTAGAAGGCGTGGAGGTATCAGATGCGCTTATTGTGGAGGCCTTTCAAGCCATCGAGAGGGCGCGATCGGACATTTCGCTGACCTATTTCGAATTCAATACGCTTGCTGCATTGTGGATTTTTAAAAAGCTTGATGTTGCCTTCCAGCTTCTTGAGGTGGGTTTGGGGGGGAGATTAGACGCGGTGAATATCGTCGATTCCGATGTGGCAGTTGTCACCGCCATTGGTTTGGACCACCAAGAGTGGTTAGGTTCGGACGTCGAGACCATTGCTATCGAAAAATGCGGTATTGCACGTGACGGACGTGTTTGCGTTGTCGCCGACTCGGCGGCACCCGTCTCGGTTTCGACTGAACTACAGAGAATCGGCGCTTGTGAAGTGCGGGCGCTGCGCGATTACGCTTTTGGCGACACGTATTTTGACAGTCTAAAGGCGGGGTCAATTGCCTGGTCATTGCCAGCAGGCATTCTGCCTTTGAATGCCGCTGCGGGCCTAAGAGCGCTCGAGGCTGCTGGTGGTGAGATCACCGAAGAGCTTGTTGCCGAGGGTATGAAGCGTATTGTGCTCAAGGGACGACGAGAGTCTTTTCGTCTCGGTAATATCGATTTTGTTCTTGATGTTGCCCACAACCCTGATGCAGCGGTGGAACTCAGAAAATTCCTTGATCGCCAAATGGCTACGCAAACGACGACAGCCATCTTTGCTGTCATGTCCGATAAAGACTGCCGTGATATGATCGCGGCCGTCGAGCCAGTCATCGATGAATGGTATCTACCGTCAGGTATCGGCGGAGCGCGCGGGCAGTCACCGGAGGTAGTTGAAGGGCTTATTTCCGGAGCGGCACACGTTACACCAACGTTCGAATCGGCCTTTGAAGGCGCGATGGAAAGTCTGGCGAATGGAGGCAGACTCATTATATTTGGCTCGTTTTTCACCGTGGGAGAAGGTATGAAAGCGCTTGATAGCCTCCGTCTGTCACCACTGGATAGTCAATCGTGATCAAGCAGCGTTTTGTCGGCTTTGTGGTGCTTGTTGCGATTGCTGTCATCTTCTGGCCCATCGTATTTGTTACGCCAGAGAATGCCGATGATTTTGAGCTCCCCGCCTTCGAAATGCCGCCAAAACCTGCCGTCGCAGCGTCTGAGCGACGCGAGCCGGTACTCGATAAAGTAGATCAATCGATGTTGCCTGAGATGCCGGAGCGGCAGCCACCAATCGCTCAACCTGTTGATATCGCATCGCCAATGCCTGATGTGGCTCTCGTGGACGCTGATGAGGAACCTGAGCAGCAGGCGTCGGCATTGGAGAGAGCAGAGTTTGACGATCAAGGCCTGCCGGTTAGCTGGGAGCTTCAGATTGCTACTTTCAGCAATGCAGAAAGAGCTGAGGAAATGTCGCAGTTACTGCGAGACAAGGGTCACAAGGCCTATGTTTCACCAATAATATTGGACGATCAGCGCTTATTTAGAGTTATGATAGGTCCAAAGCTACAAAAGCAGCGCCTTATTGAAATCCAGCCTGCCATTAATGACTATTTTTCTGTTGAAAGCTTTATCGTGAGATTTACACCAATCTAAGGGAGTAGATGTTTGGATATAGTCTCTTTTGCTAGTCCAGAATCTTTTATAGATTGGACGATAATAGCTGTCTGCAGCATCTCGGGGCTTATGGGCCTCAAGGGCGGATTCATCAAAGAATCGATTTCACTTTTCGGTTGGATTCTTGCTCACTTCATTGCAACGGTCTCTGCAGAGCCAATTATATTTGCTGTGGGAATAGATCTTTCACAAGACTCGTTGCTCTATCTGCTCAGCTATGGCTTGGTCTTCGCAGCGGTTGTTGTGTTTTTTTCGACTGTAGGTGCTGGTCTCTCTGCGAGATTAAAAGATGGGCATACAAAGACCGGTAATGCTCTGTTGGGAGCGGCCTTTGGTGTGGGCCGCGGAGTCGTTTTATTGTCAGTGGTAAGTCTTTTGATGGGGACGGCAGCGCCTCAGTGGCAGAGAGACACGTTTGGTGAAAGCGTATATGCAGAATACCTCGAAATCACTGAATCGTTTTTAAGTAGTGGCTTTGAGTCGCAATTCTTTAAGGATCCAAATAGTTTATTTGAACAGACAGTGGATGATGCGAGTGACATGGCAGAAGGTACCTAAG
>CABYVD010000041.1:0-10250 GCA_902522335.1 Halieaceae bacterium | reverse complement strand
GGCGGGGGCAACGATTGTGCGCATTGAAAGCAACGATACGCCACCCGAGTTTCGGGGGGCGGCGCGGCTGGTTTTGGGCTCAGAATTTAAAGTATTTCTTGATGAATACCTGAGTGGCTCGCCCGCGGATATTCCCATTCGAAGTCTGGCTGATCTAGTTGCCTTCAATAACGAGAATGCCGAAGTCGAGCAGGCTGTCTTTGGGCAAGATATTCTTGAGTCATCGCTCGAATCGCCGGCAATGGATAGCGATACCTATCAGGATGCATTGGCGCTGATTCGCAAAACGACCCGAGACGATGGCATTGACGCGTTACTTCGCGATCATGATGTTCAGGTCCTGATGGGACCCAGTGGTCCGGTGTCGCCGCGAGCCGACGTAGTCAATGGTGACGTTTGGCCCGCTTGGGCGGGCGCCGGCTCCATGGCCGCCATCAGCGGCTATCCCAACCTGACGGTTCCTATGGGTACCATTGCAGGGGTGCCAGTGGGCGTCTCGTTCATGAGTGGTCGTGATGCAGATTCCCTGCTGCTGTCAGTGGGGCTAGCGTTTGAAGAGACGGGCACTGGGTCCCCAGAACCTCAGTACAAACCCTCGGTCAATGCGGAGGATATGCGGGCGCTTTAGTAGTTCGGACGCAATATCCACATGTTTACTTGTGTATATCAATTGTGACGAAGCGGACGAACGATCGACGAAAAATAGGGTGATTCTCTCATCAGTTCCTAGTCTTTGGTTGGGGGCCACCTTCGCGTTTTCACCTCGCGGGGGTGCAGAGCTTCCAAATCAAAAAGACCGGAGAAGAACAATGAGAAAAATGAGTCAGGTTGTACTCGGTTCGATACTTACCTTTTGTGGTGCGGGTGTTTTGGCCGACGATCACGAGATGTTTGCGGGCGATATGGACCCAGCAGAGCCCATGTCGATTCAGGCAAATATTTGCTCTCTTAATGATGGCGTATCACTTGATGACTACGCGGCTTTTTTCAAAAGGTATCAGAAATGGGCATCAAAAAATGATGCCGAGGTAGCCTCGGTACGGCAGTTTCCATTTGCTACTCACAGCAATGCGAGTAACCCGTATCCGGCAGATTTTGTCGAGTTTCTGATAACCGACTTCGAGAATGCGGGAACCTCGTGGGACAAGTGGATGTCCGGTAAGTCCGGCCAAAAACTTAATGCCGAGTGGCAAAAGATGGCGTCGTGCAGCGTTAAATTTGCCGCCATGTTCACGCAATGGGCGGATGTGGATGCCATCAACAGTGACGATGACAGGGTTGTGACATGGAACTGGTGTACTCGGAGAGAGGGCGTGTCTCATGATGATTTGAACGCGGCACACACCGCCTTTGTGAAGGAGAACCCCGAAGGCTTAGGTAACATCGGCTGGTTCACGCTTTATCCCAATATTGGTGGAGCCGACGCTGCAGGTGAGTTCGCGCACGTTGTTGTTTACCCCAATATGGAAGGTCTCATGGAGCATCAGGAGTGGTTCGCCAAGGGTGGCTGGCGTGGCCGCATGGATTACTACAAGATGGTCGATTGCACCGGTGAAGCCCTGATGACTGAGCAGGTACTTGGCCGACCGGGCGCCTAAAGAGACGGTCATGGCAACGTAGGCCGCCTTCGGGCGGCTTTTTTTTGCCTGAAAAGCGACTACGCTTGCACCATGTGACAGAATGGCTATGTTCCGTCGGTAAAAAAACAAAGAGAAAAGACAACGAGGAGACGTGTTATGAGCTACGAGTGTTTTGAGTTAACGCTGTCAGAGGGCATTGCCCACATCCGCTTTAATCGCCCTGAAAAAGCCAACTCGATGATTCCAGCTTTCTGGACTGAGCTGCCGAAGGTCATCAACGAGTTATCTCGCGACGCATCGGCCCGAGTTATCGTCCTGTCGGCTGAAGGACGTCACTTCTCCTCGGGTATGGACATATCGGTCTTCACCGAGGGCGGCCTTGATGGACCTGCGAGCGGTAGTCGCTTTGTTCGCGCTGAGGCATTCCGCCATCACTGTATGGCATTACAAGATGCGTTCACCTGTCTCGAAGAAGCGCGCATGCCCGTGTTGGTGGCAATACAAGGCGCGGCGGTCGGCGGCGCAATGGACCTCATTACCGCTTGCGATTGTCGATATGCGACCCGTGATGCGTTTTTTTCGGTACATGAGACTGCGATTGGCATGACAGCCGATGTGGGTACTTACCCACGACTAGTTAAGCTCATCCCCGAGGGTTGGGCGAGGCAAATGTCCTACACCGCGGAGCGGGTGAGTGCCGAAAAGGCGCGGGACATTGGACTGGTCAACGAAGTCTATGACTCGGCTGAAGAAATGTTAGAGGCGGTCATGAACATCGCGCGTCAAATTGCGGCACATGCACCGCTCGCTGTATCTGGCGCCAAGCGCATGGTGAATTACGCGCGCGATCACAGCACGGCCGACGGTCTCGACTACATTGCGACCTGGAACGCCTCCATGCTCGACGGTGAGGCTATTCGCAACACCTTTGTGGCGCAGGCTAAAGGTGAAAAGCCTGAATACGAGGACTTGCTGGCGGTTAAAAAAGCAGCCGGTGAGTGATCCCTGGCCAACCCCGAACGCGTCTTGAAGACTGTGTAAGGGCGCTGCCTTTGTTGTGGCAATGCGCAATGCAATTTCTTTGCACTAACAGCGGTGCGAGCATCAGAAGTCATCGCTTTCTGGCAACCAGAAGTGTCGCAGTTATAGCAATGTATGTGGCTAGCCGTATAGTGCCGCTCAGATTGCACAAATTGAGTGCCTTGACCGACGGCGCTGCGCTCATTTGGTGCAGTTTTTGAGTCAAATACAGCTTAGTTAGTGAGACGTTTTCTTCACAAATAGCCTAGCTATCTGTGAGGCATCAATTTTGTGTATTTGGCATCTAATGTGCTTCGTGTTCGTACAATTCTAAGACGATGTATCCGATCTCGAATCGAACCCATTTTTTATTCAATAAAGGACCTATTCCGGTGAAGCCTCATTTCCCTAAAGCTTTGTTAAGTGCATCCATTGCATCCACCCTATTCGCCTCGACTGCCCTCGCGCAGTCGGGCCCAGTCTTTGAAGAGGTCATCGTGACTGCTGAGAAACGGTCAGAGAGTCTGCAGGACCTGTCACAGGCCGTTACGGCGCTGACGTCTGCTGACGTTGAAGACCGTCAGCTGACTTCCTTTGTTGATCTCAGCGCTATCGCTCCTGGTGTGAACGTTGCGAAGAACGAAGGCTTCAAGACGGTCATTACTATCCGTGGTATCGGTAACGAAGCAAACCAGAACGCGATTGCCAATCCGTCGGTCTCGTATCACCTCGACGGCGTTTACATCGCATCACCTTTTGCCTTGCAGACAGATTTTCTTGATCTCGAACAGATCGAAGTATTGCGGGGGCCACAGGGTACCCTGTTCGGTCAGAACTCAACGGGCGGTGCAATCAACGTCATCACAATGGATCCTGACTTTGAAGAGTTCAGTGGTACGGCCGATCTCAGCCTAGGTCAGTACAAGAGTGTTCGTGCTCGCGCAAGCATGAACATTCCACTGTCTGACACGCTGGCTGCACGTGTTTCGCTGCTTCGTAACAACCGCGAGGGATTTACTGAAAACGTATCCAACGGCCAGGATCTTGACGATGCGGACAGCCTCTCTGCTCGCGTCAAGCTGCTGTGGCAGGCCAGTGACAACGTCACCGTGAAGCTAGGTGCGCAGCTGTTTGATGAGAGCGTTAACGGACAAGCTCAGAAGGGCATTTATGATCCAACACCGGGCGCGCGCCGCTTGGCTCAGGACTCTCGGTCAGCTTACGAGCTCACGTCGGAAATGTATAGCGCGACGGTTGAGTGGGATCTCCCTGCCTTTACGGTTAAGTCGATCACTAGTTACCAGAGCGATGACATCAGAGTGCTCCGTGACAATGACCGGCACGACCCAACGACGTTGCCGCCATTCTTCCTGCTTCAGAGTTATTTTGATCCTGAAACGAACGATCAAACGACGACAACACAGGAGTTCAACCTGATTTCCTCGGAACCTGCGTTCGGGAAGCTGGATTGGGTGGCCGGTGTTTTCTACCTCGATACTGAGGTAGATATTGCGATTACAGAGCGTCTCGACTTCGGTTTTGACGGCACGTTCGATCCCTTCACCGTGGAAGATATTGTGACCTTTAGTCCTGCAGATGCGGGCTTCATTTCAAACTCGAAGCCAGAGCGTGAGTCAATGTCGGTATACGGTCAGGGTACCCTGGCGCTCACCGACACCACGCGCCTCATTGGTGGACTGCGTTACACGCGTGACGAAGTTTACAGTGAAGTCACCAACTTCTATGGTCGTGGTGGTACCGACATCCTCGAGATCGACAGTAACGAAGTCACAGGCCGTATTGCCTACGAAAAAGACTTCGATGACGTGACCTTGGGCTACGTTTCATACACGCGTGGCTTTAAGCCAGGTGGTTCGAATCTGACTTACGGTCGCGAGAGCGTCGTATCACCCATCGTTGTGCTTCCTACTTTCGAGCAGGAGACCATCGATGCGTATGAGGTGGGTCTGAAGACAGATCTCGACGAAGGACGAGTGCGAGTGAACGCAGCAGCCTTCCTCTACAACTACGAGAATCTGCAGTATCAAGCAACCGACCCCGAGGTATTCCAGGGCGGAGTAGGTAATATTCCAGAGTCTCAGATTTTTGGTGCTGAACTCGAGCTGGGGGCGTTCTTGAGCGAGTCACTACTGTTTGATGCACGTTTGGCGTGGTTGAACACTGAAATCACCCAGACTCACCTTGCACTGGACAACGTAGCATCTGAAGCGGCAACGAATGCGCTGCTGGCTCAGGGCGTCAACTTGTTCAGTCCAGAGGTTGAAGTAGCTCGCGCAGCTCAGATTGCTGATGTTCGCGGAAACGTTCTACCTAAGACCCCTAAAGTGACAGCGAATATCGCTTTGACACATACTGCGCCTATTGATGGTTGGGGTGATGTTAGGTCGAGCCTGAGCTACACCTACCGAGGTGATTTCAAGCACCGCGTGTTTAACAACCCAACAACCGACAACGTTGCGTCATACCAGACCCTCGATGTCATGGTGAAACTCTCACCTGATGATGCGTCATGGCGGGTTGAGCTGATCGGTAAGAACATTACTGATGATGCAGGCATCAACGCGCGATTTACTGATGTGTTTGGTGTGGGCGCCACGGGTGATCAGTTCATCCAGCCACGCCAGATCATGGTCCGTGCGGGTATCGACTTTTAAGCAGCTATCTAAGACACGTCTCCTGGTTGCGGTCGAACGTGCCTCTGAGATGTTGCTGAGTTGATTGAAAATGGCAGCCTTGGGCTGCCATTTTTCGTTATTGGTATGGGAACAGTCATCGGTGGGTGGCAATCGGTCGCACTCATGGGCAGACTGACTCGCGACAATGATTGATTGGGGTAGGGCGCATGAGCGATTTCTTTAAACTGCAGGAGCACGGTACATCGGTTGGACGCGAGATCATGGCTGGTGCGACCACGTTTGCGGCCATGGCTTACATCCTGGTCGTCAATCCGCAGATCATGGCCATTGCGGGGATCGATCAGGGCGCCAGCTTCGTCGCGACCTGTCTGGCCGCAGCGCTGAGCTGCCTACTGATGGGTCTCTATGCCAATTGGCCAGTTGGCTTAGCGCCTGGTATGGGCCTGAATGCACTCTTCGCCTACACCATCGTTGGCGATATGGGCTACCCATGGCAGACCGCCCTGGGCGCCGTATTTATTGCAGGTGTGCTCTTCGTGATCATCAGCACGACGCGAATCCGCGCGTGGATCATCATGAGCATTCCTGACGATTTGAAGATCGGTATGACCGCGGGTGTTGGATTATTCATTGGCATAATTGGTCTTCAGAACGGCGGGATCATCGCCGATCATCCGGCTACGCTTGTCACCATAGGTGACTTCAGTCAAATACCTACAGCGCTCGCCGCGCTGAGCTTTTTACTCGTTGCCATTTTGTCGGCGCGGTTGGCAGCCGGCGGCCTGATTCTCGGTATTTTCGCCGTCACCGTGCTAGGTATTTTATTGGGCGAGGTGACCTATCAAGGCATCGTTTCCGCCCCTCCATCTATCGCACCAGTGGTCGGTCAAATCGACATCACGGCGGCGCTTAATGTCTCTCTGGTTAGCGTTATCTTTTCGATCCTAATCGTGAACTTATTCGACACCACCGGGACGTTGGTGGGTGTTGCTTCAAATGCGGGCCTGGTCGACGAAGAGGGTAATTACAAGAACTTCAGCAAAGCCCTAAAAGCGGACAGTACGTCGAGTGTGTTGGGTGCTTTGCTCGGTAACTCGCCAGTGACGTCTTATGTAGAGAGTGCGGCGGGCGTTGCCGCCGGTGGTCGAACCGGTCTGACGGCCTGTGCGGTCGGCGTTTTCTTCTTGTTGGCCATTTTCTTTGCGCCGCTGGCAATGATGATTCCTAACTTTGCAGTCTCGGGTGCGCTGATATACGTGGCGCTGCTCATGTGCTCAGGGCTGGGACGCTTAAGCTGGGACAACCCGGTTGTCCTGATCCCTGCTTTGCTCATCATGATCATGATCCCTCTGACATTCTCGATTGCAGATGGCATCGGCATCGGGTTCATCAGCTATGTCGCTCTGAGCCTGCTTGCGTCCGAGGAGCGCAAAGTGAGTTGGGGTGCACTAGTGATAGCCGGATTATTCGTTATCAAATTCGCGCTGCTCTGAAGCGAGTTGCGGCGGGACGATAAAGCTACGTTTTGATGTGATCCTTTAGAATCTCAAAAAGCGCAGGCTTGTTTACTCTGAGTTCGTCGGTGGTCAATCCGTGTATCTCGTAGGGGTACACGAGCCAGTCATCATTCTCATAAAGGTAGTAGTCGGGCGTTAGATCTACCTTCCGCCGACTGGGCTTGTAGTAGGGGGTAGCAACGCGAATGTCCCGGGGGATATTTTGGCGTAATAGTTTGTGTAACCGATCAATGACCGCATCAATCGTGCGGCCCGTATCGAAGACATCATCGACAATCAAAAGCTTGTCCTCGTGCGTAAGGCGCTTCACCAGATAGCTCAAGCCGTAGACTTCAACATGGCCTTTTTGTTGATCGATACCCTGCTTGTAGGACGATGTCCTGATGGCGATGTTGTCAGTTTGAATGCCCGCGTAGGCGAGGATTTCCTGAACTGCGATCCCTACTGGTGCGCCACCGCGCCAAATGCCCACAATGAATGTGGGTTTGAAGCCGCTGTTTATGATTTGGGTACCCAATTGAAACGAATCGTTCAATAATTGGTTAGCGGACAGGTATGTTTTCGTGGCGCTCATGAATATGATCTTGGTAACCGCTTAAATCCTATGATACCAGCAAGCAACTTTCAGGAAATCAGCCCTTGGATCAAATGATCAAGAAAACCTTTGTTGAGGAAGAGACCCTACTCAATGATGCATTCTGCATGGCGGTTTCCGTCTATGAAAGCGGTTTTGCGCCAACCTTTATCGTAGGTATTTGGCGCGGTGGTTCCTCTGTAGGCATCTACGTACAAGAGTGCCTGCAGTTCCTAGGTGTCGAAAGCGACCACATCTCCATTCGAACGTCGTATGCGGGATTGCCCGAGTACCAAAAGTCGGTGGATGATCCCTCGAGTATTCGGGTGCATGGATTGCAGTATTTGCTCGAGAACTTGAATGCAGATGATCGCTTGTTGTTAGTTGATGATGTTTTTAATTCCGGGTATAGCATCGAGGCAGTCATTACTGAGCTTCAACAAAAGCTGCGATTGAACATGCCGTCTGACGTACGTGTCGCAACCCCGTATTTCAAACCGGCGAGAAACAAAACTGGTAGGTCTCCTGACTACTATGTTCACGAGGTCGATGAGTGGCTGGTGCTACCCTACGAGCTGCAGGGCTTGAGTCAGGATGAGCTTGCGAAGAACAAACCATCGATCGCAGGAATTTTAGATCAACTAAAGCTTTAGGTTGGGAGCTACGCAGTCTAATCACCTAAGCGTAGTGCCGAGGCAGAAAAACCTAGGTACATGAGGGCGACTTATTAATAGAGAGACGATGGCGTTATTTATGGGCTCGCGACATCTTATCTAGCTTCAGTTCATTCCAGACTGTCTCACTAAATGTTCGTTGGGGACTGTCTAGTGGAATGCCTGTGCTGTCGGCGATTCGTACCATCCTTTGAAAGTTTGCAGCCACCGCAGCGGCGTCGACTACCACTTCCTGGCTGGAAGCGGCGGCGAGAGATTCTCTAAAGATACTGAGCGCATCCTCCTCGTCTCGTTTAGCGATTGACTCAGCAAAGGCAGCCAGCTCCGCTGACAAAGGAACGTCTTTCAGCGCATCGCGAGACTCCCCAGTGATAAGGTCCATATCGGATGACGTTTCGTCGTGATTGACACTCAACCTGAGCATCATGGCGTGTGAGACCGTTCAGTAAAAGCAGTCGTTATATGAAGACACTCTTGCTGCGACAATTTCCATCTGCGCCCTGCTGAGTGAGCGATCAAACTCTTGCTGCATGGTAGCGATGTCGGTCATCGACATGTATTGAGATTTCATGACAGCTACCCACTCGCGGACGGCGTTTGGCACGAGACTAAGAGCTCTGTGTACGTTGGCTGTTCTGTTAATCCAAAGGTCTTGTTCGTGCCCAACCGCGCCGTCGGAGGGAAGCATGGCGACGAAGCCTGTTCCATGCGTGGCTTGCGGTGGAGAATACATACTTGGTGACAACGTGTCAGATGGTGCGGGGAGGGCTTCCAACGGCAGTCCCATTGCCCGATGAAACTCATCGATACTGAAGACCGTCACTGTGATGCCAACAAGTTCTACATAGGCTGCCTCAGATAGGCCGCTCTCCCGAAGTTCGGTGACGTAGGACTCCGTGATCCGCGCCTGGTCGGTAATGACTTTATGAATCGCCTCGACCATAACGGGCGGTAGATCCGTCACCGCCGTATGCGTTCCCGTGATGGAGCTCGGAGAAAGGGCATTTTTGCGCCGTAGACAAAGAGCGCAATCAAACGCGGCTCTTGATTCTGCTGCTATTGCGATTCGTTCGCTCGCAGTAAACCAGGTTCCAGCAGCTGATAGTTGGCGCCAATAAACATTAAAACACTCGGCCAGATCCGGGCGTATTTCGATATCGCGCGATGCGTAGTCAAAAAATGTATCGCTCACCACTACCTCTCTCGAGTATAAGGGTTATCTTACCGACGCAGCTTACTCCTCCTTTTGCAGTATTGTTGAGAACTTAGCGCTTTTCAAAAAAAGTTGCGGAAGTTTGAGCGCATGCCACTCATCAGATTAAGTTATACCGCGCTCGAAGCTCGTCCAGTGACTCATCCCAATGGTTTTCCCAGTGAACAGGTAGTAATGGCTTAGCCGTACGACCTCTCATCCACCCTTCAGTAATAGCGTCCATTACGAAAGGAAGCAGTTCAGGCTGATAAAGAACCATTTGCAGTGGGCGGCTCGCAATAATCATGGCCGGATAGGGCGCCGGTGCTTGAGCGACTGTAAAGCTGACGACCTTCACTTCGCCCAGCGGCGTCGTATCATAACCGGTCAAGACATGAAATAAGTCATGAAGTTGAAAACCGCGTTCGGCCAGATGTCCCTCGTCCGTGCCACGCGACTTGTGAGCGGGTATGAAATCGGACTCGCGGAGTAAATTCGCATCTAATTCGTTGTCCTTTAAATAGTGCCAATATGCCCGTCCCAGGCTTCCGCTTGGACATCGTTTTAACATGTCAATATCGGGTGACTCGCTCAAAAACCGATCGGAAAGCATGGACTCAGCGCCGGGACTAGATGCCATTAGACGAGAAAATCCGTCAAGTGCAGCGGGGTCTGCATGCTCCATGAAAGTCAGTGTTAATGGGACCGAGGCACGTGGATCCCAACTCGCCAAGCTCTCGAGAAGCGCCTCAATCAACTCAGGTTTTAGATCGGGTAATTCCTGCACTCTTTATCTCATTGAACCAGGCAACCGGTTACCGGCGTTTATCAATCTTTGTTTTAGTAGGTTGCCTCCACCAATGGCGGCATGCAAGAGGAGATTTTTTGTCTATGGTGACGAAGTGTAGGCTCAATTGATTTCTTTGAGCGCCTATCTCGACCAGCGTCTTTTGTATGTAAAGATAATGCTCTCTTGGGCGCTCTATATGACTAGAGTGGTAGCTTTAGTTTTAGAAGGGTTACGCACAGAAAGGAA
>CABYVD010000040.1:0-10537 GCA_902522335.1 Halieaceae bacterium | reverse complement strand
GCGGGCGATGTCGACAATGGCGCAACTTCTTTGATTAAAGTCCTAGGTGACCCACTGATATCTATTAATTGGCGAGAGACAGTGTTGTTCCAAGAAGGCGTACCTAATACGGCCTTGCCGGTGGACATCGATGGGGACGGTGATGTTGATGTCATTGCGGCGAAACGTGTTCGGCAGCAGATCGTGATCATTGAGAGTCAAGGAGTAAGCGGTCGAGGAGAACTGGAAACACGACCTAGACCAGTTCGTATTCTTCCTGCTTTTGATGTGCCTGCAGGCTGGCGGGCACTGACAAATGCATTTCATGCGGATACGGCAGATATCAACAATGATGGGCGACTGGACCTTCTAGTGAATGTTCTTGAGTTAGCTGACGATCCCAGTTTTCGTCATGCGGGTTTGGGGTGGTTGATGCAAGGAGATAGCTTGGATGCGCCATGGGTCTTGCATCGCATCGGTAATACATTGCCCGACTGGGTGATCGGAATTCATGTCACGGATATCGATGGTGACGGTGACGAAGATGTTGTTACAGGCGGCTATTCTGGGATCAACATTATTGATGGTGCTTACTCGGGCGCTTCTCGCGATTTTGACGACCCCTCCGTGACGGCAGCCTCATCTGTGGGGCGGATCGCGTGGTTCGAAAATCCGGATAGTATTGATGACAAATGGACGCGCCATGACGTTTCGCGTCGCGCTCGGGGAATGTTTGATATGTTCGCCTCGCGCGATGTCGACGGGGACGGCGATATCGATCTTATTTCTACGCGCGGAAATAGCGGTCAATACGATGGTGTTTTTTGGCTCGAACAGGTGCGCACCAAAGTGCCAGCACGCAGTTTTACCCCGGCCCGCGCAGTCGAAAGCCGAGCTTTACCACTGCCACCCGATAATTGGTTGGAGATATACGACCGCGAGCAAACCTTTATTGCTCCCAATAAAAAAGACTAAAAGCCTTGATGTGAGTCAGACCTCAGACTGGTTCGCGGGCGTACTTAAGTTTTCCGCAAAATAGGCGAGCACGTTGTTTAGGGCCTCTCGGGTAGGGTGTCCTGCCTCGTCAACAAAATTGAGCGTAAGCACGGAGTGGCCTTTACCCGGTATCACTATTTCCTTCACGCGCTCGTGTCCATCGTCATTAAAAGTGCGGTGAATACATTCAGACTTCTCGACAGTCGATAGCGGGTCGTCCTCGAAGCGAAGAACATACATAGGTCCCTTGGCCTCCAGAGCCTGTCGGCTAATGGCGATTTCTGTCTGTGACATATGGAGTGCCCCCTGCTTAAAAAAGGGCATTGCGGGTTGTGACGCGATAGCGGCTAACACACTGTTATCACCAATTAGGGTAATAGCGAAGTTACCGGTGAGACACATGCCAATAACGCCCACTCCGTCTGCGCTGCGACTGTCACGAACCTCTCGACACAACAAGCGCAGCCAATCACTGATAGGGCTCGAAGCGTTAGACGCCATCAACCGGAATTCTTTGCGCATACACATGACCCGCGCAAGATTGCCTCCAATGGAGATTTTGCCGAGAGGCCCGAAGAGATGTGGCATCACCACTTCATGACCAGCCTCAATGAGGCGATCTGCAAGTGCTAAGGTCTCTTGCCCAATACCAGGTAGCTCCTGAATCAACACTACAGGGGTGCCGGAGCCTCGAAAATAGATGTCATGAGACACCCTATGCCCCTCGCGCGTCTCAGCGGTGAACACAGTCTTGGTGTAATCAGAGATTTGCGTCGCAGCAGGAGTCATCGTGCGCTTTACTGACTATTGTGGGTCACGTCTGTTTGGAACAGCGCGATAAAAATTTAGTCGCGAACGATGACATTCATCTTGGTGTAGCCCTTTACGAAACTCGAGATGTTTCGGCTAGGCTCACCGATGACCTCCACGCGGGAGAAGCGCTTGAGCATTTCATCCCAGAGGATCTGTAACTGAAGCTCTGCCAAGCGATTACCAAAGCAACGGTGAATGCCGAATCCAAAGGAAATATGGCTACGGGCGTTGTTGCGCTCAAAGTCTAGGACATCCGGATTCTCGAACTGTCGCTCGTCACGATTGCCCGATACGTACCACATGGCGACCTTGTCACCTTTCTTAATGGTCTTGCCGTGCATCTCGACATCTTCGAGTGCCGTTCGGCGCATGTACGCAAGAGGCGTCTGCCAACGAATGATTTCCGCAACAGCATTGGGGATAAGGTCCCGATTTGCCCTGACCTTGTCCCACTGCGCTGGAAATAGGTGTGAGCCATAGATCGATCCCGACATCGAGTTCCGCGTAGTGTCGTTACCGCCTACGATCAAAAGCACTAAGTTCCCAAGGTACTCGGCCGCATCCATATCACGCGTATTTTCGCCATTTGCCAGCATCGTGATGAGGTCATGACCGCTGCCGCCAATACGCTGGTGCCAAAGATCCATGAAATACTCGAAACACTCGGTGAGTTCGGCGCGGCGCTGCTCTTCACTTTCGACAATACCGGTCTCCGGCCCCGCGGTGGTGACATCGGACCATCGCGTTAACTTGCGGCGGTCCTCAAACGGGAAATCGAACAGTGTGGCGAGCATCATCGTGGTGAGCTCGATCGACACTGTGTCGACCCAATCAAACTCCTCATCGATGGGGACACTGTCGAGAACGTACTGTGTTCGCTCGCGAATCAGCTCTGACATTTTCGACAGGCTCGGTGACGCAACAATGGGTGCTACGGTTCTCCGCTGAACATCATGTTTGGGTTGATCCATGGCGATGAACATAGGCAACGGGAAGTCCTCTGCCGGATTGGGCAGTACAATCGCTGGTTCAGATGAGAACCGGTGGTGATCCGTATCGATCGCCATAATGTCCTCGTAGCGGGTGACGGACCAATAGGCACCAACGGGCTCCATATCATCGGGCCGCTCATCAGACATCCACGCTTCCTTGCACCAATGCAGCGGATCTTCGTTGCGCAGTCGCTCAAAGATGGCCCACATCTCTTGCTTTGGCCAGATGAGTGGGTTTGAGGGATCAAGGTCAGCTAGTGGTGTGTTGTAGGCGTAGTCGTGACCTGGCAGTTGAGGCGCTTTGAAGGCTTGGTTCATGAGTGTCTCCCGGACGTTACTCGTCGTTTAGGCGTGCCGTATTTTGATCGTTATGAAGGCCACGCCATACTGTTATTGCTAACAATAGGCGATGCGGCGTCGCAGTCAAGTTTTTACCTATCCTCTTCGGTATCATGAAAACGGTTGTTCGTTAGTCAACGGTCGTTATTTCCAACTCTTCGAAAATGACGTCCACGGTTAGGGTCAGGTGATCATGATCGAGGGCCTGCTGCCGACGCTCTGGTGTCGATCGAAACATATGGGGTGTCATCAGCAGGAGGTTTTTCAAATCTTCAGTCCCAAGGCTCATTTCGTAGGTGATGTGTTGCTTGGAGACCACTTTGAAGGTCTCTGGGTAGGGTGCTCTCTCGCTTCGCAGCTTAATGTTCGGATAAATGACTTCGCGGAGCTGGATTAGGTGTCGATCGCCGGGAGTGACTCGAACTAATCTTCCGCGGGGCGCCAATACCCGCCGGAAGGACGAGTAGTCGGGGAATCCGAACATGTCGAAGAGTAAATCGACGCTCTCATCGGCCATGGGAATGTGTCGGTTGCTTCCCACAAACCAGGTGCCATCACAACGCCTGGCACACTGTTGCACTGCCCACTTCGAAATATCAAAACCGACTAGCGACGTCCGGTTGCCTAAGTCGTTGGAAAGATTCTCCTGAACGTGATTAAGGTAGTAACCATCGCCACAGCCGGCATCCATCAGCGTAATGCGGCCATAGGCTACCGTTGAGCAATAACCTAGCGTGATATCGACGCAAGCATCTGCTAAGGGCTGATAAAAGTCAGCATTCAAAAAAGCCACGCGTGCGGACACCATTTCCTTGGAGTCGCCAGGATCTTTTGAACGTTTATCTTTGGGACCTAGCAAATTGACATAGCCATGACGGGCCACATCGAAAATGTGACCGTGCTGACACACAAGCGACAGCTCGTCCGTCATTAGAGGCGCAGCGTCTATGGGGCAGTGCAGTGCTGGGTGTAGTACGAAAGTCATCAAAAATTAACTCGCTTTACCAACGATGATCCTGAGTCAGTCTTCTCTGCGTATCAAGCCGTCTGCGGTGAGACGGTGTCCAGGCTGATGGCGTTGACGCCGCTTTAGACTTGCCAACGAAGGGGCTCACTTTCTTGCAAAGGGGAGTGGAGTTTGCTCTACAACATAACTTTAAGGAGAGAAGTTGTGGATAAGATTTTGATTGATATTCCGGCGGTACTGTCACTCACCATACAGGGCGCATTGGTACTGGGTATGTTTTTGTTGACGACATTGCTTGAAGGCATGGACATTACTTTGCTATTCGCCATTTATATCGTGTTTTGGTCCTTGCAATACACCACGGCGTTTCGGTCCTATCTGAATGACCGTCAAGACGCTCGCACCAATAGTTAAGTGTCACCCGAGGTAGAGAGGGCACTGACCGTCTCGCTTCAACCCCATCAAACCAGTGATATGCTTTGCTCCAGCGCGAAACAGGAGTTTACGTGAGCAAATGCATTGGTTTGTTGGGCGGTATGTCCGCTACATCCTCTCAGCTTTACTACGCCCAGCTGTGTCGGCTGACCCAAGTGCGTTGTGGTGGTTTGACGTCTCCTGACCTGATTTTGCGCTCAGTAGACTTCGCCCCGATTGAGCAATGGATGCGCGAGGGTGAGTGGGATGCGATTAGTGATCTATTGATTCGGGAAGCCAAAATGCTGGAGCGTGCAGGTGCCGAGTTGATTGCACTTGCTACGAATACGATGCATACGGCGGCGGATCGCATTCAGGACCATCTCACCGTATCGCTTCTGCACATCGCCGAGGCCACAGCGGCTTCTCTGATCTCGAGAGGGCATCAAAGGCCTGGTCTCATAGCTACCAAATTCACTATGGAGCAGTCTTTTTATACAGGTCGTCTTTCAGCGAATGGCTTGGAGACACTGGTTCCTGCAGCGGATACCCGCGAGGTGGTGAATGGCATCATTTTCGATGAGCTCTGTAAAGGAGCTGTGACTGAAGAGAGTCGAGCCATCTACATGAAGGTAGCCGCCGATTTAGCCTTTGACGGAGCAGATAGCCTGATCCTTGGTTGCACCGAGGTTGGCCTATTACTGAATGAGAGCAACTCACCCCTTCCGGTGTTTGACACAACGACCATTCATTGTGAGGCAATCATCGACGCGGCGTTTAGCGAGCCGCCTTAAGCATTTTGAGACGCGAGGCCGGATGCCTTGGTAGTCAAGAGCTGCCAACCCGCGGTTACGCTGATTGTTGCGATTAGAGTCGATATCCCCAGTAGCGCCTCGGCCATGCTAATACCAAAAGCGATTTCGGGTGTGTATGAGCAAATATTGCGGACCTCGAATAGCGCGGGAAACCAGCGATCCACGGCGAACCAGTCGGGCATGCCTAAGGTGAATTGGCAACTGCCATCGCCCCTGAAGTTTTCGATCTGGTACAGGTAATACGATCGCTCGCCAAGTCCGACACTGGATACTAGCAAGAGGATTAGACCGCTTGATCCTGTGCCGGTGTTATCGGGCAGGAGCAACATAATCGCACTAATGAGAGCGATTGCGACCACCCACAAGCGGGCGTGAATACACACCTGACAGGGGTCCTCACCCAGCGAGTATTGCCAATACAGAGCAGCGGCAAACATGCCGCCGCCAAGTATCAACATTGCCCACCACAGCGCACGCATGGTCGGCAATTGTGTCATTACATTAGTCAGCGCCATTACTTGTGATTTGGGGTTCCCGTAGCTTTGCCGCCACGGCTCGCATTACCTCTGCTGCCGGCTTACCGTCATCCGACGATGCCAGCTTGGCCGCCAGCCCTTCAATCGAGCGGGCAGAGCGTCGATTCGATTCGCCGGCATCAAAGCTTGCGCGAGCAGCCTCCATTGCATCGCTGGCAGCTTTTACCGTTGCAGCATCACCAGCGCCCCTGCGAGCCAGCTGGTCGAGCAATGCAAGCGCTACTACTGGGTGATCCGGCCATGTCACTGGCAGCTGTTGCTGAGGATTAAATACACCATCGTAATCAGCCAGCCCAGCAGCTGCGATTTCATTAGCGGTAATGTGCTCACTCTCCTCGAGCGTTAGTATGTCCAGCCCGCGAATGATCTCGGTGCCGTAAATGTGATTGCCGTACCAGTAAGTTGACCAGAAGCCACCTGTCACCAGTTCCTCAGCGTCGATAGGTCCACGGTCGAAATAGGCAATCTCGACAGGATTACTCGAGTCAGTGAAGTCGATAACCGAAATGCCACCTTGGTACCAGGCTTGTACGAAAATATCCCGACCCGGTACCGGCACAATTGAGCCGTTGTGCGCGACGCAGTTCTCATACTCACGCTGTGGGGCCGGCATTTTGAAGTGGCTGCGATACTCAAGCTTTCCGTCAACAATGTCGTAGATGGCATCGGCGCCCCAATCGAGAGGATCGAACGCACGGCAGCGCGCCCGGCCACCGCCACCCCATTCATCCGTAAACAGAATCTTGGTGCCATCGTTGTTGAATGTGGCGGAGTGCCAGTACGCGAACCCGGCGTCTGTCACAACATCGATTCGCTTTGGATCTCTAGGATCTGTAATATCAAACAGAATGCCATTACCGGAACAGGCTCCTGCCGCGATATTCTTCGAGGGAAAAACGGTGATGTCATGACACTGATCCGTTCGACGGGTTTCCTGTGTGTCATCACCGTGATCGCCACCGCGCCATAGGCCAGCAATAGCCCCCGTTTCTTCATCAGCAAAAACGGTAGGGCTGTGAACGATTCTCGACGTGCCAGGATCATTGACTGGAATTTCAATGACATCGATCCTGAAAAGCGCAGTTCTCGGATCGCCAGGTGAGGAATCAAAGCAGCTCTCCATCTCCTCGCGCTCTCGGATGCTGGAAGTACCTGAGTTGTAGACGATAATCTTGCCATCGTCGCCCGGACCTGACACCACGGAATGGGTGTGAGAACCGCGACAGGTCTGTACGGCGCCCACTTGGACCGGCGCTTCGAGGTCGCTGATGTCGAAGATGCGCAATCCACGGAATCGCTCGTCGCTGACATCCTCTGAGATGCCCTGAAGACCACAGTCGAGGCGTCCGCGGGTTTCCTGTGCTGACATGATCAAGAGATCACCCACAATGCTCACGTCGCCCTGACCACCCGGACAGACAACTGAACTCAACAGTTCGGGAATACCGTCTTCCCGCAAATCGTAGACGTTAAAGCCGTGATAACTCCCAGCGACGAGCGTATTACCCGAGAACGCCATATCCGTATTCGAGAAGCTAAGCAGTGGAGAACGCTTACGAGACCCGCCCTCAATCGGAGACGGTTTTTTCTCTCTCGCATCCTCAGCATCTTCACCTTCCTTTTTTGCAGGGCCTTTGGCCATTTCTCCCGGATTATTGGGATCCACAAAGCCTGCAGGCTTAGGGAGTGACGCCACCAATGTCATGTTTTTGATGGCGATACCGGCATCTGTAAGACCAGGCTTGAGGTTGGCGCGAGGGTCATCTGACAGTGTTACCAGTAGGGCATTCATGCGCTCAATCTCGACCATCTGGTCGTTTTTAACGTCACCGACAAACTCATAAAGTAGTGGGTCGTAGGCAGAACCGGGTTTGTCGAGAAGGTCTTTGACCATGTCCACCGCGCCCTCGTGGTGGCGAATCATTAGCTGTAAAAACTGGCGGTCAAAACCTACCGATTGGGAATCACCCAATGCAGCCATTTGCTGATCGGTGGCCATACCCATTTCCATCTTGTGATGCGCGCTTAGCATGTGATGTGCATGCGCCATCGCGGACTCGCCCCGGTCGTTTAGCCAACCCTCCATGAAACCAATCTCATCGCTCTGCGACGCTTTGATGCGCCCCGCGATTTCGACAAGCTCTGGCCGGTTGGTTCGACCTTCCACCAAATCAGCCATTTTCAATGCCTGCTGGTGGTGCGGAATCATCATTTGCATGAAGCTCACATCTGCGGGCGAATAACTGGTGTCGGTAATTTGGACCGCCTCCTCAGCAGATAAGATGCGACCGGTATTGCCCGGGGCGCCAGGCTGCACAATAGGAGCCGCGCTTGCCAACGCGATGAAAAGTGAACTGGATAGCGACAGTGCAACCGTCAACGATTTGAGTTGAGTGTGGGGCATGATGTTTTTTCTCCGAACCACGGTGATTTTTTAAATTGCGGCGGTCAAAGCCTCTAACGCGCGCTAAGAATGTAACGCAAACTGTCGTGAGGAAACATCAGGAACTGACCTGTACTACAAAAAATAGGTTGTTCGAGCGCGACCATCGCCGTGCTCTTGTCTCTAGGGTGCCAATGGCTTTAGATCGAGCAGGGCTTTCCTAAACAACGAACGTTAATAACGCCATCCACGGCACTGACCTTATCGAGTACATCTGGGGTGGGCGCAGAGTTCAGATCGATCAGGTTGTACGCGATGTCGCCTCTACTCTTATTCAGAAGATCAGCGACGTTCAGATTGGCATCACCCAATACGTTCAGGATATGACTCAAGGTGCCAGGAGCGTTGCGGTTGGTGACAGTGAGCCGCGACTCGGTTGTGCGCTCTAACTCAATGGCAGGGAAGTTCACCGAGTTTTTGATGTTGCCGTGATCGAGGAACGCTTTGATCTGATCGGCCGCCATGACGGCACAGTTTTCTTCAGCTTCAGCGGTGCTTGCCCCGATGTGCGGCATGAGGATGGTATCTGACCGATTTCGCAGTGCGGGATGGGGGAAGTCGGTGACGTAAGTGCGCAATTGACCCTTATCCAGCGCGGCAACGACCGCATCGGTATTTACGATTTGGTCGCGGGCGAAGTTGAGCAGGCAGGCGTCTTTTTTGAAGTAAGATAAAGTATCCGCATTAATGAGGCCGCGAGTGCTGTCCAGCACCGGAATGTGCAGAGATACGTAGTCCGACCGCGCAAACAGCGACTGCATGTTATCCATTTTCTTGACCGAGCTCGGCAAGCGCCAGGCTGCCTCAACAGAGATTGCGGGGTCGTAGCCAACGACTTCCATCCCCAGGTCGAGTCCGAGACGCGCAATTAAGCTTCCGATTGCCCCAAGACCAAGGACTCCCAGCGTTTTCCCCTGTAGTTCAGAACCGGCAAATTGCTTCTTGTTAGCCTCGAGTACGGGGCCCATGTCCTCTTCGGACAATGAAGGATCGAGTTCGTTGATAAAACGCATGCCGCCCACGATATCGCGTGAGGCGAGAAGCATTCCTGCCGCTACGAGCTCCTTGACTGCATTAGCGTTCGCACCGGGTGTGTTAAATACAACGATACCGCGTTCGGTGCAGTGCTCGATAGGGATGTTATTCACACCGGCGCCGGCACGAGCGATGGCTGATACAGAGTCGCCAATGTCGGTATCCGAGAGTTTGTAGCTTCGCAACAATAGGGCGTTGGGTGCATTGATGTCGCTACTGACTTCGAAGCAATCGCGGCTGAGCCGATCAAGCCCCTTTGAGGAGATAGCATTGTAGGTTCGCACTTTGTACATAGTGTGTTTACGTCTGACAGTGCTCCTTACGCTATGCCTTATTTTCAAAGACAAACGCTGACGTGCCATCGATTGGTCAACCGATCATCACGTTTAGTAAGCACTTGGGTTAAAAATTTTTTTGGAGGCGTGGTCGTGGCCGTCACGCTTTCACCACTAGCAGGAGACTAATACCTGATTGTTACGGAGACATTAATCCAGAGAAATCTTTGGAGGGTGAGAAAAAGATTGAGCAAATAGGTTGCACAAAAAAAAGAGGAGCTAGGCTCCTCTTCGCTGTTACTTCTGCCGATCGAGGCTATTTCAGAGCAATGGTGCGATCACCAAGCTTACGATAGCCATTACGTTAATCAGAATATTCATCGAGGGGCCTGAAGTGTCCTTGAAGGGGTCACCAACGGTGTCGCCCACCACAACAGCAGAGTGTGTGTCGGAGCCCTTGCCACCCAGATTACCTTTCTCAACATACTTTTTAGCGTTATCCCAAGCACCACCGGCGTTAGCCATCATCAATGCCATGAGAACACATCCCAAGAGAGCACCTGCGAGCATGCCGCCCAGCGACGCCGCGCCGAGCAGGAAGCCTACCGCGACGGGTGACGCAACAGCGATAACGCCAGGCAAAACCATGCGCTTTAGTGCTGCCGTCGTTGCGATGTCAACACAACTTGCTGTGTCGGGATCTGCAGTACCCTCGAGGAGTCCAGGAATCTCCTTAAACTGCCGACGGATCTCATTGATCATGTCGAACGCAGCTTCTCCGACCGCTGTCATAGTGATTGCAGCAATCAGGAATGGGATGGTGCCTCCAATGAACATACCGACCAGTACGGTGGGGTTCGATAGCTCCAGTGAGAAGCCCGGGTTGTTAGCCGAGACGGTCTCAACAAATGCAGCGATAATGGCCAATGCCGC
>CABYVD010000039.1:0-11416 GCA_902522335.1 Halieaceae bacterium | reverse complement strand
AACAGCGCGATGTTATCTGTCTGGATTACCTCTCTCAGCACCTGCTGAGCCGATGGCGCCAGCTCTTGGAGCACGCTCTGAAGGTTCTGCTGCTGAAGCGACTGCAGCTTTTTGACAACGTACTCAAGATCAGCATTTTTGCTCGCCAATTTCTGACGTGCAGCCACTTGCTCATCCTCACTCATCGCTGCCTGATCCCGCTGGAAATTTTGTACCAGCTTGTCAAATTCGGCCTTGAGGTTATCGAATTCGGCGCGATCCTCAGCAAACGCCTCGCTCGCCTCAAAATCACGAATTCGCTGCTGAGCTAGGTCCGTCTGAAGAATTGCTTGCTCTAAATCCACGACGGCAGTGCGGCCTTGCGCGTGCGCGACGGTCGATGCAATCAACAGTGCCATAATGGCGATCATGCGGAAAAACATGTGGGTTAACCTCCTGGTTAGTTATTAGAATCCACGCCCCAGCGTGAATTGGAAAACTTCTCTGCGGTCAGTCTCGCTGGCATTTAGCGGTCTGGCAAGCGCAAACGTCAAGGGACCAAAGCCGCTCAGCCAGGTGACGCCAACACCCACCGAGTACCGGAGCTCATCAGCGTCGATACCGAAGCAGTTAATTTGGTTTTGGCGGCAGTTGGTATTGAACACATTACCCACGTCAAAGAAGAACGCTGAACGAATGGAGCGTCGATCTTTTACGAAAGGCATGGGGAACAGAATTTCAGCGGAACCCTCGATCACCACGTTACCACCGAAGGGATCAGCTCGACGCCCAAGGAAGACTTGCTGAGTTTCGATCGCACCTGTTTCCGGATTGACGATGTAGCCAAAGCCCGTGCCGTCTGGACCACCAATTTCGGTCGCCAAACCCTCTTCATCGACCGCGGTTGCAGCAAAGCCTGTTTGATAGAGGACGGGAGGCGTGCTTCTCGGACCAAGGGTATTTGTCTCGAAGCCGCGGACACTACCAAAGCCGCCCGAGAAGAAGTGCTCGTAGAATGGCAGCTCAGTGGTCTCACCATAGCCATCTCCGTAGCCCACCTCTCCGCGCAAATGGAATGTGAACTCGCGATAAATTGGAATATACATCTCTCCACGGTAGTTAACCTTGAAGAATTCAAGATCGGAGCCGGGCATCGACACCTGCGCCGACAGCGAATTAGAGACACCACGTGTCGCAAGCTGGCCACGGTTCAATGTGGACTGAAGCCAAGAGCCTGTGATGGACCAGTTAGTAAATGAATTCCCGTTTTGGTCAAGGAAACCATCCGAGCGCAATGTGGCAAAGGCTTCATCGGGCAAATCCGTAATTGGGAAAAGCTCTTCCGGGCCATCATAAAGTCCTGTTGGTTGACGGGTGGACACATAATATTGCTCGACACCCGGAATCAGTCGAGGACTGGTACGGATCTCCTGCACCGCATAGCGGCCCGAGGTGATCTCGGTATCGGTAATGCCTACATTGAAGCCAAGCCGCTGCGTTTCGCTAATGGGATAGCCAAACGTCATCTGGGCACCAACGGTATCCGTCGTATAGCTCGCAACATTAATCTCAGAGAGATCCGTCTTTCGATAAAACAGGCTAAAGCCTCTACTCACGCCGTCCTCGGTGAAGTAAGGGTTGCTGTAGTTGATACTTGCCAAGCTTTGATAGCGCGACGAGTTCAGATTAAGGCCAACCTGGCGTCCCGTTCCCATAAAGTTGTTCTGCTGGAGATTCAGTCCGAGGATCAAACCTGCCCATTGCGAGTAGCCCAAACTGCCGCCAATCGAGCCAAAGCTCTGCTCTTCAACAGTAAAATCAATATCGACCAAATCGTCGTAACCAGGTAGTTCAACCGTCTCTACTTCAGCGGCACTAAAGAATCCCAAGCGCTCGAGACGAATTCTCGACTGTTCAATTGCAGCGGCGGACGCTGGCGCAGCTTCCATCTGACGCATTTCTCGCCGAAGTACGTTGTCAGCCGTACGATCATTACCTTCAAAGTTAATACGTCGGACATAGGTGCGTCGCCCCGGATCGATGAAGAATTTGATGGACACTTCCGCATCGCCATCACCCACCTCAGGGATGCCCGTTACTTTGGCAAAGTTATATCCCTCGTTACCCAGGCGGCGCGTAAGATACTCCTCGGTGCTCGTGACCAGTTGCTGAGAAAACACCTGCCCCTCGGCGACTAAGAGGAATCGCGACAGATCCTCCTCCGGCAAAACCAAATCACCCGAGAGATCGACACCTGTGACGGTAAAGCGATCTCCCTCCACCACGTTGGCCGTGATGTAGACCGCGTCTTTAGCTGGCGAAACCGCAACCTGCGTCGATTCAATTTCAAACTGCAGATAGCCGCGATCCTGGTAATAACTGGTGAGTGTTTCTAGGTCTGATTCCAGTTTCTCCTTGCTATACTTATCGGCGCTTGAAAAAAAACTAAACATGCCACCGACCTGTAGTTCGAAGATATCCAACAAGATCTCATCATCGAAAATCTCGTTACCGACGATATTGATATGCTCGATCTTCGATACAGTGCCCTCATCGATGTCGATACTGATCGATACGCGGTTTCTCGGCTCTGGGATAACTTCCGTATCAATATTGGCGTCGTAACGCCCCTGAATAACGTATTGGCGAAGCAGCTCGAGTTGCATTCCGTCCAGTGTTGATCGCTGAAAAACTTGACCGACAGCAAGCCCTGCTCCCTTTAGGCCGTCGAGTAGTGCCTCGGTTTCTATGGCCTTGTTACCGTCGATTGTAATCTCGCTAATGCTGGGTCGCTCAGCGACAGTAAGCACCAGCACATTGCCATCACGACCGACCGAAATATCGTCAAAGTTGCCCGTATAGAACAAGTTTCGAGAGATAGACCTAACAGAGGCGCCATCCACCACATCGCCAACACTGACGGGTAGCGCGGCAAACACGCTGCCAGGCGCAATTCGTTGCAAACCTTCAACTCGAATATCCGCCACAACAAACGGCTCGATCTGCGCCGTCGCCGTCGGAATCGCAATGACTGACATCGCACCAAAGCTTAAGACCGCAACGAGTCTTGTGAACCAATTGTTATTGAATTTACGCACCATTTTATTCGCTTACTTTCTAGATAACTCGCTGATTTCAGTCGTCTTTGATTTCTTGTCTGTGGCGAAAGCGCGGGAGTATCTCACAGTCGAGCCACATCGTTGTAGATGGCAAACACCATAAGCGTGAAAACTGCCAGCAATCCCACCTGATAGCTCATGATTTGAATCTGTTCGGGCACTGGGCGCCCCAATAAGCCTTCCAACGAATGAAAGACGATATGCCCACCATCAAGCACTGGAATGGGTAACAAATTGATCGCTCCTAATGAAATGGACAGCAACGCAAGGAATGACAACCAGGTCGTAAAGCCACTCTCCGCCGTGCTGGCGGCTACCTGAGCAATCGCAATGGGTCCAGACAAGTTCTTGGTGGAGATCAAGCCTTGAATCATCTTCCACATTGACTCGAAGGTGAAGACAGTGAGCGCAAACGTTCTTTCGACAGCTGCCGAAAGGGCTTCAACCGGGTTACGGCCCTGTCGTCTGATGCGATCCTCAGGAATCTCAGGTATGACCACACCCATGCCAACAGAGCCAACTTCGGCATCGGACGTGCCGGTACTGCGGGGCACAACTGCCAATTCAATAGTCTGCCCATTGCGTTCGACACGAACGGCTAATGATCGCCCTGGCGACGCTCGCACAAGATCAACCCACTGCGACCACGTTGAGATCGCCTGATCGTCGGCTTCAATAATCGTATCACCGATCTCAAAGCCCGCCCGCGTCGCTGGGCCACCCTCCACCAGCGACCCAATGCTGGGCCGCAGCGGTGGGATGCCCAAAGTCAAACCCAAAGCTCGGGTTGGATCGGGCGCCTCCGCACCCCCTAGCCATCGGTCAATAGGCAGAGTGTATGTCTGCTGAAGGTCACTCAGCGCACTGCCGACTGAAATATCAACGGTTCCGGTATCTCCTAGGCGTTTGAGTAACGCGAAACGAACATTCGATATGGTTTGCGTGCTGGTGCCGTCGACTGCGACTATTTCCTGACCCTGCATCAAGCCCACATCATGAGCCACGGACCCGGGCTCAACCGCTTCGATAACGGGTGCTATTCCAGTTTCACCCCGCAAAAACAAACCAAACAGGACCAAAATCGCCAGCAAGAAATTAGCCACTGGTCCGGCAGAAACAATCGCCAACTTATTTCGGACGGGTTGGGCACTGAAAGACTCATGACGGTTTTGAGCCGTCACATCCTGACCTTCGTCTCGCTCATCCAGCATCTTTACATAACCACCGAGCGGAATAGCGCAGAGCGCAAACTCTGTCCCATGCCTATCCACCCGCATGGCAAGTGGACGACCAAAGCCAACAGCGAATCGCAAAACACGGACACCGCAACGACGAGCCACCCAGTAATGTCCATATTCATGAATGGTGACAAGGATTCCCAGCGTCACCAAAGCCATAACAATCGAAAACAACACCTGCATTGGTTGTTGAGACTCCCTACACCGTCAACTCAGTCACATAAGTACCGGCAATGTCGCGTGCCACACTATCGAGATCTTGGACCTCACTAAGGTTCGATGGTTCAGCAAGATTGACTGTTTTTAGTGTGTGCTCGATCACCCTGTCGATATCGGTGAAACGAACACGCTCGGAAAGAAATGCATCGACTGCAATTTCATTGGCTGCACTGAACGCGCACATACCACCTGGCAACTCGATCGCCTCGTAGGCCAGACGGAGGCAGGGAAATGTTGAGAGGTTCGGCGCCTCAAAGTCCAGCCGACCGACCTTCACCAAATCTAGCACATCAACACCAGCATCAACTCGATCAGGCCATGACAGACTGTAGGCAATCGGTGTCCTCATGTCGGGTTGCCCCAATTGTGCAAGCACCGAACCGTCTACGTAGCGAATAAGCGAGTGCACAATGCTTTGAGGGTGAACTACAACCTCAATTTCTGAGGGTTTTCGATCGAACAGCCAGCAGGCCTCCGCTAATTCAAGCCCCTTGTTAACCAAGGTCGCCGAATCAACCGAAATCTTACGGCCCATAGACCAGTTGGGGTGAGCACAGGCCTGATCTGGCGTCATCTCGGTCAGCTCAGAGCGACTCTTACCCCGGAAGGGCCCTCCCGATGCAGTCAAAAGAATCTTCTCGACACGTCCCATCTGAGGCCGTGCCCGCGCATCCGCAGGGAGGGACTGAAACATGGCGTTGTGCTCGCTGTCGACGGGCAGTAGCAGCGCGCCACCCTCGCGCACTGCGTCCATAAAAATACTGCCGGCACTGACGAGTGCCTCTTTGTTCGCCAGCAACAACCGTTTCCCCGCGCGCGCAGCCGCGAGCGTAGCGGACAGACCCGCAAAACCAACAATCGCTGCCATCACCGTGTCGACATCCTCGGATTCAGCGAGCGCTATCAAAGGCGCTTCACCCGCATGAACTTTTGTATCGACAACACCTGCCAGCCGACGCTCAAGCTCGGCAGCAGCATCGGCATCAAACATCACCGCGTGCACAGGATTGTGTTCAGTGCAGAGGGCAACCATTGCTTCCACGGATCGGTTAGCGGCCAGCGCATAGGCGCGGTACTGCTCAGGATGACGGGCAATGACATCCAATGTGCTCAAACCAATTGAGCCCGTTGCACCCAGCACTAAAATCTTTTGCATTAAGCGTATCCGACCAAAATTAACGCAAGGGCGAAGAAGGGCGCTGCGCCACAGATACTGTCGAGACGATCGAGAAGCCCGCCGTGCCCCGGCAATAACGAACCCGAGTCCTTACACCCACTCTCGCGCTTAAACATGCTCACCGTCAGATCACCCAGCACCGATGACCCCCCGCAGAAAAGACTGATTAAGAAAACTTCGACCGGGTGGATATGCGCATACTCCGGTGGCAGGAACCACCAAATGGTAGCACCCAAAATGAAGACAGCCAGCAAACCGCCCCACAGCCCCTCAATGGTTTTTGCCGGGCTTACGTCAGGCGCTAGCGGGTTCTTACCCCATGCATGACCAATAAAGTAGGCGCCGATATCTGCCACGGCCACGGTGAGCACAAACAAAATAACCAGAAGCCAACCATGCTGTAAGCCCAAGAGGAACGTAAGCGACAGCCAACCCGCACCCAAAACGAAGATCCCCATGATGCTGCACACCACAGACGAGCGCCAAAGCACCGACAGTTTTGGGTAACTCAGGACGAGAAAAGCGGTAGCTAACCACGCAAAACAGGCAATGCCCAATACCGGGCGCATTGATACCGCATCAGAGGTGATATCGGGTGCGTAGATACTCGTGTAATAGAGACAAACGCCGAGGAAGAGAGCCACGAGAAACGACCGCAGTAATCGCGATGACCACCCTGCCAGAGCCGCCCACTCCCAGGCTCCGGCTGCTGCAATAGCCAAAAAGAGCAGCGAGACGGACTCGGGCGATAGCTGCAGTAGCGCCAAAAAAAGTCCACCGACCAGAAGCAAGGCAGTGTAAATGCGCTTCTCAAGCATCATGCTGAAGCCTCGGCGGGACGTCCACCATAACGACGCTCTCTAGAAGCGAAATGGCTGATCGCCACATCGAGTTCGTCCACAGTGAAATCCGGCCACAGCGTATCGGTAAACCAGAGTTCAGCATAGGCAAATTGCCAGAGCAGAAAATTAGACAGACGCCATTCGCCGCCGGTTCGTATGCACAGATCGGGGGCGGGCTGGTCCGCTAGTGACATGCGAGAACTGAGCAGCTGCTCATTGATATCGTCAGCATTGATGCGGCCATCGGCGACATCCTGCGCAAGAGAAGCGGCCGCCGAACTCACATCCCAGCGGCCGCCATAATCGAGAGCCAAGACCAGAGTCGCCTCAGTATTGTGCTGAGTGGCCTCTTCCGACTGCTCCAAAAGCTTTGCAATTCTAGGGCTCAGTCGGTCGCGCCGGCCAATAAATCGGATCCGGACGCCGTCTGCAGCTAACTCTTTTATTTCGCGACGGAGGTATCGCGATAGCAGAGCCATCAGCGCACGCACTTCGGTCTCAGGTCGCCGCCAATTCTCGCTTGAGAAGGCAAATAAGGTTAGGGTTTTTACGCCACGGTCACGGCAAGCGTACATAAGGGGTTTTACGACATCGGCACCCGCTCTGTGGCCAATAGGTCCGGGGACACCGCGTTTCTTCGCCCAACGGTTGTTGCCATCCATGATGATAGCGATGTGCTGGGGGACCTTACCGGTGGTGTTGGCGGGAAGATTCACTCTGTCACTAAGCTCGTAATCAGATTTCCATCAAATCAGCTTCTTTGACACCCAGCGCAGCATCAACCTTCGCTACATAAGTATCGGTCAGCTTCTGAATTTGGTCCTGGCCGCGACGCTCTTCGTCTTCCGAAATCTCTTTTTCTTTAACCAGATCTTTCAGCATGCCGTTGGCATCTCGTCGCGCATTCCGTATGGAAACACGTGCCGACTCAGCTTCCGCTCTCGCCTGTTTGATGTAGCCCTTGCGTGTCTCTTCAGTCAGCATCGGCATGGGAATGCGAATAACGTCACCTGCCGTCGATGGGTTGAGACCCAAGTCACTTTTCATAATGGCTTTTTCAACGTCAGGGGTGATGGACTTATCAAAAGCGCTAACCGCTAACGTTCTAGCATCTTCAACGTTGATGCTGGCCATTTGCTTCAAGGGTGTTTCGGCACCGTAATAGTCGATGCGGATGCCATCCAGAATACTGGGGTGTGCGCGGCCTGTTCTGATTTTATTGAAGTTCTGGCCCAGCGCCTCGAGCGACTTCTCCATGCGCTCTTCGGCATCTGCTTGTATGTCATCAATCATGTTTTTCTCCTGATTGATCCGTCACGACCTGCCCCGAGCTCAATCAACGAATCAATGTCCCTTCGGAACCGCCCCTCACAATACTCAATAACGCGCCTTTCATCGACATATTAAAGACGCGAACCGGCATTTGGTGATCTC
Source organism: Halieaceae bacterium (assembly GCA_902522335.1). GTDB lineage: Bacteria > Pseudomonadota > Gammaproteobacteria > Pseudomonadales > Halieaceae > Luminiphilus. The sequence goes on along the minus strand of CABYVD010000039.1, from coordinate 3,408 downwards.
GGACTAAACAAATCGCGGTTAAATCCATAACACCCAACTTCTTATCCAGCACTTCGTCATAGGTCAACGCTTCATATTTGATCGCTGATGAATCCTTCAGTGGGTCGGAGTTATAAACACCGTCTACTTTCGTCGCCTTCAGCACCACGTCCGCCTCTACCTCAATACCTCTGAGACAGGCCGATGAGTCAGTGGTGAAAAAGGGATTACCTGTTCCCGCCGAGAAGATCACAACGTCACCCTGTGACATAGCGCGTATGGCCTTTCGGCGATCGTAATGATCGACGACCCCGCTCATCGGGATTGCCGACATGACTTGGGTCGCAATGTTTGAGCGCTCCAGAGCGTCGCGAAGTGCAAGCGCATTCATCACAGTGGCAAGCATTCCCATATGATCGCCGGTGACTCGATCAAGTCCGGCCGATTGTAAGGCCGCACCTCGGAAGAGATTGCCCCCTCCCACGACAAGGCCCACCTGAACACCAATACCGACCAACTGGCCGATCTCCAGGGCCATCTGATCCAAAACCTTGGGATCTATGCCAAAGGATTCATCGCCCGTAAGGGCCTCACCGCTAAGCTTGAGTAATATGCGCTTATAGACTTTTTCAGTTGCCACCATCACTCCTCAGGAAAATGCGCCGCTGTTTATGATACAGCGGCACGGATCGATTAGTTTCCTAATTGAGCAGCAACCTCTGCAGCAAAATCGACCTTCTCAACTTCGATGCCCTCGCCCACCTCAAATCGGGTGAAGTCGGAAATTGTGGCACCAGCCGCTTTAACCAATTTGCCAACGGTCGTATCGGGATCCTTAACAAAGGCTTGCTCTGTCAGACTATTTTCGGACAGATACTTGCGAACACGACCTTCGATCATCTTCTCAACGATTTCCGGTGGCTTGCCTGAGTCTGCAGCCTGCGCCGCGTAGATCTCTCGCTCTTTTTGCAATAGCTCTTCAGGCATGTCCGCAGGTGACACAACAGCGGGATTCACAGCCGCAACGTGCATGGCGACATCTTTTGCCAGTTCCTCGTCACCACCAGCCAGCTCAACCAAAACCGCGATACGGTTGTTACCGTGAACATAACCGCCGACAACGCCGTCCGTAGCTGAAACGACGCCAATACGGCGCACAGAAATATTCTCACCAATCTTTTGAACCAACGCCTGACGAGCATCCTCAATATCATCGCCAGCGACTGCGGCAACGTCATCGGTTTGAAGCTCTACTGCCTTGTCCATGACCTGCGCTACGAATCCAGCAAAGTTCTCGTCGCGAGCCACGAAGTCAGTCTCACTGTTCACTTCACCAATGACACCTGATTTGCCGTCTGCAGCAATACGAATTGCCACAACACCATCGGCGGCTGTTCGGCCCGCTTTCTTTGCAGCCTTCATGCCGCTCGACTTTCGTAGCTCCTCAATAGCTACTTCAACATCACCACCGGCAGCAGCCAATGCTTTTTTGCATTCGAGCAAACCAAGACCGGTTCGTTCACGCAATTCCTTAACTAATGCAGCAGACATTTGTCCCACCCTCTATAGCGTCTAGATAACTGTCCCCAACAGGGAGTATTCATTAAAAAAAAAGCCGCGCGAAGCGCGGCCTGTTGTTTGAGATTATTCCGCGTCGCCCGTTTCTTCTGGCGCCGCTTCCGTTTCTGCGGCCTCAGCTTCGACCACTTCAACAAACTCATCGACGACAGGAGCCTCAGACGACGCACCTTTGCCTGCCATGACCGCATCAGCAACCGCTGTGACATACAGCTTGATGGCTCGAATGGCGTCATCGTTACCGGGGATAACGTAGTCAACGCCGTCGGGATTGCTGTTGGTGTCGACAATGCCGATGACAGGAATACCCAGCTTGTTCGCCTCGGTGATCGCAATACGCTCGTGGTCAACATCAACCACAAACAGCGCATCTGGCAAACCACTCATATCTTTTATACCACCAATAGAACGATCAAGCTTGTCTTTGCTGCGACTCCGCATCAGTGCTTCTTTCTTGGTGAGCTTCGCAAAGGTACCGTCTTGCTCCTGCGCCTCAAGATCACGCAAGCGCTTAATCGAGGAGCGAATGGTCTTGTAATTGGTCAACATACCGCCGAGCCAGCGGTGGCTGACGTATGGCATACCGCAACGTGTGGCGTGCTCTTCAATGATCTTGCCCGCAGCGCGTTTGGTGCCAACGAACATGATCTGGTTTTTGTTCTCAGCCAACCGACGAACGAAACTCAGAGCGTCATTGAACGCAGGGACAGTGTGCTCGAGGTTGATGATGTGAATTTTGTTGCGCGCGCCGAAAATGTATTGATCCATTTTCGGATTCCAGAAGCGAGTTTGGTGGCCAAAGTGCGCGCCGGCCTGCAACAACTCGCGCATGCTTACTTGTGTCATAACTTTTCTCTAACTTGGGTTTACCTTCCGCTCTCTCAAGATGTCCAACCGGTTTCCCAGCACCCGGCATCTTGTGCACAGAGAGCGTGCTTATTAACTCCCGTCATTTACGGACGCGGCGCGATGTATACCACAGGTGACACCCGGCCTGAAGCCTTTCGCTGTAATATCTGCCTCGGAGTGCGGTAAACTACCGAATTAACCCCTTTAAAAGCAACAGTCCGGAAAGGTAGACGTGAGCACCGTATCAATCAAAACCGACAATGACATCGCTGGAATGCGTGAGGCGGGACGACTTGCCGCTGAAGTACTGGAGATGATTGAGCCCCTCGTAGAGCCTGGCATTTCAACCGGGGAGCTTGATCGGATTTGTCATGACTACATTGTCAACGTGCAAAAAGCTATTCCCGCACCACTCAACTATAAGGGTTTTCCCAAGTCTATTTGTACTTCGGTGAACGACGTCATCTGCCACGGCATTCCGTCAGACACTAAGGTCTTGAAACAAGGCGACATCATCAACATCGATGTCACGGTCATCAAAGACGGGTGGCATGGCGACACCAGTATCATGGTACCCGTGGGCAGGGTCGCTCCGCACGCAGAGCGGCTTATGAAAGTCACTCAAGAGTGCCTATACAAGGGACTCACTTTGGTTAAACCGGGAGCGCGTCTGGGCGATATTGGGCAGGTCATACAGCAATACGCGGAGTCCTCTTACTACTCGGTGGTGAGAGAGTACTGCGGTCACGGCATTGGAAAGGTATTTCATGAGGAGCCGCAGGTTCTGCATTACGGCCGTGCCGGCACCGGCATGGTGCTTGAAAAAGGGATGACATTCACGATCGAGCCCATGATCAACGCGGGTAAGCGACATACCAAGCTGAATACCCGTGACGGCTGGACCGTGACTACGCGAGACGGACGACTCTCCGCACAATGGGAGCATACAATCGCTGTCACTGACGATGGTTGCGAAGTACTTACCCGGCGATTAAGTGAGAA
>CABYVD010000038.1:0-15837 GCA_902522335.1 Halieaceae bacterium | reverse complement strand
TAGGCCGCCCCAAAAACCAAACTCAATCACCAGAGGACTTGCGAAACTGTAATCGCTCTCGGAGGCATAGGTCTGAAAATCGATGAGCGGGAACATGATGAGTCCCACATCGAGGCCGGAGGTGAAGAGAATGGCAAAAAAAGACAAAGTGGGTAAGGGAGTGTTGCCAATGCATTGATAGGTAGGCCACCGCAACACCACAAAGGCTGCAGACAGCAAGGCAACGACCATGCCAATCGACAGGAGCGTCATCATCTCGCGGACCTTAACAGATCATGATTCATTGCGCGGACAGGCGAACCAATGCGCTGGGTGGTCTCCCAATCTTCGGCTATCCAAGTCGCTGCATGAGACGTCTCCATGGTCTCACCTCTGATAAGAGCTGCAGCACGCTCGGCCAGCATGATGGTGGGAGCGTTGAGATTACCGTTCGGGATACTTGGAAATATAGAAGAATCCACCACACGGAGACCCTTGACCCCGCGGACACGACACTCAGGATCGACAACCGCCATCGCATCGTCCTCCGCACCCATCCGGCAGCTGCACGACGGATGGTAAGCGGTCTCCACATTGGCTCTGACCCAGGCGTCCACGGCACGGTCATCAGAGAGATCAATCGCAGGCTGGATCTCGTCGCCCCTGAAATTATCGAGTGCCGGCTGACACAGAAGTTCGCGCGTCAAGCGCAGACAGATGCGCCAATCTTCACGATCTTTCTCGGTGGCTAGGTAATTGAAAACAATCTGCGGTGCGTCCGCAGGGTCGGCGCTTCGGATACGTACGTGACCGCGACTTTCGGGTTTGTTTGGCCCCACATGTACTTGAAAGCCATGGCCATTGAATGCTGCGTTACCGTCGTAGCGAATCGCACCGGGTAGAAAGTGGTACTGAATATCGGGCCACTCGACACCCGCTCTCGTACGGATGAAGCCGCAAGACTCGAAATGATTACTCGCACCTAAGCCCGTTTTTGTAAGAACCCATTGCAGACCAATCTTGAACTTGCCCCATGGGTTCAAATGTCCGTTGATAGTAACGGGTTGGGTGCACCGGTATTGAAAGTAGACCTCCAAGTGATCGGTGAGGTTTTCACCAACACCCGGGAGCTCATGAACCATCGTAACACCAGCATCTGATAGCACCTTGGCAGGCCCAATGCCTGAACGCTGAAGAATACTGGGTGAGCCAATGCTACCGGCGCTCAACACCACTTCACGTCGGGTCGATACGACCTTCACAGCACCAGCCTTTTTAAAGACGACGCGCTTAGCAACGCCCTCTTCCAGTTCAATTCGCTCAACTTCGGCACCTGTCATCACGGTTAAGTTCGATCGACTTCGAACGGGCTCGAGATAAGATCTGCGGGTTGAGGAGCGAACGCCACCCTTCACGGTCATATGCATTGGACCGAAGCCCTCTTGCCTGTAACCGTTGTAGTCGTCAGTTAGACCATAGCCGGCTTCTACACCCGCATTGATAAAGGCCTGATACAGGGGGTTTTTCCGGTTGTTGCCGTTGGAGGTGCCCACAGGGCCATCTCCACCACGATAATCATCGCCACCATGCATCCATGATTCGGCGCGCTGAAAGTAAGGTAGGCAGCTCAGATAGTTCCAGCCAGTGGCACCCAGCGACTCCCACTCATCAAAATCACGCGCATGACCTCTGACGTAGACCATACCGTTAATCGCTGAAGATCCGCCCAACCCCCGACCGCGTGCCGCATCCATCGGTCGCCCGTTCAGTGCAGGCTCCGGTTCGCTGAAAAATCCCCAGTTGAAGACTTTCGACGCCATGGGTATGGCAAAGGCCGTTGGCATATCGACAAAGAGGCTACGGCCATTGCCGCCAGCCTCTAACAATAGGACGGATGTTGAAGAATCCTGAGACAATCGATTGGCCAACACACAGCCGGCAGATCCGCCGCCAACAATGATGTAATCGAACTCCTCAGCCACCGTCAGCTCCTCACTGCGATAATAGCGATTGCCCATCAAGTTGCGCCGCAACCTCTTCGGGCATATCAAAGCGCATGTGCTCAACAATCGTTGGATAAATATCCACAATGGCCGCACTGCGCTCGGCCGGAGAAACCATACGCGGACTATTACTTGCGATCCAGATTGTGCGCTCCCGGTCCGACTGGCCACCGTGCCCCTTACCGTTCGATGAGGTTCTACCATGATCGGTAGTGACGATGACGAGCCAATCTTCGCCCACAAATTGCTGGCTTCGGGCCTGAACCGCCCCCCAGAGCTCCGACACGCGCGCATCGACCCAGCGCACGGCAAAGTCCATTGAGGGGCTGTCGCCATCGCGATGACCAATATCGTCAGTGTGCTGCAAATAGACCCATGAAAGATCCGGCGCAGACTCAAGAAGCGTCTTGACTGCCAAGGTTGTTACGTGTAGATCGACAGCTTGAATTCGCTCGACATCCTCTAGCGCGGGCGCGAAGGCAGGATCGTTCTCATAGCCATCAGCCACGAAGTCAAACTTGTAGCCTCCCGCCACTTCCAAGCCATCACCCATCAAGATGGTTCTATTGTCCGTCCATGTCGAGAAAAGTCCGGTGGTTATTGCTCTGGCTTGGTACTTAGCAACTCGAAAAATATCCCAGAACACGTAGTTCGGCTCGATACCATAATTAGCGCGAACATTGTGCTTGTTAGACCAGGTCCCGGTTAACAAGCTCATGTAGCCAACCGCAGACACCGTTGGACTCTCGGTCGGCATACCGATCTCGCCTCCAACGTAGGCTCGCTGATACGAACCCTTGGCGGCGACAGAATCGATGCCGGGCGTGCTTACGCGCTCAATGACGTCGGCGGGAATACCATCAACGACGACGAATAGAGTTTTTGGCACTGTATTCACCTCAACCCCATCATCTGAAGTGTCGGGATCTGCAACAGTCACCTGAGCCATAAGCACCCCCATGCTAAGCAGCACTGGCAACGGCAGTTTCGCATACGCCCTAAACCGACGTAAGCCCGACTGCACTTCCATCTGCTGGGAGATAAAGAAGACCCAGAGACGCGTGAGTGTACTCATCATAAAGTCAGCCCACACCCGTTGGCCGGGGACTGGAGCTTCGCGCCGTTCAATAGGTTTTTTCAACCTTGCCCAAGTTGGCATAAATCGTTTTTGTTTGAGTAAAGTGTTCAATCGTTTGTAGCCCGTTCTCACGGCCAATACCTGACTCTTTGTAGCCACCGAACGGAATTTCGGCGGGGGTAATATTGTACTCGTTGATCCAGACAATACCGGCCTGCAAAGCATTGGCCACTCGATGAGCCAACGAAAAATTCTGGCTAAAGACAGCTGCAGCAAGTCCTAGGCGCGTGGCATTAGCACGATTGACCACATCCGCTTCATCTGAAAATTTCAGCACCGTCATTACCGGGCCAAACACCTCATCGGTAACTATCGAGTGATCTTCATTGTCAGTGACCACCACGGCCGGTGAGACGTAGTAGCCACCGGAGAGCGGGGCATCAAAGTCAGTATCGCCACCACACAAAAGACTCACGTCATCCGCGCTCCGGACCTCAGAAAGGTAACCCGCCACCTTATCCAATTGCTGCTGTGATACGAGTGGGCCCATCTGCGTCTCGGGATCAAAGGGATCACCCACAGCAATTCCGTTAGAACGCGCTACCACTTCGTCAACAAAGGTGTCGTAGATCGCTTCATGAACGAACACGCGGGTGCCATTCGAGCAAACCTGTCCTGTTGAGTAGAAGTTTCCAGCCAATGCCGCGTTGACGGCACTATCGAAGTCGCAATCATCAAAGATCACAATGGGCGATTTTCCGCCCAGCTCGAGGGTCACCTTCTTCAGTGTCTCTGCTGCCAAGGTAGCGACACGTTTTCCGGTGGCGACCGAGCCTGTCAGCGACACCTTTGCCACATCTGGATGCTGTACCAGCGCGCTACCTGTCTCACCAGCGCCCAGCACAACATTGAACACGCCCTCGGGCAGTCCCGCCTCACGGTATATTTCCGCCAGCTTTAGGGCCGTGAGAGGCGTCACCTCAGAGGGCTTGAACACCATAGTGTTGCCGCAGGCGAGTGCCGGTGCAGACTTCCACAAGGCAATCTGAATGGGGTAATTCCATGCCCCAATGGCCGCACACACTCCAAGAGGTTCACGTCGCATTATGGCGAAGGCCTCAGGCGGGAGATCGATATGCGACCCTTGCAGACTCTGCGCGACGCTCGCGTAGTACTCGAGCACCTCGACACCACTGACGACGTCAATCACGCTCGTTTCCTGAATGGCTTTACCCGAATCGAGTGTCTCCAGTTCCGCAAGCTCCTGATTTCTTTCTCTCAGAATCTCCGCCGCCCGCCGCAAAATAGCGCCACGCACAGCAGCTGGTGTTTCTGACCAGGCTGCAAATGCCGCATGGGCCGAGGTCACAGCCGCGTCGACGAGGCGCTCATCGGCAATCTCGACATCACAGATCACATGCCCCGTGCCCGGGTGTCGCGTTTGAAATGTCTCCCCCGACGAGGATGAGACAAAATCACCATTGATGAAGCTGCGCTGCCGCTCCAAGGTACTGGTTTTGTCATAAAACGGTGCGTTGGTCGTTGCGTCCATAGTGTGTCTATCACTTATTCTTAGAGTCTCGTGGCGCAATGATTGCACAGATCGACAACAGCAGCCGAGCTGTCCTGAGCTTTTTATCTGCCTTTTCTGCGCCCGCAACGCACCTACAGTGCAACGGTTAGAGACCCCTCACCCATTGACCCGCGCGCCATCTCGCTATTAGATGAACGTCGATATGCGGGGCAGCATATTCACGATTCCGCTAATTCATTGCTTGCCGATGAATGAATAAACAATAAAAGCTAAGACTGAGAGATCGAATAATGAGTGACACACCTGGGCAGGACCAGCAGCAGAACATGCGTCGGGTCGCAATGACCTCGCTCGCGGGAACCAGTATCGAATGGTATGACTTCTTCCTTTACGGCACCGCCGCTGCGGTGATTTTCCCGAAAGCGTTTTTCCCGCAAGAGCTGCCAACCATGGTCCTTCTGATCATTAGTTTCAGCACGCTTGCAGTCGGATTCTTGGCTCGTCCTCTGGGCGGAATTATCTTTGGTCACTTTGGTGATCGCATTGGTCGCAAACGTACCTTGGTCGTCGCGTTAATGATGATGGGCGTTGCTACAACGTTAATCGGCTTCCTTCCGACCTACGCATCCATCGGCATCGCCGCACCGCTCCTACTGGTCGCCCTCCGCTTCATTCAAGGACTGGCTATTGGCGGTCAATGGGGCGGCGCCATGTTGCTCGTAACAGAGAGTGCGCCGTCTGATCAGCGCGGCTGGTATGGGGCCTACGCACAGGCTGGTGCCCCTATGGGTGTCATTCTCGCGAACCTGGCTTTCATTGGTGTCAGCAGCTCAATGAGCGACGAAGCATTTATGGATTGGGGCTGGCGACTACCGTTCATCGCCAGCATCGTGCTGATCGGTATTTCTATGTACATTCAGCTCAAAATTGAAGACACAGAAGCCTTCCGATCACTCAGCGATGCACAATCGACCGAAGATAAACCAGCAGCCGCTGTTGAGCGTTCACCGGTGGTTGAAGCGATTCGTAAATACCCCAAGCGCATCATGTTGGCAGCCGGCGCTTTCCTGTCGGTTCAGGTGACGTTCTATATCCTGATCGCCTTCGTGATTGCCTATGGCATGAACTCGCCCTCAGTTGAACTATCACGCGACACTATGCTGACGGCCGTTCTGGTCGCCGCCGCCATCATGGTACCAACGCAGTTCTACTTCTCTGGATTATCAGATCGTATTGGGCGCAAGAATGTCTATCGCTGGGGTGCCATCCTCACTGGTATCTGGGGCTTCATCTTGTTCCCACTCATCGACACCGGTGACCCCATGATGATTGGTTTTGCTATTACCATGGGACTTCTTTTTCTTGGTATGCAATACGGACCTCAAGCAGCCTACTTCACTGAGCTATTCAGTACCGAAGTGCGCTATTCAGGCGCGTCTCTGGGCTATCAGATCGGCGCCATTCTAGGCGGCGCACTCGCACCCACAATTGCTGTCTTGCTGTGGAATGAATTCGGCATCTTCTACGTGTCCGTCTATATTGCAATTGCCGCGCTGTTGACCCTATGGTCGCTGTCACAGCTCGAGGAAACGAAGGGTAATAGCCTCTAAGCCCGAGTAGTCCTGGTATGCCAGTTTTTGCTGGCAACAACCTGTGACTTTCGGAGCTCTTACAGCAGGCCGCAGGCCTCGAGCCGCGGCCACTCTTGAGCGGGGCATTTGTCGATAACGACATTTAGCCCCTGATCCAGTGCCCTTTGCTCAGCCTCGGGGTGTCGCACGTCAAGCTGCGTCCACAGAGACGGGGCTCCTATCGCAATCGTTTCGTCGACCAGGCCGGGTAAAGCCCCGCCATCCCTAAAGATATCGACCAAGTCGACGGGGGTATCGATAGCACTGAGAGAACCGACCACGGTCTGACCCTGAAGGGGTTGACCTGCAAGGCCCGGATTCACGGGCGTCACCCGATAACCCTTCTTTAGAAGAAACTCCAAGACCTGATAGCTTGGCCGCTCGGGCTTATGGCTCGCACCTACCAACGCAATATGGCGCACGGTTTTGAGTAAATTGGCGAGACCCTCGTCGGTCTCGATCAACACGAGATCACCCCCAATTCGGAGTGCGCTTCTCGAAAAACGCCTTTACGCCTTGGCGAGATTCGTCAGAAGTCATCGCCTCAACCATGACCTGGTTAGCATGTTCGAACGCGTCGTTGAGCGGCATTTCAATCTGTGTGTAAAAAGCCGTCTTACCGTCTCGTATGCTCTTTGGCGAGCGCGAAGCAATCCGCTCGGCAAGTCGTTGAGTCTCGTCTAGCACCTGCTCCGCCGGCACGTGCCGGTTGATTAGACCAAAGCGCTCTGCATCCGCCGCGTCGAAAAATTCGCCCGTAAGCGCCATTTCGAGTGCGTGCTTTCGTGAGAGATTTCGGCCAATGCCAACCAAGGGTGTCGTGCAAAAAGCACCGAGGTTCACGCCCGGGGTGCAGAAACGAGCATCACTAGACGCGATGGCCATGTCGCAGGCCGATACGAGCTGACATCCCGCTGCTGTTGCCGTGCCCTGTACGCAGGCAATAACGGCTTTGGGACCGTGCACGATGCGCTGCATCATCGCGGCACAAGCTTCAAGGACATTCATGAGACGACGCTTCCACGCCTCACTAGTCTCCTCTGACCGCCGGGCCATCTCGGTCAGGTCATGTCCTGCGGAGAACACGGGACCGTGAGCCGCTATGACAATGCAGCGTATCTCGTCGTCGTCATACGCGGTCTCCAGTGATGAAGTGATCTCAGCCAGCATGGTGCTGGATAACGGATTGCGCTGATCAGCATTGTTCAGCGTCAGCCAGAGCACACCACGCTCCAATGTTTTTTCGATTAATGCATCAGTCATATTGCTCACTCCGAGCGGTGCTAATAATCCTGATTTAACCGAAGAATGCGAGAGTAGGCAAAGTTTGTTGGTTAAGAGTAAGGTTTAGCGTTCCGCTCGCCATCGCGCAGCACCGGCTTTGTCGCCACCCATGGTCATGAGCTGAGCCATTCGCTGGTTCAGCCGCGGGTAGGACTCACTCGCCCCCGACGCGACCAGTGTGTTGGCGTAATTCTCGAGCGACGTCAGGTATTGCTCTGCCGCCTGGGCATCGCGGCTATCTGAACTGTGCTTAATAAGATTGCCGTAAGCCCGAAGACTCATGCCGATTTGGTCGGGGTAATCTTCCGGGATAGAGAGCAAAAGTTTAGTGGCTTTAGCGGTGTTACCGATTTTCAAATGCGCCGTGCCTAACCAACCAACGGCCTCAACGACCAACTCCTCACGGCCACGTGTGTAGTTCAATGATCCCTCCAATAAAGGAATCACCTCAGCCCAGCGCCCATCTTGACTGAGCAGGGTGGCGAGATTGATGTAGCTCTCGCGGTTATGGGGATAAAGCTTGAATAGTTGATCGAGGTGATAGTACTGCGCCTGCTTGTTCTTGAGGTGTCTTGCCAAAGCAGTCATTTCGAAATGGAGCTTCCAGTCACCCGTGCCGTCCACGAGCACCTGCTGACGCCGTCGAACCACATCTTTAGGTTCTCCCACCTCAGCTGTTATAGAAGAGAGCTCAGCCGCTAGGAAAGCCAAGTAGTCCTGATAGTTACTCTGCCCAGGAAACGGTGGCTGCTTTGCCATGCCTTGCAGGTTCTTCAGATTTTCAATGGTCTCGTGGTTTGGAAACCCAATCCGAGCGGCCACTTCCTCGGGTTCTAAGAGCTTTCGTGGCGTTGTCGGTGAGAGGTGTCGCGCAATCGCACGCGCAAAAATACGCGCGAGGACTGCGTTACCCGAAAAGTCATAGTGAACGTGCTCAACCAACAAGTCCCAGCCCGGTGCGTAGGGTGCGCTCGCCCGGTCGAAGCCCTTTGAACTATGCACGAAACTCACGTTAGTAGAGTCGTACTCGCGCGCCACTCGCTCGATAATCCCGTTAATTCGCGTATCCGCTCTAAAGCGCAGCGCATCGAGATCTAAGGCTCGCTCATAATGCGAGCGTGCTAGGGCGTACTCACCCAAGTTCTCTAGACTGGTGGCCAGCTGAAAATGCGAGTCGGCATGACCAGCATCCAGGGCGATTGCCTGTTGCCACAGATCTTGTGCCTCCCGCCAGCGACCGTTCAGCGCCTGCGCTTCGGCGCGCTCTCGAAGTGCACTTAGTCTCGCCTCATCGCGCGCAGAGAGATCATCCCGAACGATGGACAGGAAGGGGGCTGATTGGCGCAGGTTAACCGGCACCGTGGAGAGCACGACGTGCATACCCTTAGCATTCAGGGTGTCTACAATATCCCGCAGGTTGCCCTCGAAATGCTCATAGACGGCCGACATGCGAGGGTCATTCTCCGCTACGCCATTGTCGACAAACATTTGCATGCCCTGCCACTCAAGGTCCGCTTTGGCATCGCTGCTTTGCACTTCAGCTATGGAGCTATCCAAGAGTTGCCAGAGACGAGTCCGCTTGAGCGCCTGCAGCGCACGAATGGCCGATAAGCTCGAGAGAAAATTCTGATTAAAGGTTCCCGGTCCATAGGGGCCCACCACCTCATTATTTCCCATGAGGATTACCGCAACCTCGGCGGATTCAGAGGGCAAGGTCTGCGCGACCTGATAAACCACATGTGAATTGACCGAGGTCATTGCGGTATTCAACACCTCGACGTTCCGGTTCGGGAACAGCGACCTCAACTGGGCAGCCAATAGACGATCGACGCCGTGATTCTTGTGCGGAAAGCCCATAGCAGCGGAACCACCCAACACAAAGACTCGCAGGCGATCGTCTGAGCGCTCAGCGGCAAAAGTATTCTGCAACGGTCCTACGTTTAGCGATGGCGGGTAAAACTGATCGGCGAAGTCTGGATTTTCCTGATAGAACGCCTCACCGTCGATGTCGATTTGATTGAAATACTGGTAGTGGGTGCCAAGGCCCACTAAGCGCAAGGCATATTCTACCAGTACAAAAAATAGAAGTGGGATGGCGGCAACCGTTATGATCGTAAACAGTATGTTTCGCGTGTTCGACACTTAAAGCTATCCTTCGTTGGTGCGCTACACCTTAGTCAACGCACCCATTTTTCCCAAGAGCGGCGGTAGTTAACCTGCAATGAGTAAATCAATCAACGTGCTTGGCCTCTCTGCCTACTACCACGACAGCGCGGCCACCTTATTGGTGGACGGCCGAATTGTGGCAGCGGCTCAGGAGGAGCGGTTTACCCGAAAAAAGCACGATGCTGGGTTCCCTGCAAATGCCATTGCCTATTGCCTCGATGAGGCGGGACTCAGTCTCGATGAGATCGACTACGTCACCTTCTATGACAAGCCACTCGTTAAGTTCGAGCGATTGCTCGAAACCTACCTCGCGTTTGCTCCGAAGGGCTTCCGATCGTTTGTCATGGCCATACCCATCTGGCTAAAGGAAAAGCTGTTCTTAAAAGTGACCTTAAAACGCGAGCTCACTGCCTTATCAGGGCTCGAACAAACCCACTTACCACCGCTCTTGTTTCACGAACACCACGGTTCGCATGCGGCATCCGCGTTTTATGCCAGCCCGTTTAAGAAAGCAGCGGTGCTCTGTCTTGACGGGGTTGGAGAATGGGCGACTAGTTCGGTATGGCTGGGCGACGGATCGACCCTGATGCCGCAGTGGGAAATTCAATTCCCTCATTCTCTCGGTCTCCTCTACTCAGCCTTCACCTACTACACGGGCTTTAAGGTCAATTCAGGCGAATACAAACTCATGGGTCTGGCGCCCTATGGGGAACCCCGTTACGTAGGCCTCATCAAAGCGCATCTTATCGATATCAAGCCCGATGGCACCTTCAGACTCGACATGCGCTACTTCAATTACGCGACGGGTCTGACAATGACCAATCGTCGATTCAATGCGCTATTTGGCGGTCCTCCAAGACAGCCGGAGGCGGAGCTTACTCAGCGTGAGATGGACATCGCCGCATCGATACAAGTCGTCACCGAAGAGATTGTCTTGAAGCTGGCGAACACAATCCACGCAGAACTGGGCACGGAGCACCTGTGCCTCGCCGGTGGCGTCGCACTCAACTGCGTGGCTAACGGTCGCCTCGATCGCGAGGGCCCCTTTCGCAGTGTCTGGATACAACCAGCCGCTGGCGATGCGGGAGGTGCACTCGGTGCGGCACTTGCAACCTGGCATCAGTATCTGGATCAACCCCGTGTCGCGGATGATCAAAATGACGTTATGCGCGGCGCCTATCTCGGTAAAGCATTCGATCAGCCCGCGGTCGAATCCTGTCTAGAAGCCATGAGCGCACCGTATCGGTGGGTTAGCGATGATCAGCTAATGCCCGAGGTGGCATCGGCTTTAGCTAATGGTTCGGTGGTTGGATGGCTCAATGGGCGCATGGAATTTGGCCCACGGGCCCTTGGCGCTCGGTCCATTCTCGGTGACGCGCAATCACCCAAGATGCAGTCGGTCATGAATTTAAAGATCAAGAACCGTGAGAGCTTCCGCCCCTTTGCGCCAGCGATTGCGGCTGACGCCGTCAGTCAGTGGTTCAACACGGACTACGACAGCCCTTACATGCTCAAAGTCGCAACAGTCAGAGACGAGCACCGTATTGCTATGTCTGACGAGGAAAAGGCGTTGTTTGGTATCGACAAGCTCAACGTGGCCAGATCTACTGTACCCGCCATTACACACGTCGATTACTCGGCGCGGTTGCAGACCGTGCACTCCGATACAAATCCGCGTTTCCATGCCTTAATAAAGGCATTCGAGGGACTGACTGACTGCCCCATACTCATTAATACGTCATTTAACGTCCGAGGCGAGCCTATCGTGTGTTCACCTGAGGATGCCTATCGCTGCTTTATGCGGACGGAAATGGATATCCTAGTGTTAGAGAACGCCTTACTGCTAAAAAGCGAGCAACCTCACTGGAAAGACGACGAATCATGGAAAGAAGAGTTCCAGCTGGACTAACGGTTAACGAATGACGACAGAACCGAATACCACTATGAGTGGTCCTGAACTCCGTCAGTTTGGACTCCTCTTTGGTGCCATCCTCGTATCATTCTTTGGTCTGCTGCTGCCCTTTCTTATCGGCTACAAGTTTCCTATGTGGCCTTGGGTGTTGGCGCTGTTATTTACCGCGATGGCGCTGCTTGCTCCTACCGCACTTACACCGTTTTATCGCGGGTGGATGCGCTTTGGTCTAATCGCTGCCCTCATCAATACGCGCATCATTATGTTCGTGCTTTACTACGCACTGTTTGTACCTACGGGGCTTGTCATGAAACTCTTCGGTCGCGATGCGTTGGCCCGCACCACAGGTGGCAAGGACACTGATAGCTATCGTGTGGCAAGTACCGTTCGGCCCAATGATCACTTCGAGAGGCCTTACTGATGCTCGATCTTCTAAAAGACCTATGGGGCTTCATGCGTGAGCGTAAGAAGCTGTGGATGGCACCCATCATTGGCATCATGCTGTTGTTAGGCATTCTTGTGGTGATGACCCAGGGCTCCGCCTTAGCTCCGTTCATCTACACGTTGTTCTAACGACTACGAAAGCCCATGATCAGAGACGCCCTACCCGGCGACTGGCCAGCCATATGGCCTATTTTTGCGGAGATCGTTCGCACCGGCGACACCTATGCCTACCCCGCAGACACCGACAAGTCCACGGCCGAAGTCCTCTGGATGACCAAGCCTGACCGCACCTTTGTGTTTGAACACGATGACAAGATCCTTGGCACCTATTACCTCAAAACCAACCACGAAGGACCGGGTAAGCACGTCTGCAACTGTGGCTACATGGTCTCATCGGATGCCCGCGGTATGGGCATTGCGCGGCAAATGTGCGAACACTCACAAGTCATAGCCGTCGCAATGGGTTTCAACGCAATGCAATTCAACTTCGTCGCCTCCAGCAATGACGTCGCCCTCGCACTCTGGAAAAAACTGGGCTTCGATGTTGTCGGAACCTTGCCCCGCGCGTTTAACCATCCGACACTGGGACTGGTCGATGCCTTTGTGATGTATAAATGGCTCTCTGACTAAAATGTCAACAGTGACCCTGAAACGGAGAACACAGTGATGAACGATCCCTATCTTTTTTCGGTGACCAATCACGTTGCAACCTTCAGTGTGAACGATGCGCCCTTCAATCTCATGCCGGTGAGTTACATCGATCGTCTGGAAGAGCAACTGCCAGAGGTACTCGCTGATGACACCATTCGTGCGATTGTCTTCACGGCTGAGGGCCTTGCAAACTTCTCCGCTGGCATGAATCTCAGGCAAATCCCCGAGGGCATCAAGCGCGCAGGCAGTCCCGAGGAATTTTTCGCTCAACGCCATCGTGTTCTGGACATGATCGAAAATGGTGGAACACCCGCGATTGCCACCTTTTTCGGCTACTGCCTAGGTGCTGGACTCGAATTACCTCTTGCCTGCCATTTTCGTATCGCTGCGAGCGAAGGGGCAAAAATTGGCCTGCCCGAGATGGATTTAGGCAGTGTGCCTGCCTGGGGCGGATCAGCACGCCTGCCCCGTGTCGTGGGTCGGTCGCATGCTCTCGATATGATATTGCGCGCACGTAAAATCGATGGAAACGAGGCACTGCGGATGGGCCTCGTAACGGAGGTAGTTCCGCTGGAACAGTTAAAAGCGCGGGCACAGGCACTCGGTGAAGAGCTGGCTGCGCAACCTCGACTAGCCGTGAAAGCGGTGCTAGACACCATCGTCGGGTTTGAAACCAAAACTCTCGATGAATCCATCGAAGACGAAAAACGAGCTGTCGGTGCCACGCTTGGGACGCCTGATTCGCAGGAGGGGATGGCCGCCTTCCGAGAGAAACGAAAACCCGTGTTTAATCAGTCTTAACGAGAGCGGTTGCCGTAACTAGCTTTATGACCGACGACAAAACTGACGCATCACTACTTAGCCGCCGGCGCTTGCTCCGCGCCATGGGCGTATCAACAGCGGGGGTTGCTGCCGCAGGTGCAATTGCCGGAAGCCGCGACAAAATCGTCGACGCGGGTGACACCGCAAAAGAGGAGTTAGCTGAACTCAAAAAGCAGTTCGATGCGCTCGATAAGCGCTCGAAACTCATTCTTCGGCTTATTTTGGTAATGAGTGGTCTAGATCTCTTCTTGGCGATCTAGTGCCCCATGGCAGCCTTTTCAACTGAGCTTCGAACTACGCCTTACAACAGCCATCAAACGCCATAGACCAGGTAAATAACACCTAGTAGATCTTCTCAAGTTAAGAATTTAGCGTGAAAGCGCAAATGGTCGTCGATAAAAGAAGCAATGAAGAAATAGCTGTGGTCGTACTCGGCATGCTCACGATAGGTAAGGGGGAAACTCACCTCCTCACAGGCAGCTACTAACCGCTGGGTTTGCAACTGCTCTTCCAGAAACGGATCAGCTGCCCCTTGATCCACCAACAGTGGAATCTGCGGTGCGCCTCCGCGAATCAATTCGCAGCTGTCATGGTGCTTCCACAATGTTTCGTCAGTACCCAAATAGGCAGAAAACGCTTTTTTGCCCCAGGGGCAACGGGTGGGTGCGCAAATCGGGGAGAAGGCACTAACGGATTGGTATCTACCCGGGTACTTGAGCGCCAAGCTTATCGCCCCGTGGCCACCCATCGAGTGACCGCAGATGCTGAGTCTGTCAAGATCAAGTCCCTCGATATCGGCAAGCAGGGTTGGTAGCTCGTCCACCACAAATGTTTCCATATGATAGTGACTAGACCAAGGCTCCTGCGTAGCGTTGAGGTAGAAACCGGCGCCCAGACCAAGGTCATAGGCTCCGTCAGGATCATCAACTACGCCCTCGCCTCTTGGGCTGGTATCTGGGAATACCAATGCGAGCCCCAACTCACTTGCTATGCGCTGCGCACCCGCTTTCATGACGGCGTTTTCATCAGTGCAGGTCAATCCCGACAGATAAATGACAACCGGCACGGGATTCGCCGCAGCAAAATCAGGAAGAAAAACAGAAAATACCGTTTCGCCTGATAGCGTACTTGAAGCCGATTGGTAGCGACGTTGGTCACCGGCGAAGCAACGAACCGAGGACAGAAGCTCGAGCCCCATTAAAAAGTCACCACGGACCGAATGCTCTTACCCTCATGCATCAAGTCAAACGCTTCGTTAATCTGAGTGAGTGGCATGGTATGGGTAATCATCTCGTCGATGTTAATTTTGCCTTCCATGTACCAATCCACGATCTTGGGGACATCAGTTCTTCCGCGTGCGCCACCAAAGGCTGAGCCCCGCCAAGATCGACCAGTCACAAGCTGGAACGGACGCGTTGCAATTTCCTGTCCCGCGCCTGCAACCCCAATAATGCAGCTTTGACCCCAGCCCTTGTGGCAACACTCGAGTGCCTGACGCATTACATTCACGTTACCGATACACTCAAAACTGTAATCGACACCGCCACCTGTCAGTTGAATCAGATGATCGACGACATTTGCAACCTCACTGGGATTTACAAAATCAGTCATACCGAACTGGCGCGCCAAATCTGCCTTTGCTGGATTAAGATCAACACCGATAATGCGCATCGCGCCCACCATGCGGGCACCCTGAATAACATTCAGCCCAATTCCGCCTAGACCAAAGACGGCAACAGTTGACCCAGCTTCGACTTTCATTGTGAAAGCCACAGCACCTATACCCGTTGTAACACCACATCCGATGTAGCAAATCTTGTCAAAAGGCGCATCCTCACGCACTTTCGCGACTGCAATTTCAGGCAATACTGTGAAGTTGGAGAATGTCGAACAGCCCATGTAATGGAGAATCGGCTCGCCATCGAGAGTGAAGCGACTGGAGTGGTCAGGCATCAAGCCCTGTCCCTGAGTCTCTCTGATGGCTTGGCACAAATTAGTTTTGGGATGAAGACAGAAATTGCACTCACGGCACTCGGGTGTGTAAAGAGGGATAACGTGATCTCCCGGCTTTACTGAGGCCACTCCTTCGCCCACTTCAACAACAACACCCGCACCTTCATGCCCTAATATCGCTGGGAAGGCACCCTCTGGGTCGTCGCCGGACAAGGTGAATGCATCTGTATGGCAGACACCTGTGGCTTTAATTTCGACCATGACCTCGCCAGCACACGGTCCTTGAACATCTACCTCCGCAATCTCCAGCGGCGCTCCAGCTTTAAACGCAATTGCAGCTCTGCTTTTCATTAACTATCCCACCTTGCTTTTATCGTTTT
>CABYVD010000037.1:0-17402 GCA_902522335.1 Halieaceae bacterium | reverse complement strand
GCCGCGCCTCCTTAAAGAATGACCAGATTTCGGTCCGGGCCTCCGCCACCGTAAAACGATGTAAATCAAGGCGGGCCTCAATGTCGTAATGCCCCAGCCTCAACTTGCGGTAAACACCGTTTTGAATGCCAGGCCGCTTAAACTCGAGTACGTACCAGGCGTCGAGCGGAGGTACACCATCATCCGACAAATGATTATCGCTACGCGCACCCGATTGAGTGGCTGCCTGCCTTCGGTGACTGACATCGACCACCTCGGTTTTTACAAGTCGCTCACGTGGCTCACGCTTAAGTGGTGTTACGCCACTCATTTCGCTCGCAAATAGGTCTTTGTCTTGCATATTCGTGTTTCCGACATCCGCTGCCGTAGTATAGTCATAGGACTGACGTTTTGTTGTCAGTTGCAGCAAGTAACGAGGTGGAATAACAAGTCATGTCCGGATTACTCAAGGGAGTCGGTTATTTTTTTCGCGGCATGACCATGCTGATCCAGCCGGGACTGCGGCGATTCGTCACCATCCCACTGCTCGCAAATATCGCTGTGTTTGCCTTGATCGCCGGCAGCCTTTATCAACTGATGTCAGTTTTTTACATCGACATTACCGGCGGAATCACAGGGACGTTGAGCTTTCTCACGTGGATCGTAACTCCGATCATTTGGTTGGTCGGAACGTTACTCTCAGGTTACCTATCTATTTTCATCGTGTTGTTTTTGACCTCTCCTTTCCACGGATTACTCGCGGAAAAAGTGGAGGAACAGGTAACAGGCGAAGCAATTCCGAACGAGAGCTCAGTGGTTCAGGTCGCCCTATCAGTCCCCCGAGGGTTCCTGCGTGAATTACAAAAGCTGTTTCACTACCTGCCTATGGCCTTCATGGTCGTCATCATTAGCGTCATACCGGGACTGAATTTCGCGGCGCCATTTCTTTGGATCATTCTTGGGGCGTGGATGATGTCATTGCAATTTATCGACTACCCCATGGACAACCATCGACTCTCGTTCAGGGAAGTACGCGAGGCGTGCAGTGCGCGGCGGGGCACGTCGATCGGGTTTGGTGTCATTGTTGCGTTTGTATCGGGAATTCCGATACTCAACCTCGCACTTATTCCTGCAGCGGTAGCGGGCGCTACCTTGTTATGGTGCGATGAACTCCGTCATCTACGTTGAGAAAACGCGGGTCACTCAACAGTCAATCGACATTGAACGACGGTCCACTGCCGACGATTAATCGGCCAGGAGTTCCTCAGGAACCTGAGTGCATTTTAGCGACTCACCCAACAAGGCTTCGATTTCCGGCAATAAGAACGCGTCGTCTTCACTGGCAAAACTGATAGAAACGCCCTTTTCACCCGCTCTACCCGTTCGTCCAATCCGGTGGACATAGTCTTCGGGGTCTTCGGGTAGATCGTAATTGACCACGTGGCTTACGCCATCGACGTGGATACCTCTCCCTGCCACATCGGTCGCAATCAGCACGCGCAGCTTGCCAGACTTGAATCGCTCCAAGGTCTTAGTACGTCTCACTTGAGCAATCTCGCCGGACAAGATGCCGCAGTCGAGGCCCTGCCTTTGCAGACGCTCATGGACTTTTCGGACAACGTCTCTTCGATTTGCAAAGACAATGACTGAGGTCGCCTCGGGCATTGCAAGAATGCGCTTTAGCACATTCAGGCGGTCGCGACTCTCAAGAAGATAGACGCGCTGATCGACATTTTCAGTCGCAACTCGCTCTGGCTCGATCTCCACCGTAATCGGATCGAACGTCCACTGTTGCGCCAAATTTATAATGTCCTGACTAAAGGTCGCCGAAAACAGAAGCGTCTGTCGGTCCTCCTTACGAGGAGTCGACCGAACGATGCGTTTCACCTGAGGGATGAATCCCATATCGAGCATTCGATCTGCCTCATCGAGGACCAGTGACTCGACGCGATCGAGATACATGTCGCCGCGCTGGATGAAGTCGATCAACCTTCCCGGTGTCGCGACCACAATATCGGTGACCCGGTCATTCACCTTCGCCAGTTGCTTCGCGTAATCCGCACCACCTATCAGTGTGACCGTCGACGCACCGGTATACTTCCCGAGTTGTCGCGCGTCATCAGCAATCTGCATTACCAGCTCGCGTGTCGGCGCTAAAATGACAGCGCGGGGCTCAGCCAGATAGCGCTCTCCCTCAATGGGGTTGTTCAGCAGGTCATTGAACAGCGTTATCAAGAAAGCTGCCGTTTTTCCCGTACCCGTCTGCGCTTTACCAATCGCGTCATGCCCTTCCAATGTATGGGGCAAAATCTGAGCCTGAATAGGCGAACATTTCTCGAAGCCCAAGCCCTCAATGCCGCGCATGAGCGAGGGCGCAAGGTCGAGACTGCCAAACGATATATCGGGTAACTGAGCAGCTGAGTTTTCAGTTGCTTCAAGGGCTTGTTCACTCAAGGGTTCATGAGTCCTGTCGTCAGAGGTGCGCGAGCATAGCACACTGAACTGGAGGTGGCCGCGTTATTCGCATGACGGGATACGGCAATAGTTGGAGCACGTGATACAGTGCGGTCCTAACTGCGAGACAACCATGAATCATCCAACCCCCACACTGCGAGCGGAGCTAAGCCAGTTTTGGCGAATCGGCTGGCCGCTGCTCATTGCGCAAACGGCACAGATGGGTACTGGCGTAGTGGATACCATCATGGCTGCTCGATTCGGTGACAAAGACCTCGCCGCTATTGCCATCGGGTTTAACATCTGGCTTCCGCTCTACCTCGTGGTGTTGGGCGTCATCTTTGCCTCCTCCACCATCATTGCGCAGGATTTCGGCGCGGGTCGAATACAACGCATCCGGGACCATCTACCGCAGACCTTATGGGTATCTGTATTTCTCAGTTTGATCGTCGCGCCCCTCTGCTACTACAGCCACCTCGGCTTACCGTGGCTCGGCATCGATGAATTAACGGCAGAAAAATCCAGTGAGTACATCAAAATGGTGGCGTTTGGCTTCCCGGCGATCGGGATATTCATGGCCCTCCGTTATCACATGCAGGGGGTGGGAATCACGTCGCCATTTGCCGTGGCATCGGTCATTGGTTTCATCGCCAACATACCGCTGAACTACATCTTCATCTTCGGATTTGGCGACATCCCAGCCATGGGTGCTCAAGGCTGTGGCATAGCAACGGCCATATCAATGTGGCTGTCTGCCCTTATCATCACTCTTTATGTACTGACTAAAAAGTCGCTACGGCAATTCATGCCGCCGCTACGGCCGGTTGCACCTGACCCCGTCACAATTAAAGAGATACTGACCATTGGTGCTCCGGTGGGTGCGACGTTCTTCCTCGAGACTGCGGTCTTCGCCGGTATTGCGCTCCTGGTCTCGTCGCTGGGTGATGTTGCAATTGGCGCACACCAGATCGCATTCAATGTTTGGGACATGTTTTACATTCCAATGCTCGCTATCGGCTCTTCAATGGCAACCCGAATGGGGCACGCATTGGGAGCTCAGGATCAGCAGGGTGTCTTCATGGCCTTAAAGGCGGGCATTCTGTGTTCTGGCGTCATCAGCGTCACCACCATGATTATCTTGCTGTCGTTCCCCACCGCCATTGTTGGGATTTACTCCGACTCTCAGGATATCTCGTTACTGGCAGTTCGACTGCTCAGTTTTGCTGCGCTATTTGTAATCATTGACGCAGTCCAAATCGTGGGGTCTTTCTCTATGCGAGCCTATAAGAAAACACGGTTTCCCTTTATCGCTAGTATGGTCGCCTACTGGCTGATAGCACTTCCGCTCGGCTATTACCTTGGCATTATGAATGCAGACAACGCTTTCGATGGCGCCGCTGGCTTCTGGGTGGGAATCATCGTGGGAGTCGCCGTGGCATCGGTCATGATCGCCGTGCGTTTGGTGTTGCTACTGCGTCAGCCGATTCCCACCGGCTTCACACCTGACTACGACGTATGACACCCCTGTCGCGGCGTCACCGCAAGCCTGTCGATTCGCTGCTGCGTAGCGTCGTAGATGCGCAAGACACCCCACTCAAGCGGTTGGCCTGATAAAAACATCAGCGCATCCTGTGCCTGCCAAGCTGCGATAACCCCAATGACCGGGCCTAGAATGCCCTCGTTACGGCAGTCGTAGCCTCGGCTGTCGTCTTCGCTTGGTGCTAAACATTGGTAACAGCCCTCTGCTCTCGACTGACTAAAGGCGACAACCTGCCCGTGAAGCCGTGTGGCCGCCCCCATAATCCAGGGCTTTTGTGCACCGCGAGTCAAACGCTCAATTGCATGACGTGAAGCAAGGTTGTCAGTCGCATCGATCACAATATCGACATCACTGAGTAAGTCAGCACTGGTCTCAGGAGCGTCACCAAAACGCCGGAGAGCGCTAGTCACTGTGATCTGTGAGTTGAGCGCCAAAAGCTGATTTTTGAGAGCCTGCGCTTTCGGTTGATTAATATCGCTCTCGCGAAAGGCCAGCTGACGATGAAGATTGCTCAGCTCAACGTTGTCCGCATCGACCAACGTCAAGTTACCGACGCCTGCACCCGCTAGGAACAGGGCTACCATCGATCCCAAACCGCCACAGCCAACCACTAGCACTGAGGCTTTCCGAATATTTTCCTGACCCACCAGATCGATTTCTGGCAACACAATTTGCCGCGAGTATCGCTCCAGTAACTCGTCATTCAACATTGCCAACAACCTCCTGTTACTCGAGGCCGGCCGGCTAGATCATGCCGAAGGCTTACCTTTGAAAACCCATTCAGTTCGAAGATCGACCGGACATCCGCCGCCTGATCAAAACCGTGCTCGATCAAAAGCCAACCACCGGCCTCCAAGTGATCAGGTGCGTTCGACGCTATCTCCCGAATCGACCACAGCCCATCACCTTGGTCAGTCAGGGCTGTGTTGGGCTCAAATCGTAAATCCCCGTCCAGTAGATGAGCATCATTAGCCGCGACATAAGGAGGGTTTGATGCGATCAGAGCCCAGCGTCTCTGCGCTACGGCACCAAACCAACTCGACTCAACAAACTCGACAGGTAGTCCTAGATACTCCGCATTCTCTCGCGCAACGCGCAATGCCGATGCACTGACATCGCTGGCGGTTACCGACAGATGGGGCAAGTCTTGCTGGACCGCAAGCGCTATCGCTCCGCTGCCGGTACCCAGGTCGAGCATTGAGTCGAGGTCACATTGAGATGCAAGTTCCACAGCCCACTCCACGAGCAACTCCGTCTCAGGTCGAGGGATAAGCACATCGCGCGTGACTTTAAGCTTCAGCGACCAAAATTCTCGATGACCTAAGAGATAGGCCAAGGGCACCCCTTTGAGCCTCTCCTTGGACATTGAAGAAAACGCCTCAACAATATCTGTCGGAAGCTCATCATGGTCGTGAGCAATCAGCCAACTGCGTTCATCCCTCCCTAGACAGTGCAGTAGCAGCAACTCCGCATCGCGGTAGTCGGTGCCAAAGGCGCGCAGCGCTTCTTTGACTTTCACTGGATGAGCTTCACTGGCTGGCACCACTTGGGTTGCTCTTCACAAAACCCGTCAGTAGGGAACTTACTGTAGTCCTCGCCATGGCTCTCACCAAAGATCTCACCACAGTCTTCACTCTTCGCCTAAGGCCGCGAGCAGGTCTGCCTGATGTTCCTGACGCAACGGTCGAAGAACGGCATCTAGGTCACCCTCTACCACTTCATCCAGTTTGTACAACGTGAGGTTAATCCGATGATCAGTCACTCGCCCCTGAGGGTAGTTATAGGTTCGAATACGGTCCGAGCGATCGCCCGTACCCACCAAGTTTCGTCGCTCTTCCGCCTGCTCAGCCGCAAGCTGCTGCTCACTTGCCGAGGCAAGTTTGGCCTGTAACAGTGACATCGCCCGAGCTCGGTTTTTGTGCTGTGAGCGCTCATCTTGACACTCAACCACGATGCCCGTGGGAATGTGTGTCAGACGAACTGCCGAGTCTGTTGTGTTGACGTGCTGACCGCCCGCGCCAGAAGAACGGTAGGTATCGACCCGCAAATCCTCTTTGCGAATTTCCACTTCCTCTACCTCATCAGGTTCCGCCATCACAGCGACCGTACATGCAGACGTATGAATCCGACCCTGAGACTCTGTCTCGGGTACACGTTGCACTCGGTGAGCGCCGGATTCGAACTTAAGATGCGCGTACACAGCCTCGCCTGCAACCCGCGTGATTAATTCCTTGTAGCCACCGTGTTCGCCGGGGCGCTCTGAGATAACTTCAACCGACCAACGCTTACTCTCTGCGTAGCGGCTGTACATGCGAAACAAGTCACCGGAAAAAATGGCTGCCTCGTCGCCTCCCGTACCCGCACGAATCTCCAGAAACACGTTGCTTTTGTCTTTTGGGTCCTTTGGCAACATCAGTACTTGCAGCTCGGCTTCAGCAAAGCTCATGTGGCTCTCAGCCGTACCAATTTCCTCTTCGGCCATCTCTCGTACATCGGGGTCGCTGTCTTCAAGCATCAGCTGTGCTTCAGCTAGGTCATCCTTTGCACGGCGGTAACCATCGTAGACCTTCACAACGTCATCGAGTTGCGCATACTCCTGTGACAAAGCGCGGAACTTATTGGGGTCTGATGCAGTCTCGGCGTCCGCAAGTAAAGCGGCGACCTCTTCATGACGATCACATAGCGATTCGAGCTTAGTAAGAAGCGACGTCTTCACAATAAACTGCCCTTATCGAACTACTGTAGGGTCGACGAGCCGTCTGATGGGGTGGATGCAGGCACGCCGAGTAACTCTGCTGCACGCGAGACATTAACACGATCGCCTTCTTTTGCGATCTGCTTGAGACCCGCTGTCGGCGCGTGGATAAGCTTATTAGTGAGGTCGCGGGACAATCGAGTCATCACCTCTTCCGGCGATTTACCACTCTCTAATGCCTTCAACGCGCGTTCAAGTTCTGTCTGCTGAATGGCCAAGGCAGATTCGCGATAATTCCTAACGACATCTGCCGAGGCACGCTGCAACCACGTGGCTTCAACCTCGACCACGCCCTCTTCGACGATTTTGTCGGCTTTGTTGGCCTCATGGCTTCGTAATCGAACGTTCTCTTCGACGACGTCCCGCAAATCATCAACCGTGTAGAGATACACATCGGACAGAGAGGCAACCTGTGGCTCGATGTCTCGGGGCACGGCCAGATCGATCAATAAAGCCGGACGATAGCGCCGCGCCTTGATCGCCTCCTCGACTGCACCCTTCCCCAAGATGGGGAGCTGGCTTGCGGTCGAGCTAATCACAACATCAGCGCTGGGGAGCCGCTCAGTGACGTCAGCAAGAAGAATCGCCTCAGCACCGAACTGATCTGCCAGTGTTTCTGCTCGCTTGAGCGTCCGGTTGGCCACAATCAATTTACCCAAGCCCGCCTCATTCAGATGCCTAGCCACTAGCTCGATGGTTTCGCCTGCACCAAGTAGTAACGCAGTGCGATTTGAGAGGTCTGAAAATATTCGACCGGCGAGATCCACAGCTGCATAAGCCACTGACACCGGGTTCTCCCCTATCGCCGTATCGGTCCGGACACGCTTTGCGAGACGGAAGGCCTCGGGGAATAGCTTGCTCAGAGAGTCGCCAATACCACCGCTCTCCTGCGATACCGCGAACGCCGACTTAATTTGACCAAAAATTTGTGGTTCCCCCAGGACCATCGAATTAAGCCCCGCGGCAACTCGAACAAGGTGAGTAAGCCCTGCAATGCCGTGACTACGATAAGTACAGGTAGCGAGATCATCCAATGAAATCGCGTGATACTTGGATAACCAAGCGATGACTTCATCACCCACCAGCGCCGCTTCTCCTTCGGTCTCAAACCAGCCGTAGATTTCTGTACGATTGCAGGTGCTCAGGATGACACCCTCACTCAGGCGAGTCTCCGCCATAAGTTCGGAAATCGCCTCGGGCACACACTCAGGCGCAAAGGCGACACGCTCTCGCACCGCTACGGGCGCAGAGTCATGATTTACCCCTATGACAACCAAGTTTGACGGCATAACTGTCAATCGCTATCTACACAGATAAGAATCATACCAGACAAATGGGTTTTCGAGAGGGCGTGTGCCGATTTCGTCGGGTGTGTCATCATACGCGCCATGCGATCGCTTCATTACATCACTGGACTCTTGGCACTAACGCTCTCTGGTTGCGCGAGCGTAGATCTTGCCAAGAGCCCATTGGAGACTGAAAAAGCTGTACCAACAGTGGCCAAGGTAGAAACCAGCCATCCTTACGCTGATATACCCGGTGAACAGTTGTCGACATTGCTTCAGGCAGAGTTCGCCATCAGAGAGCGCAATCTGGATGCCGGGCTGATGTACCTTATGGCGGCGAGTCAGGCGATCCATGACCCGGCGATTGCTCGACGCGCACTTCAACTCGCGCAATACATTCGCAATCAAGATGCAACGCTGGAAATGGCTGTTCGCGTATCCGACCTGGATCCCAGTGATGGAAGCGCAGCCACACTTGCCGCCGCCGTATGCATAGAGCGCGGTGATATTGCCCGTGCATTAACTTACTCGAGACGCGCATTCGACGCCGGATCCGATATCAACCCAGCTGCACTGCTTAATAACTATGGAGGTCAAACTCCCGAGACCCAGACTGCGACGCGCAACCTGCTCGAAGCGCTTGAAACAGACTACCCCGAGGATGCTCGAAGTTTATTTGCTATTGCATTACTGGAGTGGCGCCAGGGAAACAGCGATGTTGCAGTGACGAAGCTGGACAAGCTTTTCACCATCGAGGCATTTCACGAGCGAGGGACACTGCTGCTGACGGAAATTCTTTCGCAAGCTGATGATCCCGATGCATTCGATCCCTTACTAAAGGCCATTGAAGCGACAAACAGCAGCCTGCTTCGCTACCAATATGCGCGCTATTTGCTGGGCAAACAGAAACTGACAGAGGCCAAAGCGCAATTTGATGTATTGATCGCAGATCCAGCCGCAACCGTTGATCATTTGATTGGCGCGGCAGTGCTGGATATCGAGTTATCCGATTCAGCATCAGCCCTGCTTCACCTTGATCGGGCACTTTCCCTCGGCCAACGCGTGAATGACGCGCAGTTCTTCAAAGCACTGGCACTGATTCAACTGAACGATGTGTCGGGTGCTCTTAAGGCGCTTAGCGCAGTTGGACCCTCGACGAATTACGCAAGAGCACTTCAAGAAGCGGCCGCTATTCTATTATCACAAGGTGATATTGGAGCGGCCAACGCCTTCTTTAAAAAGCATCGGAAAGTTCACACTGACGGCGCTGAGCTAAATTTTGCATTGCATGCCGAGACGCTTCAGGCCTTGGGATCAATTGAGGCTGAGTCGGTACTTAGCCGGGGTATTAGTGCCTTCCCGACCTCGACCCGCCTCCTCTTCGCGAGAGCCAATTTTCGAGAGCGCGCAGGCTTTTTTGATCTGGCCGAAGCCGATTACCGACAAATACTGAACCTCAATCCGGGAGATGCGAATGCGCTTAATGCGCTCGGTTATGCGCTTACGAACAATACTGATCGCTTCCAAGAAGCGGCGGGATTGCTCGAGGAGGCCATTTCCAAAGATCCGCGAAATCCGGCCATCATTGACAGTCTTGGATGGGTTTACTTCAAACTGGGTAAGGACCGCCAAGCGGAACTCTTACTCAAGGAAGCTTACAAGCAATATCCAGATCCCGAGGTTGCCGCGCACTTGATTGAACTCTTATGGACGCAGGGACGAGAGGTCGAAGCGAGAGACCTCATTGCGAACCAATGGCGCAACTCACCCAACAATGAACATCTCCGTGAGACAGCGAGCCGACTCGCTATTCCCCTTCCTGAGTGATCATGCTGTTCCGATCATTCGTCTACAGCCTGCTCGTCACCCTTCTGTCGGGTTGCCTTCAGACCACCTTAGAACGACCCACAGATAAGCTAAAGCCACTGGCTGATACAGACCCATGGCAAGCACGTGGGAAAATGCTGGTATCCAGCGAAAACGAGCGGCAAACGCTCAGATTTATTTGGTCTCATCTGTCGGAAGGGCAAGACCGTATCGAACTCAGTGACAGCCTGGGCCTTCGGTCTATTATCTTGGTCAGAGACTCCGACGAATACTATCAAGAGAACACCCAAGGACAGCGAGCCCTACTATCCGCCAATACTCTAGAAGAGCCGCTCGCTACTGTACTTTCCAGCTTACCTAGCGGCATTGCACGACTGATGACCGGTGAAAAGTCTTCAAACAATCGCGTTACCAGCGAGGTTGTAAGCTGGTCCACCTCCGCACAGTTCGCTACGCCAGAGGTGCTCCGTGTTCGTTTTGGCGATTACGCCCTAAAGATCATGATTAACCAATGGGACATCGGCAGTAGTGAGTAAACAAGTGATTGAAACGCTCAGTCCCGCAAAGCTGAACCTCTTCCTACATGTGACTGGTCAAAGAGACAATGGTTATCACGACCTTCAAACCGCGTTTCAGTTACTCGATTGGGGTGATCGAATGCGCTTTGAGATAACCGAAACGCCCGGTATTACGTTACATCCACCGGTCGCGGGTGTACCGAACGAGGACAATCTCATTTTCCGTGCGGCGGTGTCATTAGGGCTGCCTGAGGACCGCGGTATAGCCATTAGTATCGAGAAGGTCATTCCGATGGGTGGCGGCCTTGGTGGTGGTAGTTCCAACGCTGCAGTCACGCTCTTGGCGCTGAACGACCTGTTTGATCTCGGCTACAGCGTTGATGAACTTGCTACGAAAGGCGCCGCGTTAGGCGCTGACGTTCCCGTTTTTGTGAGGGGCACATCAGCATGGGCAGAGGGTATCGGCGATGAACTGATGCCACTGGAGCTCCCAGCATGCTGGTTTGTGATTATTTACCCTGATTGTCATGTCTCAACACAGGAAATCTTCGGTGCTCCAGAATTGACACGCAATACTCCGCCAATTACAGTGTCGGCCTTTTTTGAAGGGCCGGTCCGCAACGATCTGCAGTCCGTAGTGGAAAGCAGATACAAGCAGGTGGGTACAGCCATAAAGTGGTTGTCTAACCACGGTTCGGCAATGATGACCGGGAGCGGCGCGTGCGTATTTGCAAGCTTCCAATCGCAAGTAGAAGCTCAGCGCGTAGCTGAGGCTGCAAAAGGCGAGTTTAGTGTTTTCGTTGCCAAGGGAATTAATCGCTTCACAGTGGTGTAGCACAAACAATTATTGGGGCGTCGCCAAGCGGCAAGGCAGCGGGTTTTGATCCCGCCATTCGGAGGTTCGAATCCTCCCGCCCCAGCCATTTTCCGCTCGCAGGACGCCTCGCATGTCTTCGAAAATGATGGTTTTTACCGGCAACTCGAACCGTGATCTCGCCAAGAAGGTCGCGAGTCGACTGTACCTTGAATTAGGTAGTGCGAAGGTCGATAAGTTTTCCGATGGCGAAGTGACTGTTGAGCTTAATGAGAACGTTCGTGGTAAAGACGTGTTCGTGCTACAAAGCACCTGTGAGCCGACAAACGATAATTTAATGGAGCTACTGCTCATCATTGACGCGCTCCGACGTGCATCGGCAAGTCGCATCACAGCGGTTGTGCCCTACTTCGGCTACGCGCGCCAGGATCGTCGCGTGCGTTCCGCCCGAGTACCGATTTCATCAAAAGTTGTCGCTGACATGATGGTCAGTGTGGGCGTAGATCGTGTCCTAACGGTCGACCTGCACGCCGAGCAGATTCAGGGCTTCTTTACCTGCCCAGTGGATAACGTCTACGGCTCGCCAATTTTGAATGACGACATCGTCGCCAGTAACTTAAAGGACGTGGTTGTGGTATCCCCCGACATCGGAGGTGTTGTTCGTGCGCGAGCGATCGCAAAACAACTGGATGATGCGGATCTAGCCATTATCGATAAACGCCGCCCAAGAGCGAACGAGTCTGAAGTTATGAATCTCATCGGTGATGTCGAGGGCCGCACTGCGATCATGGTTGATGATATGGTCGATACAGCGGGGACACTTTGCTCCGCAGCCAACGCCCTCAAAGAGCGTGGCGCGACAAAAGTCGTTGCTTACTGCACACACGCCGTATTGTCTGGCAAGGCGCTCGACAACGTGTGCAATTCCGAGCTGGACGAATTGGTCGTAACAGACACCATCCCGCTGAGCGACGAGGCCAAAAGCGCAAAGAAAATTCGCCAGTTAACGATTGCTGACCTACTCGCGGAATCAATCCGGCGCGTCAGTAACGAAGAATCCATTAGCGCGCTGTTCGATTCCTAGGCAGCGTAAACCCACCCACCTTTGAACCGGTCGCAAGTTCAGAGGTGTTTTTCAAAGGAGACAGACCATGTCTGACACTTTTGTAGTAGAAGCCGAGCTTCGTAGCGATGAAGGGAAAGGTGCGAGCCGCCGCCTTCGCCGACTCGAAGCAAAAGTACCCGCCATCATTTATGGGGGTGACAGTGCCCCGGTAAGCCTATCGCTGATCCGCAAGGATCTCGAAAAGCACCTCGAGAAAGAGGCGTTTTACTCAGCGATTATCGAAGTGGCTTACGATGGCAAAAAAGAAAAAGCGATTCTGAAAGCACTTCAGCGTCACCCTGCAAAGGACTTCCCGATGCACGCTGACTTTTTCCGAGTCGAAGAGAACAAGGCTATTAAAGTCTCTATTCCTCTTCACTTCATCAACGAAGACACCTGTGTGGGTGTGAAGCTTGGTGGCGGTCGAATCCAGCACACGGTAAATGAGGTAGAGGTGCTTGCGCTGCCAGCCGATCTTCCAGAGTTTATCGAGGTGGATATGGGCCAAGTGCAGGTAGGCGAGATTGTTCACCTCTCTGATTTGAAGTTGCCCGAGGGTGTTACGTCTACAGCGCTGGCGTTGGGCGATGACCGCGATATCGGTGTCGCCAGCGTACTGGCGCCACGAGGCGGCAAAGGTGCTGGCGATGCAGAGGACGAGGTGGATGACGCTGAGTCAACTGATGATGCACCAAGCGAAGACGCCGGCGACGAGAGCTAATTGCCATGCCCAGCATTCGACTGATTGTCGGTCTGGGTAATCCTGGCGAAAAATATATCGGCACCCGCCACAATGCGGGTGCCGATTTCGTTTCAGCACTCGCAAAACAAAACGGTATAGAGCTCAAGTCCGAAAAGAAGCTTGCAGGACGACTGGGCAGAGGTACTGTGGCGGGACACGATCTGCGTCTAATGATTCCTGACACGTACATGAACCACAGCGGGAAAGCCGTGGGCTTGGCGGCCAAGTACTTCCAGATATCGCCCGAGCAGATCCTCATTGCGCATGACGAGCTAGACATGCCACCCGGTGCTAGCCGTTTCAAGTTCGACGGTGGTCACGGGGGCCATAACGGCCTTAGGGACGTTATTCCAGCCATTGGGGGATCAAAGGCGTTCTGGCGACTAAGGGTTGGCATCGGCCACCCCGGGCAGGCGAGCAAGGTCTCAGGCTGGGTATTAAGCAAAGCCCCCAAAATTGAACAGGGGCTAATTGATCTTTCAATCGATGAGTCACTCAGCGCTTTACCACTGCTTCTCGACGGCAACGACGTGAAAGCAATGACACGTCTTCACAGCAGTGACAAGACGAAAGAAGATTTGTAAGGAGCCTAAGTATGGGCATCAAATGCGGCATTGTCGGGTTACCTAATGTAGGAAAATCGACCCTATTTAATGCACTGACAAAGGCAGGTATCGATGCGGAGAATTTCCCGTTCTGCACAATCGAACCGAATGCAGGCGTTGTGTCGGTGCCCGATCCCCGGCAAGACGCTATTAAAAGTCTCGTTAAACCTGGGCGCTCTATTCCGGCAACAATGGAATTCGTTGATATCGCTGGACTGGTTGCCGGCGCCTCAAAAGGTGAAGGACTGGGCAATCAGTTCCTTGCCAATATTCGAGAGACTGACGCGATCGCGCACGTAGTGCGTTGCTTTGAGGATCCGAACGTCATCCATGTCGCTAACCAGATCGATCCGCTGGCCGATATTGAAACGATTAACACCGAACTTGCGCTCGCTGATCTCGAAAGCTGTGAAAAACAACTTCAGCGCGTTGTTAGGACAGCCAAAAGTGGCGACAAAGTCGCTGTGGCAACCAAATCACTATTGGAAGATAAATTGCTGCCACACCTCAACGAGGCGCTACCTGTGCGAGCGTTGGAGCTCGCTGACAGCGAACTGGCCCTCGTGAAAACCATGCACCTGTTGACTACGAAGCCGACGATGTACATCGCCAATGTGGCGGAGGATGGATTCGAAGATAACCCTCACCTCGATGCTGTCAGCAACTATGCAGCGAGTGAGGGGGCAGGCTTAGTCGCTATCTGCAACAAGCTGGAGTCAGAGATTTCTGAGCTCGAAGATGACGAGAAACTCGAGTTCCTAGCTGATATGGGAATGGATGAGTCAGGTCTCGATCGAACGATTCGCGCGGCGTATGCGTTGCTGAATCTTCAGACCTACTTTACGGCCGGTCCAAGGGAGGTGCGCGCTTGGACGATCAAAGTAGGAGCGACAGCGCCGGAAGCCGCAGGCGTTATTCACACAGACTTTCAAAAAGGGTTCATTCGCGCAGAAGTGGTCGCTTACGACGATTTCATTACCTACCAAGGTGAGTCGGGCGCTAAAGAGGCGGGTAAATGGCGCCTTGAAGGCAAGGAATACACGGTCGCAGATGGCGACGTCATTCACTTCCGATTCAATGTCTGACCTGAATGCGGATACTTAAAAGCAGTAGCACTCAATAAAGAGGGAAAGTAGTGAAATGAGTCGCTAGGGAATTGACCTGTGCACCATTTATCGACACACTACGCGCCCTCGTGGCTACGTAGCTCAGCTGGTTAGAGCACAGCATTCATAATGCTGGGGTCGGTGGTTCAAGTCCACCCGTAGCTACCATCTATTCTTAAAAAGCAGTGGCCCGTGCCCCTGCTTTTTTTATGCCCGCAAAAAAGCCTTCCTTGCTCCAGCTCGTTTAGGCTAATTAGCTTGCTCAAGGCAGTAACAAGCCATCATTAGATCAAGATGAGCCCCGCCACCATTCTTGAAGAGGGTGATTTCATCATCACCACGTCGATGACTATCGCCCATCACAAGGTCGTAAAGATCGCCTTGAACGTTAGCAGCCGAAATGAGCCTCTTTTCGATGGGAATACGAAACTCACCAATATGCTCCAGCACCGTTTCACGCGAATCTGCAAACAGCGATGCGCTTGAGATGAGCAGGTCATCCGCCTCCCGCATATCGGGGCCGTGTGCACCGACAAGATCAACATGTGCACCCGGTTTAACCCAATTCCCCTTGATAACTGGTGACCTTGATGCCGTGGCGCTTGTGACAATATCGGCGCCTCGAACAGCGTTCTCTGCCGTGTCGCAAACGGTCAAGGGAAATGGTACCGCCTCAGCATGTGCTTGACCCCGTTCCCTCATTCTCCCCCAAATACGAATGTCGGTTAAATCAGGGAAGAGCGTGACATAACCCTCCAAAAGTCCTTTTGCGATAGGTCCTGTGCCAATGACAGCCAGAGATTTAGCATCGCTTGGCGCTAAATATCTCGCCCCTAAAAGCGAATCCGCCACGGTTTTCCAAAGCGTCAGCAGCGCTCCATCAATTAGGGCTACGGGTTGACCACGGTCTTCGTCGAAGAGCGTGAAAAGCCCCTGCACACTGGGTGCTGGTGGTGAGAGTGCCGGGTTATTGGGACGTATCGTTACGCACTTGGTTCCGGCGCCTAAGCCAGAAATAGCGGCAGAGCGTGTCAGTAACTCGCCCTCCGCCATCGGCATCAGCATATCGCTAATAGCCGCCCTCGGAAGGGTGTGGCCCTTACGAAGCGCTTCGACAGCGTCAGCCCAATTTAACTTATCAGTTAACTCAGGGCCTAAAATGCGCAGTGAAGTTTTGACGGTCTCACTCAACACTCAGATTCAATCCATTTTCAATCACTGTCCGCTCCATGTCCGTTGCCCCATTCTATACCCAATCACAAGGACCGGCCTATGCACCGGGCCAGGTATCTGCCACGCGGTAGCCTTTTGGCCAGGGATCATCGGGCGCGACTATCAGTTCCGATCGACCGTAAATCCACGCCCTGCCCGTCAAGGAGGGCACAATCGCTGGCACATTACCCACCTGAGTTAACCCCTCGATACGTCCAGTAAATTCAGAGTCGATAATGGAACGCGCCGTCAGTGTTGTACCGATGTCAGCCTCCCCCCGCGCCTGCATCAGGGCGAGATGGGCCGACACCCCAGTACCCGTTGGCGAGCGATCAATTTTCCCGGGATGAATTGCAACCGCATGACGCGTCTCACCCGCAACCACAGGGCTACGAAACAGACAAAAAGAAATATGGCGCCAATCAGGATTCGTTGGGTGTTGAAATCCTAACTGCGCTGTCGCCGCATCAGAAATTTTCACACCCAAATCAGCAAGATCCCTGGCCTCGTCAGGTGTGAGACTGAAGCCCAGTGCAGGCGCGTCGACCACTGCGAAACTATCACCGCCATAGGCTGTATCGACACTTATGCTCCCAACACCTTCAACCTCGATGACAGCATCGAGATGGCCCGCGAAACTGGGGTGATTGGTAACCGTTACCGATTCAACTCGGCCCGCTCTGCAGTGTGCAGTGACACGAGCAAGACCTCCGGGCGCTTCCAAGACGAGGGTATTCGTCCCCTCGTGCATGGGCACTCGTCCAGTCTCGAGAAGTACCGTCGCGACGCACATGGAGTTGGAACCTGACATTGGCGGGGTGTCAGCAGGCTCCATAATAATAAAGCCCGCGTCAGCCTCTGGATGCTTGGGTGGCACCAATAAATTGACGTGCTTATGCACGCCGCCACGTGGCTCGTTGAGCACAAAATTACGTAAGGTCTCGTCGTGCGCGATCCACCGCGACTGCTCCCACAATGTGTCACCGGGAGGTGGCGCTACACCATCGACAATAACATCACCCACCTCGCCGCAGGCGTGGCATTGCACAATTTGGATAGGATCAGGCTGCGTCATTGTGTGACTCCGACCGACTAACTCTCGCGCTACTTATGTTATGACAGTTATAGAGACTCATCGACGCGTCCACCTAATGGTCGGCTAGCGGCTTCGTTGCCGCCTCAAGCCAAGCAATCACGTCATCATCGCCCAAGAGAGGGCTTACCCGCTCAAGGATCTGCCGGTGGTAGTCATCAATCCAAGCTTTTTCAGGTATCGTCAGCATAGCGACATCGATCAACTGACGGTTGAAGGGCACAAACGCCATGCTTTCAAGCCCCAACCATCCATCACCGCGAGATACCACCTCACAGAGATTCTCGTGTCGAATACCCAGCTCGTCGGGCCGGTAAAAACCTGGCTCAATGGTGAGGGTCATACCTACTTCTAGTCCCACACCTG
>CABYVD010000036.1:0-17989 GCA_902522335.1 Halieaceae bacterium | reverse complement strand
GCAGTCTATCGATGGTGATAACAACCAGACAGGCCAGATGCTCGCTGCGCTGACCGGTATGGGGCAGGGAACGTTTGCTTCTGAAGTGAAAGTAGGTGAAGGTACGGTGCAGGTAACCCGTGAAATTGATGGCGGTCTGCAGACGGTTGAGCTTAAGCTCCCAGCGGTAGTAACGACCGACCTTCGTTTGAACGAGCCTCGATATGCGTCTTTGCCAAATATTATGAAGGCAAAAAAGAAGCCTTTAGACACTGTTTCACCGGCTGATCTAGGCGTTGATATCCAGTCGCATGTGACTTTAGTGGGTGTTAAGCCACCGGCGGAGAGGTCAGCAGGTATAAAAGTTGAATCAGTTGAGCAATTAGTCGATAAGCTCAAGAACGAAGCTAAGGTGATCTCATGAAGACGTTAATTGTTGCAGAACACGATAATCAAACCCTCAAAGCAGCCACATTGAATGCCGTAGCGGCCGCGCAGCAGCTGGGTGACGACATCGACATATTGGTTGTTGGTAGCGGCTGTCAGGCAGCGGCTGACGCAGCTGCAGCGGTTCCTGGTGTGGCTTCGGTAGTGCTTGCTGACAACACCGCTTATGAGAACCAACTCGCCGAAAATGTGAGCCTCGCGGTTGCAGATGTTGCTGCGGGATATGATGCGGTATTGGCTGCCGCCACAGCCAACGGCAAAAATGTGATGCCTCGCGTTGCTGCTTTGCTGGACGTGGCGCAGATTTCTGATATCACGGCGGTAATCGATGCCGATACCTTTGAGCGCCCAATCTACGCAGGCAACGTTATTGCTACTGTAAAAAGCTCGGATGCTAAGAAAGTGATCACCGTCCGAACCACGGCTTTCGATGCGGTACCAGCTGAAGGTGGCAGCGCGTCAGTGCAGGCAGTTGATGGCGCTCATGACGCTGGTGTTTCTAGCTTTATCGGTGAAGAAGTGGCGGTGTCCGATCGGCCTGAACTTACCTCAGCATCGGTGGTCATTTCAGGTGGCCGTGGTATGCAAAATGGCGATAACTTCTCAATGCTTGAAGGCATTGCCGACAAGTTAAATGCCGCCATAGGTGCATCACGAGCAGCGGTCGATGCGGGCTTTGTACCCAACGACTACCAGGTTGGTCAGACGGGTAAGATCGTCGCACCTGATCTCTATATTGCAGTAGGTATCTCTGGTGCGATTCAGCATCTCGCCGGTATGAAAGACAGCAAGGTGATTGTGGCCATTAACAAAGACGAAGATGCACCCATCTTCCAAGTGGCGGATTACGGTCTTGTAGCAGATTTGTTTGCGGCTCTTCCTGAACTCGAGGCAGCGCTTTAAGTCTGCCTCATAACTGCCTGTTTTCTGGGGGATTTATGGCAAAAAGTAATCTTGATGACAGCACGGCCGATGCGGTTGTTGCCGTTGTGATTGTGTCAGTGGTTGTATTGAGTGTTGTGGAGTGGCTGTCTGGCCTCCCCGCCTAAGAGACAACAAGGTTTACCACTATTAAGACGGTGAAGATAAACACCACCGTAAACATAACGGCGGCCAGGATAAACCAGCCGGCGTTGCCTTCTTCAAAGTCTGTCGCGCGGTTTTGTTGACTTTGAACACCAAAAGCTGCGGCGAGAGTGCTCAGCAAGATCCGTTTATACTTTAATGACATCGTCGCGTTCGGTTTACGTTATATGCATATTCTAGTTTTACATATGCGTAATGTAAGTGTAAGAATTTTTTTACGAGATTTCTGTTACCCTAACACAGCTAGACGGAGAAACTCATGGTAACCATCACCGAATCAGCACGAGTTTATTTAAAAGAATTGTTGGATAAGCAGGCGGACGCGCTGGGCGTTAGGGTCTTTATAAATAATCCTGGTACACCACGGGCTGAGACCTGCATAGCCTACTGTCGGGAAGGTGACATGCAGGCGACTGATGAGCAGCATGATTTCGAGCACTTCAACGCATGGATCGAGAGTCGGAGTATTCCCTTCCTAGAAGACGCTGTTGTTGATTACGCAAAGGATCGAATGGGCGGGCAGCTCACGATAAAAGCACCTAACGCTAAAATGCCGCGGGTCGATGCAGATAGCCCCATTGAAGATCGCATCAACTATTTGCTCTACAACGAGGTAAATCCCTCGCTTGCCGCGCATGGCGGTGACGTTTCACTTGTAGAGGTCACTGAAGATAACTTTGCCATTCTGCGCTTCGGCGGTGGGTGTCAGGGCTGCAGTGCTGTCAGCATCACCCTCAAAGATGGTGTCGAGAAAACGCTGACCGAGCAGATTCCCGAGTTGGCCGGTGTTCGGGATATGACCGATCATACAGACCGAAGTAACGCCTATTATTAGGCGTCTCGTCGGTGCCTTAGCGTAGATTGCAAGGTCTGAGCGAGCTCACGTAAGCTGTTTTCCGTAGTTCCCCAATCCATACAGGCGTCGGTGACTGACACGCCGTATTGCAGATCACTCAAATCGGCGGGGATATCCTGACGCCCCTCGTTAAGATGACTCTCTAGCATCACTCCAACAATCGACTTGTTACCCTTCAATATTTGATTACTAATATCAAGGGCCACCAGTGGCTGAACGTTGTGATCCTTGCTCGAATTAGCGTGACTGCAATCAACCATGATGTTGGATGGTAAACTCGCTTTTGCGAGTTCAGATTCACATTTCGAAATATTAACACTGTCGTAGTTGGGGCCATTACTGCCGCCACGAAGGACAACGTGCCCATAAGGATTACCACGGGTCTCAAAGATCGAAACCACACCTTCAGAATTTATCCCAAGGAAGCGATGTGGATGTTGCACTGATTTGAGTGCATTAATCGCAACATCTAGACTCCCATCGGTACCATTTTTGAATCCAACCGCTGACGAGAGGCCACTGGCCATCTCTCGGTGAGTCTGCGACTCGGTTGTTCGAGCGCCAATGGCTGACCAGCAGATTAGGTCGTGGAGGTATTGCGGAGTGATGGGGTCGAGCGCCTCAGTAGCGGTCGGTAAACCCATCGCTAGTAGGTCACGCAGGAGCGTCCTTCCTAGCTTTAGACCGGCCTCAATGTCAAAAGAGTCATCGAGTGATGGATCGTTAATCAAGCCTTTCCACCCCATAGTCGTTCTGGGTTTCTCGAAGTAAACACGCATGATGATGTAAAGCGTATCCTTAAGCTCGTCTGACAACGTCTTGAGCTTAGCTGCGTAGTCTATTGCGGCGTCACGATCATGAATAGAGCAGGGTCCCACCACGACCATGAGACGGTGGTCTTTGCGATCGAGAATGTTGCTAACAACCTCGCGAGATTCTCTGACAAAGCTGAAAATCGAATCATCAACAGGTACAGATGCACGAAGTGCCGCAGGTGCTGTTAGGGCCTGCTGCGACGCTACATTGACGTTGTGAATGCTTGATTGACTCATTACTTCTATGGGCTCGAAAAAATGAGAGCGGAGCATACCCTGAACAAGTGGCGTAGTCATGATTACGACGGGATGATTCCCAATTTAATCGACTCAAGCCTTGCTGTATAACATCCCCATGACTATCACAGCTGTATCGCCCCTGCCGAATATCGCCGCTATTTCGAGCGCAGTCGGCGGCGGCGTCACCGTAATAACAGCGACACAGCGTTTAGCACGCTATTTAGTCAGCGAGTCGGCTCTGAACCGCTCCTCGGTGTCTCGTTTTCCCAAAATTCTCTCCCTAGACGCATGGCTTCGCCAGGAATGGCGGCAGCAGGCGGAGACGAGCGAGACCCCTAGACGTTTACTAGTTAACTCAGAGGTAGAGGCCCTCTGGCGAGAGGTAATTTCGCGATATGAGCCACAAACCAATGCGTTTAGTTTGTTGCAGCCTGAGGCTGCTGCAGCATTGGCGGCAAGATGCAGAGCATCGCTAAAGGATCATCGGGTGCCTGTGGCATCTGAGCAGGTGCGCACATCATTCGCCTCGGAATTGGATACTGCATGTTTCCTCAAGTGGCTTGATCGAGTGGATATTCGCTTAAAGCACGAAGGCTGGGTGATGCCTGAAGACCTTCCTGAGCTGATAGCCAATGAGAAAAAAGAGCGCGACTCCGAGGTATGGTTTCTCTCGGAAGAAACGCCCGTACCCTCGGTAGAGACTGCTTTATCGAGCAGATTTACGGTAACTCGTTGGTTTCACTCTGAATCCATTGAGAGCGGTATATCTACGGTGGGACACCCAACTCGCGAGGCAGAGATAGCAGCGGCAGCGAAATGGGGCTTTCACCAGCATGAGAACAATCTGACGAGCGCCATAGTTCTCGCTGATTATCAGCGCGATAGGCCACTGTTAGAACATGAGTTGCGTGAGTTGTTTGGCAGCTCGGATCAGGTGTTCACCGATCTTCCAGTTAACTTCAGTCGCGGCGTAGAACTTGTCAAAGTGCCTATGTTTCGTGACGCTCTCTTGCTATTAGGCCTTATTGTTCAAGATCTAGGGCGCGCTGATTTAATCGCGCTACTCCGTTCGCCGTTTTTTGGTTGGCTAAACACTGATCGGAATGACAAAGCTACGGTTATTACACATCTTTTCAGCTCAAAACGGGCCGCATTTGAACTGCGGCATGTCTTGGAAGCCCTGGGCAAGGTGGTGCCAAAAAGCCCTCTGGAGACGGCCTTATCCGCAGCTCGCGTTGACAGGTTGTCATCAGTGCGCTTGTCTGCCAGCAAATGGCGAGACCGCGTATCGGCTCTGTTGCAGACAGCAGGCTGGCCATCCGCCGCTGGATTGGACTCCGTGGAATATCAGCAGCTGGAGTTGGTTGATGGGCTATTTGATGAGATCGAGGCCAATTCACTCGATAATGAGCCGTACCCGCTAACCCTTTTCATTTCGCGTCTACGCTCAGTGCTATCCGAGAAGCTTTTTCAACCACAGACGGACGTGGGGAAGCTACAGGTAATGAGTCTCGCCGACACTTCGGGTTTGCCTTTTGAAGCTATCCGAATAGTTGGAGCGACCTCCGAATCTTTGCCGTCCAAGCCCAGTTTGTTGAGTTTTATTCCCTGGGAGATCTGTCGAGCTTATCAGATTAGCAAGATTGATGAGGAGACTCACGATAAGGTTACAGCGAGACTGATTGGGCAACTGAATTCGGTAGGCGAGGTGTCGTGTTCGTATCACCGAGTCTCAGATGGCGCGGCAAAACTAGCCAGCCGGTTTTGCGCCCTGAGCTGTGATGAGGCACCCAGTCAGGCTCGAGGTGACAAAGGTATCGTTGTGCCTCTTGAATCGATTGATGATTCGGTAGGTTTGGCCACGAATCTTCCCAACCAGCAAGCAGGGGGGGTATCGCTTCTCGAACAACAAGCGTCTTGCCCGTTGAAAGCACACCTTAATCACAAACTGGGTATCAGGCCTTTGGAGGGTGAAGCAGAAGGACTTACACCCGGCGAGCGAGGTGGCGTGCTTCACGAGGGGCTCAAGCACTTGTTTAGCTCGTTGAGAACCAGTGATCAGATCAACTTATTAACGGCAGTGGATCGTGAGGTGCTTATCGAGGCGGCGGCTGATGAGGCTGCCAGGGGTTTGAAAGCACCAGTCAGAGAGAGAGTAGGGCTGTCTACACTGGACTTGGAGCGTCAGAGACTGATTGACATTTTGGCGGCTTGGCTCGAGGTTGAAGGCAGCAGAGATATAAGTTTCACGGTGGAGTTAAGTGAAGAATCCCTCGAATGGGATTGTGACGGGCTTAATCTATCGCTGAAAGTCGACCGAGTGGACCGCCTTAGTAACGGACAGCGGATTGTCATCGACTACAAATCAAGCGCCGGACAGTCGGCGATAGATTGGTCGCAAAGCCCCTT
Source organism: Halieaceae bacterium (assembly GCA_902522335.1). Lineage (GTDB taxonomy): Bacteria > Pseudomonadota > Gammaproteobacteria > Pseudomonadales > Halieaceae > Luminiphilus. The sequence continues at coordinate 12,157 of CABYVD010000036.1, read as the reverse complement.
AAAGTCACCTCAACTTCCGTGCTACAGCCAGGTCATCACCGACGTGGAAACAATCGCCATTGGCCAAGTATCAATAAACGAGCCCGGCTACTTGACGCTGGGCGCCGACATTGGTCTTGATGATGCTGATAAGAAAAGTAAAAAAGCCATGGATCGCGCTGGTGTGAGCGAATTAGCTGGCTTGAAAGATCAGTGGCTCGTCGATCTGAGGTCTTTGGTAAGCGCTTTTGTTAATGGCAGCGGCACACCGACCCCATCACCCAGTGCGTGCCGTTATTGTCACTACGCTGCCATTTGCCGGGCTCATGCAGTGTCCGATTGGGATGCTGAAGAGGACATGTCGGGTGAGTGACGCAGCCGTCCGTCATGAGGTCTTAGATACCACAAAAAGCTTTTGTGTCACTGCGCCGGCGGGTTCTGGTAAGACAAGCCTACTCACACAGCGGGTTCTTGCATTGCTTGTCACCGTTGAGCGTCCAGAGCAGGTACTGGCGATTACATTTACTCGTAAAGCAGCGGCAGAGATGCGTGAGCGTGTGATGGAGGCACTGGACGCAGCTAAGCAGGGTATTCAGGCAGAGAATGAGCATGAGGCACGAACCAGGTCACTAGCAGATGCAGTCTTGGCGCATTCGAGGGCCATAAATTGGAGATTGACTGCAGAGAGCTTGAACATCCGTACGATTGACGGACTAGCGGCGCAATTAAACCATGTCATGCCCGTATTGAGTGGGCTTGGCGGTGGAATCACCGTGACAGATGATGTGCTGCCGCTTTATCAGAAAGCGACGTCTGGGCTATACGAGCTCCTTGGCGAGGAGTCGAGTCGGGGCGAGGCGCTGCGCCAATTACTGCTGAGTATGGATAACAATTGGCAGCGCTGCTCTGAATTGCTCATCGAGTTATTGGGTCGTCGAGCTGATTGGTTACCAGAGTTGGGGCAACATAACGATCCTGAGGGGGCTAGCCAGCGACTCACTGCAACCGTTCAGACAGTCATCTCTGAGCGCCTGTCAGTCCTTACAGAGACGATCGACGCTCACTGGCTGCACGATCTTGAACAACAGGCAAACGCCGCTGTGGGCCGTTTAAAGGCTTATGTAGAGTGTGGACTGGTGGAGCCTCAAAAAGTTGATATCCCGGTAGCGCCTATTCACCTCAGTAACGAACCGGCTCAGCTACGTAGTTGGCAATGGGTAGTGCGTTGGATTCTTACAGGTGAGGAAAAACCCAGAAAACGCCTCGATAAAAATAACGGCTTTCAGGCCAAGGTTGATCAAACAGCGAAAAACGATGCACTGGGGCTTATTTGGGAGCTTGAGGAGCGGACAGACTGGTTGGATTTGCTGATAGAAATCGCCTATTTACCCAGCACGACAAGCGATGCTCGAGGGTGGCAAGGGGTGCTTCACTTATCCCGCGTGTTACCGACCCTTGCAGCTCAATTGCTGACGGTTTTTCGATCGAGAGGTGTGGTTGATCACACCCACATTGCGATGTCAGCTGAAGCGGCGCTTGGAACTGATGAAGAGCCCACAGACCTTGCGCTTCGGCTCGACTATCAACTAACGCACATTCTTGTGGATGAGTTTCAGGATACCTCTCAGGGTCAATACCGATTGCTTGAAAAACTTTGCCGGGGTTGGTCTGAGCACAATCACATTAACCCCGGGCATCCGCGCACGTTATTTATCGTGGGTGATGCAATGCAGAGTATTTATGGGTTCCGATATGCAGACGTGGGTCTCTTTCTCCGAGCACGGGAGGAGGGAATCGCGGGAGTTCAACTTAACGACAGATCATTGGCGCGCAACTTTCGCTCTCAAGCAGGCGTGATTGACTGGGTGAACCGACAGTTTTCCTCGATTGTCCCAAAGTATGGGGATCGCCGACTTGGCGTTGTGCCCATGACCATGGCAGAAGCGACGCGATCTGCAGGTCTTGAGCAGGCAGTCGCGATTCATAATTTTCCAGATGATCAAGCACGGGAGACAAACTTTGTATTTTCGCAAATCTGCGAGCTGCTAGGTCAATCGAGCGAAAGCACCATTGGTGTGCTAGCAAGAACTCGCTCCTCGCTTGAGCCGATATCCCGAATGTTGCGCGATAATGGGATAGACATCGTCGGTTCCGACCTCACCTCGTTCTCCCGCAGAGCGGCGGTCATGGACCTGGTATCGTTAACCCGTTATTTAGCCAATCCAGCCGATACCGTCGCACTGATTGCTTTATTGCGCAGTCCAATGGTGGGCTTAACGCTAAAAGACCTAGGCTTACTGACCCTCGTATTGACTCGATTCTCGCTGGCAGCTTCGGTTGAGAAAATAGCAGACGGCAGCGTTGAGTTATCCGCGGATGGCCGGAAGCGTAGCGTGTTTGCCCTGACAGCACTCCTATGGGCTGAGGGCAAGCGTGATCGTCTTAACCTGGTTAACTGGGTCGAGGAAACCTGGAAACGCCTCGGTGGGGATCTCATCTTGCCAACAGAAGAAGAGCCGGACATTCGCGCCTTTTACCACCAATTAAGAGATCAAGAAACAGAGGGGGCGGGTTTAGACGCCGACCGTTTAGTTACCTGGCTAGAAACAAAACACGCGACCATTGAGTCGACTACAGCGCGTGTCGAGTTGATGACCTTGCACCGGAGCAAGGGACTCGAGTTTGATCATGTTTTTATCGTGGGCGCAGGGAAACCCGGTCGATCTAGTCAAAAACCCCTGTTGCGGTGGAATCGGGATGAGCAAAACGGGCTTTTGATTGCCGCGCGGCCTGCATCCGACGCAGAAAATACGCTTTACGACTATCTAGGGTTTGTTAACAAGCGTAAGGAAGCCCAAGAACTCATTCGCCTCTACTATGTCGGGATTACCCGCGCACGCGAGAGTTGCACTGTGACTGCTACGTTGTCGTCCGAGTCTCAGTGGCCACCCAGAAATACCGGCAGCTTTTGGTCTAATTTCTGCGCCGCAGCCCCTCAGGTTCAATTTCATCCACCAGGCGAGAGTCAAAGTAAGGTTGTGGCAGAGCAGGGGTATAGCCAGTTGCTGCGGGTGGTTGAAACACAGGACAGGCTCTTAAGCGAAACAGTCGAGGCATCGTCTGCATCTGCATTGAGGTCAGGAAATCTGCGGAGTAGGCGCTACGGAACAGCGTTGCACCGTGGGCTAGAGTTACTGGCGCTCCAAGACCCACTCCCAAGTGAATGTCCTGTCTCAATATCGCGAGCCATGAAATTTCAGTTGACTGAGCTTTCAAGTCCCAGTGCTGATATCGCAGAGGAGCTGAATTTACTGATTATCGATGTGAATCGTGTGCTTGGTGACGAGATGGGCCGCTGGGTGCTATCGGCCCATCACCACGACGCACAGTCAGAGCTCTCCCTTTTCGTGGCAGAGACTCAAAAGCAACTTGTGATTGATCGTACGTTCATCGATGCCCAAAAGGGAATTCGCTGGATTATTGATTACAAAACAAGTCGTCCTGCCGATGACGCATCACACACTGATTTTTTTAACAAAGAGGCGGCTCGATATCGAGATCAATTACTACGATATCAATCTGCGATGCAGCGCTACGACCAGTATCATCACCCGGATGTGGTGGATACCCGCGTAGCACTTTATTTCTCAGCGTTAGCAAAGCTGCACGAAGTTAAGGTCTAAGCCGGGCCTAAGGGTACGATACCCGTCGGATTGATGCTCGTATGACTGCTGTAATAATGGGCTTTGATGTGATCTTGGTTAATCGTCTCTGATACACCCGGAACAGCTGTAAGGCACTCTATATAGTCGGAAATAGTCGGAAATAGTCGGAAATTCACTGAGCTTTTGCCGGTTTAATTTGAAGTGCCCGTGACAAACCGAATCAAACCTCACCAGCGTTGTGAAAAGACGCCAATCTACCTCTGTGACGTTATCACCAAGCAAGAAAGTTCGTTGTGTAAGTCGCTCTTCAAGCCAATCCAAGACGGCAAACACCCTCAAATATTCCTCTTCATAAACTACCTGGGTTGTAGCGAAGCCAGTTTTGTAAACGCCATTGTTGATATCGTGGTAAATCTGATCGTTTATGGCATCGATCTCTGATCTATGTCGCGCTGGACAAAAATCCTGTGTACCACCCGTTAAGTCGTTGAATTGAGAATTCAACATTCTGATGATCTCAGCGCTTTCATTGTTGACGATGGTTCCCAGCTTCTTGTCTCATGTTACTGGGACGGTTACTCGACCCTCGTAAAGCGCATCCGCCGCAAGGTAGACCTCATACATGCGCATGCATCCCATAAGAGGTTCTGGCTCAGAGAAAACCCAACCCTCTGACAACGTGAGGGGATCGACCACACTGACTGAAATATATGCTTCCAGTCGCTTGATTGACCGGAAGATTAATGTTCGGTGAGCCCACGGACAGGCAAGGGAAACATATAAATGGTAGCGCCTGGATTCGGCAGCAAATCGGCCGTCATCAGAACCAATCCAATGACGAAAAGCACTATTTTAACGCTCGAAGCGACCGCCTGATTTCTCCGTGTCGTACCACTCGTCGACCCACTGCCCATCCACAATAAGACCCATGAAACTTTTCTTTTGCTCCGAGCAATTTGCGGTAACAGTTCAGGAACAGCCTCTATCGTTTAACTTTTGCACTAGGCTATCTCCTCACCGAGCCCATCGGTTCCGAGCCCCTCAGGCTAACGCTGCTCGAGCAGTTCAGGAGTAGCGCTCCAACCACTCATAGCTTCTGCGATATGGTTGGTTTTTTGTGTTCGTTAAGGCGTTTTAGCCTTCGTCTTTCCAGCCTCTAACCGCACCAAAAACATCAGCGGGCGAATCGCCGGTATGACGTCCTTCCTGTTTTAGCTGAGCGATGATGGCGGGGGAGGACCAGCGGAGAAAGGGATTAATGAGTAGTTCTTGTCCGATGGTCGAAGGCACTGTGGGTACATCGCTGTCACGCTTTCGCTCGCAGGTCAGAATATGGGACATTAAATCGGTATTCGAAGGTTCAACTTTGCGAGCAAAGCTGAGATTAGCCATGGTGTACTCGTGTGTGCAGTAGACCTCGGTCTTGCTGGGTAGATGGCTCAATTTAGCCAACGACTGCTGCATCATGGGCAAGGTGCCTTCAAATACCCGACCGCAGCCGCCCACGAACAAGGTATCACCACAAAACAAGGTCCCATCCTCTGCGTTGTAATAGGCAATGTGATCAAGGGTGTGCCCCGGCACTTCCATGACCTCGAATCCATACCCAAGAACCGTGACCTGAGCCCCTTCAGTCATTGTCTCGTCGATGTCCGCAATTTTGGGGTTATTGGGACCAATAACCCGACATCCAGTAGCGCTTTTCAGCGCGCTGACACCGCCTGTGTGATCAAAGTGATGATGGGTAATGATGATGGTATCGAGTACTAGGCCTTGCTCCTCTAGAGTCTTAAGTACCGGCGTTGGATCGCCCGGGTCTACTACCGCGGCTCGGCCTTCACGAACGATCATCCAGATGTAGTTGTCGGAAAATGCAGGGATGGGGGTGATATTCATAGGATTTCTCGTTACCTAAGCTATTTGCAGTCAACTCGTGAAACGATACCCTTGGTACATGGGAAATCAAGCCACCAAAAAGCACCACATCACGACACGAGACCATTTACACGAGTGGTACACGTCGGCGCCTGTGGGTCGTCGGTTGCGACAGCAAGTGGTTGATGAGCTAGATAGCCAGCTTGAGCGCTTATTTGGCTATCACACGCTATTTCTGGGTGTGCCACCCGATCTATCAATCAAAGATGTCGCCCATTCACAAAACAAACTAGTGGCCTCTGCTGATGGCGCTCTGGTTGAAGGCGCGCAAAGCGTCGTTTGCACCGATGAGTGGCTACCTTTTGGTACTGAAACGATTGATACGGTCGTTGTGTTCCATAGTCTTGAGGTCGCAGGCGAGCCTCACCAGGTGCTAAGGGAAATTCACCGCGTACTTGTTCCCAACGGTAATGTGATCATTGTGGGCTTCAATCCGGAAAGCTTTTTTGGATTGGGCTGGTTAATGGCTCGATTTATTTCGCCTCGAAAATGGCGTGACCTCCAACTGGAGCGAATACCGAAGTTGATGGACTGGCTATCACTGTTGAATTTTCAGGTCGACAAACCCAAGCATAAACTTGTGTTAAGGCCTATTGGTAAAGGTGCTCTGTTCCGCTGGATGGCTCGGCTAGACGATTGGCTGATTGACCACCGCATACCCATGGGTGGTGCATTCGTTGTGCATGCGAAGAAGCAAGTGGGTGCAGGTATTAAAGGACTTCAGCGCCGGCGCGTGCGACCTCGCCTTGTGCCTATTCCTGTGGCGAGACCGGCTGTCGGGGCCGAGACGCATCAGCGCTCTGGAAATAACCCTCTAAATGAAAACAGTTGAGGTCTTCACTGACGGGGGCTGCCGTGGCAACCCGGGGCCTGGCGGATGGGGGGCGGTGCTCCGGTTTGACGGCCACGAACGGGAGCTTATGGGCTCGGAGGAGAATACAACCAATAACCGAATGGAGTTGCTTGCAGCGATCAGCGCCCTGGAGGCAATGACCGAACCGTGTGCGGTTGTCCTCACGACAGACTCCACCTACGTCAAAGACGGTATCACTCGCTGGATTCGTAATTGGAAAGCCAATGGCTGGAAGACGGCCGCCAAAAAGCCGGTTAAAAATAAAGATCTATGGGAAAGACTGGATACTGAGTGTCTGAGGCATCAGGTTGATTGGCGGTGGGTGAAAGGACATGCAGGGCACCCTGAAAATGAGCGCGCTGATGGGTTGGCGAACTTAGCGATGGACGAATTAGGAGCTAGTTAGCATGCGTCAGGTAATACTGGACACGGAAACAACGGGGCTTGAAGTAAGCCAAGGTCATAGGATCATTGAAATTGGCTGTGTTGAGATCGTGGATCGGAAGCTTACCGGTCGCCATTACCACCAGTACATCAAGCCGGAGCGCGCCATTGATCAAGGCGCACTGGAAGTTCACGGCATTACTGAAGAATTCTTGGCCGATAAGCCCGTTTTTTCGCGCGTTGCGGATGAATTTATGGACTTCATTCGGGGCGCCGAGCTGATCATCCACAACGCGCCCTTCGATGTCGGCTTTATCGATGCTGAACTTAAGCTAATAGATGCGGACGCTCGACTTGTTGCGTCTGAATTTAAGATCACTGACAGCCTGCAGTTGGCCAGGGCAAAACATCCGGGACAGCGAAATAATCTGGATGCGCTGTGCCAGCGTTACGCCGTCGATAACAGCAACCGAACTTTGCATGGCGCGTTGCTTGATGCTGAGATTCTGGCTGACGTTTATCTGCTGATGACAGGTGGGCAGACCGCGCTTGGCCTATCCGCAGATGACGATGTGACCGGATCGACCGCAGGCAGTGCAGGCGCGATTCGGCGGCTGGCAACCGACAGGCCCAAGTTGAAGGTCATTTCTGCGACAGACGACGAGGCGCAAGCCCATGAGGCTCGTCTAGATAAGTTATCGGAGATTGCTGAAAACGGGGTAGTGTGGCGTCGCTGCCGCCACACTACCGACTTTTCAGAGCGTATAAACGACGGCAGTCAGACCTACGGCAGTTAGTACGATGGTGTAGGGCAGGGCCATTACAACCATACGCCCATAGGAGAGACGAATCAGCGGCGCAAGCGCTGAGGTCAAAAGGAACAGGAATGCTGCTTGTCCGTTGGGTGTCGCTACAGAAGGCAGGTTGGTCCCTGTGTTAATGGCAACTGCCAGCTGATCGAACTCCGCGCGCGTTATTACACCGTTATCCAATGCTGTTTTGACCTCGCCGATGTAAACGGTTGCAACAAAGACGTTATCCGAGATCATCGACAAAATACCGTTCGCAAGGAAGAACATGGCGGGCCTGATACTGCTCTCCATTTCCAATACCGCCTCGATGACCGGCGAGAACAGGTGTTGTTCGTGAATGACTGCCACAATGGCAAAGAACACGACTAGCAGGGCTGTGAAGGGGAGTGCTTCTTCAAATGCATGTCCCAACTTGTGCTCTTCTACGATGCCGTTAAACGCAGTTAGCAGCACGATAATCATGAGACCAATCAGACCAACCGCCGCTAGGTGCAGCGCAAGGCCGATCACGAGAACGATGGCTACCAACGCCTGTATGACCAGCCGTGCGTTGGATGCGGGCGTCGCTTTTGCATTCTCCTGAGCCTGAAAGTCCTCTAGAACCGAGCGGACCTTTGGAGGAAGCTCTGTCCCGTAACCCAAAATTTTGATTTGCTCAAGGAAGAGGCAGGTCAGTAACCCAGCTACGAGCACAGGCATTGTGATGGGTGCCATCAGCCAAAAGAACTCCATGAATTCCCATCCAGCAACCGTCGCAATCAGGAGGTTTTGAGGTTCGCCAACAAGCGTGCAGACACCACCGAGCGCCGTACCTACCGCGCCATGCATCAGGAGACTTCGCAAAAAGGCCCTGAACTGCTCGAGATTCTCCTCATTTTCCGCTTTGACTGCATCGTCGGTCGTGTGGTCGTGTTGCGAGTCATCTAAGTCAGTGCCAGACGCCACCTTGTGATAAACGGTAAAGAAGCCAACACCAACGCTAATGAGTACCGCGGTTACTGTAAGAGCGTCCAAGAATGCCGATAGGACCGCTGCAACAAACGAGAACAGGACTGATAACAGCTTTTTAGATCTAACTCGGAGCAAAATTTTGGTAAAGATGAAGAGCAATAGCTCTTTCATGAAGTAGATGCCCGCAACCATGAACATCAGCAGCAAAATCACTTCAAAGTTGGCTTCTGCCTCGTGAAAGACCGTCTGTGGGTCCGCCATACCAATTGCGATGGCCTCGATCGCGAGCAGGCCGCCAGGTTGCAGGGGATAGCACTGCAGGGCAAGGGCAAGTGTGAATATGAACTGCCCAATCAGCACCCAACCGGTGACAAAAGGTCCCGCCACGTAGAGCAAGATCGGGTTAATGATCAAAAAAGCAATGATGGTTTTTTTGTACCAATCAGGGGAGGCCCCAAGGAAGTTTTGCCAGTAAGGATTAGCTACCGCAGTGTTCATACAACGTTGTCCTTATATGCTGTAATGTGATCGCCCAGAACGCCCGTTGCTATACGCATTGTGGCAGCGAGTGGACGTGTATGTGGTGCGTTCAGGTTATACGAAGCAAACTAAGAAATAAAAGACGTTTTCTACCTAACTGTCGATCAGTTCGCTGATTGCTTGAGCAGGCTGGTATGGCCCCCTAGTATGTCCCTTCAAGGAGAGTCAGTATGTTGAATTTTACGCGTCCCACGTCGACCGCTTCGGCTACCGACCTGGTATGGCCATTCCAGGGACGCCATTTAGTGAGCGCGCTGATGGGGTCGCCTGGAGCGCCTATTCCGCTCGGTCAGTTGATGAGCGACTTTCCAAAGGTGACCGATATCACACCTGTCGGCTTTCTTGATGACAAACCCGTATTTGCCTGCACGGTAGAGACAGCCAATATGGACGTGATGAAGTACACCAGCGGTAACCTATTTGCTCTGATCGGCCGGATTGCTGGCGAGCAATTTGATGTTATTGGCAGGGCGTATCAACTGCTGTGCTGGGAGAGAGATCATCGCTATTGTGGTCGCTGTGGTAAGGAGACGTCGCTGGCGGACAAAGGTCAGAGCCGCGCCTGCGAGTCCTGCGGTTTGAGTGTTTATCCGCGGCTATCACCGTGTGTGATCGTGCTCGTGACGCGCGATGAGGAACTGTTGCTGGCAGCGGGAGCCGGTGCTAACCGACGTTTCTACAGCTGCCTCGCAGGCTTTGTGGAGCCGGGGGAAACTTGCGAACAAGCAGTGCAACGCGAGGTGATGGAAGAGGTTGGGGTAGAGGTGGATGACATTCAGTACCACGGCTCTCAACCGTGGCCATTCCCGGGGCAATTGATGCTGGGATTCACGGCAAAATGGCGCAGCGGGGATATTAATATCGACCCCGAGGAAATTGATGAGGCGATCTGGTGCACGGCCGACAATTTACCACCTGTACCGCCCCCGTTCTCAATAGCAGGACAGCTCATTAATGGGTTTTTAAAATCATTGTCTTAACTTCATTGCCGGACTCGGCATCCAATTAGTAAAAGGGTATCTTTTGGAATTTTTATACGAATTAGGCCTGTTCGCTGCACAAACCCTTCTCATTGTGTTGGGCATTGTCGCCATCATTATGATGATTGCCGCCAGTGCCGGGCAAAAAAGTAAGGGTACAGACGAAGGTTTTATCGAAGTGCGATCGATCAATGATCGATTCGATGGATATACCGCGGCTATCAGAGAACTATCTGACACTGACGAAGTCGCGAAAGCGCGCGCGAAATTAGACAAAAAGGCTGAAAAAGAACGTGCGAAGACGGATAAGGCACGTGCCAAAGAAGTTGGCAAAGCGGCTGATAGCCCAAACGATATACCGAGCGAACGGCCGCGCACCTTCGTACTAAGTTTTGAGGGCGACATGATGGCCTCGCAAGTAGAAGCCTTACGCGAAGAAATATCGGCGGTGCTTCCGAATGCGCAAGCCGGTGACGAGGTTTTGTTGAGGCTGGAGAGCCCCGGCGGTGTCGTCCATGGCTACGGGCTTGCTGCGAGCCAACTCAGCCGAATCAAAGAAGCGGGCGTGACACTGGTCATCGCCGTGGACAAAGTAGCTGCTAGCGGAGGCTATATGATGGCATGTGTGGGTGACCGCATCTTGGCTGCGCCGTTTGCTGTGCTTGGTTCCATTGGCGTCGTCGCCCAGATGCCTAATTTTCATCGATTGCTGAAGAAAAATGATGTCGATGTTGAGCAGTTCACTGCTGGCGAGTTCAAGCGCACCATCACTATGTTTGCTGAGAATACCGATAAGGGTCGCCGCAAGTTTGAATCCGAATTAGAAGATACTCATGGCCTGTTTAAGCAGTTTGTCTCGGATAATCGGCAAGGCATTGATATTGAAAAGATTTCTACGGGTGAAGTTTGGTATGGCCAACACGCCATCGAGGTTGGGCTGATTGACGAAATATCGACCTCAGATGGATATCTGCAGCGGCTAGCTAAGGATCGAGACCTTATTGAAGTCCGATATAAGCGCAAGCAAAAATTGGCAGAAAAGATGGGTTTTGCCGCTGAAGCTGCGGCTGACAGACTGTTTTTGCGACTTTGGAAGCGCGTCAACGAGACACGCTTTCTATAAAACACGCTTTCTATAAAAGAGGGCCAAAGAGCAACGTTGAATGGAAATGCCATGGCACACCGCATTGATTTTGAGAGCTTATTTTCGTTAAAGGGGCGTATCGCACTGATCTCAGGCGCATCGAGCGGACTGGGTGAGCACTTCGCTCAGGTGCTGTCGGGCGCAGGTGCGCATGTTGTGGTTGCCGCTCGACGTTCAGATAAGTTGACGTCGTTGGTACAAATGCTGCGCGATCAGGGCGGGAAGGCAGACGCCATCACCATGGATGTCACGTCACGGGAAAGCGTGCGGGACGCGTTTGAGACCTTTGATGCACAGTTTTCTCAGCTCGATATCCTCGTAAATAACGCAGGTATCGCCAATCCACCCCTGCGGTTTGTCGACGCGACAGAAGACGATTGGGCCCCCGTTCTCGACGTCAACCTCACTGGTGCATGGCGCGTTGCCCAAGCGGCGGCGCGACGCATGAAGCAGCAGCGTAGTGGCAATATTGTGAATACAGGGTCTATTTACAGCCATGTGTCCGGTACTCATAAAGCCGATTACAACGTATCAAAAGTCGCGATAGATCAGCTCACTAAAAATATGGCGCTTGAACTCGCACGCTCGGGGGTCCGCGTGAATTCTCTATGTCCAGGCTACTTCGAAACGGCGATCAACGAAAAGGAGTTTGCGACAGAGCAAGGCCGAGCCTACATACAGCGGCTCGTGCCGCAGCGGACGGGCGAGTACCATGAATTGACGGGTCCTCTGCTACTGCTCGTCAGCGGCGCAGGTTCGTACGTCAATGGCGCATCGCTCGTGGTGGACGGGGGCTCGGTACTCAGTCCGGTGTAATCTCTCAGCTTGCGCCAGGGTTAAGAGAAAAGATTCATAAAAACAGAGTTATACAGTTCCAATTTAAGAGCAGTAAGCGGTAAATAACAGCGGCAATA
>CABYVD010000035.1:0-19289 GCA_902522335.1 Halieaceae bacterium | reverse complement strand
GTTTAACATGTGCGCCCGCTGCCTGCGTCCAAGGCGAGCATATTTACTGAAAAATCGAGAAGGTGGGCACTTCTTGCATACCTAAGTTAGCTAACAGTGCGCCTACAGCCCAATAGATAGGCTGGTTCATTGCCAGATTTGGGGCCTCAGTCCAGGGCAGATAGAATACCTAAACCGCTAATCCCTCACCGCCATCGCAGAGCTTGAGAACGTACTCATTCCCAAGATCTGTCTCCGACTGACGCTCGAGTGTTGTGCCCGAGAACTTCAAACACGAGACGAGGGCCCTCAACGCAATGTTATCGTCGGTCATGGCGCGCGAATCACTATTTTCGCTGATATCACCCCAGCCCACACCCGTGTCATTTACTCGCAAGTACAGGCAAGGGCTCGATCCTTTGGAATCGACCCAGAGCGACACCTCAATGCGCCCCTCTTCTGTCCCTTGTGCGGATAAATTGATCGCAGCGACAACCGCGGTTTGGACGCTGTAGGCGTAACCGGGAATCGTTGCAGGGAAGTCTTCGGGCACAAAAAACTTCGTTTCAAGTGCTGTATCTACCGTAGCCACTTCAAGCGCCATTTGCGCCAGCTCGGTTAACTCCTTCAAATCAACCTCTTGAACACTGTCATTGTTCTCAGGGGTAACAGGGGGTCGCTCAAGAATGAGCGTATTCAGGCTTAGACTCGCTTCCAAGAATTCGCTAATGGCGATATCAAAATATCGGCGCTCCTCACCTTGAACATCTTTTTGGCGCATGGCGTACGCGAAACGACTCATGATCTCCAAATGCGAAGACAGGACCTCATGGATTGAGGAATTGAGCGAGTCTTTGTCAGATAACGAGCGTGTGAAAGAGCTCATGAGACCCTCACTTTGACTGCGGTATCTCAGGTAACTAATAGTCGTCAACAATAGGACTAGGGCAAGCACCGCCGGTAAAAAGGAACGCCATGCGGGTAGCGAGATTGAGGGGGCTGAACGGAACTGCCTGTACGCCTCGGTGGGCTGGTAGATACTATAGGTCAATTCAACAGAACGCTCTGTATCAAACTCTGTCCTGTAAGCAACGGGCTCCACAAAAAACTTATCGTCACACGCTAGAGCACCTTTACCCACCTCCCATACTGTCACACAAGTGTCGGACTCCGCATCAAAACTAATGATACGCATTGGGGTGACGCCACCAGCCATTTGCTGACCGACAAGATCAATGCTTTCGTGGATATCGCTTAAACCTGCACGGATGGACAGATACCATGATGACAGTCCCTCCTCACCCTCTACAATCAATCGCGTATTCACAAGCACGGGCTGTGCGTCAGAAATCAGGAGTAATGGGTCCGATTCTGCATTGTGGATATGGTAGTACTGGCGAAACAGCTCTACATTTTCACGATCGACGTGTGAGAAAAGTGGCGTGTCACTCACATCAATTTCGCCAACGTCTATTGCGGTAGGAAATCGGCCGCGCAAAGCTAAATTACCCTCAGGCGTTTCTTCAATGAGATAAACCTGCACAAAGCCATAGCGCGAATTTCGCAAAACGAAGCCGACTTGCTCAAACGCAGCTATCAGACGATCTGCACGCTCTGCGTTGGTCTGAAGAGTTTGCATGCCCGAGATATTATGGAGTGCATACATCACTGCCGCACGCACATCGCGGCCTAAAAGGTCACGCATACCCTCTCGGCGCGATGCATCAACCTCAAAGCCGCGAACAAACTGCTCTTGAGCGGTCTGCTCAGCGTCAAGCAGACGAGACGTAACGTCCCACACTAATACTGCGAGCAGCGTCAGCGGTACCACAACTAACCAACGGCGGAAGCGACTGAGAGAAGTCATTTACTGATATATCTCATCATGGCGAAAATATAGCTCGTACCCGCTGAATTGCTAGAAGAACAAGCACCGAAAGCTACAAAATAGGTAGCTTGTAGTCTGACTGAGTTATGTTTGAAACAGGTTACCGCGACGTGGCGGCATACGAAACCAGATTAGGGACGATCACGACCGCCGACAGCCCAATCCACAGTTTGTTAAAAATCACAGTCGTTGGTAATAGCTTGCGCTCAAAAACCCAAATGAGAAGAGCCGATGTCAGCAGGGTCACAATGCGCAGCTCCCATATCTCCTTTTGCCAGACGAGACCGGGCAAAATTACTGCATCACTAGCCAAGCTAAGGCCTCAACGACGTTGTAGTTGAACCAATACCCGTCCTCGAACCACATCCGGTAGCTGTTGGCGATATTTGCAAAACCTACTCGGGCATATAGCAGCGTCGTGATGGATAGAACTAGAGCAGCAGCGATGTATGTTTCCACGATGCGTCCCCCTACTTTAAATCGGACCTGATGGTATCTTTACCAATGCAGATAACTGGCTGATACCTATACTTCGTCCGGCATAAAACGGACATCCAGTGCACGAGAGGTGATTGCGAGATGTTGGATACCGAGGTCATATTGAAGCGGTTCGATAATCCCGATGAACTCAGAACCTTTGATAAGGGCACCTTCAAGCTGCTTGAAATTGGAGGAATGACCATTGGACGCGCCACCTATCAACCCGGCTGGCGGTGGTCAGAGGACGTTGGCGCCGCATTGGGTGGATTGCATTGCCATGTTGAGCACGCGGGAATGGTGATCTCAGGTTGCGCTACCGCCGCCATGGCCAATGGTGAGATCGTTGAGATGCACCCGGGCGATGTGTTTTACGTACCCCCGTCACCACACGATAGCTGGGTGGTAGGTGACGAACCCTACGTCTCGCTGCACTTTCTAGGGGCCGCCTCTTACGCTCAGAAGTAAACCCAAGTTACAACAGCCATGCCGCAGGGTTCGCAAGCCTCAGCCCACCGCGGGTTGAGAGGCGTTGTCATGGGCTTTTTAGAATGATGAGGGGCGCCAGGGCCTGACGATGATGTGACCGCTAAGTGCTTTGATAATGACAAGCGCAACACACCAGACCAGGACGATTAGGTGCGTATCGGAAATTAAGTCGATCGACCATTGATAAGCCGCTGGGTCGATCGGTTCCCAGAGCGACAGTACCAACAGATAGCCGATAGGCAAAAACTTTGCTAAACCGGCTAGTGCCAGCCCAAAGTTAAGCCAGGCCATGACCTTGATACAGGTCTCTTTAAAGCTCATTTGCCCCCTCTACTCCGCTCGCTCGGGATGGCGACTTGACTACAAGTTACCACTTCCTCAGGCTGGACACCTCTGAGAAAGGGCAATTCCATTGCCAAAAGTGAGTAAATGACCGTGGAAAACAATAAACCAAGCCGCCCTCAAGGAATGTCCATTGGTATTGGCCTGGTCTTTGGCGTGGTGCTCTACGTGTTGACCAATGAAGCCGTTTGGATTGGCCTTGGTATCGCACTCGGCGCGGCACGCGAAATTCGAATTCGCAGTTAAACCGCTGTTCCTAAGCTCTGCAGCACGAGACGTTGTGAGCTAATCGCTGGGTTGCTAAGCAAAAAAATAAGGAATCCCTATGGATACGTTGGCCGCATCGATCGATGCTTTCATGGCACCGCTGGCAAGCGCACTCTCTGCCTTTGTCTTTTTTTCGGTACCAGTCTTTGGTCAACAAGTGCCGCTAGTTGTGGCTTGGCTCGCCATTGGTGCGCTCTTTTTTACCCTTTACCTTCGATTCATCAATATCAGGGGCTTTTGGCTGGCAGTTCGTCATGTGCGAGGTGACTTCAAAGACCCATCAGCCGCCGGCGAAATCAGTCACTTCAGAGCGTTAGCTACGGCAATTTCAGGCACTGTCGGCGTTGGCAATATTGGTGGCGTTGCTGTGGCCATCAGTTTGGGCGGCGCGGGTGCGGCTTTCTGGCTTTTCGTCGCAGGATTCCTCTCGATGTCGACAAAGCTGATCGAGTGCACCCTTGGCGTTAAGTATCGACAAGTGCACGCGGACGGCTCTGTATCAGGCGGCCCCATGTATTATCTCGATGGGTATTTCAAAGAACGCAATTGGCCACGAATCGGGAGAACCCTGGGTGGTATTTACGCGCTCGCGCTGGTCATTGGCTGTTTTGGCGTCGGGAACATGTTCCAATCCAATCAGGCCTATCAGCAAATGCTCGTCATCACTGGTGGGGAGACTAGCTTTTTAGCCGACTACTCACTGCTATTCGGACTGGTTCTGGCAGGCATCGTGGGGTTGGTCATCATCGGCGGTATCACTTCGATCGCCCGAGTGGCTGCTTACATCGTGCCCTTCATGGCGGGTATCTACATTATTGGCTGTCTTGTCATCATAAGTTTTAGCTGGCAGAACATTCCTTTGGCCATATCGACAGCCGTATCCAGCGCATTTGGATCGGATGCGATGGCAGGGGGTGCACTGGGCGCACTCATCATGGGGTTCCAACGGGCACTGTTCTCCAATGAGGCCGGGCTGGGATCAGCCTCCATTGCACATTCAGCTGTCCAGACTCGTTCTCCCGCGTCTGAGGGCTTTGTGGGATTGCTCGAGCCTTTTATCGATACTGTTGTGGTCCTAACGCTCAGCTCATTGGTCATACTGACCACGGCACTGCCCAATGGACTGATGAGCGGCGGTCTATCGGGCATTGAGGTTACCTCTGCGGCCTTCGCGTTCCACATTCCATGGTCGCCCTATCTCATAGCCTTCGCCGCAGTCTTATTTGCGTTTTCAACCGCGCTGGCTTGGTCGTACTACGGACTTCAGGCATGGAATTACCTCGTAGGCGTGGGCAAATGGCGAACGCTGGGCTTCCAGTTGGTCTTTTTGACTTTCTTTGCACTCGGCTGCGTTTTAGAGCTCAAAGCCGTCCTAGACTTCTCGGATGCAATGATTTTCCTTATCGCACTTCCGAACTTGGTCGCACTGTATCTATTTGCGCCAATGGTGAAACGCGAGGTAGAAGCCTACCTTTGCGAGACCGCGTAAATCAATAAGGTAAATCACCCTCACTGACGACGCGGTGCAGCGCCCGACTTGCTGGCAAAAAGTCATTGACCGGTTTGTGCTGGGTGCTTCGGTTGTCCCATAAGACGAGACTATCGAGCGCCCAATTGAAGCGGCAGGTGTACTCCGGTAATACACAATGCCGATACAAAAAATTAAGCACCTCTAAAGACTCTAGTGGCGAGACGCCCTCGATATGCGAAGTAAATAAGGCATTCACGAAAATAACCTTCTTCCCCGTCTCCGGGTGCGTCTGAATGACCTTGTGACGTACCGGCGGGTTATCCGCCAACGCACCGGCCAAACGCTCGCGGCCTCCCGGCTCTGCAAGACTCTCTTTGAATCCCTGCGAGAAGTCATGAACAGCAACCAATGGCTCAAGGTAGGCCTTCATACCCGCTGAAAGTCCGTCGTACGCGGACGTCATACTGGCAAACAAGGTGTCACCACCCACCGCCGGAATAGTGACCCCCCTAAGGACAGTGACTGAAGGCGGATGCTGACGGAAGGTCATATCAGAGTGCCAGACCTCAATCTTGGAGGGCTTCGCCTCGGTGCTCTCAAGAAGCATGACTTCGGGTAAATCATCGACCGTACCGTATGCTGGATGAGTCTGTAACGGGCCGAACAGCCGCGCCATATCGCGTTGCTCACTCGGGGCAATACACTGATCTCTGAAAAAGAGCACTTCATGCTCGTTGAGTAGATCACGGATAACACCGATGCTGCCGTCTGCAAGCGACGCACTAACGTCTATGTCGGTGACCTCCGCTCCGAGCGCCCCTGCCACACGCGATACTTTCATTTTTCCCCCACAACTAACAGTGTCATCTCGAAAATGAGTTGAAAAGAACTCACTCGCCGCGCTTCACTGATCCACCTGTTATGTATTCACTCAGGCATATCGCGCGAATGTATCAGCAGAGCCATTTCGGAGACCATCCTCCAAAACGGTTATTAGTTCTCACTCAGACGAGATCCAGTGCATAGGGCTTAAGAATTTCTAACGGAATGGCTCTCAAAGTCACGATATTAGTGGCCTTCAGGAAGAGTTTTGGTGCTTTCCCCGCTCGGTGTGCCTGCTCCCAACGCATGGCACAGAGACACCATCGATTACCAGCGACCAGACCCGGAAAACTAAATTCGGGTCTAGGCGTACTGAGATCGTTACCCGCTGCCGCAGAGTACTCGAGAAACTCATCTGTCATGAGCGCACAGACGGTGTGCGTACCCAAATCATTGGGTCCCGTATTGCAACGACCATCTCGATAGAAACCGGTCAATGGGTCGTTACAACACAGCTCAATGGGTTCACCAAAAACATTTTGCTGCGATTGAGGTAAGCCTTCCGCTTTCATGGTTACTCCTTTTAGAGGGCAGATACTAACCCGTAAAAAAGCACCGACGCTAACCGAGGAATCTTTAGGACAATTTACAGCACCCGTCTACGTCGATTTCTCATCTCTGGTTACATCACACGTGTATATAGCTACTCCAGGCCCATAGAATGCGAAGCCCAACCAATAAAACCAACAGACCCGTAAGCTGAGCGACTCGCTGGTTAGCAACGCCTTCAATCACAAATCTGCCGCCAACAACGCCGCCTAAGACGACTACAATTAACAGTGGAATTGCTTCGCAAAGTCCGGATATAGCGGAGTCAGCGCCTGTCTTTAGAATCTGTCCAGCCAGCCCACTCAATGAATTGATCAGGATAAAAAAGCTGCACAAGGCAGCAATCGTTTTACTCGAAGCCCAGCGCAGATGATGCAATATGGGTGCTAGGAAGATTCCACCACCTATGCCTACCATGCCCGAGAGTAGACCCAATCCTCCCCCTATAACGCTAGCCAACCCCCAGCTACGTGCGCCCAAGGTCGTTGCACCGTCAGGTGCCGTTCGCACTATTAAGCTCACTCCAGCAATAGCGAGGCTTAAGCCCAGTAGTAAAAAATAGACCGTAGCGTCCAGCGGGATTAAACCACCGACAAATGCCATAGGGACAGAGGCTACAAAAAACGGAACGGACAGCCGCCAATCAAAGTCTCGCCGGTGCACAGCGAGATAGCTGCCCACAGAGACCACTGCAATATTACAAGGCAGCGCAATGAGCGGGACAACTTCGGCCGGATAATCACTTAAAGCCAGCAGCGCAATGTAGGTTGAGCCGCCGCCAAAGCCTACGGCGGAATAAATAAGCGCAACAACAAAAAAACCAATCGCAAGCATGGCGCCGATGATCACACAATTATACCGACTCAGACCAGCCGAACCTGCACCGTCAGACAGACATGTCGAGCGCCCCACAAATCGTGATTTAGGTCATCATATTCGTCAACCAAACAGCCTGATACGGCGCAAGCTCAATGGTGGGATTCTCCGAGAACAAATCAACTGTCTCGCCACTGATCAAGTCTCGCCAACTGTCGCTGCCAACCAAATTCAACGACGCTGCAGCAATTGTGGTGCTAGTGGGTGTGACGTTGTAGAGACAGAAAATACTCTGGGCGCGGTCGGGACTTTGTCGCCAAAATCCAAAAATTGATCGTCCGCAATTCAGCGTGAACTGGGTTGCGTTGGGGTGAAAGGCGGGTTGCCCTTGTCTCATATCAATCAATTGCTTAATGGCTTGTAGGCACCGTGCATGCTGCGACTTGGCGTCATTCAAGAGTCCGGTGAGCTCACCTAACACCCATTGATGACGATTAATCGCACGGTTATGCCCCGTATTCTCGACACGACTCAGGTCATTATTGGTCGCTAAAAAGCTATGTAAGTAGATCGCTGGAACACCCTCCAACCCCAGTAAAATCGCATGAGCGAGGATCATGCGATCAAGCGTCCGATCAACCGCCTCACCTATATGTTTGAAGGCGTCAAATAACGACACGTTTACTTCATAGACCGTTCTTGTTCCATCAGCGTGTTCACGCCAGGACAACAAAGCGCCATTTTCTTGGAGTCGGTCGATCATCGAGTCCAACTCACCTTCGCTGAGCAAACCCTCGACCGGTCGGAGACCGATGCCATCGTGCGAAGCGAGGAAGTTGAAATAGGTGGTTCCCAGAATGGCTGGCGGCATGCTCATCAGCCAGCGTGTAATGCGCGAACTGTCTGCCTCGACGAGGGTATGAATGAGTAGTGGGGGAAGCGCGAAGTTATAAATGCAATGCGCTTCATCGCGCTGACCAAAGTACGCGAGGTTTTCAATATTCGGGACGTTGGTTTCGGTGATGATAATGGCATCGGGCTGAACCCACTCAATGAGCGAGCGCAGCAGTCGAACCAGGTCATGAGCTTCAGGTAAGTTGATGCAGGTGGTTCCTGAGCGCTTCCAGGTAAAAGCGACCGCATCTAATCTGAAAATGCGAACCCCGCGATCAAGGTACAGCCGGATAATGCGAGTGAACTCCAACAGCACGTCTGGATTTGAAAAGTCGAAGTCCACCTGATCGTGACTAAAGGTGCACCAAACCTGCTGTTCACCCTCCCAAGTTACGACGGGCATCGTCAAATCAGAGGTTCGCGGTCGCACGACCCTCGAGACATCGAACGATGGTCCTTTGGTAAAAAAATAACCTCTACCCGGATCTATACCCTGCTTGAAGTTATCGAACCAAGCGGAGCGGCTTGAGCAGTGATTCAACACCAAGTCGGCCATGAGCCGATAATCAGTCGCGATATCATTGATATCGTTCCAGTCGCCGAGCGCCTGGTTCACCGATGAGTAGTCGAGAACGGAAAAACCATCATCCGACGTCCACGGAAAGAAAGGCAAAATGTGAACCCATGTGACGCAGTTTCCTAACCACTTCTCACAAAAGTCACGCAGCACCTTGAGAGGTTTTGAGCCCCCATCCACGATCGAGTCACCGTAAGTAATTAGCGCGACGTCACGTTGAGACCATAGGTCTGCTGGATGAGCCGGACCGGTCTGAACAGGTGCTGCTGAGGCACCGATCGCACCGATCAAATCATCAACAATCTTTTTCAGACGTTCCTCAACGACAACGGATCGATACAACTGACCTGTTAAAAACTGAACTCGCTCTCTCTGGCCAACCACTAGCGCCCCCGAACTGAAAACTCTTTGTGATCCTCCTCAACTGCTTGCACCAAACGTTCATAGATGTCGGGTACAGCGCTGACAACTCGGGACCATGTCGGCATAAACGGAGCATCCAATGGGCGCTCCAAGAATTGTTTTCCCGCCTCAAGGATATTTGTTGCAAACAATTCAACCGCTTGCTCTTCCGCATGGGTATCAAAATCGAGACCATTCATCATGGCATCTCTACGGAAGCTCTCTACGTAATCAAGCGCAACTCGGTAGTACGTCGCCTTGAGCGTACGGAAGGTTTCTTGATTAAAGACCTCGCCTTGAATGGCCAACTTACGTATGAGTGATTTTGTGATATCGAGCGACATACGGGATAACCCCCGCTGGGCATCATTCGCTGATAAATCCTGATGCTTGTGGTCGTAGTAGTCAGTTAGTTCAACCTGACAGATACGGTTCGTGCTGTTGTTTCGGTACATCTCAGACGCCACGCCCATCTCGAGCCCCCAATCACTAGGAACCCGCATGTCATTTAACAGATCACGCCTGAAGGCGAATTCACCTGCGAGTAAATAACGGAAGCTGTCGAGATAGTTGAGAAAGTCGTTTTCACCGAGGACACGCTTTGTGGCATGAATAAGTGGCCCGACCAAGAGTCGGCAGGCTCGCCCATTGAGTTTATTGTCCGCTACGCGCGCGTAATAGCCCTTACAAAACTCGAAGGAAAATTGCGGATGCGCGACGGGGTAAATTAACCGTGCCAGCAGACTGCGGTCGTAGGTGAGAATGTCACAGTCGTGGAGTGCTACGGCATCGACCCGCGAGGTTGCCAGTATATAACCCATGCAGTACCACACATTGCGCCCTTTCCCCGGCTCATGCGGCGCCAAGCCTCTGGTTGCCAGCTCCGAATGAATGGCTCTCAAACGCGGACCATCGTGCCACATGACGCGATGCTGTTGAGGCAGCTCTGAAAAGAACCGCAGGGCAGACATAAAATCATCTTCATCAGCGCGGTCTAATCCGACTACGATCTGAGAGAGATAAGGTACTTTCTTGAGCTCCTCCCGAATGTTGGGCATCGCAGGCGTCTCAAGCTCTGAATACAAGGAGGGTAAGATTAAGCCGAGAGGCCTCGTGCTGGAGAAATTAACTAATTGCGCCTCGATTTCCTCGACCGCACTGTTACGCAAATTGTGCAATGTCGAGATATACGGCGTTTGATAAAAATCAGCCATTAAATGTCCCACCCCATACTAGTCAATATATCTGATATCCCCTTGGCCCACGCAATGGGGCCCGCACTGTCTGATAGCCACGTCGGACCCGAGCGCTGCAACTCGAGAGGCTTACCGCGCGCGTTTCGCATCAGAAGAGCGTAATCCGCCATCTCCAAAAGCTCGCGATCATTCGGCGCATCACCGGCCGCAATTGTTGCGACATCGGGCGTCACCTCACGTTTTAAAAGCGCTTGAAACCACTGTGCCGTGATGCCTTTATTATTAGGTCCCATCAGGTGTACGAAACGCCCGCCCTGAGATACCGAGAACCCTATGCCCGTGAGTACATCTGAAAATGCGGTTAATGCGGTTTCGCTATCTCGCCAATCCAGCGTTTCTGAATAAAGTCGATGCTGTGCGCGCTGCGCCGATGCCAAGTCCAAGCCCGTGACGTCAGCGACTTCGGAAGTTCGCATGTCGGTCAATGACTTGAACTGGTAAGTACCATTCATATCCAGCGCTTCCAGTACATCGCAGAGCGCTTGTCGCTTAACGCCAAATTCTCGGACCCAGTAGCCCTCAAATAATTTACTGCCCATTGGGCAGCGAATATCGGTATCCATCGGCACATAGAGGGCTGCGCCATTCTCGACGATAAACGCATGCGTCAGGTTCATCGAGTCGCGAAACTCAACGACCTCACTGTAGGTCTTGCTCGTTGCGGGAATAACTGGAATGCCCTTGGCCGTCACCTTTTCAAGGACCAATCGCGCCTCTTCGGCACTGTAAGTATCGTGGTCTAAAAGCGTTCCATCAAGATCAGTAAAAATAACCGGGAGTTCGCTCACGATCGCAAGCGCTCCTTGAGCACCAAGCGATCAGCCTGTAACTCCCAGGTTTCGTCTGCGAGATTGGGAAGCACCTCGATCGCATGGCATGAGAGTCGGCGAAAATTCTCGACAAACTCCCCTACCTCTTTAACCGACATGCCCCGGATAGATGCGTCAGTCGACTCTTGGCGTCGCCGAGCAACCAGGCGTATTTCCTGATCAACTCGCCAGTCGTAGACAGCCTCAAAACAAGGTGGCTTCAACATACTCAAACGATCGAGAAAATTGAAAACGTCAACATAGTCTCCTCCCAGGCACTCATTCACGTAGGACCGCCAGACGCCGTTGTTGTCATTCGAAAACTCAAAGCCGCTCGCGGGCACCGAAAGTAAGAGTGGGCGTTGCGCTGGAACGCCGACACACCACCCTTCAAACAAAACAACGGTTGGCTTCGCACTCTTTTGGATCTTATGCACCGTTCTGGTGCGGTCATCTTTCAGCTTATCGAAGATAGGGACCGTCACTGACTGAACGCTAGGCTCAATAAAATCTGCCAAAGCGTCCAAAAGCCGAGGGACATCGTGGGTTCCGGGTACACCTCTAATAGCCAAGAGTGGGTGAACCGAAGCCGCTAATCTTTTGCGTTTGGCCTTGGATAAGTAAAAATCGTCAATAGAGAGAACGTGACAGTCCACGCCAAGCAACATTGGCATCATCTGGCTTAGATACTGACTTAAGGTTGATTTCCCTGAGCCCTGTGCACCATTGAGCCCAACGATAATTGGCCGAGAACTCGCTTCGGCTAGTTCAGCAAGCCGATGTGCATAGGCATTGAAATACTTAGTGACATTGCGCCTAAAGATGTCATTCAGTCCCTCTCGCTCAATAAAAGTCTCAAGGAACCGTTGATCCAAATTGTCACAACTCACTACTAAATCTCACGCGATAGAAAATAAATCACTGCTTAGGATTTAACATTGCAAAGACCATGCCTATTTCACAATAGCTGATGACGAAACATTCCAAACAGCGCCACCGACACGGTAATCTTCAACGGTACTCAAACAACAATGAGGTACGCCATGTTTAATAACGATGAATGGCTCGAACAAGTATCCGAGACGGTTATCGAACCTGAACGCGATATCGTGGATCCGCATCACCACCTCTGGCCACAAA
Organism: Halieaceae bacterium; assembly: GCA_902522335.1. Classification (GTDB taxonomy): domain Bacteria; phylum Pseudomonadota; class Gammaproteobacteria; order Pseudomonadales; family Halieaceae; genus Luminiphilus. The sequence continues at coordinate 7,051 of CABYVD010000035.1, read as the reverse complement.
CTTCTATGGGCTACAACATTAATGAACTGCTAGCCGACACATCGGATGGCCATGCGGTTAGCCAAACCGTGTTTATGGAATGCGGCGCAGCCTACCGAAAGGAGGGTCCTGATTTTCTTCGATGCGTGGGTGAGACAGCGTTTGTCGCACAGGCCGCCAGTATTGCGCGCGCGCAAAAAGCACCCACACAGATTGCCGGCATTGTGGCGCATGCTGACCTCTGTTTAGCTCAACTCGATGATGTGCTTGATGCCCACGAAGAAGCCGCTGAGGGTCTCTTCAGAGGCATACGACATGCGGGTGCCTCTGCCGGAGACATAGAAGGGCTAGCGATCCCAGGCGGTTCCGATCGCAACCTTATGTCGAATGAGGCATTTCGAGCAGGTGTGGCTCGCTTGGGAGAGCGAGGTCTGACCTATGACAGCTGGCTTTACCATTTCCAGATCAATGATTTTGTGGAACTCGCCAGAGCTGTACCCGCCACCACCATGATTCTTGATCACTTTGGGACTCCTCTGGGGGTTGGCGAATTTGCTCATCAAAAAGACGCCATCTTTGAGCAATGGAAAGAGGACATTGAACGCGTTGCGGCATGTCCCAACGTCTTTGCGAAACTGGGCGGGCTTGCAATGCCTGATAACGGCTTCGGATGGCATGAGCGCGCGACACCCCCTTCATCAGACGAGTTTGTAGAAGCGCAATCGGGTTACTACGAACATGCCATAGCCTGCTTCGGTGTTGATCGGTGCATGTTCGAAAGTAACTTTCCGGTGGATAGGCTCTCGATTGGTTACCGCGTGCTATGGAATGGTCTAAAAAAGATGACCATAAATTTTTCGGAAGAGGAAAAAGACCTGCTGTTTTCAGGCGTCGCAAGGCGGGTGTACCGGATCGACGCTGCATGATGCCCCTTCGCAGACGCCTGGCCGTTATCCTTTTACTTGCTGCGTCGCTAAACGCTTTGCCGATTTACGCAGCGGCAACAAGGTCATTCATGGATTCCGACCGCGCCTTTACTTTCGAAAAAGGCTCTGGCTTGTACCAGGTTCGCTTCAACTACACCGGAAAGAACTGGACCCATGCTGATGTAGCAGGTGTCCGCATCCATACAGAAAAGCCAATAGCGGTCTTACCGATGCAATACACCGACCCATCTGCCATGCAACCAGGAGCAATGGTTGACGGCAGACATATTGGAAAAGAATGGAACACCATCACCCAACGTGCGCTGGCAAGGCGGCTTGAGGCGCGTGGATTTTTTGTGCTGACTCCCTCTATCACCCAGTACGGTGAGGATCTGCCGGGCTTTCAGGCACTGGAGCACTTTATCGCGGGCGTGCACAAAGGAAACGCCAACGTTCAGACGGTCCTGCTCACAGCTGATGCGCAAATTCCAAATGCACAAAACCCGATACCGGGTGCTCAAATGCTCGTGACCGGGACCAATGACCGAAACCTCGAATGGGAAGCGCACCTTCAAAAATACATGGCGCCTTTTTATGAGGCGGTGAAACTTGGAAACCGAGGCGCTCGGGTACGGGGCGGGTTATCAGATGAAGAGGGCTCCTCCGCCGCGTGGCATCCACTGATTGAACGTGCTGCTGAATATGGACCTGAAGTAACCATCATTGAGGTCGCCCGCGCGATCGATATCGTTGAGAAAGCAGGCAGTATTGAGCAGGGTGAGGCTTGGGCGTCCCCTCTTTTTGATGCGATCGCTGATGCGCTGCAATCGTGGGCTTTTCGCGATTGAAGGTTCAGGCTGAAGTACTCGAATACAAGCTTGGAATTCAGCTGCCCAGAGCCTTTAGCATTTCATCACGCATTACGAATTTTTGAATCTTCCCCGTCACGGTCATCGGATATTCAGTAACAAACCGAATGTGCCGCGGGATTTTGAAATGAGTGATCTGGTCACGGCAATAGGCTTTCACATCCGCATCAGTAAGGTAGAACCCATCATTGAGTTGGATCCAAGCACAAACCTCTTCTCCCATCTTTTCATCGGGCACACCAAATACCTGAACCTCAGAAATCGCGGGGTGCTGGTATAAAAACTCTTCGACTTCTCGCGGGTAAATATTTTCACCGCCTCGGATGATCATATCCTTGATGCGACCAACGATGCGCACATAGCCCGCCGCATCCATGGTGGCTATATCACCAGAGTGCAACCAACCCGCGCTATCGATCGTTTCTGCCGTTCGCTCCTCATCATTCCAGTAACCTTGCATGACCGAGTAACCGCGCGTGCAGATTTCGCCTTTCGCACCCACGGGCACTACCCGCCCCTCTTCATCGACGACTTTTATCTCAACCCACGGCATCGCACGGCCTACCGTCTCGGTTCGCCGCTCCAAGGTATCGTTTGACAAAGTCATGTTGTTAATGGGGCTGAGTTCGGTCTGACCGTAGGCGATCAGAATGTCCTCCATGTGCATCTCGGACAGTACACGCTTCATCACCTCTACAGGGCAGGGTGCACCAGCCATAATGCCAGTGCGCAAAGTCGACAGGTCAAACTCTGAAAAACGTGGATGATCGAGTTCGGTAATGAACATGGTGGGTACACCGTGAAGCGCAGTACATCCCTCCGCCTCAACAGATTTAAGCGTCTCCTCGGGATCAAACGAGGGCCCGGGGAATACCATGGTGGCGCCATGAGAAACGCATGCCAGCACTGAGAGCACCATCCCAAAGCAATGATAAAGGGGCACTGGAATGCACAGCTTGTCTGCCGGACCCAATTGCATCGCCAATCCAGTCAGAAATCCGTTATTGAGAATATTACAGTGGGATAGCGTTGCGCCCTTCGGATTGCCTGTCGTCCCACTTGTGAATTGGATATTGATCGCATCGTCTGGTTGCAAGGCCGCCTGCAACGCATCCATGGTGGCCTGATCTTCGGCGGTTCCAGCCGCGCACACGACATCAAAGTTATCCATCCCGGGCGAAGTATCAGAGCCCATACGAATAACGTGTTGTAAATGAGGCAGCTTCTCTGCCTCCAACTGTCCCGAGTGACTATTCTCTAATTCGGGAGCCAAGGTGTTTATCATTCCCAGGTAGTCGCTGGTTTTGAAACTCACATCGGTGATCAAGGTTTTGCACTCGACCTTATTGAGCGCGTACTCAAGTTCGTAGAGCCGGTAAGCCGGATTGATGCACACCATTATGGCGCCAATCTTTGCCGTCGCCAGTTGGACCAACACCCACTCACTACTGTTTGGCCCCCAAATGCCCACGCGATCGCCCGGCTTAATGCCAAGGTGAATCAGTCCCGTAGCAAGACGATTCACCCGCGCTTGCAACTCGCCATACGTCCAATTAACCCCCTGATGTCGAACGACTAACGCAGGGTTGGCACTGTGCATGTCAGCTATTTTGTCGAAGTAGGTGCCGATCGTCTCGTAGATGATTTGGGCGTCGGATGCGCCACTGTAGTAGCTGTGTGTCAAATAGTTCATGCGCGCTCCACGTAGCGCTTGCCTCGCTCCGCCGCGAGCTTAAATGCGGCTTGCGTCTCCGCCTTAACCTCTTGACGTTGTTGCTCGCTCAGCACTTTGAATTCCTCTACCCACCAGCGGCGGGTGACCTGCGGGAAGGTTCCCATACGGTTCACACAGGCATTTGCACCTCTGTCGCGACCGGCCTCATAGCCTGCAGCGCCTTTCTTGTCCGCTGCGTTTTTCCCAAACGGCACCAAATCGCCCTCCATTTTGGGCAGTAAAAAATACGGCATTGAGACCCGTGTTTCACCCTCTGGAATCAGCAGGGTATTCACACGATGCAAGGTTGCGGAATACCGTCCCTCACTCAGGTGCATTAGGGTACCGCCCGTGTTGACGATCACCGACCCAGGGATTACAGGCACATCGTAGTCCCCTTGTGCCGTTCGGCAGGTCACGGGTGCATTCACCCAATCACCTTCCCCAGCCACTACCTGCAAACCGGGACGATCGTTGATGAGTAAGGCCACAAATGGCGGGCCGTCAATGTGTGCTCCGACGTTGTCAGCATCAAATTGATCATAAGAGTCTCGAACCGCTTGTCTGGCATCGTCAGCGAAGACATCTAGACTGAAGTTATGATTTAGACTGGCCGCAAGATACGGCTCATCGCGATCGAAATAACGACGAAACTCAGCCGGGTCCTCGCCCAGTGATTCAACAATAAGCTCACCCAGTTGGTGCGTCAGCTCATGATAGGTATCTGTCAACTGCTCAATTAGCGGTTTGAAGCCGGGCATTGAATCTGTTGCGGGCCAGGTGTTTGGACCAACGAACAGTCTCTTATGTATAGGCTGAGATTCATCATCGTGCGCGCATATAGGGTTTTGTTCAAAACCGTATTGAAAGTTTTCAATGACTTGTCCATGGCCTCGATCGGCCGGTGTTGGCAGGGTATACCCTCGGAAATAAGGCGTATTCGATATATGCGCAGTTTTCTTAATATCCATGGGCGCATCGAAAAACTGTCGCACCTCACGAAACGCGCTTTGCTGAAACGCATCGTCCAATCCAGGCGCATTTTTGAGGACGAGAAATCCACACTCAGAAAGTGCATACCTCAAATCATCCATGAACTTGTCACGGTCAGCCTCAAGATCAAGCCAATTTACCGTGGGGATTGTGCTCTGGTCGTGTGAGTTCATATTGGCACCTTTGTTTTTATTCGATACGCGGGTTTGCCTCTCTGAAATCTTAAACCGAAATCATTCGCTTAACGAGACAAAGGTGAGGGAAACCAACCGTATTCGACGCACTGGGACAGCCCCTTGAAGACACGCGTCCCTAGCATTGAAGGGCTGTTCTGACCCTCGGGCTTCGTCGCTCAGGCGGCTCGGTGCCAAATACTCCTTGAGTCGGATTTGGTCGAACCCGCGGTTCTCACCACTTTTCGTCAACGCCCCAAACAATAGCGCCTCCACGAGGGAGGCGCTTTTGATTAGATGGCGGAGAAGGAGGGATTCGAACCCTCGATACGCGATTAACGTATACTCCCTTAGCAGGGGAGCGCCTTCAGCCACTCGGCCACTTCTCCGTGTATGTAGATCAGTCACTTACGACTGCCAGCGTTCAGAAGGTCGGTTTGTGGCTACAAAAATGACTACAAAACCCGCCACATTATGAGGCCCACGACCGCTGGATCTCTTCAAGACGCGAGGATATCACACCCTCTTCGATCTGCGATATCACGTGACCATACAGATTCATGGTAGTGGCTACAGACGCGTGACCTGCTCTTCGGCTGACGACAAGGGGGGGTGCGTTGGACATCAACATTTGCGAAATGTGGGTGTGGCGCAGTGTATGTAGGTTATAACCTTGACCTCCTAAACCAGCCCGCTCAAGAAGCTTTGAGAAGCGAGAGTTCAGCGCGCGAGGCGCCAATACTGATCCATCCGCTGAAGCAAACAGCCAACCTTTCTCAAAAAGGGGGTGGGCGCACAGTTAAAGTGCAACTCTAAATTCGTAAGGCACTACCCCAGAGCCGCTAGAAAGTCCTCTGCGTTAAAGTTCTGTAGTCGCTGTACAAACCGCCTCAACTTCCGCATCGCCGACAAAGACGGGGACCACAGTTCCATCGTTGTTGCAAACTTTCAGGAATCTGGCAAGCCAAATCGGCGTTCCCTGCGCAGAGTCACCGCTACCCGATATTAACAAGGTGTGGGAGTCGTCAAAGTAGTAGCGCGACCAAGCGACAAAACGACCGTCCGTTTGATTTATTGGATTACTGATTACAATTTCGCATTCAGTTACGTCGAACGTCCCAGAAAGCGTCCGGTCTATATCGGCAAGCAGATTTCGATTTCGGCCCGTTATTGGGTGCTCATCAAGTGATGACTGGTCAATCTGCCCCGAATACTGGCAGTCAAGCGCCGTATCGGTAGCCTGTCCCAAGAGCACCTCAACCGCCGGTAAAGATTCAAACGCATAACCGTCGGTAACCCTCATCAGGGCCGTACCGAAGTTGTGTTCTGGATCGTAATAACCAGCATTTGAAACATCCTCTAGTCTGTAAGGTGGCGAATATTGGTCTGCGAACAGGTATACCCCGGGTATCACATCATTCTCTGTGCGGATTTCGGTGATGTACCGCCCAACCCCATCAGCGTTGAGACTTCCTAAGGCCAAACCGGCTTCATCATAAAAATTAATATCACCACCATCACTGTCAAATCTATCGACCGCGGTTGAAGAATTAAACAGGTACCCATCACACTCGCCTGCCACAGAGACGTCGTTAACATTGGTCTCTAAAGAGCCATGGCATGAAAAGGTAAGGTAGTTAGTATTATCAAAATTATAGAAATCAAGTAACGCGTCTCCTGAGCGTGTACTCGCGAATAAAACATTGCCGGGTTCCGTGTTTCCCTCGAGATCGGTAATAACAGTGTCGCCAAGCGCAAATGTCGTAGGTACCAAATCAACATCGAAGCTCAGAGTCGTCGAGGCAGTCGCGCCCGCCGCATCAGTGGCTGTCACAACGAGAGAATGCGCTTTTGGATCCATATAGTATTCGGGATCGTCGGTTAACACTCCAGCTCCCGCATCGAAATAGAAATATTCTTGCGCTAGCTCCTCTTCCAAATTGTCGACTGATCTACGTACACGGAGAAGTGGCCGAGTGGCTGAAGGCGCTCCCCTGCTAAGTTTGATTTAGGTCCTACTCCCGTTAGTTTTTAGCCCCTCTAGGTCCCTGTGTTAGGCGCTTTGAGCGGTTCTTCGACTCCTTGCTTCACTCCTAAAGTTCTCTAAAAACTTTGCTTTTGTAGCCAAAAGTGTAGCCACTTTTTCTGTACCCCAACGCCCAACTTTTTTGAAAAAGGAGTCCCGTTATCTATCGATAGGGTTTTCGATATCCGAAGCCTGAGTTTTCAAGTTTTGGTTGGTTAAGAAAAGGTCAAGTTTCGAGGTGCCAACTGATCCAATTTCCTAGTTTTACGCTCAGCCCGCCTCGGTCTCTTCTTTTGCGCCGTATTTATGCACGACGCATTCGTTGGTGTTGAGAGAGGAAAACGAACTCAGATTTGAATATGGAGATTTCT
>CABYVD010000034.1:0-19646 GCA_902522335.1 Halieaceae bacterium | reverse complement strand
TGACTTTCTTTCTGCCTTCAACAGTCGAAAACGCAAAGCCCTCAAAAAAGAACGAGCAGCGATTGCGGCTCAGAATCTACAACTTGTTACCAAAACAGGTAGCGACATTAGCGAGGAAGACTGGGCATTTTTTTACTACTGCTATCAGACAACCTATCTGAAACGAAGCGGTCACCAAGGTTATTTGACCGGTGACTTCTTTACGAAGGTGTGTCCTGAGTTAGGCGAAAGTACCGTCATGGTCATTGCACACGAGGGAGAAAAGCCGGTCGCCGCCGCGCTGTACTTCGTTGATGACGATACGCTGTATGGTCGCTACTGGGGATGCCTTAAGGAATTTGATTTCTTGCACTTCGAGGCCTGCTACTACCGTGGCATCGAATATTGTATTGAGCGCGGTATCGGCCGCTTCGATCCGGGGGCACAAGGCGAACACAAGATACAGCGTGGCTTCGAGCCCACGCTCACATATTCGAACCACTGGGTAGCCGAACCACGGTTAAAAGATGCGGTTGCCGACTTTTGCCGGCGAGACTGTGATCACGTTCGTCGCTACCGAGACGAGACTTCGACGTTACTACCCTTTAAACAGGAGTCGTAACACCTGATATCGTCGACTACGCTGGCGCCTCGTCACGCAAAAAGACCCATTGCGGTCCTTTCGAATGTTCCTCGCTAAAGTAGTACCCGGATCCATTAAACGCCTTGAGCGCCTCAGGATTAGTAATTCGATTGTCGATGACGTAACGAGCCATGACGCCTCGCGCCTTCTTGGCGAAAAACGAAATCATCTTGTACTGACCGTTCTTGAGGTCCTTGAACTGCGGCGTAATAACGTCAGCGTTTAGGCCTTTTGGCTTCACCGCCTTGAAGTATTCATTCGAAGCCAGATTAATCAGGACGTCAGTATTCACCGAGGCTAGGTCTTCGTTAAGGGTATCCGTCACCCGATCACCCCAGAATTCATAGAGATTCTTGCCACGTTGGTTCGCAAACTTAAGCCCCATCTCAAGTCGATATGGCTGCATGAGGTCCAAAGGCCGCAGCAGGCCATATAGGCCCGATAGAATTCTCAGTCTGGACTGTGCGAACTCAAGATCACTTTCGCTCATCGAGTCTGCCTCAAGGCCCGTGTAAACGTCGCCTTTAAACGCAAGCACCGCCTGCTTTGCATTATCGGCTCTCGCCTCTTCCTGCCAGTTCATGAAGCGCGCGTGATTGAGGTCCGCAATGGACTCGCTCACACCCATAAGCGACCGAATATCATCCGGAGCTAGCTTTCTAGCGTCGTGTACTAACAGGGCCGACTGATCCATAAATCGCGGAGTCGTTGAGGTCGCTGTTGTAGACGGTGTCTCGTAATCCAGTGTTTTTGCTGGCGACAGTACGGTAAGCACAGTGAATCTCTCTGCAATTGATGTTCACACGATGATAACCTTCAAAGTCGTGTTGAGGAACGGGTCATTACAGTGAAGTACTGGGCAACTTTTGCGCAGACAATCGATAGTGTGAGCCGCAGCGTTGGCAATGCCGTGGCGTATGCGGCGATTGCCATGGCACTAGTCACAACTGCCGTAGTGATCCTGCGCTATGGGTTTGCACAGGGTGCGATCGCAGCGCAGGAATCAGTGCTCTATTTGCATGGCGCTTTATTCATGCTCGGTGCGGCCCCAACGTTGCTTGCAGACAAGCATGTACGGGTTGACGTCTTTTATCGAAATTTCACGGATCGCCAGAAGCACTGGGTGAATACTATTGGCCACACCGTGTTCACATTACCTTTCTGCACGCTCATCGTGTTTGGCTCCTGGGGCTATGTGTCGGAAAGCTGGTCGATCATGGAATCCTCACCTGAGCCGGGAGGCATACCAGCGGTATTCCTTCTTAAAACGCTGATACCAGCTATGGCGCTGCTAATCGCACTTCAAGCTGTAAGCCTTATCATCCAGGGCTTGATCGAGCTGAGCGAGGTGCCCACTGATGGTTGAGGGTGAATTAGCGCTCGCACTGTTCGGCAGCGTCTGCGTATTACTGCTCTTTGGCTTTCCTGTTGCACTGACGCTTGCCGGAACCGCACTACTCTATGCCGCCGTGGGCGTGATTGCGGGACACTTCGATGCCAGCTTTGTCGCTGCACTGTCGGGCCGTATGTTTGGCACCATTACAAATGAGACGCTTATCGCCGTGCCGCTCTTTATTCTTATGGGGGTTACCTTAGAGCGCGCCAAAATAGCAGATGAGCTACTTACCGCCATGGCCAGCGGTCTGGGGAATCGAACCGGCGGTCTGGGTATATCCGTTATCGTGGTGGGTGCGCTCCTAGCCGCCAGTACCGGCATTGTCGGTGCGACGGTTGTGACGATGGGCGTGCTGGCGCTGCCCTCCATGCTTCGTGCAGGCTACAACCCATCGCTCGCCACCGGGCTTATCTGTGCCACGGGCACACTAGGTCAAATTATTCCGCCATCTATTGCGCTCGTTCTACTGGGAGACATCATGTCCACCGCTTATCAGCAGGCGCAGCTACAAAACGGCATTATCAATACACAAACCGTGTCAGTCGGTGACTTGTTTGTCGGCTCGCTGATACCCGGCCTAGTGCTGGTTGGCCTATACCTTGGCTACCTTCTATTTGTAGCTTGGCGCAATCCATCCGACTGCCCAGCCCCAAAGGAAATAAGCAATGAAGGCCAGTCCTCTATCCTCGCGGCCGTGTTACCCCCGTTGCTTTTAATCGGCGTGGTCTTAGGCTCCATCATTGTCGGTGCTGCAACTCCGACAGAAGCCGCAGGTGTTGGCGCCGTCGGCGCGCTGTGCCTCGCGGCCTACGAGTCAGCGCTCGATTTGGAAACACTTAAAGACATCGCGCGCTCTGCAATGGCAACTACGAGCATGGTCTTCCTGATCCTCATCGGTGCAGCTCTGTTTTCGCTGGTGTTTAGGGGCTTCGGTGGCGATGAACTGATTGAAGCATTTTTTGCGGAACTTGGTGGCGGACCGCACATGGCACTTTTGATCGTGATGCTTGTCATGTTTCTACTCGGATTCATTCTCGATTTCATCGAAATAACGTTTGTTGTCGTGCCGATTGTCGCACCCATTTTGTTGGCGATGGGCTTTGATCCCATCTGGCTTGGTGTCATGATTGCGGTCAATCTGCAGACGTCATTCCTGACACCGCCCTTCGGCTTCGCCTTGTTCTATCTGCGCGGCGTAGCCGATGAATCGGTCGCAACGAGTGCTATCTACCACGGTGTCATCCCCTTCGTGTTAATTCAGCTGGGCTTGTTGGCCATGCTGTGGCTCTTCCCGGATATCGTCACCTGGTTACCAAGCTCGCTGGGGCGTTGATCTGACACAGCCAATAAACGGTAAATCCCTGACACAACCTCACTGACTCCAGGAGACTGCGGTGAATCTGATTGATGAAACACCAAGACCACAGGGCGAGCTCGCACTGCAAACAGTTGCCATGCCTGCGGACACCAACGCAAATGGTGATATTTTTGGTGGATGGCTGCTGTTGCAAATGGACATTGCGGGTGGCGTTGCTGCATCAGAGGTAGCGGGCGGGCGTGTCGCAACGGTCGCGATTCAGGGCATGTCGTTTCTTACCCCTGTGCACGTCGGTGCCGTGGTGACCTGTTACTGCGATATTCTCGACATTGGGCGGAGCTCAGTGCGTGTGCTCATCGAGGTGTGGATCAACTCCCAACACGACGGCGAGCCAATTAAGGTGACCGAGGGCGAGTTCATCTATGTCGCCATCGATAACGCGAAACGTACGCGAACGATCACTGGTCAGTAAACGTAATAGGCGGTAACACTCGATCTCGGGCATTGAGGTAGGCGCGCTCGGAGATTTCGTGATACGTCCGGACACCGTCTAAAAACGCCTCATAGGAAGCCGAAATTTTTTGCGCCATAGGGTCGTCTTTCTTGAGCTGCTCTAAGGCGATCACGGCATTTCTGTGAAGTACGTCCATTACATCATCAGGCAATGGCCGTAGCTTGGTTGAATGCTCTTCTAATAGTGTCGTGAGGGACTCATTGTTGCGCGCAGTGAACTCATCGAGCATATCCTGGTTTGTGGCTCTCGCTGCGCCTTCAACAATCGCCTGGAGGTCCGCAGGCAAGCGATCGAAGGCCGCCTGATTCACTGTGAACTCAAGCATGGCCCCCGGCTCATGCCAACCCGGGTAATAGTAGTACTCAGCTACCTCCATCAGACCCAGTGTGCGATCGTTATAGGGCCCAACCCACTCGACGGCGTCGATGACACCCGTCTGCATTGAGGTATAGATTTCACCGCCCGCCAGTCGAACAGCGGTGCCGCCCGACGCGGCAAATACCTCGCCAGCGAGGCCCGGAATGCGCATCTTGAGACCATCAAGGTCACTCGCCGACTTCAACTCTCTGTTGAACCAACCGGCCATTTGAACCCCGGTTGATCCACCAGCAAATGGCCGCACGCCAAACGGGGCATAAAGCTCGCGCCATAGCTCAAGCCCGCCGCCATAATGTAGCCAACCGTTCATTTCCTGCGCGGTCATACCAAAAGGAACGGCGGTGTAGAACACGGATGAGGGAATCTTGCCTTTCCAATAGTAAGAGGCACCGTGTCCCATTTCCGCTACGCCCTGAGAGACTGCATCAAATACCTCGAACGGGGGCACTACCTCACCCGCACCGTAAACTCGGACCGTCAGACGACCATTGCTCATTTCACCCACGCGACGCGCAAAGTTTTCTGGGGCCGATCCAAGGCCCGGTAATCCCTTTGGCCACGTGGTCACCAGCTTCCATTCGATACTGGTCTCACTTCCACTGACACGGGGACCGGCATCATCGTCGGTCATTTGAGCTTCAACAGCCCAGAGTGCAAGTGTGCCAATCCAGAGCAGTAAAAGACCTATAACGGCTACCGGCAACAGTGTTCTCTCTTTCATCTAAGCCTCACAAAGCTTGAAGATTGGCGTATTGTAGAACCAACCACTTACTACCTTCAGCAAAGTTTACCTCGATCCGCGCGTTGGCACCTCGACCCTCGATATTAAGCACCATGCCTTCACCAAACATAGGGTGTGTCACACGCTGACCCAGAGACAATCCCGAATCGTTTGAGGCAGCCACCCGCTGCTGCAGCCGGTCAGCAAGAGGCCGAGTCAATCCCCCATGGAGACGTACTTCCTCGATTAAGTCCGCAGGTATTTCCCGCACGAACCGGGACGGCGTGTTGTAGGTCTCGCTACCGTGCAAGCGCCGGCTCTCTGCATAGGTAATTAGCAAACGCTGCTGCGCCCGGGTGATCCCGACATACGCTAGTCGCCGCTCTTCCTCCAAACGACCTGGCTCTTCTACCGACATTCGGTGCGGAAATAAGTTCTCTTCCAGTCCAGCCAAAATAACGAGCGGAAACTCGAGGCCCTTAGCGGAGTGCAGCGTCATCATTTGGACACTGTCTTCGTAAGGATCCGCCTGGCTGTCACCCGCATCAAGCGCAGCACTATCGAGGAACTGTTGAAGTGGAGACAACGAGTCGTCCTCAGCTCGAAAGGTCTTAGCTGCTGAAACCAATTCTTCGAGGTTCTCCACCCGCGCCTGTCCGCGCTCCCCCTTCTCTGCCCTGTGAAACTCAATCAAGCCCGTTCGATAGATAACGTGTTCCACCATTTCCTCAAGGGGAAGCTCTACCGTCTCGCTATCCAGCTCGTTAATTAAGGCGGCAAATCCCGCCAGTGATGATCGCGCTCTCGACCCAAGCAAACCGTTTTGTTGGGCAAGCCCGATTGCCTGCCACATTGATACATTGTTTTCCCGAGCGATCGCACGCAAGTCGTCGACTGTCTTACTGCCAATACCGCGGGTAGGCGTATTGATAATGCGCTCCAGCGCAGGGTCGTCTCCGCGGCCAATGATCAATCGCATGTACGCCAGTGCGTTGCGAATCTCGAGACGCTCATAGAAGCGCTGACCGCCGTAAATGCGGTACGGGAGTCCCTCACGGATAAGTGCTTCTTCAATAACGCGAGACTGCGCGTTTGATCGATACAAAATGGCGCTGGATTGGCGCGGATTGCCTTCATCAGTCCACGACTGAATCTGCTCGACAATAAACCGCGCCTCGTCCTGTTCGTTGAAGCCGGCATAAAGCTTAATGGGGTCGCCGTCCTCACCATCCGTCCAAAGGTCCTTGCCCAGTCGACCCGTGTTATGCGATATCACGCCGTTAGCCGCATTAAGAATCATTTTAGTGGAACGATAATTCTGCTCGAGACGAACGGTTTGGGTGCCCATAAAGTCCTGGGTAAACCGCTGAATATTTTCGATCTTTGCGCCACGCCAGCCATAGATGGACTGGTCATCATCGCCCACGGCAACAACCGGGATTGCGTCGCCGGCAAGCACTCTCAGCCAGGCATATTGAATGGAGTTCGTATCCTGAAACTCATCCACCAGCAAGATTTTGAAGCGCTCTTGGTAATGCGCCAGGGTCTCTGGCGACTTCAACCAGAGTTCGTGTGCACGCAGCAATAGTTCAGCAAAGTCTACTAAGCCGCCACGCTGGCAAGCCGCCTCGTAAGCCTCGTAAATGCGCACCATCGTTTTGGTGTAGAGATCACCCATGGGCGGCTCAATATGTTGGGCGCGTAAGCCTTCGTCTTTTTGACCATTAATGAACCACTGCGCCTGTCTTGGCGGCCACTTCGACTCATCGAGCCCGAGCTCACGACAAACACGCTTGACGAGTCTCAGCTGATCATCGCTATCGAGTATCTGGAAATTTTGGGGGAGTCCGGCTTCAGCCCAATGGGTTTGCAGAAGGCGATGCGCAAGACCATGGAATGTACCAATCCATAGACCACGCGTCGGCCGCCCAAGCATCTCTTCAATCCGGCCCCGCATCTCTCGAGCCGCCTTATTGGTAAAGGTCACGGCCATGACAGAGTAAGGCGAAAAACCTTCGGCTCTGATGAGCCAGGCAATGCGGTGCACCAGCACACGCGTCTTACCCGACCCCGCACCCGCTAGCACCAGTTGATTACCTTGCTCAGCTGCTACCGCCGCACGCTGCGCCTCGTTGAGGCCATGAAGAATATCTGACACATCCATGGGACACAGTGTACTAGAAAGCGCCATTTACGACGGCCTACACACCGCGTTTATCTGGGCTTTCTGCTAATCTCTCATCAGGTGCAGGAGGGCAGACCATGGACGAAAACGACGACGACAAGAAACGCGTACTCACGCCACCAGCTGAATGGTCAGAAGGGATGAAGCCGAAATCATCTGACAATTTTGAAGATGACATCGACGAGAGTACCGATTGGCTTGAGGATGATGACTTCGAGGTACCCCCTGTCAGCGAAGCGGACTCGGACTCAGATGACGTCACGGCGGATGACAGTAGCGACGTGGGAGAGGATGACGATCAGGATTATGCCGACGAAGTTAGTGACTCTGCCGCACTCCTAACCGATCACACGGCTACCGCTAAATCTGCCAGCGGTAGTGCCAAAATACCGTGGGCTCTTGCCGTTATTGGATTTGTTGCTGCTGCCGCCATGACCGGTCTATGGGTCGATATGCAAAGCTCCAACAGTGCGGAAATTGCCGACCTGAAAAACACCATTCGATCACTGCAACGAGTGGAGAATGAAAAGGCGTCGGAAGACGCTGCATTAGCAGCAGACAACGAGGCACTCCGAAGCGAGATTGCGTCTCTGAAAGCACAAACCGACGCGCTCACCGACGAGAACGAGTTGCTCAAAAATCGGGAGGCTGAGCGTGCGATCAAAGCGATCGCCCAACGACAGGAAGCGGCACCCAGCCAGCCCGCAAAACCCGTGTCACCCATACTGGAGCCACCCAGACAGGCGGGCGGGCCATGGTTTGTTAATCTGGGGAGTCATTCCTCCCGCGCAACGGCCAACGACCGTGCAGCGGCGCTACGAGACACACTAAGACCGCTCAACATTTCCGTGGCCAGCGCTAGAGTCAACGGTCGAGACTATTACCGCGTTCGAGCGGCTGGCTTTTCCTCGAAGGCCTTGGCTGTGCAAGCTTCCGAATGGATATCAGCGCAAACAAACGGGGGGCCTTACTGGTTAGGGAAAGCCGAGGAGTCACCCAGCAGCGCTTCGAGGCCTGCGAACTCAAAAGCACAAACCATCGCCTCCACGGCAGCTGCGCCGACGGCAGCAAAACGTCCGGTTCGCCTCAAGCAACTGCCTATGCGAAATAACTGGTTTGTGTTCGTGGACACCTATGACAGAGGAGAGCGGGCTGATTCGGTTATTAATGAGTTGGTGGAACAAGGCTTGGAAGCGAAGGTTGCCGTGGAATCGCGATCGGGTGAGCTTTTCTACCGCGTGCAAGTCGTTGGGTTTGAGAGCGAAGCCAAAGGCAATGCGATTGTCGCGCAGCTCAAAGACAGTGACTTTCGTAATGCCCGACTTCGTGAAACCGTTAACTAAACGCCGGTTATTTTCGGCATTGGCAAGTTATCCAGCATCATTTGGGTCTTCTCTGGAAGCTCCCCAACCCCTAGCGACACCCACGACACCAATAAAAATGTACCAATAACGGCCCAACGCCGGCGCCGACCTGTGAATCCGAGACGCCCCATGACCGCCAGCAAAGGCTCCGCCAATATGAGGGCCGCGATTATCGTAATGGCCCAACCAAGATACGGATCTACCCCAGAAGGTGTGAACAAAGCCCGAGTAAAAAAGCCCTAGGGCGGCCAACAGGTTAACCACATACCCCATACCCACTCCTACTCGATTTTAAATCCAGTCATCCAGTGGTGCCGTCATATGCGATTCTGCGTCGCCGGTATTGACAACACCCTTGGGCTCCACGATAAGCACCTTTGCCTCTGTAGATGCTCTCGGGCGATGCGGCACTCCCTTTGGAACAACCAACATCTGTCCTACCTCAAGCTCGACTGTACCGTCTCGAAAATCAATCGCTAACGTACCTTCCAAAACGATGAATGTTTCATCCGTGTCCTGATGGGCATGCCAAATAAAATCACCCTCGAGCCGCACCAACTTAAATTGGTAGTCATTCATTTCTGCCACAACTTTGGGTGACCACTGCTCGGTGAAACAATTAAACTTCTCAGCGAAGCTAATGGGCACGGGTGTTTTGTTCATGAAGCGATGCCTCTACCTAACAAACTCTGAAAGTTTTGAACCGTTGTTGCTTTGATAACATGTAGACCTCTTTTCTGTCAGCTTCGTCGTGACTGAAGACTGCACCCAACTTCTTAACGGCGGCGATAGACCGGAAATTTTGAGGTCCGATATCAAAAAACCCGGTCAACCACGTTGAATGCGCGCATTAGCATCGCTTCTTTTATCTCCCGATTAGCTACCTTGCCCCAGAGCTCTCGAGCAATGAAGGTGTAGCCAATCCGGATACACCGATCAGCTTCATCGTATCCATAAAATCGTGAGGAGCCAGCAGGTCCCCCACTTCGCTTCTCTTTGATGACAAAACAGCCCAAATCATTTGTAAGACCGTCCTGAAAGAAGTACTGAAACTTGGAGCGTTTCCACCGATCAGCTTCTGGATGCTGCTCCCACAACAGCGGGTCACTGGCTACCGCATGTAAGGCATTGAAGTCTTTTGGGGTAAATGGCTCGAAAAGGAAGTGTTCGGCCCGCAAGGGGAGCCTGAAAACCGATCCTTCCTCTGCAGCCGAACCCGCGTCAGCAGACATGGTCAATCGCCGTGTAATTCTGCAATTAGCTTTGCCGCCTGCGCTCTAACCAGATCAGCGTCCGGGCCAATCAACGTCATGTGGCCAAGCTTTCGTCCTTTTCGTACACCCTTTCCATACGTCTGAATCAACGCACGAATAGGGCCCTCTGGCATATGTGACGGGAGCTCGTCATTCAGCAGATTGACCATTGATGCAGATTCAGCAAATGAAGGCTCACGCACCGGCTCACCCATGACGCAACTCACGTGCTGAGTGAATTGATCTGCGCCAACAGCGCCAATTGTCCAGTGACCCGTATTGTGCACCCGAGGGGCAATTTCATTAACGATGAGTTCACCGTCGGTAAGGAAAAACTCAATCGCCAAAACACCCACGTAGTCCATGGCATCGACTAAGCGCTTGGCATAGTCAGCAGCTAAATCGGCCAATGTTGTATCGATGCCGGATGGCACATAACTACCAATCAAAATACCGTCGCGCATGGCATTCTCAGTCATAGGATAACAAGCCGTGTTGCCTTGCCGGTCTCTTCCAATGATGATTGCGTATTCATGGTCGATGGTAATTTCGGCTTCGGCAATAACGGGGTAAGCGTCGGCGGGGATAACCTCCCGGGTGTTTTGATCAACACGCCACTGGCCGCCACCGTCATAGCCGCCTAAGGTCCGCTTGCAGCGGGCGTATCGTCCCGGAAGCGCCTCTAGGGCTGATTCAAGTTGATCGGGTGTGGATACAAGAGACCACGGCGACGTGGGTATGTTGAGCTCATCAAGCATCGCCTTTTGCGTGTCGCGCTCCCTCAGCGTCACTAAGGCATCATAGTTAGGCGCCAAACCGATGTTGGCCGCTTGGCGCAACATACCGTCAGGAAGACTCTCTCTTTCTACAGTAATGGCATCACATGCAGCTAAGAATTCATCTAGCTGATCTGGATAGTAGATTGGGCCAAGGCCAGCAACGACCGGTTTCTCGTCAACACAGAGATAGGACACGCTGAAACCCAATCGATTTGCGGCTTCACCCAGCATCTGGCTCAGCTGACCACAACCAATAATGCCAAGGCGTCCCTTTATCATTTGCGCTATCGCTTTCAGTCAAAGGGGTTAACAGGAACACCCGAAGATTGGGCTTCCCTGTAGCTGTCCAAAGCATCGCGAATGGCCACATCATCATTGGCCAGCATCGCTGCAGCGAACAACGCTGCATTGACAGCTCCCGGCTTGCCAACTGCAAACGTTGCGACCGGCACGCCCTTCGGCATCTGAACAATCGACATCAGGGCATCCACACCCTGCAGCACAGTGGCATCAACCGGCACACCCAAAACTGGAACCGGTGTCATCGCGGCCGCCATGCCAGGCAGATGAGCCGCTCCGCCCGCGCCAGCAATAATGGCCTTTAAACCACGATCACGGGCTGCTCTTGCGTACTCATACAAACGGTCAGGGGTTCGATGGGCCGAGACAACCTTTGCCTCATAGGCAACGCCCAGCTCATCCAGTGTCTGAGCTGCATTCTCCATCACACCCCAATCGGAGCGTGACCCCATGATGATGCCAACAACGGGATTTGCCATGCATTTCCTCATTTGGCGCCGCTAATTTAGTGCGCTAGAAAATGGAAACCGGCGAGTATACCTGAGAACAACTCTGGGTCCAGACAGAAAATGGTCAAAGAGTGGGGGAGGTGGAACCCCATAAGAGGGCTCACATCCGATACATCAACTGTTCTTATTGAGGTTGACCACTGCAACCGTGGCGAGAAGGGCCAGAAAAAACAATGTGTATTGATTGTCATCAACCAACGCCACCACGAGTAAGGCCGTCGCCTATAGGATGGATTGACTAACAATTAACTTGTTTTTCATTTGAGGGCTTACTCGACCGTCATCGACTAGAACATAACAGACATTTGGATCTCCGACCTGAAACCCCTTGTGAAATTACATGTAGAAACGTCGAACGTTCTCGTTCAATTTGATCCAGCGTATTTAATTTTTCTGCCCTGAGAGTCAGTGAACTCGCCAAAACACACAATTACAAAATCTACTAACGCCCATATACCGAGTCCGCCGATAGTGAACACCATCAAAACGCCTGATATTATTTTACCGCAGTAAAATCGATGTACCCCAAACGCACCGAGTAAAAAACAGAGCGTTACTACAAGTACGAAATTTTTATCACTTACTGCTGTCTGATTCACCTTGTCCCCCTTGTTTAATGTCGATTTAACCTACTCAACCGTCACTGACTTTGCCAGGTTGCGAGGATTATCAACATCGGTGCCCTTAGCCACAGCCACATGGTAAGACAACAACTGCATTACCACCGTGTAAACGATCGGCCCTGCCAACTCTGAAACCGACGGCACATCAATAACGGTGACTCCTGGACCACTCTCGTAATTAACGGCCTGATCGGCAAACACAAACAGTTGACCACCACGTGCGCGAACTTCTTCTAAATTAGACTTCAGCTTTTCGAGCAGATCGTCTTTCGGGGCCACGGCCACGATCGGCATCTTGTCATCAACCAAGGCTAATGGGCCGTGTTTCAATTCGCCCGCTGGGTAAGCCTCAGCGTGGATATAGGAGATTTCCTTGAGCTTCAGCGCACCTTCCATAGCGATAGGGTGGTAAACCCCACGCCCAAGAAACAGCGCATGATTTCGTTGAATGAATTGACTGGCCAGCGCTTTTATCTTGGCATCCTGAGCGATTGTCGCTTCCACAGCCGCCGGGATTTCCGCGACGGCCTGCTTAACCAAGGACTCATCCAACACGTTCTTTGCTTGGCGCCGGGCAATGCAGGCCATGAGCACCATCAGTGCTGCCAGCTGAGTGGTGAATGCTTTGGTCGAGGCCACGCCAATCTCAGGGCCCGCTTTAGTGAGGAACACGAGATCGCTGGCGCGAACAATGGCGCTGTGATCCACATTGCAGATGGCTAACTTCGCGAGCGCATAGTCATCAGGCAAATGCTTAATGGCCGCAAGCGTGTCGGCGGTCTCTCCCGACTGTGAGATTGTCACCACCAAGGTACCGAGCAGGGCGACAGAGCGCCGGTAGCGGAACTCAGAGGCAACCTCAACTTGGCACGGCACGCCCGCAATCGCCTCAAGCCAGTGACGCGCAACAAGGCCCGCGTGATAGCTCGTTCCACAGGCAATAATCTGAACCGCCTGCACCTGGTCAAAAATGGCTGCGGCCTGATCGCCGAACAACGAATCATCGAGTGCGTCAAACGTTAATGTGTCTCGAAGTCGATCCGGCTGCTCGCAAATTTCTTTGAGCATGTAGTGCTCAAACTCACCTCTGTCGGTTTGATTATCGCCGCCCTTCAAACGCGTTTTTTCACGCGTAATCGGTGCACCTGACTCATCAAAGATTTGAAAACCGCTCGGCTTCAGAACGGCAAAATCGCCGTCTTCGAGATACACAAAAGTATCCGTGACTTGCCGAAGTGCTAGCGTATCTGAGCCCGCGAAGGTCTCACCAATACCCACACCTAGTACCAGGGGACTGCCCTCGCGCGCAACAACGACCTCGTTTTCGTGCTCAGTGTCTACAACCGCAATCGCATAAGCACCCTCTAATTGGGCAACGGTCTCTCGAACCGCATCGAAGAGCGATGCGCCCTGTTCCAAGCTGGTGTTAATCAGATGAACAATAACCTCGGTATCGGTCTCTGAGCGAAACTCTTCGCCCTGAGCGCGCAAGGCATCGCGAAGGCGGGCATGGTTCTCAATGATGCCATTGTGAACCAGCGCAACGCGGTCGCCCGATGTATGAGGATGCGCATTCGCAGAGGTCGGCTCGCCGTGAGTCGCCCACCGGGTATGTGCGACACCGCGACACCCGACAATAGGATTAAGCGCATTAGCGTCTTCAAGCACTTTCACTTTTCCCGAATATTTATGCAACTGGAGCGCACGGTCGTTATCGATCAACGCCATGCCCGCTGAGTCGTAACCTCGATACTCGAGCCTTCTCAAGCCCTCGAGCAAAATTTCGGACACTTCTCGCTGAGCTGCCGCGGCGACTATTCCACACATAACAAATTCCTACCGCTTGGGTTTTCCTGGGCGCTTCCACCGCTTTATGTTGCGCTGTTTTGCTCTTCCAACGGCGAGCTGCGATTTGCCGACTTTTGAGGTCACAGTAGAGCCCGCGGCAACGAAACCATCGTTCTCCACTGTAAGCGGTGCAACAAGCGTGCTGTTTGAGCCGATAAAGACATTGTCACCCAGCTCTGTGCGATGCTTATTAGCCCCGTCGTAGTTACAGGTGATCGTTCCGGCACCTATGTTTGAACCGGCGCCCACGGTGGCGTCGCCTACATACGCCAGGTGGTTGGCTTTAGCACCAGCACCGAAAGCGCTGTTTTTCACTTCAACGAAATTACCGACTTTCGCCCCATCGCCCAGATCAGCGCCGGGTCTCAAGCGCGCGTAAGGCCCGACCTCGCAATGCGCTGCAACAGCCGCGCCCTCAATATGCGTAAACGCACGCACGATAGTGCCGTCGCCGATAACACAATCTTTGAGCACACAATTGGCCTCAATCACCACATCATTACCTAGGCGAACCTCGCCTTCGATCAACACATTTGCATCGAGCACCACATCAGTGCCACACACCAGGCTGCCACGAACATCCAAGCGACTCGCGTCCATGACATGTACACCTGCAGCCATCAGCTCATCGGCCTTCTGCCTTTGATGTGCCCGCTCTAGCGCCTCAAGTTGTGCACGATCGTTCACACCGGAAATTTCATTCGCCTTATCGGTCACCACGACACTCACCTTTTTCCCATCCTGTAGCGCAAGACTCAACACATCCGGTAAATAGAACTCACCCTGAGCGTTATCATTCTTTACTTGGCCAAGCCAGGCGACTAACTCACTTCCACGAGCGGCAAGGACACCGGTGTTGACCTCTGTCACCTCTAGCTCGTGAGGCAAACCATCTTTCTGCTCAACCACCCGAGCAAATCCACCATCCGTGCCTCTGATAACCCGACCGTAACCAGAGGGGTCTTCCAAAGTTGCGGCTAACAGTGTCGGTTGCGTTTCAGCCGCAGAAACAACGTCCGCCAGAACAGCAGCCGACAAAAGTGGAACATCCCCAAACAAGACAAGAACCGTATTATCGGCATGGCAAGATGGGGCAGCCTGTAGCGCCGCGTGCCCGGTACCCAGCTGCTCAGACTGAACGTAGATTTCAACATCGGGCGCTGCTACTGCATCAGATACCTGCGATGCGCCGTGACCCACAACGACATGGATGCGCTCTGCTCCTAGTCGGCGAGCCGTATCAAGCACACACGCCACCATGGGTTTACCACCAATCGGGTGGAGTACCTTTGGTAATTCAGATTTCATGCGAGTGCCACGACCTGCGGCAAGAACAATGACTTCGAGCATTCGGACATCAATAGTGAACTGTCCTAAAAGCATCGCACAGCCATATGACAACTACTATGGCAAAAATTCCAAAGAGTTTTGATCAGACAAAAACGACAGCTCGCAAGGAGTGATCGAAGCGGGGTTTAACGCCCCGCGCGATTCTTGAGCTTTCTGAGAGTAGCCAACTGGGCAGCCGCCTCGGCTAGCTGCGCGGATGCACGACCGTAATCGAGCTCACTGCTCTGATTGGCCAGTGCTTCTTCTGCCGCTTTTCGGGCTTCTTCAGCAGCCACTTCATCGAGGTCATCACCTCGAACAGCCGTATTCGCAAGGATGGTGACGACATCGCCTTGCACTTCGAGGTAACCGCCAGAAACGTAATAGACCTCTTCCTCACCCCCCTGGAGCACCACTCGAACGGAGCCGGGCGTGAGATCAGTCAGTAACGGAGTATGCCCATAGGTCACGCCCAGCTCCCCATTAGAACCATTGGCAACCAACAGTGTCACAAGACCTGAAAAGATTTGAGCTTCTGCGCTAACGATATCGCAGTGAATGGTCAGTGCCATTGACGCCTCCGATTAAGCGCTCATTTTCTCGGCTTTCTCAACAGCCTGCTCAATAGAGCCAACCATGTAGAACGCCTGTTCAGGAAGGTGATCATACTCACCTGCCAAAATCGCCTTGAAGCCTGCAATCGTGTCTTTCAGTGACACATAGATACCGGGAGAGCCAGTAAAGACTTCGGCCACGTGGAATGGCTGCGACAGGAAGCGCTCAATTTTACGTGCGCGCGCTACTGTCATTTTGTCTTCTTCCGACAGCTCATCCATACCCAGGATGGCAATGATGTCTTTCAACTCTTTGTAGCGCTGAAGCACTGACTGCACACCTCGAGCCACTTCGTAATGCTCGGTACCAATGATGAGCGGGTCAAGCTGACGCGACGTTGAATCGAGTGGGTCAACCGCGGGGTAGATACCCTTCGCTGCAATGTCACGACTCAGTACTACCGTTGAATCCAAGTGCGCAAACGTTGTCGCAGGAGAGGGGTCAGTCAAGTCATCCGCCGGTACGTAAACTGCCTGGATAGAGGTAATCGAACCCGTTTTGGTTGATGTGATGCGCTCCTGGAGTACACCCATTTCCTCAGCCAGTGTCGGCTGGTAACCCACCGCTGATGGCATACGACCTAGCAGTGCCGATACCTCGGTTCCCGCCAATGTGTAACGGTAGATGTTATCAACGAAAAGCAGTACATCACGGCCTTCATCACGGAACTTTTCCGCCATGGTCAAACCAGTGAGTGCCACGCGCAGACGGTTGCCGGGTGGCTCATTCATCTGACCATAAACCATCGCCACTTTAGACTCGGGTAGGTTTTCGACGTTAACGACCTTCGACTCCTGCATCTCGTAATAGAAGTCGTTACCTTCACGGGTACGCTCGCCCACACCTGCGAATACAGACAAGCCAGAGTGCTCAGTCGCGATGTTGTTAATCAGCTCCATCATGTTGACGGTCTTACCAACGCCCGCACCACCGAACAGACCAACCTTACCGCCTTTTGCAAACGGGCAGACCAGATCGATTACCTTGATGCCTGTTTCGAGCAGCTCTTCTGATGCAGCCAGCTCTTCGTAGGTTGGCGCGGCACGGTGAATCGACGAACGCTCTTGCTCACCAATGGGGCCACGCTCATCGATAGGATTACCCAACACATCCATGATGCGTCCCAGCGTCTCAGTACCAACGGGTACTGAAATAGGGGCGCCTGTGTTATCAACGGAAAGTCCGCGACTTACACCCTCGGATGAACCCATGGCAATCGCGCGTACAACACCGTCACCCAACTGCTGCTGAACCTCCAGAGTGAGGCCTTTATCAGTGACAGTCAGGGCATCGTATACCTTCGGTACGCTGTCACGGGGAAACTCTACGTCAACAACCGCGCCGATGACCTGTACAACCTTTCCACTACTCATTTTTGAGTCCTCTGTCTTGTTCCGCGACGCAAATCGTCAGCGTCGTCGTAATGCTAAAACTACGCTTACCGCGCTTAACCAATAGCGGCCGCGCCGCCTACAATCTCTGACAGCTCCTGAGTAATCGCTGCCTGTCGAGCTTTGTTGTAAACCAACTGAAGCTCGTCGATAAGTTCACCTGCATTCTCGCTCGCATTTTTCATAGCGATCATTCGAGCCGCCTGTTCACAAGCACCATTTTCGACCACCGCCTGATAAACCAACGACTCGATGTATCGAGCAAGCAGGCCATCTAACAGTTCTTGGGCATCAGGCTCGTAAATGTAATCCCAGTGATGCGAGTACTGTTGCTGAGCGTCCGCCTCCAAGGGAAGTAACTGCTGAACAGTCGGTGTTTGCGTCATGGTGTTAACAAAGTCATTGCCCACCAAGTAAAGCTTGTCGATCGTGCCCTCAACATAGGCATCAAGCATGTGCTTTACCGCCCCGATGAGTTGCTCGACCGTAGGCTCTTCACCGATGTCTCGAACGCTGGCAACAACGTTGCCACCGACAGAGCCGAAGAAGGCCTGACCTTTACCGCCAATGAGACATAGATCAACGTCGTGCCCTGCGTCGGAGTGCTCCTTCATGGACTGAAGTGCGCGCTTGAACAGGTTGATGTTTAAACCACCACACAAGCCTCGATCTGATGAGACGATAATGTAGCCAACGCGACGAATCGATCGCTGCTGCATGTAAGCGTGACGATACTCTGCCGATGCATTGGCAATGTGGCCAATAACGGCTCGCATACGACGAGCGTAGGGCTTGCCCACTTCCATGCGATCTTGTGCGCGACGCATTTTACTCGCCGCCACCATTTCCATCGCGCTAGTGATCTTCTGAGTACTTTGAATACTCGAGATCTTGGTGCGAATTTCTTTACCCGCTGCCATCGCTAATTACCAGGCTTGAGTTGAAACAAACGCGTCGAGACCGCCCTTAAACGCAGCCTCTCGATCGTCGTTCCAGTTACCGTCCCCAGCAATCTCTTGCATGAGTGCACCGTGCTCTGCATGCATGTAAGAAAGGAGCGCCGACTCAAAATCAGAAATCTTATCGACCTCAACTGTCTTCAAATAACCCTCGTTCGCGGCGTAAAGCAAAAGACCCATCTCCGCGACACTTTGAGGCGCGTACTGCTTCTGCTTCATTAGCTCGGTGACTCGTTCACCGTGCTCGAGCTGCGCCTTAGTCGCTTCATCGAGGTCCGATGCAAACTGCGAGAACGCTGCCAGCTCACGGTACTGCGCGAGGGCTGTTCGGATACCGCCAGACAGTTTCTTGATAATCTTCGTCTGTGCAGCACCACCCACACGAGACACTGAAATACCCGCGTTCATAGCGGGTCGAATGCCGGCATTAAACATGTCAGCTTCAAGGAAGATCTGACCGTCAGTAATCGAAATAACGTTGGTCGGTACAAACGCCGATACATCACCTGCCTGAGTTTCAATCACGGGCAATGCCGTCAACGAACCTGTTTTGCCTTTTACCTCGCCGTTGGTGAATGCCTCAACGTAGTCAGCATTAACACGCGCTGCACGCTCGAGAAGACGAGAGTGGAGATAGAAAACGTCACCAGGGTAGGCTTCACGGCCGGGTGGTCGACGAAGCAACAACGAAATCTGACGATAGGCCACAGCCTGCTTCGACAAATCATCATAAATGATGAGCGCATCTTCGCCACGATCGCGATAGTACTCACCCATCGTGCAACCCGCGAAAGGCGCTAGGTACTGCATCGCTGCGGGATCAGACGCGTTAGCTGCAACCACAATGGTGTGGTCCATAGCGCCGTGCTCTTCGAGCTTGCGTACGACCGACGCAACTGAAGAGGCCTTCTGACCAACCGCTACATAAATACACTTAATGCCAGTGCCTTTCTGGTTGATGATGGCGTCGACCGCGATCGCTGTCTTACCCACCTGACGGTCGCCAATTATCAGCTCTCGCTGGCCACGACCGATCGGCACCATGGCATCGATGGCTTTCAAGCCAATTTGAACAGGTTGATCAACGGACTGACGCGCGATAACCCCGGGAGCAATTTTCTCTAGAGCATCGGTCATAGTTGTCTCGATGGCGCCCTTGCCATCGATTGGGTTACCCAGCGCGTCAACAACGCGTCCTTGCAGCTCTGGACCCACTGGAACCTCAAGGATTCGACCAGTACAGCGGCAAGTTTGGCCCTCGGCAAGCTGCTTGTAGTCACCCAGTACAACAGCACCGACCGAGTCACGCTCAAGGTTAAGAGCCAGTCCAAAGACATTGCCCTCAAATTCAATCATCTCGCCGTACTGCACTTCGGTAAGACCGTGAATACGGATGATGCCGTCCGTTACCGAGACGATGGTGCCTTCGTTTGTAGCCTGCGATGCCACATCAAGCTGCGATATACGCTGCTTAATGATGTCGCTGATTTCTGAAGGATTCAGTTGTTGCATGACCGGTTCCTCTGTCAAGATTTCAACGCA
>CABYVD010000033.1:0-20359 GCA_902522335.1 Halieaceae bacterium | reverse complement strand
TTCACGGTCTTATTTCCTCATTAACACCCCGACTCATTTCTTCTCTTCATCCTCGTAGAGGAAATCTATAAGACTTTCCCCCTCCTTGAGTTCCTTTTTGAGGTGCGGGTTTTCTTCAAGTCTTTTCATTCGGTCTTCTTCGTCAAACTTTTCCCAACCCAACCAGAAAGGGACGGTTGGGCAACACAAAAACAAGAGCACAAGAATTATGAGGAGCGGGTTATCTTTTATGTTCTGGCGAGTTGGCGCTTCAAAAAATGAGAGTACATAAAGTCCCGCTATAGTCGCGACGACCGTCAAGAGACCCCAGCGACTTATTAGAACTCTTCTAAACTTTTGTCCCTTAGTCATGTCCACACTCGTCGCACTAAGAGCTCACGGTGTTAGATCTCTCACGTATCCAAATTTGCTCTGAAAATGTGATGTGGGCGTCCCTGTTGATCTCAGCATATTGACGGCCTCAGCAGAAACCTCGCCATACAGCTCAACCGTAAAGTTATCTAACAGTGGACTTACATCGGCTAGGTACTTTTGTAGTGGAGGGTTTTCCAGGTGAAATATCAGGGCAGCACTATTCGCATAAACCTCAGTCCAGACAAACCCTAGTGGATCGCTGGGGTCTTGATCAAAGGTATGAAGGAGCATACCGGGTTCAGATGCTTTGACCGCCTCGTCAGCAGCCTCAGAGAGCCTAAGCACCTCTACTGACGCATTCGGCAATGCATGAAGCCTAGCAATCAGAACAAAGGGTTTCTCACCAGTAACCGCTGCGCTCTCGGCGGTATTTGCCGAAGCAGTTAACGATGGACAAACGGTTATTAAAAAAGTGATCAGGGTTGCTAGGAATTTCATATGAAGTCTCTCTTTATGCGCGACTGTAAAGTCTAATCGTTAAACTCAAAGCTTCCATCGTGTTCGCTAAGGTTACATGCGCGCCAGATAGTTCTCCACTGCATCTACCCAGAACCAATAACAGTTAAACGACAGTAATCACGGGCCTGTTTCAAAAGACATCAGGGCACAACGCAATACCAATGGTGATCGCATGACAAAGGCTCAGGAGCAGCAGCTGGAGAGCAGGCTTACTAAGTTGTGTTAGATGAATTGATAAACAAGCCTCATTGCAATCTGCTGTAGGTAAAGATCCTTCAATGCTCCTGCGCTGCTCGACTCGCCCTGAGGTAATCATTCATTAGAGATAAAAGATCCTTCGCTTTCATGCCGTAGGTATCTGGAAGAGTCTCCTCTTTACCTACTGCCGATTTGCTCTGGGTAGTAGAACCTAATATTGCTAATGGGGGTGCACTTACACCTTTTTTGTAGTCCCATCCAATTAGAGTCCAGTATCCTAACTTTCCCATATAGACTGACACGAGACCAAAACTATCGACATCGTCCCACTTGATGCGTCGATTACGAGCGAGGGTAGCAATCTCAAATTCGTTGTCCCCCAATTTCAAGTAATTTGTCTGGTTTCTCATTATGAACACACATGCAGCCGATGATAAACCGAAGATCAGATAAGCTAAGTGACCCCATTGCTCGCCGGCACTTGCAACCTGAATCCCGCCCAAAGTGAACAGCAGACAGACTAGGAGCAAGAAGACGAATTTTGCTCTACTGGGATAAAGCGTTCGTTCCGGAATTTGGTCCACCTCCACTTAAATAATTAACTTCCAGTAGAATAAGTATCAAATATGACGTCAGCGTAGAATTTCAATGACGTTATTGTTGCGCTTAATAGTCCGCTCAAGAACTCGTCGATGTGGGCCAACGACGTAGCTAAATCGGCCCTAATCCCAGAGAGCTGCTTTTTCTTCAAATTTGGCTCCTAATGTATCTCGCTGGTAACTGCTGCTATTCGACAAATGCGATAGGCCCCTGGGGACTATTTAAGTTAATGATATTAAAGCGCGTTGAGCGATCAAACCTTCCGGGTTGGTAAGCTACTGCTGTAGCGATCTTTTTGAGACAATTCCGGCTTGATTTTTTGGGCGCTGCCCCTCTCAACAACTTTCAGAGAGATAATTTGCATTTTTCAAAGCCGGTAGCGATCAACTTAATAAAGCTCGGAGCACCTCTGACACTGGTTTACGCCTGCGATATCGGAATGCATACAGTCGCAATGATGGTCGCCGGCAGTTTCTCGACAGAAGAGTTAGCGGCCTTCGGATTCGCAACGACGTTACTGATTTCTACTGTCATCGCGCTATTCGCTCTTCTAAGTGCAATAATTCCCATTACAGCGAATTTGAAAGGGGCCGGAGACTTACCATCCGAGTTACCTTCCTTGCTTCGAAGTGCTTTATTGATAGCATTACTGCTATCAATTCTGGCTGTGATCGCACTCAAACTTCTTGAATTTCTGCTTCCTGCCGTAGCGACGTCGCCAGATATCTCATCTTTGGTAGAGCAATATCTCCGAATTCTAATCTGGATTATTCCGCTCGAGCTTTTAGCGTTCACAGTGATAGCGATTTCTAACGGTGCGGGAAGAACATTTTGGCCTGCGGCGATAAATGTCGTCGCTTTCCTAGCTATGCTGCTTGCCATTTGGTTGTTTGTTTATGGTAATGCTGGATTTATCGCAATGGGATCCGCGGGCATTGCCTATTCTTTTTTATTCGCGATTTTAACTAAATGTATCTTGTCGGCTTTACTGTTATTTCAGTCGGACTTTCAGACGATTACGTTCGCGAGTTTTACTAAATCCCTCGACATTCCTTACTTCCGTCGGATCTTTAGAGTTGGGCTGCCCATCGGATTTAACGAAGGTTCAATTTATTTGTATGTGGCTTTATTGGTTGTTTTCATAGCGTCAATGGGGGCAGAACAATTGGCCGCCCACAATGTTGCTCACAATGTATTTACTTTGAGCCATGTTTTTTCATTTGGTTTTATGGGCGCAACCTCTATTTTAGTCGGCCAAACATTGGGGGCTGGAGACATGGCGGGTATGAAGTCAGTGCGCATGACATCAACCACCGTCATGCTTGCTGCATCTTGTCCAATGTTGCTGGTATTTTTATTTTTGGGCGAAGAGATTGCAGTTGCCTATTCCATTTATGGCGCTGCGGAGACAATTTGGATCCAGATATGTAGCTGCCTATTATTTGTGAAGCTGCTGGACGACATGGCGCTAGCGGGCCAGGGCTTCTTGGTAGGCATAGAGCAAACGAGGACGGTCTTCCTTGGTCGCATCGCGGGTCTTTGGTTAGTAGCTATGCCCATAGGTTACTTGTTGTCTACGCAATACAATGTGCTTGGCTACTGGATTGGTTTGGCGATGGGAACAGCCGTGACGCTTTTATGGTTCGTGAGAGTGGCATCCATTTATTTGGCACAACATAATCCGGAGTTGGTGGTAAAGGGGTGACGCATGAACTGCGCTCCCTTGGCAATCGATGTATGACCAATGCGGTAGCTCCACGGGGGGGGTCTTTCTGCGTGGCACAACAGTTACGCCTTAGTACTTCTAAACAAAACAGGCTTTCTGAGGCACCACTGCCTACGTGGTAGACCCTTGAACTTTAGCTCTTCGAATTGAGGATCTTGAATACGAAAATCGTGGAATCATTTGGGGAGTTGGGATAAAAAATAAATATAACCTATTGATTCTATTGACTTGTGTATAAATGAAATGGAGGCTCGGGTCGGAATCGAACCGGCGTAGACGGATTTGCAATCCGCTGCATCACCACTCTGCCACCGAGCCGTATCGGAGCGTGAACTCCAAAGAAGCGCGAAGTATACAGACTTCGCTTGGTTTGTCATTACGGTTTACGGGTCTAAACCCGCGAGGCGACGCTGATAACTCCCCTGCGTACGTAGTGCTACTGGCTAGATAATTTGTCTGCGAATCAACCGAAGTACTGTAGTCGACCAGTTGCCAAGTCACAAAATGCGGGCTGCCGCTCCCGATAAATGGTTTGTAAATCCATAACGTCGATCATCACATGAATACGACGTAGTGCCGCCACTGACATCTTACAGGCGGAGTAGATGGTCGTATTAGAGCTGCGCCTGTAGTACTCAACCATCCGTGCCATCTCTTCATCGCTCACTCGTGTCTCTGAGCCAGGCGTCTGCGCCCTTGACCTTGAGAGGCATGGAAGCGCCAATATATGGGAGGCTAGGCGAATATAGGCAGCGGGATGGTGTTTCATCAGCCGACAGGCAACCGACTTTTGCATAGCGCCTCTCGGCGGACGGCCTTTGAGCTCCAGCGCGTCGACTAGATCATCATGCCCTAGCTTTCTCAACGATAGCTTGACGATTCGAGACCGGTCTTCAGTCGTTGATAGAAAATCACAGACCGTCTCCTCGGTCGTTAACTCAACTGCACTTTCCCTAAGAACGAATTCAAATCCACGCATCTGACGACGGTTTGTCTTAACAAACTCGTCATACGCGGATTCACCTAGAACTTCAGCTGTCAGCCACTGCGCCAAATCTACGGCACTCCAAAAACGGGACGATTACGTCGCACGATGACATATAAATGTGACAGAAAAAATAGCTGGATGAGTCGATTGGCTAGATTGCAGCGCCTAAAGTTCGCTACGCAGAGACGTCGTGGTCGTTTTGCTCAGCTACGATCGAGATAGACCCCACAGCGACGCCACAACTGCCGCATAGCGCAACGTCGTTAATTCCTCGCTTAGACATGGCGTAGGAAACAGGCTGACCGCACTCCTGACAATTGGACTCTGATGCGAGCCGAGATGAAAAGATGCCAATCCCCAGCCAGAGGGCTAGGAGCGTAAACAGCGCGACAATGAATAGGTCAGGAGACATGGCGCTTATAGTAGAAAGAAACGAGGCGGCCTGCTACTTGTATTCACCGGTCCACACGCACACCCACGCCAAAAAAGCGGCGATCGACATACCTACAAAAAACATCACTGTGCCAAAATCCAATGGAACTGCCTCAGATGCCTCACTCTTTTTAGGAGATTAGATCCTGCAAAGCGGAGTTCAATTTAATTTGGATCAGAGTGTGAACCAGCTCAAATAGTTCTGTGCGAGCCCTTGAAGTCCAGTTGTTTCACACCCTTCGACCGCTGACCAAAACGGCTGCCAACGCCAACCCGGCGATTGTTCCTCCAAAATGCCCCATCACCGCAACAAGCTCCACTGAACCGCTATTTACTAGGCTCTCCCCCCTGAACGCCTCTGCAGAGACCTTCAACAGCAAACCACAAAGTGCAATCAAGGCAAGACGATCTCGTGCAACCGCAAGATACAGCATGCTGGCAGCCAACAGTCCATGAAGCGCCCCTGATAATCCGCGAGTCTCCGCGACAGTGATCGACATATACGGCGGCTGTCCCAGTGCATGCTCAGCAAGCACGGCTCCAAAGAGCCCGAAAACTAGAATTACCACGAACTGAAGACCTGACATCAACCGTCGGGCCAGAAATCCAATAAGGAGTAATCCAAGAAGATTTAACAGAAGATGACGCGCATTTTCATGGATCAAGTTGGTGGTAAATAGCTGATACCAGGTAAAGTTGTCGCGCTGATACACCAATTGGTATTGCCATTCGACGGGAAGTAAGGCCACCAGTATGGCGAGGCTCGCAACTAACCCAACCATGGCATCGAGGCTTTTAAACTGCATGACGGGAGACCTTACTCCAGAGCACAGAAGCAAATGACCCACTAGCCCCCAGAATCAGGGCTAGTGGGGGGCGCTCATGCCGCCTCTGTGAGAAAACGGCGTCGGCGAAGCCCTAGCAAGGCCACCAGTCCCAGCATTAACCAGTCGAGGAAACCGCCTGAGCTCGGTTTCTTCTGGACCGTAATCGAGAACGGCGTCGACACACTAACCACGCCGTCACTCACAATAACATCGAAGCGCAAAGTCTCAGTGGCACTCACCTTAGGCGTTGTAATGGTTGCCGATGTCAGCGCTCGGCCCGAGATACTAGCTGGCGTGCCCGAGATCTGTGTCCATGAGTAGGTGTAGTTTTCACCCACGGCCGCGTTAGTGACCGTAACCGTCGCGGCGACAGGTTCACCCTCTTGCACGGAGGACTGATCCAATGAGACCGAAGTCGTAGGTGCAATATTCACCGCAGTTAGGGTGTATTCCTCCACTGTGGCATCCACACCATCACTAACCGAGACGTTAAAGACCAACGTCTCCGTTTCCTGAGCGATACGCGGCAGTGTCACCGCGAGATTGGGGGTGCTCTGCCCCGTCAGGGTTGCTGAGGTACCGCTGGCTTGTATCCACTCGTAGGTGTATTCATCGTCCTCAGCACCGTTGGTTACCTCTACAGCAATAGCTGCTGCCGAGCCCTCATCAAGTGCGCCCTCGCTACCGGAGAGAACTAGCTCTGGTGGGATATTGGTTACCTCGAGCGAGAACCGCTCGGTGACCACACCACCTGACCCATCATCTACCGTGAAGTCAAAGACCAGTATTTCCGTATCCTTAACTCTGGGGGAAGTAATGGTCACATCAAGCGTATCTGCACCTGTAAGCTCCGCCTCTGGACCAGAGACCTGAGCCCAACTGTAGGAGAGCACATCCGTGGTGTTGCGGTCTGTTGCCGTTGCAGAAACCTGAACGGACCCACCCTCTTGCGTGCTATCGCCAGCGCGATCCAGAGCTACTCTAGGCAGACTGTTATCGCAAACAACTGAGTCTCCCGCGACAGTTTCGAAGAGCATAGGTGACGCGATGTTGGTAACGGTCACATTGTCTATCCACCACCCGTACTCAGAGACTGAATAATCAGACGCGATGCGGAATCTGAAACGCACCGTTGAACCGTTCAGCGCGGAACCGAAGCTAATCGTTTCCCGCACACCCTCGAAGCCGTCCGGGTCGCTTCGACCTGTAAAGGCTGGCCGGCCTGAGAGCGCGGACTGATTAAACGCCAACAAAGTGCTTGGATAACCAATAGCAAACTCACCACCAGCCTCCGATGCATCTTGCCAATCACCACCGTCGATACTGACTTCAACAACGCCGCCATCCCAATCCGCTTCTATCCAGTAGTAGTGCCAAAAGCTAATCGAAAAATCGTCGCCCTCGCCCACCGCAATTTCAATGGTTTCAGCAGCGACATCTGTCGGGTAAGGGTTATTGAGCAATAGCATGATACGGCTACCCAAGGGCTCAGGCGTAAACTGTTGGAAGAAGCCCACGTTTACCGTATCGACCCGCTGCGTACCCTCGGCCGGAGATGATTCCTCGTAAAGCACTTGCTCTTCAAAGGTCGCAAAGAAACTTCGGTCCTCCATATCCTCTACGGCCTGATCACCCACCAAAGGCCGCGGAGCAAAGTCATAGTTGACCACTGTGCTCAATTGAATCGGTGCCGGTTCAACCGTGTCATCACCAGTTTCGACCTCAAGGAACTGCAGTTCCATGGTCAAGGTGTCCGCCGTGCCCGCCGAATTCAAAACAACCTTCAGCTCTGGACTAGAAACGGTCTCAAACAGGTCTAGATTGCTGAATTCCACCAGACCATCGTTCTCAATGGTGACATCATGGTTGCTTGTGACCACGGCCTGCGCGCGAACAGTGGCCAGGAACTCCGACCCGGCATTACTCACATCAAATGAAATGGTGCCCGTCTCGCCAACATCGAGCACGCCATCGCGTGAGCAGAAGCCGGCATCCAACCCATCAAAGTCTTTTTCTAACTCAAAGTTTGTCGTTTCGTAGGTCGATAGCTGACTCAAGTAAGATTCCGTCACGCCTGACAATGGATACGCCCCGCGGGCTGGTGAGACCGCCCCCAAGCCCATACCGCGTCGAGCAAAAGCTTCTAATGCCATGACATAGTCATCACGTTCGTTGGCGTACATCGCCGCTAGAATGGCATCCCTCGCTTCTGTGTATGTTGGTGCTATCGGCGTCATCTTGTAACCCGCGACAAGGTAATCTGCCATGCGGCTTTCGGCCTCGTCGAAGTCATACGTATTCAGAAGCCTGACATATACATCCCACAGCACCGCTGCCCACATCTCACCTGCCGCGTGAGGTGACCCGTTTGAGGTGGGGCTCAACCCGTCAGGCTGAGCACCATCTTGAATATGTGTAAACGTCAGCGGGTTTGTCGCCATATCAACTGTATAGGGTGCGCGCCGAACCGAATTTGTGAAATTCGCTACGTGCGTGCTTACGGTGTATCCGCTTTCAAAATTACTATTGCCCTCGATGAGCGAGTGAGATTCTCTGAGCATGAACATGAGTGCGTGAAAATCACTCCAGCCCTCACCCATCGCACGTCCCTGGAAGTTCACCAGACCAGCCGCATTTCCTACGAGGCGGTTCTGAATGTAGTGGCCCCACTCGTGCGCAATGATGCCGTTGTCAAACGTTGAGTCTTTCAGCGCACCGTTTGAGAAAAGGTCTGCAGAGACGACCTCTGAAGCGTCCAAAAGCGCCTCCACGGACGCAATGTCACCAGCCGATACACCCACTGTTGGCACAACATCGGGCTCGACATCACCAAACAGCACATACTCGTTATCCGCGACCACGACAACCATACCAATGGCACCGGCAGCCAGCGCGTTAGCAGACTGCGTCACATAGTCGCAATCAGGGACTGTTGAAGTGGGTACCAAAAGAATATTTCCTGCGACATCCTCGACGTTTACTAAGGTCTGACAGGCATCATCGTCGGTGCCACCATCGGAGGTAACCGTGTCACTGCCGCGAACAATATTGGCGCTCAGCGTTGGGTAGACCTGGGGACCGAACATTGCTGGTCGAGTGAATGGCATCAATCCAATCTCTGGGTGCGACGTAATTGTCAGGCCCCAGTCATCGCCATAATCTGCCTCTTTCGAAAAGAATAAATACTGCTGCATGCGCGGACTTGCGCCATCCGCAGGCGTGTACATGTTGGCGTTGTTAAACCCCGATGAGTCCTGCCCTTGAACTACCAAAGGGTCACCACCAACACCGCCACGATCGTAATTTGAGAATTGTGCGTTGTAAGACTGTTCATCAAAACCGTGGTCATACCACCAGTTATGAAGGAAGTTATTCATGTAAAACAGGTTTACGACGGCGGCTTTGTAATTGTCTTTTGTCGCACCATTAACGGGGTCGTAGGCGTAATCCCATTCGCCGGGCGCAGTAACCAAAGGCGAAATATCCGTGTCATCTTTTCCATCGCCTCCCGTGATATCGCCATAGGCGATGACGTTATTGCCCTCCAACACAGACGTTAGACCTGGTATCCATGGGTCCTGCGTACTGAGTGACTGGTGGGAGTCAATGGAAATGACCGTCATATCAACAATATCCGACGGATCAGGGCCCTCGCCTACTTTGGGGATAACGTCCCCGTGCGGGCCCTGTAGTAGGGTCTTATCGGCATCACGCCCGAAAACGGTGTAGTCGTATGCCTCATTCTCAACTAGGTTTCGTCTAAACAAGACATCTCCGTCTCGGCCAATAACGTAGCTGTAGAGCAGCTCCTGACCTGAACTCGGATGAACCACGCCGATTTCGACATAGTGAGCCGGGTGCAGTTCGCTCACACCGGGGAAATAAACGCGCTTTGCGCGCGACAGGCCACGAAGTTCTAGGCCGCCATCCGTGGCTAATGTTGCCACGTCAAACTTACCGCGCTTCTCTGTGCCGAGCAGAGACGCGCTCACCCGCTCACCCGAGAGGTCGCTGAGGGCTGCAGAAAATGCCGACTCTTGGGAGCCAAACAATCGAAGCTTAGGCGTACTCTTCTGGCTCTTGTTAATGTTGGCAAAGTATCCGGACGCCGCAACCATATTGAGATCGCGATCCATAAGCACATTGAGCTCTCGGTTGAAGACCTCAACGCCAGAAAACTCCTGAGCAAACTTGGCGATGATAGGACCTCGTCCCATATCATGTAGCGATGTGAGCACCGCGCGCTGATCCTGTTTCTTTGCCGTTGACCCAACGCCCGTCATTTGTTCCAAATAATGCGTGGCTGCATGGCGCGAGCGGGCCTCATTATCTACGCCTCTGAAGCTCGGCGCCCTAATTGATTCCCGATTCCAGCGAAAGGTTGTGACGCCGAGTTGATCATCATAACGATCAAGAGGCAGGCTGCTGCTCTGCCGGATTACGGCTGTCGCTGGCGCGGAACGTGCCGGAAGTTTTAACTCCTGATTCACGGGTCCCGTAATGCTGGTATCGATGTTGCTCTGCGGTGTTGGCTCGGCGGACATCACTACCGCCAGCGCTGGCGCGCTTAACCCTAGTATGAGCAATGAAAGAAATGAGCGATTCGTGGTGCGTAGGTACATAGCCCGCCTGCATCAGTGAAATTAAGTCATTTAACCGTAGCAAGTATTTGTGAGATTTGCCGTAACAACGGCGAGAAAATTTGAGGCTAAGACACCCTTTTTAGCGTCAAAACAATGTCAGGGGATAACTCACAATAAACGCAATGGCGCCTCCTGCATGGCGCTGAGTTGTTCGCGAAGTTCAAGAATATGATCGGCCCAAAAACGTTGCTGACCGAACCATGGAAATGCCTTAGGGAACGCAGGATCGCTCCACCGGCGAGCTAACCAAGCGGCATGGTGCATAATTCGCAGTGTTCGTAATGCCTCGATCCAGCTTAGTTGTCGTACATCGAAGTCATTGAACTCTTCATAACCCTCGATGAACTCAGCGAGCTGCAGTTCACGCTGGTTCCGATCACCGTTCAAGAACATCCAAATGTCCTGAACCGCAGGCCCGGAAATACAATCATCCAGATCGACAAAGTGGGGAGTGTCATCGCGCCATAAGATGTTGCCCACATGACAGTCGCCGTGCACACGCTGCAGATCGTCCGTCGTCATTGCCGACAGAATCTCATTCGCCGCCTGATCGCAGTCCTGAGCCAGGGTGCTGTAAGCCGATTGCAGCTCTAGCGGTACGAAATCAGTTT
The DNA here is from genome assembly GCA_902522335.1 of Halieaceae bacterium. GTDB lineage: Bacteria > Pseudomonadota > Gammaproteobacteria > Pseudomonadales > Halieaceae > Luminiphilus. Next base: position 9,461 of record CABYVD010000033.1, on the reverse strand, counting down.
CCACGAACAATCGTGACTCGGTTGCCATTCGGCTTGGGGACAGCGAGCGGCGGTGCAAAAACGATGCGGCGCCACCCACCCGATGAATGCGCCCTAGCGTCTGTCCTAATCGGTATAGATGATCCAAATTATCGAGCTCAGGCGGATAGCCACCGCGACGCTTGAATACCGAAAACCGCTGCCCCAAAACGTGATGGAGCGTTTCACCGGCAATTGATTCTGGCGCGACCACAGATATCTCATGATCGACGAGCTCCTGAGCGAACGCATGCTCCTCGATTATCTGCGCGTCAGTCCATCGTTCGGCTCGGTAAAACTTCAGAATAACGGGATCAGCACCCTCAATCCCAACCTGATAAACACGATTTTCGTAGCTGTTCAGCGCCAGAAGACGCAAATCACTTACAAGACCAATACTCTCGAGGCAATCAACCACACAGTCTGGCGTTAGGGAGTCATAGGGATGTGTCATACCAGCTCAGTCTTGGGTCGCAAATTTCCGAAACGATAGTCAGTGCCAACACGCAGGTAAAGAGACGCTCCCTCCCCCAATACGGCCATCACTCTACCGTAAATAGTGGAGAAACTTGGTGCCGACGAAGCTCATTAACTCTACGATGCGTGCTGGGAGTTTTGTAGTTCCCGCCATGGAGGCTGCTATTGTTACTCGATCATCTCGTTTTGTTTGTGGACGACCTAAGAACAGCCATCACTCGGTTTGAATCCAAGGGATTTACCGTAACACCCGGTGGTACCAACGGCCCTACCCATAATGCGCTTATCGTTTTTTCGAACGACACCTACATCGAACTGATCGCCCTTCAGTCTTCCAGAGCTCGATTGGTAATGCGATCGTTGCGGCACGTAGGCGTACTGGCCATGAGGCGATGGCTCAAGCGGGATCTTCAGACACGACTGCTTGACTGGATGTCTGGACCTCAAGGGTTGATCGACCTCTGTTTAAGAGGTACTGAACTTAATGACATCTCTCACTTATCCCCGCTTTGCGGCATAGGTCTTACCAACCCTGTTCAATTCAAGCGCCATCGCCCAGACGGATTGGTTGTCCAATGGACGCTCCGAGGCGCGAATGAGCGTCGCCAGCCCTTCTTCATTCAGGACGTGACGCCGATTGACTATCGCATTCCAGCCGGTGATGTGAGGATCCACCCAAATGGTGCGGTTGGAATATCCGAGGTTCGCACTGGAGAACTGATTGAACCGTCAGTTTCAAATGTAAGAATCACTCACGACCCGACACTTCAGCCAGGATCGCTGAGCGTCACTATCGTAAATGAACTTGACTTCATCGATCACATCCAAGGTCCTGACTTCTTCAATGCGAACGTTCATTTGTTACCTAAATCCTCAGACCAATAGAAGATCTGAATCGATGCAGGGTTATTCAAAAGCCGCTGAAAACAATAAAGCACCGATAGCGGACATTATGGGTAAGCATCTGCCGCCGGACGCATCCGTTTTAGAAGTAGGCAGCGGCGCGGGCCAGCATGCGCTTTATATGGCGCATACGTTCCCGGGCATCAATTGGTTACCTTCTGAACGAGGGACCGTTGTCCCAATATTGAGGGCTAATCTTGCGCTCTATGAATCCGAGAATATCCAACCGCCACTTGTGCTAGACCTTGCACACTTTGCTTGGAGCGGTGATCCGGTTGACGCTGTCTATGCGGCTAATGTCATGCATATCGTTTCAGAGTCCCTTGGCGAACGGTTGGTGCAACTGGCGGCGGACGCTCTCAAGCCCTCGGGCCTGCTGATGCTTTATGGTCCCTACAAATACAATGGTCAATTCACAACCGAGTCAAATGCCACGTTCGATCAATGGCTCAAAGATCGAGACCGGGCGAGTGGCGTACGAGACTTCGAAGCTGTGATAGCCACCGCAAAATGCACTGGACTGACACTCGCCCATGATTATGCAATGCCTGCCAATAACCAGATGCTAATATTCGAGCGTGCGTGATTCAGGCTAGTCTTGTTTCTGTCTGGCCTCTAAAGGACAAATGACCTAGCGCCTATGCGTCTCGATAGACAGGTGTTCGCTTTTCTATGAAGGCTTGCAAGCCTTCCTTGAAATCAGCAGACCTTGAACACATGACCTGATTTCGATTTTCTATGGCCATCGCGGCCTCGAGACTCCCAGCGTCAATGGCCATGTTGAGGCCCTCTTTGGTCATTCGGAGTCCCATCGGCGAGGTGGCCATCATTTCTTCGACAAATACCTGTGCCGCCTCATCGAGCGCCTCATCGGAAACCACCTGATTTACCAGCCCAACAGCGAGGGCACGTTCCGCGTTGACGAAACGCCCGGTCATCATCATTTCGGAAGCTATCGTGACACCCACCAGTCGTGGCAAGAAATAACTCACCCCCATATCACAAGAGGAGAGACCAATTTTGATGAACGCGGAGTTCATTTTCATGCTATCCCCCGCGATACGAATATCCGAGGCTAAGGCGAAAGCAAAGCCGCCACCACTTGCGGCCCCGTGAATAAGGGAAATAATGGGCTGAGGGCATCGCCGCATTTTGATGTAAACGTCAGCCAAGTGGCCTTGGAAACCAAATCCCCCACCAAATGGCGCCTCCACCAAGCCTGCATGGTCTTTGATGTCGAGCCCTGCGCAGTAGGCACGTCCTGCTCCCTTCATCACCACAACGCGACAAGAACGATCCTGAAACAGTCCTGAGAAGTAGTCTCTCAGCTCCGTTGCCATCTGAGTATTGATCGCATTGAGGCTCTCAGGTCGATTCAACGTTAACCAGTGAACACCCTCTTTCGCTTCCACGCTAATCGTTTGATAGTCAAACATTGTCATTCCACATTTACTTAGCCTTATTCGATATCCGAGTGTCCACGAACCGTTCATGACACGCAAGATGGTGAGTTCTTTCATGCAGTTTTGACATTTTCGGGTAGCTTTAGCTGTATTTTTTGATAGCTTGCCGGTATCGATATACAAAAGATTGTCTGAGCTAAGACAGCGAGGGGGTAAAAGTGAGCACAACCGAAGAAAGACGATAGGGTGAACGACGTCAGGGCGAGCGTCGGCAAAACGAAGATCGGCGTAAGGAGTCCAGGGACACCCCCGAAAGGCGCCAAGAAAAACGTCGAAAAGGTGAACGTCGCGCCCCCTCATCGTTAGTGCCGGTAAACGAACCTTCGGCTAGGCTTTTTTCTTCCCTGTTAAGTAGTGTCAATCGCGCTACAGTCAGGGAAACAACGAACACGGCGACTGCACTATGTCCACATTAAAGACAGCATCAATTTGGCTGCTTGGAGCCCTACTCGGTTCAGCAGCCGTTAACGGCTCCGCTCAGAGTCTAGGGAATCTTGCCCAATACCCACCGACACCCACTCAGCTAACAATTACCACGTCAAACGAGGGTAATCCGATAATTGAACCATCGGTCATACAGTTGGACTCAGGAAATTATTATCGACTAACTGTCAGCTGCCCTGATGTAAAGGGTGACCTCAGTGGTTGGCGCTTAGAAATGCCGCGGCTTTTGAACAACTCGCACCTCAGGATAGTCAGCGTGGGAGATATGGAAATTCACCTGCAGGGTCTTAGTTTCAACGCCATCGAATGTGATGAGATAGGCTCTGCAACGGTAAGTTTTGTTCCCATCAAACCCGGAAGCTACGAGTTTTATGTCGGTAATGTACCCCTAGCAGTGGGGCGCCCCATGGGTGAATCCGGACCTCAAATGAAGGGCAAATCTGTGCTCGGGACGTTCCTCGTTAATTAAGCGGTTAGCTTATTACCTTGAAGCGCTCATGCTATGTTCGCCTCTGAGATACAGAAGGCGATTCGCAATTTCCAATGACCACTTTTTGTTGTTACAAGAAAGTGATCCCCAAGCTCACCCTCGTCATAGCGAGCTTTAGTGGTTTATCGACCCCCCTCGCTTCGGATGAAGCGCTAGAAGAGATCATTGTCAGCGGTGTAGAAGACCCCCGGAGCGGCTCGCTGATCAGTAGTGGCTCGAGTCGTCTGGTGTCACCGACCGAGCTCGTGGCCCCTGCTTTCTCCACCGGAGAATTGGTCGCTCGATTAGCCGGTGTTGCAAGCAACGGTCAAGGTGGGCTCTTCCAGAGTTACAGCATGAGAGGCTTCAGTCGTTCACGCATCAGGACTGAGATTTCGGGTGTGCCCATCATCTCCGACCGACGTGCGGGAAATTCGCTCTCCTTTCTACCCGAAACATTCATTGAAAACATCAGGGCTGACATGGGTCCTGCCTCATCGTTGTACGGCTCGGGTGCCATGGGTGGCGTTCTCAGTGCCTCCCTTAGGGAGCCAGAGCAAACAGCCCTAAATGTTCAATTAGGCTCTGCGGGCAACTATCGCGGCTTTGGGCTTGAAACAAGGCTTAATGATCAGACCACGATCGCAGGATCCTTCAAGTCAGCCAATAACTCTCGCGCCGCCGACAATGAGCAGCTCAATACGGCTTTCCGACAATCTGCCCTGTATGCGCGAAACACACAGACAGTCGACGAGCTTTTGATCAGTTCCGAGCTCATCGCTGGTGTGGGACATGATCTGGGAAAAAGCAGCGACCGCTTCCCAGACGATCGCATTGCAACCTACCCACACGATGAACACCTTATCATCAACCTGCGGGCAACGAACCAACGCGGACTGTTTGCGCAGGCCTATGTTCATGATCAGGACTGGGCTTCAAGAACGGAGCGCATCGGTGATCGACAAAACGTAAGTCGATATCAAAGTCAAACTTATGGAGCGCTATTCAGTCACCAACACACCGACGAAACGAGTACAAATCGTTGGGGCATCGAGCTGACAGCAAGGACGAACGTCGATATCGCTGAAATCGAAACGCCGCTTGATGGAGAGGCGTCGGCTGTGGGTCTCGTGACTGGTGGTAATGAGCAAGTCAACGGCGTTTTTGCCGATCGAATATGGTTTTTCAGTAATACAAGTCTGCGCCTCGGCAGCAGGCTCGACCGGTCCCAAGTGAGCAACGATGGCTCGTCACGATCTGAAACTAAATTAAACGGACAAGTCCAGATCGATAGGAGATTCCCTAATAACTGGCTAATGGCCGCAGAGCTGGGGACCGCCTACCGACTCCCAACCTTGAGCGAACTTTACTTCTCCGGTGAAACACCAAGGGGAACTATTCAGGGGAATTCGCTATTAGCGCCCGAGGAAACGATTGGATCGCAAGTCACGCTCAGTCGTCAGAGCGATAACTTGGTATTCGAGCTCAGCAGCTTCTACAACCGAGTTGAGGACTACATCGAGCGCGTGCGAGCGGACGACGGCAGTTTGACCTATCAAAACTTACGCTCCGGGAGAATCTGGGGCTTTGATGGCCAGCTAATTATCGACAGCACTTACCAGATAAAGCACCGCATCGCATGGCAGTGGCAGCAAGGTGAAGCCGATGACGGGGAGTTTTTAAACGATGTTCCGCCGCCTGAGGTGTCATACACGGGTACCTGGCGAACTGGCGCTATGTCGGTCGCCGTTGACCTTGGCTACCGATTCCAGCGAGGTAACCATGGCCCTAGCGAAATCCCTTTGGGCTCATCATTGATAGGCGGGGCAAGAATCGAGTGGGACCTGGGTCCACAGTGGTCAGCCTCATTGGCTCTGAGTAATGGGTTTGACCGAACCTATCGAACGAGCGCAGACGAGGATGCTCCGCTCGCTAATGAACGAGCAGCACACGTCACCCTGCGCTGGATCCCTTGAGGGCGCCTGCTGAGTTACTCAGCGATGGGCTCACCCACCATCCAGGGCGCACCTGCATCTCGAAGTGCTTCCCTCAGGGCTGGCAAACGTTTTTGTACCACATCGTCCAGACGGCGTTTTGCTGGCTCGAAAACGGTCTTAGCGTGCTCAACACTCTGCTTGTGACTCGGTGTTGGGCCATAGCTCGAGTTTGATACGCCTCTCATCGCATGGGCTAACCACCTGCTCACGCTCATGGGCTCATAACCACCAATATCCGCCTGAACATCATTGCCAAAGACAGTCTCCTCGATGGCAAAAAGCTCACGTCGGAGTTCATGCACTTGCGAGTGAGCTTCGGGCGTTGGGTTCGCCATTCGCTCAATCATAGTGGCAATCTTTTCGAGGCTCTTCCTTGCATCTCGGATAGCATACCTAACCGCCGATGACTGTCCGTAAAGCGCATTTAACTCAGCAGTGAACGCCTCTAGTTCATCCATCGAACTGCCAGGTAAGGCCCCTTCCCTTAATCGCTTCACATTGAAATCGACGGGACCGGCAAGGGTCTGCTCAACCCCGTTTTGGACCACAACAAGCTTCGCCAAATAGCTCCCCGGCATCACCATAAAGCCGCTGGGTGCGTCTCCACGCCAGTTCTTACCAGTCTCCACCGGGCCAGAGAACGATCGGCGCAAATCCCAAGCAACTCGATTGAGTCCTGCTTTGTTAGGTGCGCTGACTCTGCGCAGGACATTGCCGTCGTTATCATGAACAACCAGCATGACCTGGGGTTTTTGTTCCTGGGTCTCATCTGTTACTTCGCGCCAACCGGGGAAAGATACGTCATCACCGGCTTTCTTCGCGGCGGCCTCGGCTGCTTGACGCGCTTGTTTCTGGGTTTTGAAACTATCCGCTAAGTAATAGGTGAAAACCGATCCGAAGGGCGGGTTTTCAGCAAGATACAGAGAATCCCCCTGAGAGCCTTTTGGTCTGTAGCCCAGTGGGCGCTTTTGGAAGTACCAATAGGCATCGCGGGGGGTAAACAACGCTGCACCGGCATCCAAGTCATCGGGATCGATATCGCGAAGTGCGGTGTAGTCATCCATGACAAAGAAGCCTCGACCGAAGCTCGCAGCCACCAAATCGTTTTCACGGCGCTGAATCTGAATATCTCGAATCGAGATGGTCGGCATACCACCTGACAGCTTGTGCCATGCCTTGCCGGCGTCAAACGTTGCAAATACGCCAAACTCCGTCGCCGCAAACATGAGTTCGGGACGAACATGGTCCTGTACGAGACGCCAAACGAGGTGTCTGTCGGGAATACCGTTAGTTATCTTCTTCCAACTACGTCCCCGATTCTTACTGACCAATAGATAAGGAGAAAAATCCCCATATTTATGGTTATCCAGCGCGACGTAGACGGTATCTGCGTCGTGAAGGTCCGCTCTGATATCGTTGATAAATGCTCTGTCGGGTACACCCGGTAACGAACCCACCTCAATTGAGCGCCACGAACCGCCATCGTCTTGAGATACATGAATGAGACCGTCATCCGTTCCCGCGTAAAGCAATCCCGCTTCTAGCGGGGACTCCGCCAAGGATGTGATCGAGTTGTAATTGGACATGGCATACATATCCCAAGGCGAATCCCAACTCTGTGTGGAACCCATGATTGGCATCGAGAACCTCTCCTCGTTCCGTGTGAGATCGCCGGAGATAGGCGTCCAACTATCGCCTCTGTCCTCCGACTTCCAGACCCGCTGAGACGCAAAGTACAATCGGGTTGGCTTGTGAGGGCTCACAAGAATGGGGGCATCCCAGTTATGGCGCTCAGGATCCTCTCCTGGGGCTGACTGAGGCTGTATATACACCGTTTCACCCGTTTTTCTGTCAACACGCGTGAGATTTCCCTGCTGAGACTGCGCATAAACGATGTCAGGATTCCCTGGCTCTGTTGCTGGTTGATGACCGTCTCCACCCAAAATCACAAACCAATCCGCCGTCCGAATGCCGCTGACGTTATCTGTTCGGGAGGGTCCGCCCTGAGTGTTGTTGTCCTGAGTGCCACCATAGATATTGTAAAAGGGCTCAGCGTCATCGAGGGCTAGCTTGTAGTACTGCGTTAACGGCAGGTTCTCCATGTAGCGCCATGTCGCACCGAGATCAAAGCTCTCATAAACGCCACCGTCAGTACCCATCATGATGTAATCCGGGTCGGCGGGATCAAACACAATGGCGTGCATGTCGCCGTGTTGGTTGGGGTGTTCCATGTAGGTAAATGTCTTACCCCCATCGGTCGATTTTTGAACCGTAGGGCCTACCAGATAGAGCCAGTCAAAATGATGGGGGCTAGTGAAGATCTCCTGATAATAATGAGGGCCGGTGCCGCCACCCACGGCATCCGCACCCTTGGACCAACTGGCACCTCCGTCATCGGACCGCCAGACTCCGCCCTCGCGGCGATTGAGTTCGATTGCGGCATAAACCACGTCGGGGTTCTGCTGTGAGATGGCAAGACCAATCTTACCCATATTTCCTGTGGGTAGACCGGTACTTAACCGCTGCCACGTGTCACCACCGTCCACCGACTTGTGAACACCACTCTCTGGGCCGCCACCCATGTAAGCCGCTACCGTACGGTGATGTTGCCAGGTGGCCGCATAGAGGACATCTGGGTTGCTGGGATCCATGACGACATCGGTGACACCTGTCCACTCCCCTGCGCTAAGTACATTATTCCAAGACTTACCGCCGTCGGTCGTCTTGTATAAACCTCGTTCGCCGCCCGGCGTCCACAAGGGTCCCTGCACCGCAGCAAAAACAGTCTTTGAATCATTTGGGTGAACAAGAATGGTGGAAATGTGTTGGGAATCGTTGAGTCCCATGTTGGTCCATGTCGCACCGCCGTTGTCCGATCGGTAAATACCATCCCCAAAGCCAACATGACGGCCACCGACGTCCTCCCCGGTGCCCACCCAAATGGTATTTGGATTTGACGGATCGACGGTCACGTTACCAATGGAATAAGACGCCTCATTATCGAAGATGGGGGTCCACGACACGCCCGCATTCTTAGTCTTCCAGACCCCGCCAGATCCGGCTGCTACATACCAAACGCTGGAGTCCTCTGGATCCCAGTCAATATCCGATATACGACCTGACATAAAAGCAGGCCCCAAGTTGCGCCACTTTAATCCGCTGAAATCAAAGCTGACATCATCCTTAGCCACGGCTGGATTGATGGTGAGTCCTGCCGCGAGCGCGGCAGAAAAAAGCTTGAGTGTGAGCCCCCGAACCATTGTTATTCTCCTATCCAATAATCGACTTAGATTAGCAACTTGGAGCCGAATAACAAACGCTATTCGGTGGGTCAAAGAGCCCACGTTACGCCAACCGGTTGGCGATCTCTGAAGCTAAGCAATGCCTCTTTTTTAACGTGGCCTAACGGCCGTCAGAGTGGCCTAGTCACGATGTTTTGCTCGGTGCACTACCATCTTCCTATGAAGTTCAGTTATCGCTGTGCGCCCCGTGGTTGTGAAAAGGCAGGGAAGGAACGCATGGACGAGGCAGGCTAGACCAGCTGCAAGCATCCATACCTCAAAATAAGAAGCCTGAAATAGGTGCTCAAAGAGAGCCTCTTGAAGCTCATACCAACGACCTATCATGTGTCAACGCCGTCTCGAACTTTTCTCGTTAATGTGCGGCAGGTTAAAAAAATGTAAAAATTTA
>CABYVD010000032.1:0-20469 GCA_902522335.1 Halieaceae bacterium | reverse complement strand
GACGTTGCTATTACCGTGCTGAAAGGGACCGTTAACCCCGGGTCTGCAGACGCGCAATGGCAGGTAGATGGTTTGTCCGGCGCAACCTTGACGACCAAAGGTGTCAGCAACCTAGTTCAATACTGGCTCGGGGATGACGGTTTTGCGCCGCTTCTCGGCAACCTGCGTGGAGGTAATGCGTAATGAGTGTTCGCGAGACCTTATTTTCCCCTGTTATTCAGAACAATCCGATTGCACTGCAGATTCTTGGCATTTGCTCTGCCTTGGCGGTGACATCATCGCTTCAGGTAAGCCTGGTCATGTCGGTTGCGCTCACAGCTGTGACAGCATTCTCATCGTTCTTTATTTCCTGTATTCGCAGCTACATTCCATCAAGCATTCGTATCATCGTCCAAATGACTATTATTGCGTCGCTGGTTATTGTGGTTGATCAGATACTCAAGGCGGTCGCCTACGACATCTCTAAGCAATTGAGCGTATTTGTGGGCTTGATCATCACAAATTGCATTGTGATGGGTCGGGCTGAGGCGTTTGCCATGAAGAACCCGCCGGTACCTAGCTTCCTAGATGGTTTGGGGAACGGGCTGGGTTATTCGTTCGTCCTCATTGTTGTCGGCGTAGTTCGTGAACTGTTCGGTGCTGGCTCTTTGATGGGTATCGAGTTACTTCCTGTCGTCACAGAAGGTGGCTGGTACAACCCCAATGGTTTATTACTGCTCCCACCGAGTGCGTTCTTCCTCATCGGCTTCCTCATCTGGGCCATTCGAGCTGTGCAAACAGAGCAAGTCGAAGAGCCTGAGTTCAAGATTGCGAAGCATACAGCTGCAGAGGAGGGTGCGTAATGGAACACTATTTAAGCCTCTTTGTGCGGGCGGTCTTCATTGAGAACATGGCCCTGGCCTGGTTCTTGGGCATGTGTACCTTCCTCGCTGTCTCAAAGAAAATCTCTGCCGCATTTGGCTTGGGTATTGCTGTGGTGGTGGTTCTCACCATTACCGTCCCAGTAAACAACCTGATTTATCAAAATCTGTTGGCCGATGGCGCTTTGGCGTGGGCAGGTTATCCCGATCTCGACCTGAGCTTCCTAGGTTTGCTCTCATACATCGGTGTTATTGCAGCGATGGTCCAGATTCTCGAGATGTTCCTCGATCGTTATGTGCCTGCGTTGTATTCCGCGCTAGGCGTTTTCCTGCCGCTGATCACAGTGAACTGCGCAATCTTGGGTGCATCACTCCTCATGGTTGAGCGAAGCCTCGACTTTGGCGAAAGCGCCGTGTTCGGGTTTGGCGCAGGTGTGGGTTGGGCATTAGCGATTGTTGCGCTTGCAGGCATTCGTGAGAAGTTGAAGTACAGCGACATTCCCGATGGGTTGCAGGGGCTTGGCATAACCTTTATCACTGTGGGTCTGATGTCGCTCGGCTTCATGTCCTTCGGTGGTATTGATATTTAATTGGCTACATAAGCTCTAGGAGAGATCTGTGTATACAACTATTTTCTTTGGCGTGGCGATGTTTACTGCCGTGGTTGTTGCCTTGGTAATGGTGATTCTGGCGGCGCGTAGCAAGCTCGTTGCGAGCGGTAATATCAACATCGAAATTAACGGTGAAAAGACGATTCAGGTGCCTGCTGGCGGTAAGCTACTGCAGACATTGGCTGACGCCGATCTATTTCTGGCCAGTGCTTGTGGAGGTGGCGGTACCTGCGCACAGTGCAAGTGCGTGGTCTCTGAGGGCGGCGGTTCTTTACTTCCTACAGAGGAGAGCCACTTCACACGCCGTGAGGCGAACGACGGCTGGCGATTGTCTTGTCAAACCCCCGTTAAACAAGATCTCAAGATTGAGATCCCGGAAGAGGTGTTTGGTGTTAAACAATGGGAGTGCACGGTCGAGTCAAACGATAACGTTGCTACGTTCATAAAGGAGTTGGTTCTGAAGCTACCCGAGGGCGAGACTTGTGACTTCCGCGCCGGTGGCTACGTGCAGCTTGAGTGCCCACCGCACGCGGTGAAGTTCTCGGACTTCGATATCGGTGATGAGTACCGGGGCGACTGGGAGCATTTTGGCTTCTTCAAGCTCGAATCTTCTTGCCCGGACACAACGATCCGAGCCTATTCCATGGCGAACTACCCAGAAGAGAAGGGTGTCGTTAAATTCAACATTCGTGTGGCGACGCCACCGCCTCGTACTGAAGGCCTACCCCCTGGCATCATGTCGAGTTGGGTATTCAACTTGAAGCCCGGCGATAAGGTCAACGTTTACGGTCCTTTCGGTGAGTTCTTCGCTAAGGAAACCGACGCCGAGATGGTGTTTATCGGTGGTGGTGCGGGAATGGCGCCAATGCGCTCGCATCTCTTTGATCAGCTCCGTCGGATTAAGACAGACCGCAAAATTAGTTTTTGGTATGGCGCGCGTTCGCTTCGCGAGATGTTCTATGTCGAGGACTACGACACGCTCGCCGTGGAAAATGATAACTTCGACTGGCATGTGGCGCTATCAGACCCTCAGCCCGAAGATGATTGGGATGGCCTCACCGGATTTATTCATAATGTACTGTTTGAGCAGTACCTGAAGGACCACCCGGCACCTGAGGATTGTGAGTACTACATGTGTGGACCACCCATGATGAACAAGGCGTGTATTGATATGCTGTTGGATCTGGGTGTAGAGCGCGAGAATATATTCCTCGATGACTTTGGCGGTTAGTCACGTGTCATCACTGCTTCGAAGGCCAGCCATCGTGCTGGCCTTTTTGCTATGGCTGAACGGCTGTCAAAAGGCGCCTGAGGGCATACAGCTCTCTGGACCGATATTCGGGACCCAGTGGAGCCTGATCTACCATGCCGCAGATGAGTCGGTAACGGAAGAAACGGTCAATGAGGCGCTTTTAGAGGCCTTCTCGGTGGTCGATGACAGTATGAACCACTATCGTCCTTCTTCGACGCTGAGCGAGCTGAATCGGCTACCAGCGATGGAGGTCATGGAAGTCGATTGGGACTTCGCATTGGTCTTCAATACGGCCCTAGATATCTACTATGCGACAGACGGTGCTTACGACCCGTCCGTTTCGCCCCTGATCAATCTTTGGGGGTTTGGTCCTGAGGGCGTCACTAAACGTCCCGCCGACGAGGAAATTACTACTGTCGAACCCTTTGTTGGCCTAGATAAGTTCGCGTGGGATTTATCTACGCGCGGTTTTGTGAAGCGTGACACCAAGGCCCAACTAGATTTTTCTTCAATTGCGAAGGGATATGCCGTTGATATTGCGGCGGACTCGCTGGATGACCTGGGGTTGGAGCATTTTATGCTGGAAGTCGGTGGAGAGATCCAGGTTCGTGGTACGAGCCCTCGTGGCGACTCGTGGCGCCTAGCCGTTGAGCGTCCCACGCCCGGTAGTCGTGGACAAATTTTTACTGCGATTGAAGTAAGCGACATTGGTGTGGCTACCTCCGGCGATTACCGCAACTTTTTTGAGGATGGGGGACGCCGCTTCTCTCATTTGATCGATCCGCGAACTGGCTATCCGATAGAGCACGATCTTGTGTCGGTAACCGTGGTGCACCCGTCAACGATGATTGCGGATGCATGGGCCACGGCCCTCATGGTTGTGGGTACCGAGGAAGCGCTGAGGTTGGCGGATCTCTACGAACTGGCAGTCTTTCTTATTTCGCGTGAGGACGACCAGCTGGTAAGCTCACACAACGACGCTATGACTCAGTGGCTGATGGAGCCCGAAGTAGGGGGAGAGGCAAAGTGATCTTCGTACTAACATTTTTAGCGTTTGCGCTCATCGTAGCAGCCATGTCTGTTGGCGTGATGGCGGGTCGCGAACCTATAAAGGGGTCCTGCGGCGGAATTGGAGCACTGGGCATAGATCAGTCCTGCGAGATTTGTGGTGGTGATCCACAGCGCTGTGAGACCGAAACGCGCTCTGATAGCTCAAAACCCGGAGCTATCGAATTCGATCCCACTGAACGCTAATGTCCTCCCGTTTGGAACTCACAATCGCGAGGCGACTGAGTTTCAGTAGAGAACAACGTGCTTTTACCCGCGCCGTGTCGATTTTCGCCGCGCTCGGCATGGCACTGGGCGTCTCTAGTCTTATCGTTGTTCTGTCTGTAATGAATGGTCTCGCAGGTGAACTTACTGGCCGACTCTTGAAGGCGGTTCCGCATCTTGAAGTGAGCAGTGTCTCCGCTGCCTCTACCATCATCGAGACGACAGAGCTGAACGGGCTGACCTTCAGTTATACGCCCTACATTCGTCGTCAGCTGATGCTACGCGGCGATTTCTCATCCTCTGGAGCTGAGCTGACCGGCGTCGGCGCAATGAACCCGGAGCTCTTCTCAATAACAGTTCTGGAGGGTGATCTTGGTGATGTGGTATCCGAGCGCTTTTATGTTGCGCTTGGAGAGATACTTGCGCGAAATCTTGGCGTTAGCGTGGGCGACACTATTGACGCAGTGCTTCCGCAAGTCGCCATAACACCGCTGGGTTTATTGCCGCGCTATCGGAAACTCACAGTAGGGGCTGTGGTCGCCGTTGGAGCTAGCCCCGACGCGACACTAGCACTGACGTCTCTGGAAACAGCTCGAAAGTTGAGTCGAGCAGCGGACGTAGACGGCATTCGATTTCAGCTATCGGACCCCTATCGTGCGGGCGAACTCGCTCAACTCATTCATTCGGAGAGTGACGGTGCTTTGACCCCGGTAACCTGGGCCGAAACCTATCAATCGCTTTTCGCTGCCATCCGAATGGAAAAGCTCATGGTAAGTATTCTTTTGTCAGCCCTGATCGCAGTTGCAGCGTTCAGTGTCATTTCTTCGCTCACAATGTCAGTAGCCGAGAAGCGCTCGGATATTGCCTCCTTGCGGGTACTGGGCTTAACGCCCGCAAACGTTCGGGCCGTGTTTATGCTGCATGGGCTATACCTGGCATTGCTCGGGATTGCTGTAGGTCTAATGCTGGGAATCCTTGTGACGACCAATCTTGAAGCGTTCATGCGGGTATTAGATACAGCGTTTGGGTGGACGCTGTTTGACCCCGATGTCTATTACATTGGCGGACTGCCTACCGATCTGCAGTGGCGTGACGTTGCCTACATTCTTATGGGTTCTTTGGTTCTTAGTCTCATTGCAGCGGTGTATCCCGCGCACCGTGCAAGTAAGATCTCACCTGTGCTGGCGCTGGACGGATTGGAGGCTGTATGAGTATTTTATCGGCGGTAGGGATTTCAAAACGGTATGACTCGACTGCTGGCAGCGTCTCGGTGCTCAATGATCTCAACTTTGAGCTTAACGCCGGTGATCGTGTCGCCATCGTTGGTGCCTCCGGAGCGGGTAAGTCGACGCTTTTAAACATACTGGGTGGGTTGGATAGAGCGACATCAGGAAAAGTACTTCTGGGCGACAAGGACCTTACGAGCCTCGACGAGCGAGCCTTGTGCAATTGGAGAAACGAGAACCTTGGTTTCGTGTTTCAGTTCCACCACTTAATGCCTGAATTTTCGGCGCTCGAGACTGTAGCGATGCCCGCTCAAATTGCCGGAAAATCTGCTAAAGATGCCCTTGTTATGGCAGAAGAGCTTCTGGTTGCGCTTGGTCTGTCGGGACGGCTGCATCACCGACCTAGTCGTCTCTCGGGTGGCGAAAAACAGCGTGTTGCCATTGGTAGGGCGCTGATCAATCGGCCCTTGTGTCTACTAATGGACGAACCTACGGGTAATTTAGACCCCAAGACAGCTGATTCCGTTATGAGATTGATGCGAGATGTTGTCTTTGAGGACACCGGTTTTGTAATTGTCACTCACGATCCTGTGATCGCTCAAAGCACGGATCGACAGTATGAGCTGTCTAACGGCCAGTTAATCGAGTGTGTCTGACTGATGCGGCGTCTTCATTGGGATATCGCGCTGCGACAGGCATACGATCCTGGACATGGCTTATCCGCGTTTCTATCGCGACTGTCCGTTTTCGGCATGGTCATTGCCATTTCACTGCTCTTGGCTGCGCTATCGGTCATGAACGGTTTTGAACGCGAGATGCGTGTTCGGATACTGAATTTAGTGCCGCACGTCACCATACGTGGTTTTGCCGCCGAGGATGATTGGACCCAGGTACAGACCGATATGGCGCAATTAGAGAGCGTGAATCGACAGAACCGCTTTACAGACATCGATGCTCTATTGGTTGCTCAGGGCAATTCGCACGTCACTCGCTTAACCATTGCGGAAAACGGTGCACTTGAGCCCTACAAGGAATATCTGCGGCCGGAGATGGATTCATTAGGTGCCCGAGAGCTTGTGATCGGTGCTGATCTGGCGGGTACACTGGGACTCACGGTTGGGGACAGCGTATCCGCGTTATTCTCATCCGGTGGTTATCAGAACAACCTTCGGTCTGGAACACTGCAGGTCGTCTCTCTGCTCGCATCTGACACTGAAATGGACCATGTTTTTTCAATGACGGGCCAAGGTTCCGTTGAGATTGATGAGTCATCCGAGGGCGGTGCTCTCGCGTTAAATCTCGTTGATCCCCTTGAGGCACCTCAGCTCTCGCGGTATCTGCGCCAGACACTCCCGCCCGCCTTTTGGGCGACCGATTGGACGGCAGCGCAGGGCAATTTGTATCAAGCCATTCAGTTGTCACGACAGATCGTTGCACTCATGTTGGCCTCTCTCTTGATCATTGCCATGTTTAACGTAGTTACCTCGCTTGTGCTCGTGGTCTCAGATCGACGTGCGCCATCGTCTATGCTGAGAGCGATCGGCTTAACCTCGAGCGATATTGCTCAGATATTTGTTATTCAGGGTACGATGATCGGTGTCGGTGGTGCGGTCTTGGGTGCTGGATTGGGCTTGTTGCTGGCGCTCGTAACGCCATCGCTTGTGCACTTCATTGAGTTGGGAACAGGCAGTCCGTTACTGGATACTGCGGTGTATCCGCTGGCCTATGTTCCAGTCGACATTCGAAAAGAAGACTTCCTGCTGGTCCCGGGAGTAGCGTTGGTGTTCTCGATCGTGTCCTGTACTCTGCCGGCCTTTGCAGCAGCGAAGTTGCCGATTACCGAAGGATTGCGAGAGTCGCGCTAACGGGAATTGCTATTTCTCTCGCTTTTTTCCCGTGCTTTTCTCTCACGCCGCCGGCGTGCTCTCTCCGAGATTCGCTGTGCAATCCGTAATCGCCACAGGCCGTCCGCAATGAAATAGCCGAAAAATGCGACGAGGACACCCATAACAAAACAGCCCACTAGGAAGGAGGGCCAAATGCTGAGCAGCTCTGGGCTTGTGGGATCAAGCCAGTCAACGGCGCTGGCGTCGATAACCGGTGCGTTGAGCAAAGCGCTACCCAAGAGATAGGCCGTAAGGTAAATCACCGGCATCGTCAGCGGGTTCGTGATGAAAATAAGTGAAAACGCCAACGGCACATTGGCGCCAACTCTAATCGCTATAAAAACTGCAACGATCATCTGACCCGGAAGCGGTACCATCGCGCAGAAAAGGCCAATCGCCGTAGCACGTGCGATAGAGGTTCGACTGATATGCCAAAGTTCGTGTCGATCGAACAGGTCTCTAAACATACCCAACCCCTTTACATCCCTTAGACGCGCTGGTGTGGGCAGAAATTTTCTAAGTGACCGCTTGGGCATAGTTACCGCTAAATTATTTTTATACAGACCTTTTCCCGTTTATTTCAGTTCAAAAGGTCTTCTGTTCTTCCAACTTGCTAGGACTGTTCACAGTCTTCGACGTATACGCCAAGTATGGAGGGGATGGCTTAAGTCCGCCACGCTCGAGCGAGTGAAATTTCATGATTTCGTCCGACAAAACAAGCTTTTGTTGTCTTTTTCCACAGGCTTGCTTTCGACATTAGGATTCTCAACGACCTATTTCTGGATTTTATCTCTGGTCGTTGGCATCTGTGCGTTGCTTTTCACGAAGAGTTTTATGTCCTTTGTTGGACTAATTCTGGGGTTGTTAGTTGGCGCGAGCCATTTCCTCGACTTTGTCGAAGTCGCTCCCGATTCTCACTGCTTTCAGGAATCTTTTGAATTTACAGCTGAGGTCACTGACTTTCCTGTCAGCCTGATGGGTAAGTCTGGTGACGGTTTGTCTTTATTGACGTTACGATTGCTCGAGGCTGACGCAGGAGATGAGTGCCATTCTATGAAGACGGCGTCTGCGATCGCTGTCGAATCGGGGGATCAGAAACTCATTTTGCCCGGTGACTTAGTAACCGGTAAGGCACGCCTAAAGCGCCCTGAATATCGGTGGACCGAGGGTTCATTGCCCCGGAACGTCCGAAATTTGAGCGTGGGAACGGACGCTCAGTTAACGATAGAGTCAATCTATGAGATTCAACGTGAAGAAGGGGATTTGCTGTTGTCTCTGCGCGCTTCTCTCGCCGGCTTCATCTCTGCGAATGCGGCTTCCGAAAGAGTGGTAAGGCATCTCTATGCCTTAGTCTTGGGTCGGCAGGACTCACTCCAAGAAGCGGATTGGCAAACGCTTCGATCCTTCGGGATGACCCACGCCTTTGTTGTAAGCGGACTGCACCTTAGTTTGGTTGCCTTTTGGATTCACTTGCTTACGTCGGTCATTACGCGATTATTGTCTGTCTATGCAGTATTGCCAATTCGACTGTTCACAGCTGTTGGCGTCTGTAGCGCCAGCTACGTTTACGTTGTCATCACGGGCGCATCTCTACCCGCTGAGCGAGCGCTTTTGATGATCTCGATAGCCCTATTTGGTCGAATCACGCTGTGGTCGGTTCATCCCCTCAGTATCGTCGTCGCAACAGGCACCATATTACTTGCAACCAACCCGTTTTCTGCATTGACTCCCGGCTTTTGGCTGAGCCTTATTCTTACCGGCACCATCGTAGCCTTTGTTTCACAACCCATTTCCTCAAGACTGAGCAGTTGGTTAACTCTGCATGTTTTGATCGTGGCCGTCTCATCGGTACTCACTGTTTTGCTTTTCTCTCAGATCATATGGGCTGGTTTTTTTGCAAATATTTTCCTCGTTCCCTTGTTAACCCTAATTGCGCTTCCGCTAGGGCTCATCGGTGTCACGCTGATGGGTGTTGGTCTGGAGTTGGGGAGTTACTTTTTAAGCGCCAGTAGCCTGTGCATAGAGGTTCTGCTTTTGTGTATGGATTATGTCGTCTCACTGACCGGCAACGGGATGCTACAAGCCGTTTGGTTGCATCCGGGGATTTTCATAGTGGCGCTTTTGACGACGGCTGCAGGGCTCATTGTGGCTATTCCTGCATTGGTGATGCATCGCTATTACACAGGCCTCATTGACACGATTGTGGTCGATCAGGAGCGCGAGGCAATCAAGTTAGTGGATGCGATTCACAATGGAGCCGGACAGGATTACACCGCGTGAAATTTAAGCGTCAGCGACGGGACACGTTGGCGGTGAATCTCACACCGCTCATCGATGTAGTTTTCCTGCTGCTTATCTTCTTCATGGTATCGACGAGTTTTACTGACCTCAGCGAGCTGGTGGTAAATCTGCCTGAGGCAGAGGGCGAGACAGTAGAGCCCGATAAAGGCTTGGATATCATCATCACCGCCGATGGCTCCATGTTTTTAAACGGCACACCGTTTCCCGCAGACGCGGAAAATTTACGTGCAATCATCATTGAAAAAACCGGCAGTAGACGCGATATACCAGTATCTATCGTCGCAGACGGTGATACGCGGCATGCTATGGTGGTGATGTCGATGGATACAGTGAGTCAATTAGGGTTCAAGCGGCTGTCAATCAGTACGCAACGACCCGCAGCCGGTGAATAGTTTGGCAGATCAGTCAGTCAAGACAGTCTCAGATTCCAAGTTGTATGGTCGGCTCCTCACTTACGCCTTCGCTTACAAATGGTCCTTATTTCTCAGTTTTCTGGGCTACGTTGTCTATAGCCTAGGAAACGTCCTGCTGGCTGATTTGACGCAGTTCTTGCTCGATTCGCTGGGTGGTCAGCCAATGGCGGGGCTTGGTTTTGTGTCGCAGGCCTCGCAATGGATTTGGCCGCCGGGAGATAAAACTCCAACAGACTATGCGCGAATCGCAGTTCCTGTCGCCGCAGTTGTCCTCTCTCTGGGGCGCGCACTGGGCTTCTTCGCCGGTAGTTATTTCATGAACAAAGTGGCGCGCTCGGTTGTGCACGTGCTGCGGACGCAGCTTTTTGACGTTCTTGTCAGGGCGCCGAAAGCCCACATTGATAAATACTCCACTGGTGAGCTTCTCTCGAAGGTCACCTTCAACGTAGAACAGGTGAGTGGTGCCGCATCAGACGCACTGAAGACGATGCTGCGTGAGGGGCTCACCATCATCGCCCTCGTATCCTACATGCTGTACCTGAACTGGGAACTCACGGCCGTGTTTTTCATCGTTGCACCAGCCATAGGGTTGGTCGTGCACGTCGTTGGGAAGCATTTCCGTCGCTACAGTAAGCGCATTCAGGACTCTATGGGCTCCGTGACCGAGGTTACCGCAGAGAGTCTGGCCGGGCTGGATGATGTACGTATTTACGGAGCGACAGAGCAGATAAGTGAACGCTTTGAGTCGGTTAGCCTGTTCAATAAACAGCAAAGCTTGAAACTCGCCTTCGTACAGGCCATTTCAACACCCATCATTCAGACGCTACTGGCGCTAGCACTCGGTGCACTGTTTTGGTTTGCCCTCGATCCTTCGGTGCTAAAGGAGTTTAGTGCAGGCTCATTGGTCGCGTTCATCACCGCCGCGGCCCAGCTAGGTAAGCCAATTAGGACGCTGAGTAACATTCAGAGCATTATCCAGCGGGGCCTTGCTGCTGCCGTGGATATCTTTGAGCAACTCGACACCGAGCTCGAGCAAAACACAGGTGGCAGTTCCTTGGGTAAGGTCAACGGTCGTGTGGAGTTTCACAATATTGCGTTTCGCTATCCCGGGGCACAGAGCGACGCCATAGATGATGTCAGCTTTGCGGTTGAGGCAGGGCAAACAGTAGCCGTCGTAGGCCGATCTGGTAGTGGGAAGAGTACGCTTGTAAAGCTGCTCGCGCGGTTTTACACCCCAACCAGGGGGCAGATCACCCTCGACGGTCAGGATATACAAGGCGTAGATTTGGCTAATTACCGTGAACACCTCGCGTTTGTTCCTCAAGCCATCAATTTATTCAGTGATACCGTTGCGGGCAATATCGCCCTGGGCAGCATGTCTGATAGCTCTCGGGAGGCTGTGATCGATGCGGCCGAACAAGCGCAAGCCGATGGGTTTGTGTCAGAGCTCGAGTCTGACTACGACACGCTCATTGGTGAGCAAGGTGTTGGTTTATCCGGTGGTCAGCAGCAACGTGTAGCTATTGCTCGCGCCTTGTTGAAAGCGGCACCAGTCCTAATTTTGGATGAGGCAACATCAGCGCTCGATAACGAATCAGAATCCCTAATACAGACGGCGCTGAATTCCTCACGGGCGGGTCGAACAACCTTTGTAGTTGCACACCGTCTTTCCACTATCGAGAGCGCTGACACTGTTCTTGTGATGGATGAAGGGCGCGTGGTGGCCGCAGGTAGTCATTCGAGCCTGCTGGAGCAAGAGCCAATCTACCGGTCGTTGCACCAGCAAGGATTTAACGACGCATGATATTTCGTCGAGAGGGGCTGGAGAGGGCGTTTAACAACGCTTGGTATCACGGCGCCAAGTGGACATTCATGTTTCTGCCTTTGATCCCGCTTGTGACGTTGGTGACTTTCCTACGTCGCCGTTTTCGTCCACAGAGCGGGTTTGCCGCGTTAGGCGCGCCGGTGGTGGTCATTGGCGGATTGACGGCAGGAGGGACGGGTAAAACGCCCACGTTGATTGCGTTGGCGCGTTACCTGTCCGGGAGAGGTTTTAGAGTGGGTGTTGTGAGTCGTGGTTATGGCAGAACGAGCGATGAAAGGTCACTCCTGGTCAGTGAGGAGCATACCCATGAAGAAGTGGGAGATGAGCCCTTGCTCATTCAGCGATCCGCCCCTGAAACGCACGTAATTGTCGGTAAATCACGTAAAAAATCGGCGAAAAGCCTTATTCGTGAATTTGCCGCGCATGTCATTTTGTCGGACGACGGTTTGCAGCACTATGATCTCCCGCGGGACTTTGAAGTGGCAGTTATCGATGCCGATAGAGGGTTGGGTAACGGATGGTTGCTGCCAGTAGGACCGCTTAGAGAGCCCAGAGAGCGTCTTTCTTCGGTTGATTTTGTGTTAGAGCGTAATGGAAGCGTTGAGTCTCGAGCGCTCACCTACGCGCCCACACGTTTTATATCGGTTAAAACCCAACAAACGCTCACCATTGACGAGGCCAGAGCGCTATTTGCGGGTGCGTCTCTGGTTGCTGCGACCGGACTGGGGCAGCCTGCTCAGTTTTTTACAATGTTGCGCCACATGAGTTTCGAGTTCACGGAAGTAGCTGTCGCTGATCACGCGCTATTGCCTTTGAGCGAGATTCAGGCATTACATGATCCTGAGTACATCGTTGTCACAGCGAAAGACGCGGTGAAAATGGACAAGCAAGCGTGCGACAATGTGTGGGTCATAGATGTTGAAGCTCAGTTGCCAGAGGCGCTGATGTCTTCACTGGAGCAACTACTCGACCGTGTTGCTCGTAAATAGTGTCCGATAACCGGGTAAGCCAGCATGTACCACATTGTCATTCCAGCACGACATGGCTCGACGCGGCTCCCAGCGAAAGCCCTTGCCGATATCAATGGAAAGCCCTTGGTTTATTGGGTGTGGCGACAGGCAATGCAATCAAAAGCTGTGTCAGTGACCGTTGCGACAGATGACGTTCGCATTCAGGAAGCCATGATGCTCCACGGTGCGGATGTGGTGATGACGGATCCCGATCACCCGTCGGGGACAGATCGCCTTGCTGAAGTTGCTCGTCTGAAAGTGTGGGATTCAAGCGCCATTGTCGTCAATTTACAGGGAGACGAGCCGCTTATGCCCGTGGCTAACCTCGAGCAGGTAGCGGGTTTGCTCAACGCCAATCCGGAAGCCTCCGTCGCAACGCTTTGCGAGCCAATCGACACTGCTGATGCTTTCCATGATGCTTCGGTTGTCAAAGTGGTATCTGATGCATCAGGCAGGGCTCATTACTTCTCTCGCTCACCCATCCCTCACGTGAGAGGTGCCTATGAGGCGTTTGTCCCCTCTGAGGCACGCCGCCACGTCGGTTTGTATGCTTACCGCGTTAGCTTCTTAGCCGATTTCGCATCCCAAACTGTGGCACCGCTTGAGCAACTTGAATCGTTGGAGCAACTGAGAGCACTGTACTGCGGTCATGAGATCCGCATAGCAGACGCAATAGAACCCGTACCCGCCGGCGTGGATACACAGAAAGACCTCGATGCTGTAAGACGCTTGATGGCCCCCTAATGCTTGAGGTTGAGGGCAACTTTCAGCTTGTTAGCCTCAATACACTGAAACTTGAGTGCATTGCCGAGTACTATGCGCTCGTCTCGACGACCGTCGAGTTACAGGAGGCCTTAAGCGAAGCACGACTTTGCTCGGCAAACATCAACGTGCTGGGTGGTGGCAGTAATCTCATACTGAACCGTTATTTACCCGGCATGACCATTCACGTGGGCTTAAAGGGGCGCGAACTACTCGGAGAGTCAGCGGATGAGGTTGTCGTCCGTCTCCAGGCAGGCGAGGAATGGCATGAGACGGTACTGTGGGCAAATGGTGAAGGTTACTTTGGGCTCGAAAATCTAGCGCTTATTCCAGGCAGTGTGGGCGCAGCACCCGTCCAGAATATTGGTGCTTACGGTGTTGAAATTGCTCAGCTGATCGAGTGTGTTCATGTTGTTGATTCGCGTAACGGTGATATTCGGGCGCTAACCGCGGACGAATGCTGCTTCAGCTACAGAGACAGCTTGTTTAAGACCCCTGAGGGGAAACACTTGATCATTACGGCAGTAGACTTGCGGTTACTGAAGCACCCTGTTGTGAACACTTCCTACCCAGCGTTACGTGAGGCGATGTCACATGATTCTGCGACGCCGTCCGATGTGTTAATGGCAGTTGTTGCGATCCGGCAGTCAAAACTTCCTGATCCACGGGTTGAGGCGAATGTCGGTAGCTTTTTTAAAAATCCGATTGTTAACCGCGAGATGGCTGAGCATCTAAAGGACGAGTATCGGGATATGCCTCAATACCCCGTCGACGCCAACACCGTTAAACTGAGTGCAGCATGGATGATTGACCAGTTGGGTTGGCGCGGAGTAGAGGAGTTTGGAGTGTCAGTATCCGAAAAACATGCATTGGTCGTAATTAATAAGCGTGCAAGGTATGCATCTGAAGTGATTGAATTTACGAATAAAATTACGTCTTCAGTGTCTGAAAAATATGGCGTTTCGCTGGATCGGGAACCTGAGTTGGTGGGAAGCGATCAACGAGCATGACAGCGACCAAATTCGATGCTGAGTCTTTTCTAAAGCAGCTGACCACACGACCGGGTGTGTATCAGATGTACGACGCTGCGGGTGGGCTGCTGTACGTAGGAAAAGCAAAGAACCTCAAGAACCGTGTAACAAGTTACTTTCGCGCCAGTGGCCTGTCGGGTAAGACCATGGCCTTGGTCTCACGTATCCGCGACATCCAGGTGACCGTGACGACTACAGAGCGCGATGCACTTCTCCTGGAACACAATTTAATCAAGGAGAATCACCCGCCTTACAACATTCTTCTCAAGGACGATAAGTCATATCCCTACATTTACCTGTCGTCCGAGGACAAATGGCCCAAACTTGCCTTCCACCGAGGTCCAAAGCGACGAAAGGGCGAGTACTTTGGTCCGTATCCTAGCGCTGGCGCCGTTCGATCGACCCTGCATTTGATGCAAAAGGTATTCAAAGTGCGTCAGTGCGAGGAGTCCTACTTCCGGAATCGGTCCCGCCCTTGCCTTCAGTATCAAATTGGTCGTTGCTCTGGGCCCTGTGTGGGGTTGGTCAGTGATGAGGACTATCAAAAGCAGGTTGAGAACTCGGCGCTGTTTCTTGGCGGTAAGTCCCAGAAAGTAATGAAGCGTATTGCCGATGACATGGAAGCAGCGGCTGAAAAATTGGAATTTGAGAAGGCGGCTGAGTACCGAGATCAGCTACGGCGACTACAGGATGTGCAATCAGCCCAGGGAATTGAGGGCTCAAGGGGTGAGCTTGATCTTCTGGCAGTTAAACAGGCTCACGGGCAGGCCTGCATTCAAGTGCTTTTCGTTAGGGAGGGCCGTGTGCTGGGGTCGCGCACCTACTACCCAGCAACACAGCTGGAAGAGGATGAAACATCTGTATTAGATGCCTTCATTCCTCAGTTTTACCTCTCAGGTCGTCAAACCATTCCGCAGGAAATTGTGGTCAGTCACAAGCCAAACGACGCGCAACTACTCTGTGACACGTTCATGGAGCAAGGAAAGCGAAAAGTTGTTATCAAAACGCAGGTGCGCGATGCGCGAGCGCGCTGGCTTCAGCTCGCAAAACAGACAGCTGAGAGCAATCTTGAATCTTTCCTCAGTGGGAAACAGACCATGGCAGGGCGCCTGGAAGCCCTGAGACGCGAGCTGGACCTAGATATGGCTCCGTCACGCATGGAGTGCTTTGATATCAGTCATAGCTCAGGTGAGGCCACTGTTGCCTCCTGTGTAGTGTTTGACAGTAATGGCGCGCGAAAAGCGGACTACCGTAAGTTCAATATCGACGGCATCACAGGTGGTGATGATTACGCGGCCATGCAACAAGCGCTGGAGCGTCGGTATCGACGGTTATCCAAAGGCGAGGGCACCTTACCGGACGTGTTGTTCATCGACGGCGGTAAGGGACAGGTATCGCAGGCGCAACAAGTCTTGGAGCAATTCGAGCTCACCACGGTAAAGGTGGTGGGCGTTGCCAAAGGTACAACCCGAAAAGCCGGTTTCGAAACGCTAATCGACGGTGATACGGGAGCTGAGTGTCAGTTGCGGGGTGATAATCCCGCATTGCACCTGATTCAGCAGATTAGGGATGAGGCCCACCGATTTGCGATCAGTGGGCACCGAGGCAGGCGCGGTAAAGCCCGCAAACAGTCAACTCTGGAGGGAATTGGAGGCGTTGGCGCGAAGCGAAGACGCGACTTGTTGCGCCATTTTGGCAGTATTCGGGGCGTCGAAAACGCGTCCGTCGAGGAAATTTGCAAAGTCGACGGCATCAGTGCCACCCTTGCGCAAAGTATCTACGACCATCTACACACCGTAGAGCAATGATTTTGGAAAACCTGTGAGCTGGAATCTCCCGAACATACTGACCCTCCTGCGAGTTTTGTGTATCCCGCTGATGGTAGGTGCTTTCTACTTGGCTGGGCCTTATGCGGGTATTACCTCGGCGATTATCTTCGTTGTCGCGGCCATCACTGATTGGCTCGATGGCTGGGTAGCTCGAACCTTGGATCAAGAGAGTGAGTTTGGCGCCTTTCTGGATCCGGTGGCTGACAAGCTAATCGTCGCGACCGCATTGGTTCTCCTAGTCGATCACTATGATTCTCTATGGGTGACACTGAGTGCCATTGTCATTATCGGTCGAGAGATATTGGTCAGTGCCTTGCGTGAGTGGATGGCGAGGCGCGGAGACAGCCAGTCGGTTGCGGTGACGGTTGTCGCCAAGTTCAAAACCACACTTCAAATGGTAGCGATTATTGGTCTTCTTTGGCGGATGGATGAGGGCTATGGCGATTTACTCCTCATAGTGGCCTTCATTTCTCTAGCGCTTGCCGTTGTGCTGACACTGTGGTCCATGTGGAAGTATCTTGAGGTGATGCTGAACGCTGAGGCGAGGGAGGCAGCGCAGTAAAGCAGTTGATAACGCTCTCTAGAGGGTTACACTGGCAGTATGCGGGAATAGCTCAGCTGGTAGAGCGCAACCTTGCCAAGGTTGAGGTCGCGAGTTCGAACCTCGTTTCCCGCTCCATTTTCTCTTCGTGTGTCTGTCTGGTTCGCTGGTGCATCTCTCCGAGGCGCACTAAGACCTAAAACCACACCAACGCTTGGCTGCCTCGTGACTCTTGAGCTCTGGCTATTACTGGCAATGACGTTACTGGCTGGCGCTATGTCACCCGGTCCCAGCGTCGCACTTGTCCTTCGCGCAGCTATCACACACGGTCGTTCAAGTGCTCTGGCCGTAGCGTTGGCACATGGGGTCGGAATCAGCGTCTACGCCCTCGCCGTCGTTCTTGGGCTAGCCGCCCTTATTCAAAACTCAGTATTTTTCATGAACGCCCTGCAGATCGGTGGAGCGCTGTTCCTCCTCTATCTGGGTTGTCGGATGCTATTTGGCGGTATTACGACGCTGACGGGCGTCAATAAAGAAGGTGTAGACGCTAGCGATTATTCAACGACTAACGCCGA
This sequence comes from Halieaceae bacterium, assembly GCA_902522335.1. Lineage (GTDB taxonomy): Bacteria > Pseudomonadota > Gammaproteobacteria > Pseudomonadales > Halieaceae > Luminiphilus. The sequence continues at coordinate 3,075 of CABYVD010000032.1, read as the reverse complement.
TAATTCAGCTCTGGGGCTCTGGCAACACGCTTTAAACGGTTTCCTTATCGTGTTTTTCAATCCAAAGGTGGTGATATTTTTTGTTGCGATCTTCAGCCAGTTCCTGAGTGCCGAACAATTAATCTCAACACAGGTCTTTGCCGCACTAATGGCGGGCCTCATTGATGCCGCTTGGTACGCTCTTGTCGGAATATTGGCGAGCAATCAGCGCTTTGCCGCAATGGTGACTCGAGCCTCACCCGTTATTGACAGTGCGTTTGGAACCCTCTTCGTGGGCTTTGGTATCGCTGTGATCCTGAGTTTGTTCTGAGCGCTCAGGCTTTATTGGTTGAGGGCGGCAACAACCCTCGCGTGAAACTCTTCGATGAAAAAGGTGGGAGCCGCTGGGATGGCCATCGCATTAGGCACCGAGCCAATCCAGTTTGAATCAGCAACAGAACCAGGAATCAGGAACATTTTTCGCTCCTCTGATCGATTGAGGTAAGGCTGATACAGGCTTGCCCGGACCAGAATCAGGTTGTGTTTGAAGTCCATTGCGATGAATTGACCATCAAAGCCGCGGGTAACAATCACAAGGTTTAGGCAACCACCATTACCATCTTCCTCGCCACAAAAACTCCAGAATTGCTTATCGTAGAAGCTGTCCATCGCGCGAACTTGCGATACGTAGCTTCCATACTGTGTCCCACTCTCCAGCTCGATACCGCCTAAGTGCATGAGGTAACCAAACTTCGCAAAGTCACGGGGTGTGGCATCGAGGCAGCAATACGTTAGGTAGTTCCCGTTTGACTGACCGCTTTCCACATTATCGCGCCACCAATAAGCGGTCATATTGATAGGCTCGAAGAGTTCCGTTTGTGCAAGGGTTCCAGGATCCTGTCCGGTCGCTCGAAACAGTATTTCGCCTAGAACCTGAGTATCACAATTCGAGTAGAGAAATTCACCGGCTCTGTAGATGCCATCGGAGTCCCAGGGGTAGGTGGTACCATCGACAGCTAGATCACGATTGATGCATCCCGACATTTGATCAGGGTAAAACACGATATTCCCACCGGCTGCCGCATCGCCCTGGTTAGCACACTCTCCGACGTTGCCGGTGCTGGGTAAAAAGCACACAGGTACAAGCCCCGAGCGCATGTCTAATAGCTGCTCAATGGTAATATTGATGCGGTCATCGGCCTGCCATTCGGTGATGAAATCTGAGGCTAGCTGGTCGGTCGATGTGATGAAGCCTTTCTCGATGGCCATGCCGATCAGCATGCTGGTGAAAGACTTTGCGGTAGACCATGAGGTCATCAGGCTAGCGCTGTCGCGAGTTCCATAGTTTTCAATCCAGAATGCGGGATCTTGATCGCCAGGGTAGGAACCCAGAGAAGTGAGCGTATTAACCTCACCGTCCGCAATGCCTCGATACTGCTCCTCGATGAGTTTGCCGTCTCGTATGACCAGTGCTGCCTGAGTGAATGTCCCGTCTTGCATGGCGTAATCAAAAGCATCCGACAATGCTGCGGAGTTAAATCCGGCATCAGCTGGGGATTGTGTCTCCCAATTATCGGGATGCGGTGATTCGAAACTCGGCGGCGGCGTTACGACAGAGGAGGGTGGTGCTGAGCCGCCGCCTCCGTCCCCGCAGGCTTGAAGCGAGAGGGCTACGATGAAGGAAAGATTAACTATCTTGTTCATACGCAGCCTCCAAGGCTTTATTGGCGGACGTTTACTGGTGGGCTTCTGCGGTTGCTTTGGCCCATTTATAGTCGGCTTTTCCATTCGGTGCGCGTTGCACCACATCCACGCAAATGGCTTGCTTTGGGGCTTTATACCCGGCGAGTTGCGACCGAACATGTTCACGCAACCCGTCTTCACCAATGGGTGCGGTACCTAGCTTTTGCGAATACACCGCGACGACTCGGTTGCCAAGACGCTCGTCCGGTAATCCCACGACGAGACAGTCCTCTACATCATCGTGCCGCTTGATGGATTCCTCAACCTCTTCTGTGAACACTTTTTCACCACCGGTGTTGATGCATTGAGACCCGCGACCCAGAAGTGTGATGCTTCCATCCGCTTCAACCGTCGCGAAGTCTCCGGGGAAGGAGTACCGGACACCATTAACGGTCCGGAAGGTTCGCGCGGACTTCTCCTCATCTTTGTAGTAACCACGAGGCACGATGCCTGCCGTCGCAACCATCCCCATTTCGCCCGATCCAGGTGCGACGGGCTCATCATCTTCGTTGAACACTTTTACGTATTCCGCGATGCTAAATTTCGCGGTTTTCGCGGCCTTGTCTCGTGTACTAATCGACCCGCCCACGGAGCCCTCTGTCGAGCCCATGATGTCGTTGAGCACCATATCCTGATGCTCGAGTAGGCCTTCTTTAATTTCTGATGACCACATCACACCTGAGGACGCAATCTGACCTACCCGTGACAGGTCATAGGGTTTACCTGCCACCTTTGCAGCATCGAGCGCGGCTAAAATTGGCCGCGCAAATGCGTCACCGACAATGATCAGATCGGTCACTTCATTATCAACCACACACTGCAATAGGGCGTCCGCGTCCAGATGCTGGGTTCGCTGTGTGATCACCGTGCCGCCACAGTTCAAAGCAACCATGGTCCCGAGCCACATGCCCGTTCCATGCATTTGAGGGCAAGCGGGCAAGCTTCGGTGCACCGCACCCATCTCGGTAATGGCTTTTGCTCCGGCGAGGACCTCATCGATGGAAGTGGGTGGCGGGAGGCCACGCGATGTGTAGCCACCGATGCATAGCCAATGGGCGAGAGCACCGTTGTCATACATAACGCCCTTTGGCATACCGGTGGTACCGCCGGTATACAGCATGTAGCGATCGTCGTAGGCACATGGCGAAAAAGCAAGCGGTGTCGAGTCGCCCAGGGCCCTCTCGTAATCCAAGGCACCATCTAGCAGCGGATCGCCCGATTCATCCTCTACCTGAATGTAGAGCTTTATTTTGGGAAGGCTGTCTCGAATTTCGGCAATGCGAGGTGCATAGCTCGCATGATAGATAACGACCTCGGCATCGCTGTTATCGAGTAGGTAGATCAACTCCTCGG
>CABYVD010000031.1:0-21823 GCA_902522335.1 Halieaceae bacterium | reverse complement strand
CTTTCTTTGTATTGATGGTGGCGATGGGATCCATTAAAACCCCGATATGTAGTGCCATGCTGACTTCACTCACGAATGATGTTTGCTCTCGAGATTCTGATTCGAGGGCGGTTCCGGTTCAAGCGTTTATATCGCCCCAACGCGCGCCGAGGACGCTAAGGGCGACCAGTGGTGCTGTCTCAGTTCTCAACACACGGGGACCCAGCCGTATGGCAGTGAAGCCATTCTCCGATGCCAGTGTCAGCTCCGGGCGCGCCAGGCCACCCTCCGGCCCAATCAGCAGGGCAATGCTTGCGGGCTGATCATGCGATGCATTGGGTGTTGCCTCAGGGTCCAACACCAGCTTGAGGTCAGCCTCCACATGGGACAGCCAATAGGACAGTGTTGTGGGTTCTCCCACCTCGGGAACTACAGCACGACCGCTTTGCTCACAGGCGCTGATAACTATTTGCTGCCAGTGCTCCTGCTTCTTTTGCCAACGCTCGGGCGACAGACGTACATCAACGCGTTGGCTCAGGATGGGCACGACGGAGGTAACGCCGAGCTCGGTAGCCTTCTTAATAGCCCACTCAAAGCGATCGCCTTTGGACACGGCTAAGGCTAGACAGGTGTTCAGTGACGACTCAGTGTCTGCCGGCTCGACGCTATCGATGAGTACCGATACCTGATGTTTGGTAGCAGAGACGATAGCGCCTTGATAGTTATTGCCGTCTCCGTTGAATACAGACAGCCGGTCACCCGTTTTCACTCGTAATACCCGGGCGAGGTGGCGACTAGCACGATCATCAAGATCGCACTGCTCGTCAATTGTTACGGGTCGTGATGAGTAAACTCGGTAGCTTCGCATAGTGCGGAAGCTTAACAGCTACCGAGTTCGAGGGTTTAGTATTTGTAACTGTCGTTCTTGAAGGGGCCGTCGACGCTGACACCAATGTAATCACCTTGCTGATCAGTTAGCTTGGTCATAACCCCACCAAACCCCTCTACCATCAGCGCTGCGACTTGCTCATCGAGATGCTTAGGCAACACCTCTACGTTGATAGCACCAGCCTTGTCAGCCGCAGGGAGATCGGCAAAGCGCTTTGCGTATAAGTGAATCTGTGCGAGTACCTGATTCGCAAAGGAGCCGTCCATAATGCGCGATGGATGTCCTGTCGCATTACCTAAATTCACAAGACGACCTTCAGCAAGTAGCAACAAGTGGTCGTTGGTATCGCGATCACGATAGATCTTATGTACCTGAGGCTTGACCTCTTCCCATTCCCAATTCTCGCGCATGTAAGCTGTGTCAATTTCATTGTCGAAGTGGCCGATATTACATACGACCGCACCAGGCTTCAGTGCGCGCAGCATCGCCGCACTACAGACATCAACATTCCCGGTTGCAGAACACAAGAGATCAGTCTGTCCTAGCAATTGGGTGTCAATGCAAGCATCAGTACAGTCGTTCACACCATTAATGAAAGGTGAGACAACTTCATAGCCATCCATGCAGGCTTGCATGGCGCAAATAGGATCACACTCGGTTACGCGAACAATCATGCCCTCTTGGCGCAGCGATTGCGCTGACCCCTTGCCTACATCTCCGTAGCCCAGGACCAAAGCGCGCTTGCCAGCCAACAAGTGATCTAGACCACGTTTGATCGCGTCATTCAAACTGTGGCGGCAGCCGTATTTATTGTCATTTTTTGACTTTGTGACCGCGTCGTTGACGTTGATCGCCGGCACTTTGAGCGATCCATCCTCGAGCATGTCATACAGTCGATGTACGCCTGTGGTCGTCTCTTCAGTGATGCCATGAATGCGCTCCAACATCTCGGGGTATTTCTCGTGCAGCATGGCGGTCAAGTCGCCACCATCATCGAGAATCATGTTCGCTTCCCAGGGCTTACCGTCCTGTAGGATGGTCTGCTCGATACACCACTCATACTCCGGCTCTGTCTCACCCTTCCACGCGAAAACAGGAATACCCCGGGAAGCTATGGCGGCAGCGGCGTGATCTTGAGTCGAAAAAATGTTGCAACTTGACCAGCGGACTTCGGCACCCAAATCGACCAGCGTCTCAATTAGTACACCTGTTTGAATGGTCATGTGGATACAGCCGAGAATTTTAGCGCCTGCAAGGGGCTGCTCATCACGTAAACGCTCGCGTAGTGTCATCAGTGCGGGCATCTCGGTCTCTGCAATCGCCAGCTCACGACGGCCCCATTCGGCGAGCGTGATGTCAGCGACTTTGTAGTCAGAAAAGGTTGCTAAATCGATGGCAGTGGTCATAAAAAACTCCTTAAAGCCGTAATTACTTAAATTCCTGCCGCAGCGCGTAGTGCATCGGCTTTGTCTGTTCGCTCCCATGTGAAGTCCGCTTGCTCTCGGCCGAAGTGGCCATAGGCCGCGGTGGGGCGATAGATGGGTCGTTTCAGATCAAGCATATTGATAAGACCTTTCGGTCGAAGATCAAAGTGTGTTCTTACCAGATCGGTGATCGTGCTTTCGGCGACCGTAGCTGTACCGAAGGTATCGATGGAGATAGATGTGGGCTCTGCAACACCGATGGCATAGGAGACCTGAATCTCGCAGCGCCCAGCAAGCCCGGCAGCCACGATATTTTTAGCGACGTACCGACCGGCGTAGGCAGCTGAGCGGTCTACTTTGGATGGATCCTTACCGGAGAAAGCACCGCCACCATGGCGCGCCATACCGCCATAGGTGTCGACAATAATCTTCCGTCCCGTAAGCCCGCAGTCGCCCATTGGGCCACCAATGATGAACTGACCGGTGGGGTTGATGTGATATTTGGTGTCATCAGAGAGCCACTCACTAGGAAGCACTGCCTCGATGATCTCGCGTTTCACAAAGGCCCTGAGCGCTTCCTGTTCGATGTCAGGGGAGTGTTGTGTGGACAGAACAACTGCGTCCACCGCCACGGGCTTTTCGTCCTCATAGCGAACTGAAATCTGACTTTTCGCATCTGGGCGCAAGAAGTCGGCAGTACCCGATCGGCGCAGCTCCGCCTGTTTTTCAACCAATCGATGCGAGTAGTAAATCGGCGCAGGCATCAATGTATCGGTTTCGTTAGCTGCGTAGCCAAACATGAGGCCTTGGTCGCCCGCGCCCTGATTGGCCTCATCGGCCTCGTGAGTTCCCATTGCAATGTCCGCAGACTGAAGACCTATTGCGTTTATCACGGCACAAGTATTGCCATCAAAACAGACGTCCGAGCTGTCATAGCCAATATCGCAAATGACTTGCCGCACTGCGCTTTCAATTTCACCGGGCGTCACAGTCGCTGAGGAGGTGACTTCACCAGCCACAACTGCCATGCCGGTCTTAACCAGCGTCTCCACCGCAACGCGCGCGTTTGGATCCTTTGCAAGGTAAAGGTCTAGGATGGCGTCTGATACTTGGTCAGATACTTTATCCGGGTGTCCTTCTGATACCGATTCCGAAGTAAATAATGCGTACGAACTCACAGGTAACTCCCCGATTTGATTTCGTCGCATCATATAAAGATATCTTTATATGTCAATGTTTAGTCATTTGAGTTTTTTACAAAACTCGGACAACTCCCAAATCATTGCTGATTAGGAGGACATTGGCAGGCCGATGCGCAAAGATGCCGTTGCAGACCACGCCCGTCATATTATTGATCACGGATTCGAGTTCGAGCGGGTCGGTGATGGTGAGTCCGTGAACATCGAGGATGATATTACCGTTGTCGGTGACCACACCCTCACGCCACACGGCATCGCCCCCTACACTATTCAGTGCGTCGCGAACCAAGGTGCGCGCCATGGGAATCACCTCAACCGGCAAGGGGAACCGACCTAACGTTTTTACCAACTTACTGCTGTCGGCGATGCAAATAAATTCATTGGCCTTTGCGGCTGCGATCTTCTCGCGCGTGAGTGCGGCGCCACCGCCTTTAATCAGAAAACCGTCTTGCGTGGCTTCGTCGGCGCCATCGACATAGACATCGACACGATCGACAGCATTTAAGTCCTGCACCTCGAAGCCTAGCTCAAGCAACAGGGCGGATGAGCGCTCAGAGCTTGAGACAGTGGTCTTTATTTTGTCGCGTAATTTCGGCAACTCTGCGATGAAGCATTCGGCGGTGCTCCCAGTGCCAATCCCGAGAATCATGTCGTTGCTCTGATGGCTTTTGACTCGACTAATGGCTGCCTGGGCTACTGCCTGCTTGAGCGCGTGCGCGTTCATGATGGTTCCTTTTTTTTTGCATTATTGTGGTTGTGCCTCACGCGGTGGAGAACACCTTGCCTGGATTGAGAATACCGTCCGGATCAAAAATCGCCTTGATCGCGCGCATAGCATCGATTTCTGAATCGGATTTGCTGTAGCCGAGATAGGGTGCTTTGAGTATGCCAACACCATGTTCGGCTGAGACACTGCCCCCGAGCGTCTTTATCGCATCAAAGATATCTGTCGAGACCTCATTGCATCGCTCCTTGAACTCCTCAATCTGCAGGTTCTCGGGCTTCAAAATATTAAGGTGAAGATTGCCGTCACCAATATGACCGTACCAAACCACTTCCCAGTCGGGGTAATTCTTGTGAACCACGTCGTCGACGGCTGCCAGTAGCTCAGGAACCTTTGATACGGTCGAGGAGATATCATTCTTATAGGGCGTCCATTTCGAAATTGTTTCCGATATGTCTTCGCGAAGCCGCCACAAGGCCTTCGCTTGGGCCACACTTTGGCTCATTACGGCATCGATCACCCAGCCCTCTTCCATGCACTGCTCTACCGCCTCAAAGACGTGCGCATCGGTCATGTCATTTTCGCTCTCGAACTCGACCAAGGCATAGAATGGTGTGCGGGTCTCGAACGGGCGGGCGACCCCTGCATGTTCAACCACCTTTGAGACCGCAAGCTCTGAGAAAAACTCATAGGCCAGTAAGGGCGTTGTTGACTGAATGCGATCCAAGACTGCCATGATCGCGCTCATATCACTTAGACCCAATACCAAAACGGTGGGGTCTTTGGGTGGTGCTGTGAGCTTGAGGGTTGCTTCGGTGATAAAGCCGAGAATGCCCTCCGATCCGATAAACAGGTGGCGAAAGTCGAGGCCGGTATTGTTTTTCATCAGACCTTTGTTGAGCTCGAGCACCTCACCTTTGCCGGTTACCACGGTTAAGCCTGCAACCCACTCTCGGGTCATGCCGTAACGAATGACATTGATACCACCCGCATTCGTGGCAATGTTGCCACCGATTTGACTTGAGCCACTCGAGGCGAAGTCGACCGGATAAAACAAATCAGCATCTCTAGCAGCCTGTTGTATGTTTTGGGTGATGGCTCCAGCGCCTGCGGTCACAGTGCGGTCCATCAGATTAACAGGCGAGATGGTGTTCATCTTATCCATCGACACTACAACCTCGCCATTCGCTGCGCAGGCACCACCGCTCAAGCCTGTTCGACCGCCCGACGGGACGAGCGCGAATTGACAGCGTCGGGCACATTTGACAACGGCCACTACATCGGCAGTGTCTCGGGGAAATACGATTGCTGTGGGGACCGGTGGCGTGAATCGGGTCCAGTCCTGACCGTAGGTTTCTAGTGAGGCGGGGTCCACAGCCACCTGCTCCGGAGCCAGTACCGCACTCAACTCCTGAATAATGTCTATCGACGACCCGGCCACACTGAACTCCATAAAGACAACGGCCGTAATGTTACCATCTGCGCCCCGCGCCATGACACCAAGTCAGAGACTCGATGAAACAACAATCGTTACAAAAGTCCAAAATTAAGTTCTTACTGCTTGAGGGCATTCACCCAAGTGCGATTGATGCATTGGCAAAGGCGGGTTACGACAACGTCGTGTGCTACCCAAAGGCGCTTCCCACTGAAGAGCTGATGGCAGAAATCAAAGATGCTCACTTTGTGGGCATTCGATCTCGGACCCAGCTGAGTGCCGAGGTGATTGAGGTAGCGCTGCGTCTTGTCGCCATTGGTTGTTTTTGTATTGGTACAAACCAGGTCGACTTGGAAGCTGCCTCTCGCAACGGTATTCCCGTATTCAACGCGCCTTTCTCAAACACGCGAAGTGTGGCAGAGCTGGTGATGGCCGAAGTCATTCTCTTATTGCGAGGGGTGCCGCAGCGAAGTGCTGCCGCGCACAGAGGTGAGTGGCAAAAAACCGCCGAGGGTTCACATGAGTGTCGCGGCAAGACACTGGGCATTATTGGTTACGGCAATATCGGCATGCAGCTCGGTGTAATCGCCGAAGGCCTCGGTATGAAGGTGATCTACTTTGATGTTGAGTCAAAGCTCCCGCTGGGTAATGCGCAACCCAAGGCAACCCTGTCCAGTCTTCTGGAGGACGCTCATGTTGTGAGCTTGCACGTGCCTCAGCACGCCAGCACGGAGCTCTTGATGGGAAGTGACGAAATAGCGAAGTTGCGGCGGGGCGCCATGCTCATTAACGCCTCACGTGGCAACGTAGTTGATCTAGACGCCTTGGCCGACGCGCTGCGATCGAGGCGCATTGGTGGCGCGGCGATAGACGTGTTTCCAGTGGAGCCACGTTCGAACAATGATGAATTTCTCTCGCCACTTCGAGGCCTCGATCAATGCATCCTGACGCCCCACATTGGTGGCTCCACCGAAGAAGCCCAAGAGAACATTGGTGTTGAGGTGGCAGAAAAGCTGACGCGATACAGCGATAACGGAACAACTACGTCGGCAGTAAATTTCCCCGAGGTAGCTCTACCCGAGCACGATGGTAACCATCGGTTACTTCACGTTCATCAGAATATTCCGGGCGTTATGAGTGCGATCAACCAGGTGTTCAGCGAGAACAACGTAAACGTCAGCGGCCAATATCTTCAAACTATGGGTGACACGGGTTACGTGGTCATCGACATCGAGGCGGATTACTCAAAAGCTTTAATTACGAGCTTGACGGCAATCGAAGGGACCTTGCGAACACGGGTGCTTTTTTAGTGTTCGTTTGGCGTTTGTTTTAGGTCTCGCGTGTTTACGGATCTTGTTCGATAAAACGCGAGGGCATTTCACCTCATTCGAAGTAAAAGTTTGCAATAAAAATTGGCGAGTTCGCGGCTTTTAATCGTCAATCCGTGCGATCATTGGCGCCGCTCACTCGCACCAAATTGAGGACCTCGTTTTGCAGGAAGTTAATGGTTCAACCGTAACTCGACAGCACGCAGCAAACGCCATTAGAGCGCTCTCCATGGATGCTGTTCAGAAAGCTAATACAGGACACCCTGGCGCTCCCATGGGGATGGCAGACATCGCTGAAGTCTTGTGGACCGGGTATCTGAAATACAATCCGGCTAATCCTGATTGGGCAGACAGGGATCGCTTCGTGCTCTCCAACGGGCACGGCTCTATGCTGATTTATTCGCTGTTGCATCTCACCGGTTTTGACCTGTCGATAGACGACATCAAAGACTTCCGTCAGTTGCATAGCAAGACGCCCGGACACCCCGAATACGGTTATACCCCGGGTGTTGAAACCACCACCGGGCCGCTGGGTCAGGGCCTCGCCAATGCCGTAGGTATGGCGGTTGCAGAAAAGCTCATGGCCGCCCGCTTCAACGAAGAAGGTCACCGGGTTGTCGATCACCGCACCTGGTGTTTTGTTGGTGACGGCTGCTTGATGGAGGGTATCAGTCACGAGGCCTGTTCACTGGCTGGCACCCTGGGTTTAGGAAAGCTCAATGTCGTTTATGACGATAACGGGATCTCAATCGATGGAGAAATCGAGGGCTGGTTCACCGATGACACGCCCGCACGGTTTGAAGCCTACGGTTGGCACGTCGTTCGCGACGTTGATGGCCATGACCCGGATGCGGTTGCAGCTGCGTTTGACGAGGCAGTTGGTGAAACGTCACGCCCGTCTCTCATTTGTTGTAAGACAACGATTGGTAAAGGCAGTCCCAACAAGGAAGGCACAGAGTCTTGTCATGGAGCACCCTTGGGTGCGGATGAAATCGCTCTGACGCGTGAGGCCCTGGGCTGGGGCCATGACCCGTTTGTCGTGCCTGACGATGTGTATGCGCACTGGGATGCAGGTACTTCCGGTGCCGAGGCTGAGGCCGCTTGGCAGTTGCTGTTTGATGCATACAAGCGCGATTGTCCTGAGCTCGCCGAAGAGTTTCAGCGGCGGATGGCTGGCGAGTTGCCGGCAGAATTTTTAAGCGGTGTGGATGATTTCATCGCACAGTGTGTTGCGAACGAGTCTGATGTTGCATCACGTAAGGCCTCACAGCAGGCGATTGCAGCGATTGCACCTACATTGCCTGAGCTACTGGGCGGCAGTGCCGATTTGGCGGGTTCAAACCTCACATTGTGGCCGGGTGCTACCGGTGCCGATGCATCGGATGCCGAGGGCAACTACATTTATTACGGCGTTCGCGAATTCGCCATGGCAGCCATGATGAATGGCATTGCTCTGCACGGCGGATTCATTCCCTATGGCGGCACCTTCCTTATCTTCATGGAATACGCGCGAAATGCGGTTCGCATGGCGGCGCTCATGAAACAGCGTGCTATTTACGTTTTTACCCACGACTCGGTGGGCTTGGGTGAGGACGGTCCAACGCATCAGCCGGTAGAGCAGTTAACGACGATGCGATCAACACCCAACCTAGATACTTGGCGCCCCTGCGACGCGGTTGAGTCTGCAATTGCCTGGAAGCAAGCGATCCTGCGAAGTAATGGACCCTCAGCCTTGGTGTTTTCTCGTCAAACCCTGCCGCATCAGGTCGGGGCGGCTGAGCGTGTTTCCGATGTCACGCGTGGTGCTTACATCCTCAGAGAGGAGCAAGGCGAACTCGAGGCAGTCATCATCGCGACCGGTTCAGAGGTTGCACTTGCGATAGAGGCGGCGGAGAAGCTGTCCGCTGCAGGTCGCGGCGTCCGCGTAGTGTCTATGCCATGTGCCGAGGTATTTCAGCGACAGGATGTCGAATACCGTGAATCAGTGCTGCCCAGTCATCTTCTGGCGCGAGTAGCCGTTGAGGCCTCCCACCAAGATTGGTGGTACAAGTACGTGGGCCTCGATGGCCGAGTGGTTGGCATGAATTCCTTCGGTGAATCTGCGCCAGGGCCTGTACTCATGAAGGAGTTTGGTTTCACGGTCGAGAACGTCATAGAAGCCGTAGAGGATGTGATTCTCAGCTAATGACCGCGGTTGGTATCAACGGCCTAGGACGCATCGGCCGTCTTCTCGCTCGTCGGATGTATGAGCGCGATGATGCGAGGCATGCACTAGAGCTGGCCATGTGTAATGAGGTTGCCGACGTCGAGACCGTCGTGCACCTGCTCAAATACGATTCCACGCACGGGCGGTTCTCATACCCTGTCGCTTTCGACAAAAGTGGACTGCAAATCGCTGATCGTCGCACTCGTCTAAGCCATGAGACTGAGCCATCGAATGTGCTGTGGGGCGATCGCGGAGTCGACATTGTTATTGATTGCACGGGTACTGAGTTTACCCGCGCCTCGGCTTCGGCGCATCTCGGCAACGGTGTCAGTAGGGTGCTGCTCTCGCAGCCCGCCAGTATTGATGTCGACAGCACCATTATTTGGGGTCTGAACCACAGCTTACTGACGCGTGATATGTCCGTTATCTCGGCTGGATCTTGCACCAGTAATGCGCTGATGCCCGTGCTCTCGGTCATCGATAGGGCATTTGGCATTAACGCAGGTATCGTCACCACGATCCACTCTGCTATGAATGATCAGCCAGTCATCGATGCGTATCACCACACTGATTTAAGGAAGACCAGAGCGGCCTTTAACTCGGTCATCCCCGTTGAGACGGGCTTGGCGCAGGGGGTTGAGCGTTTCTTTCCTCACCTATCAGGCAAAATTAGTGCTCGTGCCTTGCGTGTGCCGACGCTCAACGTGTCGTCACTCGATGTTGTCCTATCTGTCGATAAGAGCACCTCGGCTCATGAGGTCAACGCGGTAATAAGCGAGTCACTCGGTGATTTTGATGGTGTGCTAGCAGTTAATATGGAGCCACTGGCATCCTGTGACTTTCTTGGTGCTGAAGCGTCAAGCATCGTTGATACGACGCAGACACAGGTATCGAATGAGCGTCTGATTAAGCTGATGATTTGGTTTGATAACGAGTGGGCATTCGTTAATCGCATGGTCGATATCGTCCTTCGTCTGTCGGATTTTGTGGCCGAAGAGTCATCCAGCTAGCAGACTAAAACGAATTCAAAATATAAACGAAAAGAGGTTAATCATGCTGTCGATGGACCAGCTTTCGCTCGCAGGGAAACGCGTTCTGATTCGAGAGGATCTCAATGTTCCGCTGCGTGATGGGCGAGTAGCGAATGATGCTCGCTTACGAGCTGCGGTTCCAACGATTGAGGCTGCGGTTGCGGCTGGTGCAGGCGTCATTCTGATGTCGCATTTGGGTAGGCCCGTTGAGGGTGAGGCCTCGGACGAGTTTTCCCTGTCACCCGTTGCGGATGCGTTGTCTGCGCTGCTGGGACTGCCGGTCACGCTCAAGCGCGAGTGGCCGACCGATACGCCACAGGCAGGTGACGTCTGGCTGCTAGAAAACGTTCGTTTCAATGTCGGTGAAAAGGCGAACAGCGACGAGTTGGCGAAACGTTACGCGGGTCTATGCGATGTGTTTGTCATGGACGCCTTCGGCACGGCTCATCGCGCGCAGGCATCGACGCACGGTGTTGCCAAATTTGCCCCTCAAGCCTGCGCCGGACCGTTGCTAGCGGGTGAGCTTAATGCTCTGAGTCGAGCGCTGAGTGAACCCGCTTCGCCGATGGTGGCCGTGGTAGGGGGCTCGAAAGTATCAACTAAGTTGGCCGTCCTGGAGCGCCTGTCTGAGTTATGTGACCAGCTACTGGTCGGAGGCGGGATTGCCAATACGTTCTTGGCGGCGGCGGGCTATCCGGTGGGCAAGTCGCTGCATGAATCTGATCTTATTCCGACAGCGCGAGCGTTAATGGCCAAAACGCACATTCCCTTGCCCATTGATGTTGTGGTCGCAAAGGAGTTCAGCGAGACAGCTGAAGCAACGGTTAAGCTGGCGGCTGACGTGTCGGCGGACGAGATGATTTTAGACGTGGGTCCTATGTCGCAAGCGCAGATATCAGAGGTCTTGTTGGCTGCAGGGACGATCCTGTGGAACGGTCCCGTGGGCGTCTTTGAGTTTCCTTCCTTTGCCGAGGGGACTCGGGCATTGGCCTCAGCCATCGCCGACAGCTCGGCATTCTCGTTGGCCGGTGGGGGCGATACGCTCGCTGCCATCGATGAATTCGATATCGCAAATCGCGTTTCGTATATTTCGACAGGCGGCGGTGCGTTTTTAGAGTTTGTAGAGGGCAAAGAGCTACCCGCTGTTGCCATCTTGTACGAACATCAGGATCAGTGACCAGGGCTAGAGGAACAAAATATGGCACTAATAAGCATGAGGCAGTTACTGGATTACGCTGCGGAGCATCAGTTCGGTGTGCCGGCCTTTAATGTCAATAATCTCGAGCAAACTCGCGCCATTATGGAGGCTGCTGCTCACTGCGATGCTCCCGTCATCATGCAAGCCAGTGCTGGTGCGCGGAAGTATGCCGGTGCCCCGTTTCTGCGGGCGATGATGGATGCGGCAGCGACCGAATTTCCGGATGTGCCCATTGTGGTTCATCAAGACCATGGAACGTCTCCGTCCGTGTGTCAGCGATCCATACAGCTGGGATTTACTTCAGTGATGATGGATGGGTCGTTGGGTGCGGACGGCAAGACTCCCATGGATTATGACTATAACGCGCAGGTAACGGCACAGGTGGTCGAGATGTCACACGCTTGCGGAGTGTCGGTTGAGGGTGAACTTGGCTGCCTCGGCTCGTTAGAGACCGGCGAGGCGGGCGAGGAAGACGGCGTCGGCGCCGCGGGGAAGTTGACGCATGATCAAATGCTCACTGATCCCGATGAGGCCAAGCAGTTTGTTGCTGATACCGGTGTCGATGCACTAGCCATTGCCTGTGGCACAAGTCATGGTGCCTACAAGTTCACGCGCCCACCCACCGGGGACATTCTCGCGGTTGATCGGATTAAGGCGATTCACGCCAGCATTCCAGATACGCATCTGGTGATGCATGGCTCGTCTGCGGTGCCGCAGGATTGGCTAGCGATTATTAACGAGTACGGAGGCCAAATCCCCGAGACCTATGGTGTGCCGGTTGAGCAGGTGGTCGAGGGCATTAAGCACGGTGTCCGTAAGGTCAACATCGACACGGATTTGCGATTGGCGTCAACCGGGGCGATTCGCCGCTTCCTCGCAGAGAATCCAGCTGAGTTCGACCCGCGGAAGTACTTCAAGGAGAGTCTCATTGCAATGCGCGATATTTGCATTGCCCGATACGAGGCCTTCGGATGTGCCGGGCATGCGTCCAGAATTAAGCCGCTGTCATTGGCTGAAATGCAGGAGCGCTACAGCGCGGGGACTATTTAGCAGCGCTAGGCGGCGCGGCGGTTAATATTCGCGTAAACTTCGCGTTTTGCCGCTGTGCCGCTTGCGATGACAGACCCCTACATCGAGAAAATTCTCAATGCCGACGTATACGATGTCGCCGCGCAGACACCGTTGACGCTGGCGCCGACGTTATCCGAGCGGATGTTCTGTGACGTGCGACTAAAACGCGAAGACCTTCAGTCAATCTTCAGCTTCAAGTGCCGTGGCGCGTACAATAAAATGGCATCGCTATCGTATGAAGAGCGTGCTCGGGGTGTGGTTGCCGCCTCTGCGGGTAATCATGCACAGGGTGTCGCCCTCGCCGCGCAGAAGCTTGGCGTGCAGGCGACGATTGTCATGCCTGTCACCACACCCTCGATAAAAGTTGAGGCAGTCAGGCGACGCGGAGCTCACGTTGTTCTCCAAGGCGATGCATTCGATCAGGCGTCTGAATTTGCCAATCGCCTAGTCGAGGAGCGAGGCGCTACCTACCTGCATCCTTTTGACGATCCCGCCGTCATTGCGGGTCAAGGCACCGTGGGTGTTGAGGTTACTCAGCAATCACCTAAACCCGCTGACTATGTGTTCATTCCCTGTGGCGGTGGCGGCTTGCTCTCGGGCATGGCGGTCTTCTTGAAACATACGTGGCCGGGGGTGAAGGTCATCGGCGTGGAGCCTGCTGATGCTGCCTGCGCACTGGCGGCAAGGCGAGCCGGTGAGAGAGTCACTTTGTCGGAGGTCGGCTTATTCGCTGATGGCTGTGCGGTGGCGCGTGTGGGTCAGGAGACGCATCGTGTCATCGAGCAATACGTTGATGACATCATTACGGCGACTACAGATGAAATGTGTGCGGCGGTGAAGGATATATTCGACGATACGCGAGCTATTGCTGAGCCCGCCGGCGCCCTCGCCATTGCCGGCATGAAGACCTACCTGTCGGAACACAATGTAACCGGAGCATCGGTGGTGGCCGTTCTGAGCGGTGCAAATACCAACTTTGATCGCTTGAGATACATCTCGGAACGCACGGATATTGGTGAGCGCCGCGAAGCGATTCTAAGCGTTACGATTCCCGAAGTACCGGGGGCCTTTAAGGCATTCTGTGGCACGGTTGGTAAACGCAACATCACGGAGTTTAACTACCGTGGTACTGATGAGCAGACGGCCCGGGTGTTTGTTGGTCTGACGGTCGCGCCACAAAGCGATGATGTCGCAGATTTAGTAAGTAAGCTGGAGAATCAGGGTTACAGCGCGGTCGACTTAACCGACAATGAAATGGCCAAGTTACATGTAAGGCATATGATCGGTGGGAAAATGACGCTCAGGGAGAGCGAGGAGCGAGTTTTCCGCGTTGAGTTCCCTGAACGGCCCGGTGCGCTGATGAAGTTTCTCGATGCCCTCGGATCGGACTTCAATATCTCAATGTTCCACTACCGTAACCATGGCGCGGCTTATGGTCGCATCCTGGTCGGTTTCACTGATTGCGATCACGATCGCTCCAAACTCACTGCTAGGCTCGATCAGGTTGGCTTCCGTTATTGGGAAGAGACGGAAAATCCAGCCTACCAAGCCTATTTAAAGCCACTTGCTCTGTGAAAAATTACCACTATAGTGTTGGAGCCGCTTGTAGATCAGCGATCAATACAGTGACTACAAGCTGTTAACGAGAAATAAGTAACAAGCAGTTATGCAGTAGAGAAGTAAAAACGTACTGGGGGAAAGTTGTGGGGAAAAGAAAGCCGGGATTGTTTAGTGTACTTTTGCTCGGTTTCGTTGTGGTCATTACGGCTAGTGCGCTAACCGCAAGAGAGCAAGACTCGAAAAGCACCAACCTCAGTCAGTCGTGGCAGCAGCATTTAGATTAGTCACTCGGCCGTCATCGCAGTACTAACGTTTTGGATAAGTCAGAACCGAATCAGCCCCTCTTCGCTGAAGAACCCGTTCATGGCTACGTCATAAGAATCGAAGGGAACGTTGTTCACTAACTGGCACTGAAACCCAATGCCCAGTTTGTATCCCGTTGTACCTGCCAGCGCCCTGTCGTAGTAGCCCTTTCCAAACCCCAGCCGATTTCCCTGTCGATCACAGGCTGCCAGTGGGACCAGAAACAGATCTATTTCATCCGGCGACACGAGGTCTGCTGCTTCGGTCGGTTGCTGCGCGCCGCCAAAGCCTGTCTCAAACGTATCGCTCGATGTGACTCGGTGAAAACTCAACTCGAAGTTTGGCAGTGTGCGAGGAGCGACGAAACTTTTGGATCGATGCTCTAACCACAACAAGCGGGACAGATCTACCTCCGACGGAAGTGGCAAGTAGGTTGCGATTGTCATCGCGTTCTTGAAGAGACTCAGTTCAATAAGGGAGTCAACGATTGCCTGACTCTTTTGTTTTCGGGATTCAGTGGACAGTGCCCTACGCTTACCAAGCACATCATTGCGAACTGCTAGTTTGACGTCTGGCATGGCACCAATAGCTCAAAAATAGAGTCTGACCCAGAGTACCGCCGACGGTGTCGCCCTTGAACCGTAGCGGTTCAAGGTGGTGATCCCCATTCTGCATCAGGCGTCCCGGTCGCGCCGGGCTTGCACAACAGCCAGAAGTGGACATCTCCGGGTGGTGCTTTATCGGCTCGAGGACTGACGGTCTAGCAAATACACCAGGTCAGGGCAGAGTATAGCCGACTCTCGCTAAGGGGATTAAGAAATTTCGAACTGACGCAGTTGGAATAGTGCTTCATCTATCCGGCTGGTGATGCCTTTAATCGCCTCTTCCTGCGAATCGTCTAGCTGCTCACCCGACTTCAGGGACAGCACCTGATGACTCAGGTTCAGCGCTGCCATGATGGCAACCCGCTCCAAACCAATGACTTTGCCTGTCGATCGAATAGCACGCATTTGATCATCAAGATCACGCGCCGCTTGTCGAAGCTCTTCCTCTTGCTCAGGCTCGCAAGCCACTTGGTAGCTTTTATCAAGAATGTCGATCGTGACTGTGTGTTGCCGCATTACTGACTGTTCTCCAGCGAGCTTAGCCGATTGATCGAACGATCAATGTAGTCACCGGCTAGCCGATGCCGCTCCAAAAGATCTCTTTTTTCGTGCTGCAGGTCAGCGAGGCGTTTTTTTAGCGCCTGATTTTCAAGTTTTAGCTCGGTGCTGAGCTTGATAAGGTCGTTCACTTTTGTTTCAAGTGTTTTTACAAGCTTATCTGACACGTGGATTGCACCCTTCTCGCGATTCGGCTTCACTATAGGTAAGCGACCCATGAGGGTCAATCAAAGACAGGCCACCTTGCCCCAAATGAAGGGGTACTCAACGAATGGAAACTCTATGCTGGATTTATTGGGCGCCTTTGAGGATATGCCTGAATGGGACGAAATCGCCGATCAGTTATTCAATGCAGGTCACACGCTGAACCCATCAGAGCTTCATGGGGTTTTGGTAGGTCTTATGGGCGCGGGCTTTAACCCAGATGACAAGCACCATCTGGAACAGACGTTAGCTTCGGTTGAAAAAGCGGTAGGCGTTCAATTACAAGGTGAACTGGTGGACATTATCTCTCGTCTGAATCTCTCTACCTTATCTGCCATTGTCGATACAGATTACGCGTTTCGTATTCTGCTTCCTGATGACGACGATCCCATCGAGCAGCGCCTTCGTTCGTTCTCCAACTGGGTCACTGGTTTCATATCAGGTTTTACCGAGGGCATGACCGTTCAAAAGGCCGCGGGCCTCGCCATTGAGCCAGAGGTCGCTGATGTGCTGAAGGATTTTGCAGCGCTTGCACAGGTAGACACCGATCAAGTGGAGACAGAGGAAGCGGAGCGGCAGCTTGAAGAGTTGGTAGACTATGTTCGTCTGGCCGCGGTCAGTATTGTGCAAGAGGCGATTAACCAGAGGGAATCCCAATCGTGAAAATTAGTAAGTCAGAGTTTGCTGCTCGTCGAAAGCGCTTGATGTCAGAAATGGCGCCCAACAGTGTTGCCATCATCCCGGCGGCCCGGGAAGTGACCCGAAGTCGAGACACGGAATACCCTTTTCGGCAAAACAGCGATTTTTTCTACCTGACAGGCTTCCAAGAACCTGATGGCGTCCTTCTTTTATTGCCAGGAAGACGTCAGGGGCAAGTGCTGATGTTTTGCCGAGACAGAGATCCTGAACGAGAGCTGTGGGATGGTTACCGGCAGGGTCCCGAGGGAGTCGTGAAGAATTTTGGGATGAACGACGCCTATCCTGTGGGCGATATGGACGACATTGTTCCCGGCCTTATTGAGGGTCGGTCGACCGTGTACTACTCGATGGGTCACGACGACAGCTTTGACCGGCAGGTGTTTGCGTGGATCAACCAAATTAGAGCCAAGGTGCGAACAGGTGCAAAGCCGCCAGGGGATATTTCTGATTTGGCTATACTGCTTCATGAGCATCGACTGATTAAGTCTGAGGCTGAGGTGCGCATCATGCAGCGGGCAGCTGATATCAGTGCCGAGGCTCACTGCCGCGCGATGCGCGAGTGTCGGCCAGGTCGTTATGAATACCATTTGGAATCCTCTATTCAGCACGGTTTTGCGGAGCGCGGTGCGCGCTTTCCTGCCTATAACTCCATTGTCGGCAGTGGAAAGAACGCGTGTTGTCTTCACTACACGGAAAACGATGCAGAGATGCAGGATGGAGACCTCGTACTTATCGATGCTGGCTGTGAATTCCAGGGCTATGCGGCAGACATTACACGGACATTTCCCGTCAATGGGCGTTTTAGTGCTGAGCAGCGCGCTATTTACGATGTTGTTTTGAAATCGCAACTGGCGGCCATTGCGGCTACTAAACCGGGCAAAAAGTGGAATCATCCCCACGACGTCACTGTCAGGGTGATTACCGAGGGCTTGGTAGAGCTGGGCTTACTGTCGGGCGATGTTAAAGAGCTTATCGAATCTGGGGCCTATACAGATTTCTATATGCACCGGGCTGGCCATTGGCTTGGCCTTGATGTCCACGATGTTGGCGAATATCGCATCGATGGAAAATGGCGACCGCTTGAGCCCGGTATGGCATTTACCATTGAGCCCGGCATTTACGTGGCAACAGACAACATGAATGTTGATAAAAAATGGCGTGGCATTGGTGTCCGTATCGAGGACGACGTTGTGGTGACGAAGTCGGGTTGTGACGTCTTGACAGCAGGCGTTCCAAAACTGGCGGACGAAATAGAAGCGCTCATGGCGGCGGCATAATGGCCAAATGCCCAGAGCTCATCGTTGTTGGCGGGGGCCTTGCGGGACTGCTGCTGGCGGCTCATGCGGGCGAGCGTTTTGGGGATCTGCTCAAAATTACTGTCATTGAGCGCGCGTTGCCCAAAGCGCCGGAGGCCTCGCTTGATACCCGTGCAACGGCACTCAGTCGGGGCTCGAAAGAGCTTCTCGAGTCATGGGGGTTCTGGGCAGAGGTATCGACATCCGCAAAAGCGATTGAAAACATCCACGTGTCGCGCAAGTCACGCTTTGGCAGTGCTTTGTTACAGGACGATGCCACTCAAAATGAACCGATGGGCTGGGTTGTTGAGAATGCATTGCTGCAGGCGGCATTGCTCGCACGTTGTGAAGCGGTGGCTGTGGACGTCATTGAGGGGCTCGAAGTCGTCGAGTTCACTACAACATCAGAACGACCGGTGCTGACATTGGATGATGAGAGACAGCTAGTAGCCGATCTGGTCATCATTTCAGATGGCGCGGAGTCGTCGCTACGAAACCAACTGGGGATAAGCGCAAAACGCCATCTGCCATCGCAATTTGCTATTGCCTTCAATTGCGAAACTGATGGAGCTGATACCGGCATTGCCTACGAGCGTTTTACGAACGAAGGCCCCCTCGCCTTTTTGCCGCTCCCCGGTTCCGGCGATAACAAGCTGCGTTACAACGTCATCTGGTGCGCACACCAAGCGACGCAATCACGTCTTCTTGCCCTCGATGATCAAGACTTCATCGATGAACTTCAGGTCATGGTGGGGTGGCGAGCGGGGCGCATAACTAAGATAGGCAGGCGTGCCGGTTGGCCGCTCAGCGTTGTCGTGAGTCGTGAGCTGGTTCGATCCCGCTGCCTACTACTGGGCAATTCGGCCCATACGGTTCATCCGGTGGCCGGTCAGGGCTTTAACCTGTCAGTACGCGACGTCGATCGGCTGATTACGCTATTAGGTGCCGAGTTACAGACCGAAAGTCCATTTGATTCAGTGGCACGACTGTCAGATTTTGAGCGTGCCAGTCTGTCGGATCATGAGCAGACAATTGCTGCCACCACCTTGCTTTCGGGTCTGTTTGATATGCCTCAACCATTGATCGATTCCATGAGCAGCGTGGCGCTTTCCGCCATGGATGTTCTCGCGCCCATACGAAGAGGCGTAGCGGATTTCGGGATGGGTCGGAGGTAACCGTGCAGGAGCGTCAGTTTGATATCGCGATCATAGGTGCTGGCGTCGTCGGCCTCGCTACCGCCTTATCGCTGGCGCCCATGGGCCTTCAGATTGCACTTTTCGACGCTCAGCCCCAACCCAGCCCAGGTCCCCAAGGAGCTGCGCTCAATGACTGGGATCGGCGGGTAACGGCACTGACACCTGAGTCGATCCGATTCTTGAAGTCCCTAGATGCCTGGCCGTTGATCGAGCAGAGCAAACGGGGCGGTGCCTACACTGACATGTTTGTCTGGGATTCGGAGGGAACAGGGCAGGTTCATTTCACAGCCACCGATCTCAATATCGAGTCACTAGGGACCATTGTTGAGTCTTCGTTGACGACTCAGGCCTTGATCAGTGCCACCGATGCTGCGCCCAACCTATCGATTCACTGGGGTACGCGCCTTGAGTCGATGGATATTGAAGCAGAGAGCGTCCGATTCACCACGTCCTCGGGTGATACCGTTATCGCGGATATGACCATTGGAGCCGACGGTGGTCGTTCTAAAAGCCGGGAGTTGGCGGGCATGCGCACTCGCGAGTGGCGATATGGTCAGAACGCAATAGTGGCTACTATCAGGGTTGAGCCAAATCATAGTCACGCTTGCTGGCAGGCATTTCTTCCCACAGGCCCCTTGGCGCTTCTTCCACTGGCCAGCGATGATCTGTGTTCGATTGTGTGGTCGCTCGATGATGCGCTGAGCGATCACTGGATTCAGGCCGATCATGACGCGTTTGTCGCGGGTCTGAACCGAGCGCTCTCTGGTCGAGGACCTCAGGTCCTAGAGGTCAGTGAGCGACAGATGTTTCCACTCATCCAGTGCCATGCAGTTGATTACTCCCGAGGGCGATTTGCACTGGTCGGCGATGCTGCGCATTCGATTCATCCATTGGCAGGCCAGGGTATTAATTTGGGCCTGTCTGACGCGCAGACCCTGGGAAGCGAGATTGTCAGGGCCCACCAACGCGGTGCTGATTGGTGTTCGCCTCAGGTGTTCAGTCGTTATGAGCGGCAGCGAAAGGGAGACAACCTGGGCATGATGGCTACTATGCAGGCGTTTAAGTGGGGGTTCGGTTCCAAAAATCCCGCAGTCACACTCATGCGCAATATCGGTCTGAATTCGGTTGATGCACTTCCCATGGCCAAACGTTGGTTCGTTCAGCAGGCAGTTGGGGCTAAGTGACTGCAACGGCATCAAATTGCTCTTTTATTGGCAGCGAGTTACAGCGAATTTTTCGCATTGAGCTTATAATTCGTTGCCAGCCTAAAACGCCGGTATAACTTTTTTTTTCGACACCGACAGAGGACCATCTCATGAGCCAAAACCCATCTGAACTGTATTACGCGAAGACCCATGAATGGGTTCGTTGTGAAGAGGACGGGACGGTCACGGTTGGCATTACCGAGCATGCTCAAGACGCATTGGGTGATGTCGTCTTCGTTGAAACCCCAGAGGTGGGCGACACCGTCGCGGCAGGTGATCAGGCAGGGGTTGTCGAGTCGGTAAAAGCGGCATCAGACATCTATGCACCCATTGGAGGCGAGGTAACAGCGACCAACGAAGCGCTTGAGGATGCTCCGGAGGTCGTCAATTCTGATGCGTTCAATGATGGCTGGTTTTTCAAGATGCAGCCTGATGATCTCGGCGAGTTAGAGGCGCTGATGTCGGCTGACGAGTATGCCGCATTCTGCGACGAGGAAGATTAGGGTCTGAGGGAAATAATCTCCCAGCCACATTGTTGAGCCTCAACCCGGAGAAGGTCGTCAGGGTCGACTGCGATTGCCCGCGCCACCTCGCGTAATAGTGGTAGGTCATTGTGTGAATCGCTATAAAAAACGGCGTCCTCGAATAAGATTTGATGTTCGGCACACCAAGTCTTGATTCGCCGCACTTTACCTTCGCCAAAAGACGGTACGCCTTCTGGCTTGCCTGTGTACCGACCGTCTTTGAGCTCAGCCTCGCACCCAATCAGGTGCTCAACACCCAAGCGGTCGGCAATAGGCTGTGTCACCAACGTATTGGTTGCAGTGATGATAATCAGGGTGTCTCCATTTACACGGTGAGCCTGCAGCAGGTCGAACGCGGCATCTAGTAAAATAGGCTCGACATGCTTTTTGAGAAACTTGTTTTGAAGCGCCGAGAGTGCTTCTGGTGTCATTCCAGCCATGGGGCCCAACGCAAAAGACAGATATTCATCAATATTCAGCTGGCCTTGCTGATACTGTTGATAGTAGTGCTCGTTGAGCGCTTTATGCTGGTCAGGGTCAACGAGTCCCTCTGCAACCAAGAAGTCGCCCCACAAATGATCTGAGTCTCCTGCGATAAGGGTGTTGTCAAGGTCAAACAGTGCCAAGCCCATGATGTCGCCTTTCGTTGAAGTTTCTTTTGTGAGTGCCAAGTGTGGTCGCTGGATGATAGTAAGCAGAGAGACCTACGATATGGGACACTACGAGTTATTGAGCAGTTAGTACAGATGCGTGTATGCGCAATGTCGAAGGATTTTTGTGAGCACAGCAGAGAAAGACCGCGTTATTGATGAGGCGGGTTTTAGACCTAACGTTGGCATTGTTGTGACCAATGTTGAGGGACAGGTGCTTTGGGGCAAGCGCGTCAAAGGTAAGGACTCCTGGCAGTTCCCTCAGGGCGGGATCAACGCTGATGAGGCACCCGAGGAGGCAATGTATCGGGAGTTGAGAGAGGAGGTTGGCCTCTTACCCGAGCATGTCACTCTCTTGGGTGTAACCAAAGGTTGGCATCGGTACCGGTTGCCTGCCAATTTTATTCGAAAGAACGAAACGCCTATTTGCATCGGTCAGAAGCAAAAGTGGTTCTTACTTCGCCTCGATGCGCCTGACGATGCAGTGCGCCTCGACATCGATACCACGCCCGAATTTAAAGACTGGAAATGGGTGACCTA
>CABYVD010000030.1:0-21891 GCA_902522335.1 Halieaceae bacterium | reverse complement strand
TAACGCTCAACCGCTGTTATAGCTACGCAAACGATAATAATGAAAAGCGGAGCAAGAGATGGCAGAGCGCTGCGTCGGCACCGTAAAGTGGTTCAACAATGCTAAGGGGTTTGGCTTCATTACGATGCCAGATCGCTCTGAGGACATATTTGTTCACTTTCGTGCGATTGAAGGAGACGGCTTCAAAAGTCTGGCTGAAGGCGAGGAAGTCGAGTTCGAGTTGACGGAAGGACCAAAGGGTTTACAAGCCGAGTCCGTTAAAAAATCCGGTTAAAATCGAGCATCCATACCAAACGCTCGACCGATCGGCGAGCTAATGGCCACCCACTACCCTTCTTTAAAAACAATTGCGGGCTTACAGGTTCCCTACGCACGGCATCCTCGTGTCCGAGCAATCAAGCGCCAAGGCCACTACCCGAGTATCCATGGGACCAAGTTATGGAGCTCTAGTGGGGTTCTCATTGATTACATCGCATCGACCACAGCCACTGCGCCTCAATCCGTGATCGATGCGGGTTGTGGCTGGGGACTCGCTGGCATTTGGTGCGCTAAAACCTTTGGATCGGCAGTAGCCTCGGTTGATGCTGACGCCTCTGTTATGCCCTACCTTGAGCTGGTTGCCGAGCTGAATGAGGTTGAGATAACCCCCGTAGTCGCTCGATTTGAGCAACTAGATACCTCTTTTTTGGGCGCTACCGACTGGTTGGTTGCCGCTGATGTTTGCTTCTGGGAAGAACTAGTTGACCCGGTTACCACTATGATCGAACGCGCCATACAGAGTGGAACCAAACGCATCATGATATCGGACCCCCGACGCGAGCCCTTCTTTACGGTGGCCGATACGATCTTATCGGAATATGGAGGGGAACTTGTGGAATGGCGCGTAGGAAATAGCCGGCATTCTGGCGTCATACTAGTGATCGAAAACACCTAGCGTGAGCGCGTCTCTCGATAGGTTTTAGTTACTGTCACCTTAACTCGCTCAGCAGAGTCATCTAGCGCTGGTCTGAACCGCAGTTCGCGCAGGCCCTTTTTAATTCTAATCGCGTCTCTAGCCCCGTTCGTGCTAGAAACTTCACTGACTTCTCGTACCCTTCCACGCGTCGTGACCTCAAACGAAAATGTTGCGTGAGCGACCTCGCTCACGGGAAGTGGGGACGCGGAAATTAACCCATGAGGTAATTCCACTGGCTCCGCAAATAGTTTGGGCGTTTTCTCTGCCAAGCGCTCATAGGTGCTAACGGCATCACCGCTTCTGCCGTAGAACCAACGCCAATCTGCCAAGGCCAACTCGAGCTCATCATTACCGGAGTCGAGTTTTATCGCCTCTTTCATCATCCGCACCCCAGAAAGAAAAGCGCCCCGCTCTATGTTCGCTAGCTGCTCGTCGGTCACTGAACGCTCCTGCAAAACCCGAGGCTTATACAGTGGTAGTGCCTGCCGGTTTTCTACATAAGGCTCAACCGCAAAGGAAATCAGATACAGGAGCTGCAAGCGTCGTTTCACCAATGCTGAACACGCCTTCGCATCAACTGTGTCACCTCGACAAGCTCTGTGGACGACATCTTCAAGATGCTCAGAAAACTTCAAGACTTCACGCTCGATGGCATACCACTGAGCTATAGCAAGTACTGACAGCTCATGATCGTAGTACTCCAGTGCATACTTCAAACTTTCATCTGTCCAAGACTCAGCGCCCAATCCCGTGATGCGGTATCGATACGATAACTGCTGAGAGAGGCCCTCATTGTCGCCTAGACGGCGAAGCACAGTTATCCAATCGGTGAGCGCGTCTATCTGCGAGTCGGTTGTCAACCCAGAATTCAGCCGCAGATTGTGAAGACCCTGTTGAAAGAGGTTCGCTGCTGACTCCGATTGACCTAACCGCATTGCCTCGTGTGCGAGTAACAACCATCGCTCCGCAAGCGCGGGGTGATAAGCCCCCAGATCCGTTTGTGATGCAAGCACGTCTCGCACGCGCCGTTCGTGATCGAGTAACGCCCTTGAATCGACTACGACATCGTCATCAAGAATCTGTCCCTCAATGGGCAACACAAACATGCCAACCGGTTGAGGCACCAATACCGCTTGAACCCCTGCAGAGAAGCAGAAGCTTAGAATGGTGAATACGTTAAGAAGACTGACCTTGCGCATAGAGACAATATAGCGCAAAACTTCGTAGGCAAAAAAAGCCCGCAAATATGCGGGCAAAAAAAATCCTGAGCGAATCGCATAACTAAATACGATGCGGTTAAAGTATAAAAATAGTGCAAATTAATTCAAATTTATTATTATCATGAAATACATTCCTTGGGGTTATGATTATGGACATTAGCAAGCTCGCAAAAGCCGATCTGAACCTACTTGTTGCGCTCCATGTACTTATCGAAGAGCGCAGTGTGTCAAAGGCCGCAAACCGACTGCACGTAACACAGCCCGCCATGTCCAAGACCTTGAATCGGCTTCGAGAGACATTCGACGACCCACTTTTTGCTCGGAGCAAACGTGGCATACAGCCCACGCCTCGTGCCGAGGCGCTAGCTAACGAATTGATTCACGTGCTGTCCGATATTGAGGGTTTGCTTGATGCAGGTGAATTCAGCCCACAGGCCTTCAGAGGCGAGATTGTCATTGCGATTTCCGAGTATGTAGGTTTCACACTGCTGCCCTCCCTTACCGCGAGGCTCGAGACTCGCGCACCGAAATTAAAATTGAGAACCATCACTCGCGCGGAGCAGCAGCTCGACCTGCTCGCCGACGGGCGTTTGGACTTTGCTATCCAGCTAAGCCGAAATAGCTACCCATCAGAATTCAGACACCATGAACTCGCAAGTTCTCCACTAGCCGTGTTCGTGCGCCGAGATCATCCCCTGACACAACAACCCATAACCGAGGAAAACTTACGACTCTTCCCACAGATTAACCTGTATATCGCTGACAGAGCAGAGATGGATGATGTGGACCTACCGCCGTCAGAGGTGCTAGGCAGCGCAAAAGGTACAGTAGAGACCTCTCACCTGCTCACCGCATTTGAAATCCTGCGAAGCACGAATTACACCTTGGTCTGCCCTGCTTACATGGCCAGAAATGACGGTGCAACGCGTGATCTGGTGACGCTGCCTATCCCAGAACAGTACAGTAGAACAATCGAATACTCGCTTGTGGCGCACGACCGAACAGCGCGGTCGCCCATTCATCAATGGTTTTGGAATGAAGTGATAGACGCGGTGCGGGCATTACGTGTCCGCACCGTGCACAGAGGTTAAGGTCAAAGGCGCAATCTTTTTCCCGTCACCTGTGCCATAATCCGCGCCGTTTTTCTTGGAGTCAGATATGAGCAAGAAGGCTCGCCCACCAATCCCCCAACTAAATGGCAAAATCATCGAGACGCATTGCCATCTCGACTACCTGTCTGGGGCAGAGCTCGAGTCTACAATGAACAAGTCGCGAGCTGTTGGCGTTGATCGGGTCATTACCATCGCGGTTTCGCGCGATAATCAGCAGGTGGTACAAGAAATTGCCTCGCAGTATGACGATGTCTGGTGTACTCAAGGCCTTCATCCTCATGAGGCCGAAACCTGGGACGCTGAATTTAACCATGAACTTAGGCAGCGTGCATGCGATAAAAAAGTCGTAGCGGTAGGCGAAATTGGCCTCGATTACTACTACGAGCATTCAGATCCGAAGACACAAATCGCCGCCTTTGAAGGACAGCTTGATGTCGCCATCGAGACCCAGAAGCCGGTGGTCATTCATACCCGAGAAGCAGAAAGCGACACCAAAGCCGTTCTGGGGAATGCCGCGAAGAATCTTACTACAAAAGGTGTGATACACAGTTTCACTAGTAGCGCAGACCTTGCCGAGTTTTGCCTCGCAGAGGGCTTCTACCTTGGGTTCAATGGCATTGCCACATTTAAAAATGCTGACAACGTACGCGAGGTCATCCGCAAGACACCTATGGATCGCATCCTGCTTGAAACCGACGCGCCGTATCTGACGCCAGTACCCTACCGCGGCGTGCCAAACGCGCCTTTCTATCTCCCTTTTATCGCTGAAACCATTGCGGATCTCAAAGAGGTTTCAACTGACGAACTGCTCGCGACTGTTCACAAGAACAGTCTAGGCTGCTTCTTTCCTGATCAGTCATGAGTTTTGCTACAGGACAGCGCTGGATCAGTCATGCTGATCTAGAACTTGGGCTTGGTATATGCGTTGAGGCCGACAACAGAAGAGTCACCTTGCTGTACCCGTCAGCTGAGGAAGAGCGCACCTATGCAACAGATAGAGCGCCCCTCACTCGTTACGAGCTAAAGGTCGGTGATAGTCTCGTGCATATCAATGGTCGGGTATTGGAAGTCACTCGGGTTGATGATATCGCTGGAACACTCAGCTACGAAACAATCGAGCGCGAGTCAGGCGAGACCTTCACAGTACACGAGCAGTTCATCGCCCCCGAAATATCGGTTAACACACCACAGGACCGACTGCTGAACAATCAGTTAGACAAGGTCGGTGACTTCAACCTCCGATATCAAACGCTCTCGGAACGTGCTCGATTACTCTCGAGCGATAGCAGTGGACTCATCGGAGCGAGAACGTCTCTCCTGTCTCACCAAGTTTATGTTGCCAGTGAGGTGGGCAATCGATTTGCGCCGCGCGTCTTACTAGCCGACGAAGTCGGCTTGGGAAAAACCATTGAAGCGGGCCTGATCCTCACTCAGCAGATTTTGAGAGGTCGGGTGCAGCGCTGTTTGGTCGCTGTTCCCGATCCATTGCTGCATCAATGGCTTGTTGAGATGCTGAGAAGGTTCAACCTGCAGTTCGCTATCTACGATGAGGCAAGACTCGACGCCGAGGCAGAGGAGTTCGACTTCGAAAATGATCAACTGGTTCTCATTCCGTGGTCGTTTATTCAGAAGAATGAGAGCGTGACCGAGCAGTTATTGGCTTCGGAGTGGGATTTTCTCATTGTTGATGAGGCGCACCACTTGAACCTAGGTGACGACGCCAAAACTGTTGCCGATAGAGCGTTGACAGAGCTAGCCGCCTCCGCCCGAGGTCTTCTTTTGCTGACAGCAACGCCCGGGCAATCTGGAATCGATAGCCATTTTTCTCGACTGAAATTACTCGATTCAGATCGATTTAGCAGTTTTAAGCAATTTATCGAGGAACAGAAGCGGTTCGAAGACACCCACGCCTTGA
This sequence comes from Halieaceae bacterium, assembly GCA_902522335.1. Taxonomy (GTDB): domain Bacteria; phylum Pseudomonadota; class Gammaproteobacteria; order Pseudomonadales; family Halieaceae; genus Luminiphilus. The sequence goes on along the minus strand of CABYVD010000030.1, from coordinate 16,689 downwards.
TTGAGGCACTGCGGAACGGCGAAGCCACTTCTGACCTTCCTGAAGGTATCGACCCCTCATTGCCTGCAGATGACATCGCAAAGGCGCTTGTCGACCAATACGGCACGGGGCGGGTCTTGTTTCGAAATTCTAGAAAGTCGGTGCAAGGCTTCCCTGAGCGACGCCTGCATCACTACCCGCTTTCCTCAGACTTCAGCACTGACTTGAGCGATTCAGAGCGGCCAAAGTGGCTGGCTGAGCTCCTAAAGTCCCTCAAACAGGAAAAGGTACTGGTGATTTGTCGTGACAAAGCCACCGCGATGACACTTGAACATTACCTTCACCTTCAAGTGGGGATACGGTGCGCGTCATTTCATGAGGACTTGTCACTGATAGAGCGAGATCGCGCCGCTGCTTACTTTGCGGATGCGGACAGTGGTGCGCGTGCGCTCATCTGCTCGGAAATTGGCAGTGAAGGGCGCAATTTTCAGTTCGCACAGCACCTCGTCTGTTATGACCTACCCTCGCATCCGGACCTCCTTGAACAGCGCATTGGTCGTCTCGATCGAATCGGTCAAATGGGTGTTGTGAATATCCATGTGCCAGTGTCGGAAGGTTCCGTCGAAGACGTACGATTTAGATGGTTCCATGAAGGCTTAGACGCCTTCGAATCCAGTTGCTCGATAGGACACCTAATCTACTCAGAGTTAGGAGCCGCGCTGCTGCAGTGCGAGGGGTATGGACGCCTGTCTGACACCTTGCTGCAAGAGACAGTCGCACTTAAAGACCAACTGTCTGCTCAAATGGATCGGGGACGAGACCGTTTACTCGAAATCACTTCCCATGACCCCGAGAAAGCCGCTCTACTGATTGCGACTATCGAGCGTAACGAGCGAACAGACAGGTTGAAGGAGTTCACTGACCATCTGTTCGACCGCCTCGGGATCCACACCGAAGCTGGCGCGGAAGATACACTGATCGTGAAGCCAACTGAAAATCTCGTCACCGGCGAGCTACCCTTGCTTGATGACGATGGCATCACCTGTACGTTCTCAAGAGAACTTGCCCTTAGTCGGGATGATCTCCATTTCCTGACATGGGAGCACCCACTTGTTCGAGAGACTATCGATGTGGTTTACAACTCCGAGTTGGGTAATGCCGCAGTCGCACTCATCAAGCAGAAGAGTATCAAGCCCGGGACTGTACTCATCGAAGCACTATTTAACGCGGACTGCCCAGCGCCCAAGCGTCTGCAGATTGGTCGCTACCTGAATCAGCAACCCATTCGCTACTTGATAACACTCGACGGAAGAGATCTGAGTGAGGCGATTGGTTGCGAGCCATTGACACGCCTGCTAAAGCCGATAAGCATCACCCAGAGCGCGGGTGTCGTTCGAGAGCTCCGCACCAAAATTTCGGCAGCGCTCACTCATCTGGAGAGTCGCGCCGCAGAACAAGTAAGCTCATTACGCAATGCCGCAACGTCCATGATCAGTCAGGAACTCAACAGTGAGGCCACTCGGCTAGAGGCGTTGGGTAGCCGCAACGGTTCGGTGCGCGATGACGAAGTAGCGATGATCAAGCAGATCCAAAAGGACAGCCTTGAAGCCGTTAGTCGAGCAGAAGCAAAACTACAAGGTGTGCGGGTAGTCGTTGCGACCTAGCCGTCACTCACCTGGGCGATACCAAATAGGTGATGAGTAGGCACGCTCCTGTACGGTGTCAGGTCTGCGGGTATCTACGTTGCCGCCTAATGCTAGCTTGTCGAGTAGTGAGTGTCGCGGCGTCGGCACTTCGAGGACACGCACGTAATAAAAAGCGGCCACCGCAGGATCAAACTCAGGGTCACGCCACTCGGCTGTCAACGAAGCAGCACCGGCATCGTTGCTCCAGGCCCCTGTCTCCAGATCGACCGTATTCGGCACTGGGCGCAAGGATCCGTCTTCCTGTATTCGATCTGGCGAGGACCCGGCAATATCGAAGATCTGCTCGTTTGCCTCACCGGCCTCGTCAACCCAGCCTTTCACAATCTGGATCCGATCCAGGGTGCCTGATTTCGGATCGGCCATGGCATGTACTAGGAAAACCGGAGCATTGCCCCCTTTTGGATTGAGTTCACCTCCCATCGGCACTGCACCGCTGCTTTCATAGGGAAAAGCGGAAGACTCAAGCGCTGAGGCATCGAGGTCATAACCGCCGTAAAACCGCAGACCTATGCGCGAACCTGTCGTTGCATAGGTCTCGCGACGCTTCATAGCCTGCATGATAGATTCACGGGTATTTTCCTCCGCCCATACAGCCGCGAGACCCTGAGCACCCATCGCCCAGCCAAACGAGCTATTTGCGTTATCCGACCACCCCAGTTGCTTCAAAGACGGTCGAGAATCGGTAGCAAACTTCCCGTGAAAATTATTTTCCTCAGCCGCAGACAAACCAGTATGAGAATCCGTAGATCCGATGACGCCAAACTGATAAGGATTTAGTCCAATTTCCTGCTCGATCTGCATCCCTCTAATCAGAGCGGAACGGATAAAATCTCCAACCTGGGGCTTGTACTCTGTCCAATCACGCTGAATGTAATAAGGGTAATCTTCAAAATCAGCAAATATGTCATTCGGTGAAAGCTTGGGATGCGTTTCGGAGTCCCCTTTATACTGAGTTATTTCAACAATTGGCTCCCAGCGGCGCCTTATCTCGGCATACTCCGCACCAATGGGCTCGTTGCGCATCGTGATCGTGTCGAACATCGCGCCCTTGGAAATGTTCGAGTTGTGAGGAATAGCAATAAAGTTTCCACCTGTTGCCTCGCTTGTTTTCTCTAGCCACTGCCATAAATCTTCGGGGTAGCGACTATCATCGAAACCAAATGGCTGAAAGGCCTTTACTGCCTCACTGTCGAGGTCAGTCATCACCACTCTGTGTAAATTTGCACCACCAGGAATTAAACTGTACTCCCAACCCAAAATCGCGGAAAAGGTCCCCGGTATGTTGTTGGCAGCCGCAGCATCCGCAGTGTCATGCCAAGCCTTAAATTCTACCGAGGGTATTTGAGGAAATGCTGAAGTGGCAGCATCAAAGGCCTCAATTGCCTCCTGAGGCGTGTCGTATGGATCTGGCAGCTGACTTACGAAGAAATTCCGGCCCTCACCTTTACTGATCGCATCTCTGATCAAATACTGGCCGTACCACACTTGTAATTTTTGCCAAATACTCATCCCCTCCGTTGGTAAACCAAACTCATAAAGTTCACGAACACTTCCTAGGAATTCGGCATGATCGGATATAACCAAAAAATCCAGTGGCGTTCCTATCTGCACCCTAGCTTTGTGCCCAGGGTGCTCGACTGGAAGCCCACGAGCAAAGCGATATGCCCTATCAGGGCCTACAGAGAAATTTTGATTTGTGAATGCATCAAAGGATAAATTTGTGTGAAGGTGAGTATCACCCCACAAAATCTGCTTCTCCGTAGCCCATGCTTGAGTCGATAGAAGTGACAAGAAAACGCAAGCAATCATAGGTATTTTCATTGTTGTCATCCTAAAAAAACGTCGGGTTCACCTAACGACCTTTCCACTCGGGCTTTTGCTTATTGAAGAAAGAAATAACGGCGTTTTTGGCGTCTTCACTATCAATGCACATGGCCTGCAGCTCTGCTTCTTTCGAGATTGTCTCATCTAGTGTGTGCGTCTGACCAAAGCTGACAGCCGCTTTGGTGTAACTCAGTGCAAGCGGCGATCTATCAGCCACTTCTTTGGCATAAGCAATACCGTCGTCACGAAGCGACTCGTCAGGAAACACCCTGTTGACCATACCCATCGCCATGGCTTTCTCCGAGCTCAGCTTTTCGCCAAGCGCCATGAGTTCATATGCGCGCTTGGTTCCCACCAGGCGGGGAATCAACCACGTTGCGCCACCATCTGGCACCAGACCGATTGCCGAGAAGGGTTGATATAAATAAGCACTTTCTCCCATGCAGGCCAAGTCACAGGACATCGCATAGGAGTAGGCGATACCAGCACATGGACCATTGATCACCGCGACCCAGGGTTTTGAGCTGTTATGAATGGCGAGCACACCGGGCTTGTATTCGAAATTCAGATCACTCTCTACCGACTTGCCGTTAGCCATCCCGTCGCCATCCGACAGGTCTGCGCCTGCACTAAAAGCCCTTCCATTGCCAGTCAGCACCACGGCTCTGACGGTTTCATCGAGATTGGCCGCAATGGCCGCCTGTGCAATTTCCCGCCGCAGCGCGGTATTGAAAGTATTCATTTTCTCGGGGCGATTGAGCGCAATGACCATTACGCTGCCGTCTTGAGTAACCTCAAGCGTCTCATACTGACTCATGATTATGCTCCCTGTTGATAGCGCCCCTTTAAGGGCTAGTGACATTTAAATCAAAGGTGTTCAGTCCGCAGATGCTGGATCTAGCACTTCACGAAGCTCCCGCTTCAAGAACTTACCGTTCGCATTTCGCGGAAGTGGCTCCGCCAAGAACCAGATGTACTTGGGCACCTTGAACGCCGCTAGGCGTGTCGACAGATGCTCGCGAAGACCCGATGCATCCAACATTGCGCCGTCTTTCAGATGAATTGCCACACCCACTTCCTCGCCGAATCGCTCGTCCGGCACAGCGAATGCGACGCACTCGAGGACCGCCGGATGATCGAAGACGGCAAATTCGACTTCGGCACCATAGATGTTCTCGCCGCCTCTGAGGATCATATCTTTCGCGCGATCCACCAAGTACAAGAATCCCTCTTCATCAAAGTAGCCAATGTCCCCGGTGTGCAACCAGCCATCGACAATCGTCTCGGCGGTGGCTTCTGGGCGGTTCAAATAGCCCTTTATGACGGCCGCACCTTTGACACAAATTTCTCCCATCTCCCCCACAGGAAGTTCCTTCCCGTTCTCGTCAATCACTTTGCCATCAAAGGTGGGGGCCAGGTAGCCGCAACTGGATGGACGCTCAACGAACACGTCCCCTGCTATGTAGGTGATGATCCCGCAGACTTCGGTCATGCCATAGCCCTGCGCAGGTCTCGCTTTTTTGGTCACCGCATCCACTTTTTTCACAAGATCCGGCTGTACCGCCGCACCACCACCGCCCATACTTGCGAGACTAGAGGTGTCGTAATCATTAAAATCAGGATGCGTCAAAAGCTCTCGCGTCATCATGGGCACGGCGCTCAGGGTATTAACGCCCTCTGCCTCAATGAGCTTCAACGCCTCAAGCGTGTCCCATTTGTACATCAGGACAAATCGATTACCCGCAAGCGTCCCGGCTTGTAACGCGCAATTATTCGCCGTGACGTGGAATAACGGGGTTGCAATGAGGCCAGTGGCCGCAGGCGGTGATTGCACCTCTACCCCGTGATCGCCATCTGACTTAACGAGCGCCGAGGCGGTCGCAAAGGCTCGTCCCATAGACACAACATTCAACACATTGGTGATGCAACCACGATTGGTTAATTGCGCACCTTTCGGCCGGCCGGTCGTACCTGAGGTGTAAAAAATACAGGCGACACTATCGGGGTCGATGTCAATCGAGGGTAGCTCAGCACCGTCGACCATGGCCGAGTGAAAGTCTGTAGCCTCGACAGGGGAGTTAGGCTCACGCACCGAGACGACCTTGATATCAGAATGCTTCTTCTGAATTTGTGCAAAAGCCTCTAAACGACGATCGTCTGCAATCAATACCTTTGGCTTCGAATCATTGAGGGCATAGTCCATTTCATGCGCCACCCACCAAGCATTCATACCGACGATTGCAGCGCCAATACTGTTAACCGCCCAATGCGCCATCATCCACTCTGGATAGTTGCGCATGGCAATCGCCACATGATCTCCGGGCCCCACGCCCTGCTCCATTAACCAGCCACCAAATTCCGCGACAATTTTGGCAGTTTGCGCGTAGGTCCACCGCTCATCGTTGTAGATCAGGTATTCAGCATCCCCGTGACCGGTCGACAAGGCCCAAAGATCACGCATTGAACCCGGCGCCTGAGCGAAGGCTTTGACAGGCACACCATCGCGCTCGATCGTGGTTAACTCCAGTAAGCCACCGGGCGCCGTGGTCATCTCAAGAGCTTCTTTAAACTGGGCTACAACAGACATAACGTATTCATCTCCGTACAACTTGTGCTTATCGTTATTAGCCGCCAAGGCGGTCGCATACGCGTTTCCTCACCCTAGTTTGCGAGTCGCAATACCAGCGTGTATAACGCGCTCAAGAACAATACTGAATCGGTAAGCACTTAGCTACATCGGAGATCAAAAAATGGCACAGGGACTCGACTTGAAGCATCTAGATCAATGGATACGAGACCATGTACCCGCCTTCGACGGCGATCTCAAGGCTGAAAAATTCGCCGGCGGGCAGTCAAACCCGACGTTCAAGTTATCGGCAGGCGAAAATAGCTACGTTCTTCGTCGCAAGCCCATGGGAACACTGCTTGCGTCAGCGCACGCCGTCGACAGAGAGTTCAAGGTTTTATCCGCGCTGGCTCCCACTAATGTACCAGTGCCAACCCCTGTCGCCCTGTGCGAAGACGACAACGTCATCGGTTCGATGTTTTACATCATGGAATACCTCGAAGGGCGTGTCTTTTGGGATCCCGCTTTGCCCGAAGTATCTGATGAGGATCGGGCTGCCATTTACGATCAAATGAATCAGGTAATGGCGGACATGCATAGTGTGGACATCCACCAGGTTGGCCTCAGTGACTACGGCAAGCCAGGCAATTACTTCGAGCGTCAGATCGGACGCTGGACAAAACAATACCGGGCGGCAGAGACGGAAACGATTCCCGAGATGGAAAAGCTCATTGACTGGCTTCCTCGAAATATGCCTGCGGATGATGGCCGCGTCTCACTCGTGCATGGTGACTATCGATTGGACAACATGATTTTTCATCCCACTGAGCCGCGTATCATTGGCATCCTTGACTGGGAACTGTCGACTCTGGGCCACCCGCTCGCGGATCTGGCCTACCAGCTTATGGCGTGGCAGTTCCCGCGCGAGGCCGGCATTAACGGTCTTGCAGGCCTCTCGCGCGCAGATTTGAATATCCCAGATGATGAGACTTACATCCAGCGTTACTGCGGACGTACAGGACAGCCCGGCATCGAAGACTGGAATTTTTATATGGCCTTCTGCTTCTTTCGATTAGCGTCAATCACCCAAGGCATCAGAAAACGCGCCTTAATCGGCACAGCATCAAGCCCTGAAGCCGAGGCGAGAGCGGCAATGGTGGTTCCTTTGTCCACCATGGGCGCTGCATACACGGACTAAACCGCCTCATCTGCCAAAACAACGTTTGTGCATAAGCGTATGGTCCACGCCCAAACTGAAGTAATGCGAGCTCAGGTCGAAATGCTCACTTGAATTGCATCAACAAAGAATAAGGAATGCGTATCGAGACACCGGCATTATCACGGTCGTCATCCCGGTCATAGCCACGCTGACCATTATGGCTGCAGCGACCCTGGGACTTCGCTAGCGACTAGACCATAAATACCTTGGATGTAAAAAAGGGCAGCCATCGCTGCCCTTTTTAACTTTATGGATTTATTTATAGGCATCCATCAGGCGACGCTTGTAGAGCTTTCCGTTATCCATTCGCGGTAACTGCTCCATGAAATCAATCGACCGCGGCACCTTGAGTGAGGCTAGGCGTTCCTTCATCCATAGAGTTAAATCCTCTGCAGTTTCGGTCGACGCGTCGCTGTGATCCATCAACTGCACAACGGCCTTCACTTCCTCACCGAATTCTTCATTCGGTATGCCGAATACGGCGACGTCCGCAACCTTCGGGTGCGTTACGAGTAATCCCTCGATTTCAGCAGGGTAAACGTTGACCCCGCCCGTGATGATCATGAAATTCTTCCGATCGGTGAGATATAGATAGCCCTCCGCATCCAAATAACCCATGTCGCCAACGGTTCCCCAACCTCTTGAGTCAAAGGCCTCATCGGTCTTCCCAGGTTCATCGAAGTATTCGAAGCGCGCTACCTCGGCAAAGTAGATTTGACCCACCTCCCCAACAGGCAACTCTTGGAGATTATCGTCTAGGATTTTCGGAATACCGGTCAGTGGCCGGCCTACCGAGCCGGGGTGGTTTAGCCAATCCTCAGAGTCGATGAGCGTGAAACCAACGCCTTCGCTGGAGGAGTAATACTCGCAAATAACGGGCCCCCACCAGTCAATCATCTGCCGCTTAATGTCGATAGGACATGGCGCTGCCGCATGAATAGCGCGTTGCATACTCGAGACGTCGTATTTCGATCGAACCGCCTCTGGAAGCTTCAGCATCCGAATGAACATGACAGGCACCCACTGACTATGGGTTGCCTTGTGACGTTGTATCAGCGCTAGCGCCTGCTCGGGATCAAAGCGCTCCATAATGACCGAGGTGCCACCCTGAATCAGATTCAGCGTGTTGTAGTGGAGCGGTGCAGCGTGATAAAGCGGTGCCGGCGAGAGGTAAATAGTGTCAGTATTAAAGCCGTAGTACGCGCCCGCTAGTTTCAGCGGGTGTGGCGCATCCAAATCGATATTTTCAGGCGCTCGGAAGACCCCTTTGGGTTTTCCAGTGGTCCCCGACGAATACAGCATGGGAACACCCAGACTCTGATCGCCTATGGGTTCTGATGACTGCTCCGCCAAGGTCGAATGCCAATCGACAAATCCTGCCCTTTCACCACCGACGATAAAGCAATGCTCCAATGCAGGCGCTTGGGCTGCAGCTTCCGCGGCAACGTCCGCTAACGAGGCAGATGCGATAAATAATTGCGCTCGGCAGTTGTTAATGATGTAGGCCGTCTCATCTTTCTTCAAATGCGTGCTAATTGGCGTGAACACAACCCCAGCTCGCATACAACCGAACATGATCTCCATAAACTCACGGCAGTTTTTCATCATCATGGCGACGTGCTGCCCCCGCTGAACACCCGACGCTCGCAGTAGCTGAGCCACTTGATTGGCAATGGCGTCCAGTTCGCCAAAGGTGACCGTCTCTCCCGTTGACCCCATGATGAACGCCGGCTTGTCCGGGGTCGCAACGGCATGATCTGTAATGGTGGGCATATTCTTTTATCCTTTTTATGTACTGCTCTGCTCCAGTACTATAAGGCGTTCCCTGAATGTGACAAGAGACAGGAAAAACAAAGGATACGCAGGCCATGACAATCGCTTTTTTAAATGATGAGTTCGTTCCCTTAGAGGACGCGAAAATATCGCCCATGGACCGAGGTTTTTTGTTCGGAGATGGCATCTACGAGGTGATTCCCTCTTACGGCGGAAAATTGATTGGCCTTGATCTTCACCTTGCGCGACTGGAGAACGGACTCAACGAGATTGGAATCAATACCCCCTGGAGTCGTGGTCAGCTAACCGATATTTTCACGGAGCTGATGAAGCGAAACGGAAACGGGAACCTCGGCATCTATCTGCAAATTACTCGGGGCATCACGATGAAACGCAATCATGCGTTTCCGTCCAATACTGCGCCCACTCTCTTCGCCTATACATTTGATATCCCCGCGCCTGTATCAGGCGATCCAGACAAGGTGACACATTGGAAGGTCACGATGCGTCAGGACCTGCGTTGGCAGCGTTGTCACATCAAGAGTACATCGCTACTGGGAAACGTTTTGCACATGATGGAAGGCGTCAACGATGGTGGAGGTGAAATCCTGCTATTTGATGCGAGCAACCAACTAACGGAGGCTGCGGCCTGTAACGTCTTTGTTGTCCACAATAACGAGGTCAAAACCCCACCCCTTGACCAACACAAGCTCGCGGGTGTCACCCGTGATATGGCACTGCAAATACTTCGAGCACACAGCTCGCTCGAAGTGCTTGAAACTCAAATTACCAAAGATGAAGTACTCGCCGCTGATGAGGTTTGGTTAAGCAGTTCAACGAAAGAGCTGGAACCTGTCGTGAGTATTGATGGCGAAGCCGTTGGCGATGGCAGACCAGGCCCGGTTTGGGCGCAAGCCCAGCGTTTGTTTGACCTGCATCGCTTCGATCATTTCGAATGAGTCGACCGACACAATTCACAATCGACCTGCAGGCACTTTGTGAAAATGCGACGACGTTAAAAAGGCTTGCTGGAACTAGAAGCACCATGGCTGTCGTCAAGGCCGACGCCTATGGGCATGGCGCCGTAAAGTGCGCTGCGACCCTATCACCCCTGGTCGATGCATTTGCTGTAGCCATTACGGAAGAAGCGGTAGCACTTCGTGGCGCAGGTATTGATTTACCCATACTTGTCCTACAAGGACCCCATTCCCTTGAGGACGCACAAATCATGTCCTCAGCGGCATTATGGCCTGCCATATCGACTGAGCATCAAATCGATTGGCTAGAGCAAACGGGTGCTCAGTTCGAACAGGTTTGGCTCAAATGCGATACCGGCATGCATCGACTGGGCTTTATGCCCGATGAAATTACGTCTGCTCGATCTCGCCTCACAGCGCTCAGCCTCAGCGACATCGTTCTGATGAGCCATTTTGCCGATGCTGAAGCGCCTGATTCGGCGCTAACCGAACGGCAACTGCTACGTTGGGGTCAGGTAATCGACGCAGCACCTGCCGGCAGTTTCTCTAATTCAGCTGCAACCACAGGGCAAATTGCAACGACCGAAAGCTGGGTACGACTTGGCTATTCCCTTTATGGAGGGTCCTTGGTTGCCTCGCCAGGCGGATACTCACTAAAACCCGTAATGCAGTTTGAGTCGCGTATTGCCAGTGTTCGATGGATTAATGTCGGTGAGAGTGTTGGCTACGGCGGTCGATGGGTGGCGCGTAGGCGCTCGCGTATCGCCACCATTCCTGCCGGTTACGGCGACGGCTATCCGCGTGCTGCGCGCGATGGAACGCCGATTGGTACAGAGCAAGGCACTGTTCTGTTAGCCGGTAAAGTCTCCATGGATATGATCACGGCTGATATCACCGACCTACCAGCACTGGATGTGGGGAGTCCCGTGACGCTTTGGGGAGACTCGCCTTACATAGACGAAGTTGCCGGATACTGTGACACGATAGGTTACGAACTTTGCACCCGGATAACTCCGCGTACCCCGCGTCTGTTTCATCGCTTAACCGGCGAGCGAGACTGACCCCGTAAAGAGATTGAATTATGCTTCGGGCAACGCGCTATTAAAGAATGAAAAGTGGCCTATCACAGTGAAGCTTGAACTTTCCGTGCTCCCAAATGACAGCGACACAGCGGCAGAGCCCATATTTGCGGCGATCGATATCGGGAGTAATTCGTTTCACCTGATCGTGGCGCGCCTCGAGCACGGTGAGATTCGTCCCCTGCATGTCTTGGCAGAAAAGGTTCAGTTGGGTAAGGGTCTTAAAGACCATCGTCTAACACCCGAAGCCGTCGAGCGCGGTCTAGCCTGCTTGGAGCGCTTCCAACAACTTTTATTATCGGTTAAGCCGCATCAAGTGCGGGCCGTCGGCACAAATGCGCTCCGACAAGCGTGGAATCGTACTGATTTTACTGAGCCAGCCGAAGCCATTTTGGGTACAGCCATTGACGTTATTTACGGCCGAGAAGAAGCCAGACTCGTTTATCTCGGTGTCGCTCATACACTGTCGGATGATGAGAAAAGTCGCCTAGTGGTCGATATTGGTGGCGGTAGTACTGAGTTCATCGTAGGGCAGCGCTTTGAACCCAAGCGATTGGAGAGCTTGCAACTGGGTTGCGTGAGCTACTCGGACACCTTTTTCCCCGACGGCGAGCTATCGAAAGAAAGCTTTTGGAAAGCCTACGATCAGGCAAGTCTCGAAATCTCGCATATCCGACGTAACTTCAAGCACAGTCACTGGACCGAGGCGGTAGGATCCTCCGGAACGCTGCAGGCCATTGAACTTCTCATAAGTACCGCCGGTTGGCGCTCTGAGGGAATAGACCCAAAATCGCTCAAAAAACTGCGTAAGGCGCTTCTGAAATTCGAGTCCATCGATGACATCAATCTGGAGGGCCTCAATGAACGTCGGCGTGGCGTCATCACGGCGGGTGTAGCGATTACCACAGCGATTTTTGACGTCTTGGGCGTCGAGGTCATGCGCACCTCCTCGGGAGCACTTCGTGAGGGCGTCATTTACGATTTAATGGGGCGCTTGAGGCATGAAGACGTTCGTGAGCGAACCATTCAGGCAATGCTGCAGCGGTATTCAGTCGATCAGCCGACAGCAGAGACGGTGGGCAACTACGCCCTTCACCTGGCATCGCAAACGGCTTCGTCCTGGCGCTTGTCAGATGGCGACATTGAGCTCTTGGTGTGGACCGCGAGGCTTCATGAAGTTGGTGTCGCCATCTCCCAGAAGCATTACAACCGGCACTCGGCCTATCTTATTGAAAATTCTGACATGCCCGGCTTCTCGCAGGGCGATCAACTCACGATGAGTCGTTTGCTACGTGGACATCGCGGAAAACTGCCGTCCTATTTGTTCGAGGACATACCCAGTAAAAAACGCGAAAAGCTTGCGCGAATGCTCGTTTTACTTCGGATGGCAGTGATCCTAAAGCACGCAGGGCCATCGGCCATGCAGCCAGACTTCGCGGCGCGCGCCAAAGGCGATAAGCTAAAAGTGTACTTCCCAGCGCATTGGCGAGCGGACTGTCCGCTCACTATCTGGGAAATTTCAGAGTCAAAGTCGGCGTTTGAGAAACTAGGGGTGAAAGTGAGGCTGGTCAAAGAGACCGACTAGCCCCACTCCCCTAAACGTGACTTATAGATCGTATCCACGCTCATCATGAAGGACAAGGTCGAGACCTTCTGTCTCTTCATCATCATCGACCCGTAAGCCAACGACTTGATCTACCAGCTTCAGCAAGATCCAGCTACCCACAAGAGCAAACAGGAAAGTCACGACAACGCCGAAGGTCAGGATATATAGCTGTCCGCCCATGGATGACACGCCATCTGAGAAACCATTACCGCTAAATATTCCGAGCGACGGCGCAGCAAAGATACCGATCAGAATAGTCCCGAGCATGCCGCCGACGCCGTGAACAGGGAATACGTCCAAGCTATCGTCGATCTTAAGCATGTTATTTAGGGTAATGGTCGCAAAATAGCAGACGACACCCGCTGTGAGACCAATAAACACCGCCGCCGCTGGCCCCACTGAAACCGAGGCCGGTGTGATAGTACCCAAGCCGGCAACCATGTCAGTGACAATACCGAGCACCTACGGTTTACCGCGACGAATCCACTCCATCGCCATCCAGGCAAGCGATCCACAGGCAGCGCTCAAGTGCGTGACCAACATCGCCATAGCCGCGCTGTTATCGGCGGCCAGCGCCGAACCGGCGTTAAAGCCAAACCAGCCCACCCAGAGCATGCCGGCGCCTGTGACTGTCATCGTAAGATTATGCGGCGGCATTGCCGTTAATCCAAAACCTTTGCGCGAGCCCATCATTACAGCAGCCACGAGAGCCGCAACACCCGCGGTAATGTGGACAACGGTGCCACCGGCGAAATCCTGCAGCCCCATCGAACCGAGCCATCCGCCACCCCAAACCCAATGACAAACAGGGGCGTAGACCAATAGCATCCAAGCAGCACTGAATAGCAACATCGCTGAGAACTTCATTCGTTCAGCAAACCCACCGACGATCAGCGCGGGTGTGATAACCGCAAAGGTCATTTGGAACATAACAAACAGCGTTTCAGGTATCCCATTTCGCACACTATCGATTGATACGTTCGCTAAAAATAGGTTTCCCATATCGCCAATGTAGGGACCGGGCTCAACACCATCAGTACCGAATGCAATCGAATAACCGGCGACGAACCACAGCAGTGACATAAAGCCAGTTATCGCGAAGCACTGCATAAGGACAGACAGGACATTTTTTGCACGAACCAAACCGGCGTAGAACAACGACAAGCCCGGAATAGTCATGAAAAGAACCAACGCGGTTGCCGTCAATATCCACGCAGTGTGGCCGGTGTCTGACGCGAAACTTGGTGCACTAAACAGCGCGAGCGCGATCATCGACGGCAGTCGAGCGCCCGTAACAAAATTCTACACAATGAAAACCCCAGATAAAAAACACTGCGGCGCAGCTTGTCACAATGCCGGTAGGGTCGCGACCCGCTCGTCTTAAAAACCGTCCGGGTTGTCAGGGTTTTTATCCAATCACATTGGGTTTATTCTCGCCTCAGAAAAACAATCACTCTGGACAACGAATAGGTATCTCATGCGCAACATCTTATCCGCAGCAGCCGTCATAATTGCCATGACGATACAGCCTGTCATAGCGGGAGAACGAGCTGTCATTCTCATCATTGGCGATGGATTTGACGACACACACGTCACCATGGGCCGGAATTATCTCAAGGGACAAGCCGGACAATTACTGCTCGATCAAATGCCCTTCCGCGGCGCTGTGCAGGTGGAGACGGTCGACAGCGAAGGCACCCCGATTTACGTTGCGGACTCGGCAAATACCGCGACAACGCTGGCGACAGGTGCCGTCACTCAGGTCGGTCGGATTGGAAAAAATGCAGCCGATCAGCCTGTAACAACAGTACTCGAGTCTGCGGCGGCGGCTGGGTATAAGACAGGGATCGTCAGCACTGCATCTGTGACCGACGCATCACCCGCCGCCTTTGCTGCTCACGTCACCATTCGCGCTTGCGAGAATCCAGTCACCATTCGCGGTGGCGAGAAATACGGCGTGACGTTCGACGGCTGTCCCGAGGACCTCAAAGAAAATGGTGGCATGGGTTCTATCTCCGAGCAATTAGCAGTCGCTGATGTGGACGTCATCCTCGGCGGTGGCATGGAGCATTTTGTTGCCCAGTATGAGTCGGATCCAACAGTACTCGCGTTGGCTCAGGAACAAGGTGTGACCATCCTGACCGAACGCAATGCGCTAGACCAGCAACACTCGGGTCGCGTTATCGGTCTGTTTTCCGAGGACACCATGCCCGTGGCATGGCGCGGTAAAAATAGTCGAATCGCCGAGTCCATCGAGCGAAGCTGGCTGAACCACATTCACGAAATGATTGGCTCTATAACTCAACCTGAGATTATTGAGTGTGAAGCCAACCCGAGTTTTGCAGAGATGCCCAGCATGGAGATGATGACACGCTATGCCCTCGATCACTTATCACGCGACAACGACAAGGGCTTCTTCTTAACCATCGAGTCCGCCTCGATAGATAAAAAGAGTCATGAACGTGACGCTTGCGGTTCAATTGGTGAAATCAAACAGCTAGAAGAAGCGCTCGCTGCCGCCATGGAATATGCGAATGACAATCCCAATACACTTATCATGGTCACAGCTGACCACTCTCAAGCTGCCCAGATTGTGCCGGATCCCACCTTGTATACCTCCTTACCCATTCCTGTGTTTAGTCCGGGAAAGGTGGCACGTATTGCGACCCCCGAGGGCAGTGTGATGCGGATTAACTACGCTACAAACAATATCAGCTCAGAGGAACATACAGGCGCCAATGTACCGCTATTTGCTAACTCTGAGGGCGAATCAGTCTTAAGTCCTTTCATGCGTCAGCGCGATATCTATGATGCGATGATGCGCTATTTGGAGCTGTAAACATGACGTTACGAACGATTGCTGGCCGCGAGGTCTCTAAAATTTGCCTAGGCACCATGACCTGGGGTCAACAAAACACTGAGGCCGAGGCCCACGAGCAGATTTCCTATGCGCTTGAGCGAGGCATCAACATGCTGGATGCCGCAGAGATGTATCCGGTACCGCCGCGCGCTGAGACTCAGGGTCGAACAGAGGAGTACATCGGCACGTGGTTCAAAAAGACTGGACTGCGAGATAGCTATGTACTGGCCACCAAGGCGGCGGGACCAAATCCGGAATTTCACTACTTACGAGGTGGTCCAAAGTTCACAAAAGAGCAATTGATTGAAGCGGTCAACGGTTCTTTGCGGCGACTACAGACAGACTGCATTGATCTCTATCAGCTGCATTGGCCAGACCGTTACACCAACTTTTTTGGTCAGCGGGGATACTTCCACAGAGAACAACCCGAAACCCCGATTGAAGAAACACTTCGAGCATTGGAGGACATCGTTCAGTCAGGAAAAGTACGAGCCATCGGCCTCTCGAATGAGTCGCCGTGGGGCACCATGAAGTTTCTGGAACTAGCCGATCGTGAGGGACTTCCCCGCGTCGACAGCATTCAGAATCCCTACAGTCTTTTGAATCGTACCTACGAAATTGCCATGGCGGAGGTGTCTCACAGGGAAGATGTTGGCTTGCTCGCCTACTCACCACTGGGCATGGGCTTACTGACCGGTAAATATCGGAATGGAGCCAAGCCAGAGGGGTCACGGATGGTGGTTTTTGAGCGCTTTACGCGCTACGAAGGCGCAGAAACCTGGGAGGCGGCCGAGCGTTATTTACAGCTGGCGGACGACCACGGTATCAACCCAACTCATATGGCGTTGGCCTTTGTGAATGCGCGCCCATTCGTCGTGTCCAATATCATTGGTGCCACAACGATGGAACAGCTCAAAATGAACATCGACAGTCTGGATGTCGTTCTTAGTGCGGAAGTCTTAAAGGGCATTGAAGCCATACAGCAGGCCATCCCAAACCCTGCTCCCTAAGTCCTACGACGTTACATATTGATCCAGCAAAGAACAGCGGCCCCAACGCAGAGGCGTTGTCGTCGCTTTACGCCGCGATGAACGAAGAGG
>CABYVD010000029.1:0-21955 GCA_902522335.1 Halieaceae bacterium | reverse complement strand
AGGTAACTACTGCTAACGGCTGAATGCAATAGGGCCCCTGGGGTGATACTTGGTCAGCAGGTTCTGACGGCGATTTCGCTATCATTGGGGCAAATCGTCAAATCTGGAGTCCAGATGCTCTCAGTAAGGGGGATGATTTACCTTTTTCTCGCCTTTGGTGTGTCTGATATCAAAGCGGATGCCGATTTAGAAAACTCGCATTACACGACTGGCCTGCCTAGCCGCGACGGCAAAGGTAAGTTTTATACGGGAAGAGAGATTTCTCATGTCATGGGTCATCTGGGTGCGGGTTGGCTTGAGCGCCCAGAGCGAGAGCGTCAGGAGCGAACAGACCTTTTGACCGCCGGGCTCATTCTCTCAGATGACTTCGTAGTCGCAGACATTGGCGCAGATACGGGTTTCTTCACCTTTCCTATTGCACAGCGGGTATCTCAAGGAAAAGTTTTCGCGGTTGATATTCAACCCGAAATGTTGGCCCGCATAGCGCGGCGAAAAACGCTAGAGAAGGTAGTCAATGTGGAGACCGTCCTAGGCGAGCAGGCTGACCCCAAGCTACCCAAAAATCAAATTGACCTTGCTTTCATTGTGGATGCGTACCACGAGTTCTCGTTCCCCAGAGAGATGGGTGAGCTTCTGAAAGAGTCCTTGAGGCCAGGCGGACAACTTGTACTCGTGGAGTACTGAGCTGAAGACTCACGTGTCCCCATCTTGCGGCTGCATAAGATGAGTGAGGTACAGGTGAAGCAAGAAATGGCTGCCATTGGCCTCGATTGGGTCAGGACAGACAGCTATCTGCCCCAGCAACATGTTCTTGCTTTCCAAAGGCCTGAGGCCCAACCCTGACGGACCTAACCGATTTTCTTGGTTGATCGCCGCTTTGTTCTAAAGACCTGCTCCTTTGAGTTAGCCGCTGACATGTCTGACAGATGCCTGATGCTGATTGCGTATCCCTTCAAAAAAATCAGGCAAACAATGGCACATGACCCTATAGTGTAGTGAGTCCTGTCTGGGGTATCTCTACACGTTTTCTATTTTGGAGGAATCATGAAAACCATTTTATGTGCCATTTTGCTTCTGCTCACGTCTACCACCCATGCCTCAACGATGCTGCTGTGGTCCTGCAAGCTGCTAGAAGGTCATACGATAGATGAAGTCAAAGCTATAAATTCCGCTTGGGTGGATTACGTAAACGAGCTGACAGATTATCACGCGCATAGCTATGTATTGGAGGCTATCGCATCAGACGATATGACCTCATTTAGGTACATAGACGTATTTGAAAACCCTATCCATTGGGGTCAAATTCGCTCAAAGATGGAAGCGGGCGATTTCGATAAGTTTGAAGCTCAATTCAACAACGCTACTCAGTGCGATGCGGCTAGCTTATATGAGGCCGAGGAAAGCTAAGCTCTGCCTAACGGTGATTGCGGTCACGAAATTTTGGAGTGTTCATCTGAACTATCATCACATCTCATATAAGGAAAATTATGAAAAAACTTTTATTTACATTACTCGCTGTCACTACATCAATGACGTCTTTTGCCGATGAATACAAAGAAAAGACAGATGTTGATATCAAAGCAATAAAGAACGGATTGGGCTACTGGGAAACAAAAGATTGCAGGGAAGTCAGTGATGCCGCTGGCTTAATGCTTTATCTCTCTTATCAACGCTTAGAGGGTGCTGAAAAGGTTAAAAAAGAGGGTAATAAAATAAGGGCAGATGAGCTTGCAGGTGAAGGTATTGTGTTGGCCCAACTTGCAGCTGATTATGCGACAACTTTTAGTGCTTTCTGCAAATAAAAACGTCTCCGAAGACTGAAGCGTTTAATCCTCACTGCCTAGTCACCCTGCAATGCGTCTGGCGGATAACTACAGTTATCGGATCAATGCGATAGCCCCCCGGAGCGGTGGAGCGGAGTGACAGATAGTTTGCACTACCATCGCATTCCAACACCTCTCAGTACATCCAAATCGAGCAAATATTGAGATGTTTCCTGCGTTTGAACGCGTTGAGACTTGATAGGGAATCGCATGGCAATTGAGCAGGACGTCATTTACAAAGACCACCGTACCTTGTGCTAAATGCACGCAATCGCACTGAAAATCATGGACACATGGTAGGTGCTATTCTGGCTTCGGGCGACTTCTCAGTTCAAGATTGGGCAGTGCGTTACGCAATAACCTGTGTCGGAGAAGTTCCGCTTTGGTTTTATCTAGTTGCCTACGCGCTACAAACAACCCAGTGGCTGTGGAGACCGGTTACAACATTTCGTAACTCCGCACTAATCGGTTTGTTGGTCGTTGCCAACGTATGCTAGTTTGCAACGATAGTAATTGGTCACAGACCAGTAAGATGATATCGGTAAAGCGATACGAGTGGTTTTCGATACTGCAGTCAAGGGGAAGTTAAATGACAAGAAGTGATGAGGTGTATGAGTTTTATGTCGGAGAGGGCGTCACCTTAAGCGGAGCAACTATAAGTATAGAGGGTACCGCGCGTATCGATGGTACGATGGATGGCATCATCAAAGCGGGGCATTTAATCGTTGGCATAGAGGGAAAACTAAAGGGAGATATTGCGGCTGGAACTGCTGATATTTTGGGGCAAGTTGAGCAAACCTTGTCTGTCTCAAGCCTACTGAATATTAAATCTTCTGGTTTAGTGCAAGGTTCCGTTGTTTATGGAGAACTCCAATGCGAGAAAGGCGGGAGGATCGTAGGTGAAATTACCACGAACGCTTATGACCCTGTTGAGACCAAAGTCGTCTCAATCACGGACGATTGATTCAGTCAATCGTTCGGTCGATAGCCTAGATGAGCTTGATGAGCTTCACTCTGAGTCGCTCAGATCTGAAGTACAAGACTTACCGCCGCGGGAGCAGCTTATAGAGGCCGGCTTTGCCCGTCATGGTTGTGGTGAGACCAGGTACGCTGGTCGCAGATACAAGCTATTACTGGTGGCAAATCCAAAAGGCGGTGTGGGGAAGAGTTCACTTACCGTCCTCCTTGCTGCTTTCTCGGGACTTGATCAACTTAAGTTCAGAGATATGGATCCTCAACAATCTACTCGGTTGGCATATAATGCAATGTTCGGAGAGGAGATGACGAGCAAGCGCGAATTAGACTGTGAATTATTTGCAGATCTGGAGCGCGAGGTTAAAAAAATAACGACTCAAAATCACCGTACGATCTTAATAGACACCCCAGCCGGTATTTCGGTGTCGGATTTGCTATCGGTACAGGTAGCGTCGCTATTACTTGTACCTGTGTCTGGCAGTCCAGTTGAATTGAAAGCTACTCACACATTCGTTACCAGACTGTTATCTTGCGATTATGCTGTTCCAATATTGATAGTGCCTAACAAGATAGCTAAGCAGGCTGATCTCTTGCGTATTATATCGACATTTGCAAATACCCGCTGCCTGATGTCCGCACCTATTGCTTTCGATAGACAGATTGAGTCGTTGCTGGACGAACAGCAATTTCCGGGAGAACTTGACGACCTACAAGACGCTGCGTATCCCTTAATACACAGCATAAACAAAGCGGTCAAAATACCTGTGCCGACGTTATCAAAACTGGTACAAGTTGGTTAGCACTTTGTACTTGCCGGGCTTAGTGCCCCTCAGACGCGTCACTGATTTTTTGTGGTGTTATTTAACCCGGTCTTTTTGAAAGCAGCCTCGCGATAACGCAGTCTCGATGAGACTGGTGGCCTGCTAATGGGCGGTTTCGAGGCCGGTCTTCATACTTACGAATGGGGAACCAAAACCGGTTTCGAATGTATCTAGCGAGTAAATTTAAGTTCCTTGCTCATTGCGAGCGTACCTGCTCAAGCCCGGTCCTTTGGGTCTTAAACTTTATATGAAACAATATTTTAAAATAATAACTTAAACAAAAATAACACCGCTTTTGCGCTTCCCAGCTACGTTTGGTGACGAGTAGGTGATCCTCCTTTTTAGATGACTACTTGCCCTTCTTCGCGGTGGCCGTCGCGGCTCAGACGCCCTTTAGGCTACTCGGAGAGGTAAATTTTCTGGAAGTTCGGTGGCCGGCGCTCGACAAACGATGCGACTCCCTCTTTGAAATCGTTGCGTGCCAGACTTTCATCCATCCAAGTGGTCGACTCACTCATGGCTTCTCCAAGCTCTTTACTAAGATGCTTATAGATTTGTCGCTTCATCATCATTATGGACATTGGCGCTGAGGTTTGACCAATCTCCCTAAGATATGCTCGAGCCTCGCTAACGCAAGCTCCGTCCTTGCATAGTCTGTTCGCGTAGCCGATGCGAAATGCCTCCTCGCCATTGATTTTCCGCGAGCTCCAGTTCATGTCCAGCGCATTGGAGGGGCCGACTAGTTTGGGCAGCATCCAGCTCGTGCCATGTTCTGCAATAAGGCCCCGTGGCGCAAAGGAGGTAACGATCTTCGCGCTCTCGTCCATAAAACGCATGTCGCAGAAGGTTGCGTAGCTGAATCCTAATCCTGCAGCGGCGCCATTGATGGCAGCGATAAGTGGCTTTCTTAGGCCAAGAAAGTAAGTAGGTGACGATTGGTAATTAGGGTCGCTTTCGGGATTGCCGGGGTCAGCTTGAAGGTATTCGTAGTTATTACCTAGTCTCTTACCGGCTTCACTCATCCCGCTTAAGGCATTCATGTCGACGCCAGAGCAAAATCCGCGCCCCGCCCCAGTGAGTATTGTTCCGACCACGTCTGGGTTAATCTCTGATTGTAGCAAGGCGTGACGAATTTCGGCTTGCGTAAGGTCAGTGAGCGCATTGAGCTGGTCAGGCCTGTTGATGGTTATTGTTGCTACACCGTTCTCAACTTCATAGATTATTTCTTCATAGGCTACGGTCATGAGCCGCGCTCCCGCTTCATCTCTGCACTGCTTTCAGCAGATCATATCATTGAAGTGCTCCCATACTGATTACACCCTGATGACCAGTCTCCTCTGCACGTACTCACTCGTCTCGACATACTCGCTCGTTCGATGATGTTGAGCTGTCACAACATTTGAAGATCCGATTTAGTATCTAACTAGGCTATTTTTCCGGGAACAACTCTAGTACTGGATACATTCTATATTAGCATCTATCTTCATAATGTTTTGATGTGCCGCTCACTCTGATCAAGGCGTTCCAATGAAGCGACGCGAATTTTTTAAAAGCGCCACAATATTCACGGCAACAGCGTTTTCGACCTTTGCTGAATCAGCCTCGACAGCCAATAACTCTGCGGACTTACCATCTATGAATGATCAGATTACGGCACTAAGTGCATCTGCACTGTCCCTCGCAATTCGTGAGGGAGAAATCTCTTGTAATGAGGTTATGACAGCCTATCTGGAGCGCATTCATCGGTTCAATCCTACCTACAACGCAATTGTCAATCTGGCTAGTGACGATACTCTATTGGAGGAAGCGAAAGCAGCTGATAAGGCATTAAGTAAGGGCGAGTACTGGGGCTGGATGCACGGTATGCCGCACGCGGTTAAAGACCTTGCCGACGTCCGGGGATTTGTTTCATCGTCAGGGTCTCCATTATTTTCCGGGGCTGTAGCGAAAAAAGACAGTCTCCCTGTTGAACGTATGAGAAATGTTGGCGCTATCTTCATCGGTAAAACCAATACACCCGAATTTGGTCTTGGCTCGCAGACCTACAACACAGTCTTCGGCACTACGCGAAACGCCTACAACCCGGACCTTTGCGCCGGAGGTAGTAGTGGTGGTGCGGCTGTTGGACTAGCGGCGAATCTACTCCCCGTAGCAGATGGCAGTGACATGATGGGATCACTGAGAAATCCTGCTGGATTCAATAACGTCATCGGCTTTCGTCCAACCAAAGGACGGGTGCCGAGTGCCGGTCAAGATGCGAATCTTTTCTTTAACCAGCTGGCAACAGACGGGCCCATGGGACGTAACGTCACAGATACGATAACATTACTAACCACGATGGCGGGCTACGATGCGCGGGAGCCACTGTCGCTACGCGATTCACTCCCACCAGCTGGCGCCTTTTCTCCAGTCCCATTGACTAATGAATTGCGAATTGGATTTCTGGGTGACTATGGAGGCCAACTGAAAACTGAGCAAGGTCTTCTTGACCTGTGTCGGGGCGCACTGCGGCGGCTTGAAACTCACGGTGTTTTAATCGAGGACTGT
The DNA here is from genome assembly GCA_902522335.1 of Halieaceae bacterium. Lineage (GTDB taxonomy): Bacteria > Pseudomonadota > Gammaproteobacteria > Pseudomonadales > Halieaceae > Luminiphilus. The sequence goes on along the minus strand of CABYVD010000029.1, from coordinate 15,789 downwards.
TCTCCTCGTTACGAGCTAAATAGACTCTGGGAAACATGGCTCACACTCCGGCACTTCGCCTTTGTGGATTCACAAGTGCTACTCAAAAATCCGTCGATAAAGTCTCAGCTCAAGCCAGAACTCCAGTGGGAGATCGAGGGCAGTCTGGAAATGACTGCTGCACGCGTCGTGGAGGCCGATAAAGCCAGGTCTGACTGGTATCGGGCATTACTTGAATTATTTGAGAACTTCGATTTTTTGGTGCTGCCAACTGCACAGGTATTCCCTTTCCCAGCGGCAACGCATTGGCCCACTGAGATCAACGGCAAGAAAATGGATACTTACCATCGCTGGATGGAAATTGTAATTGGGGGAACGCTTGCAGGACTTCCGGTGGTCAATCTACCAGCCGGCTTTGATGGGCAAGGACGCCCCATGGGTATTCAGGTAATGGGTCCTGCCGGCGCGGACACAGCCGTACTTGAGTTCGCTCTTGCGTATGAATCAGCGACATCATTTTTAGCGCAGCGACCGAAGTTAGTGACGAAGCTATAGTCAGCCCCGAGCGATACCTCGAGAGTATCAGTGGCGGTTTTATCGCTTAAGCTTTAAGTCACGCTAACTCAACGTTTGATATGTTAAATCGCACTTTCGTTTAGGTTCCAACTAAATGGTGCTGTCGCATAAATGCGATGGCCCCTCGGGAGATAGTTAACATCTGGGTGACAAATAAGTGCCATGATCGTCGCATCGGAGCACATCCCTGTTCACGAACATTAAGAAGATAATAAATAGCTTCCTAGGTTAGAGCGCCTTGAGATTTGGTGGGGGACCACATTCGCGAGGCCTTAAGTTTGCTACTCGGAACCCGCAGTAAATTGCTTGATAAGCTTAATCAGAGCCAAGCAGCTCAGAACTAAAGCAATACCAGAAGCAAACTTAAAAATAGCGTTTGTTCCCACACAATCCTTGTGACCTCCCGGATAGTCGGAGACGGAGCGAGAGCAGCGTTTTCGATCATAGGATCAGAAAATGAATAAGCTGCTAGTATGTCTACGAAAGTCAGCGCAATAACGGCGTACAGCCAATAGGTGGTTTGTTTCGTCTCTTTTTCCCGCATTCAGTCTTCACCTCTGAATCGTCGACCCGATGCAATGACGCGGTACTGCGCAGCGCAAAGTTAAACCACGTCAGAGCCCCATATAAGCGTAGCTAAAGACGCTAATAATGCGACTTTATTCGAGTGAAAGAGTATTTTTGTGCAAAACCTGCGGGAATTACTAGATAGATTTAAGAGAGCAATTGGTAAAGAAAAGATTCCTGATCTGCTAGAGCCTATGAACGGAGTTCTCTATAAAATCTAATCAGATATTCTTTATACTGGCCTACCTCCTTTTGGCCTGTTTTACTACGGTCGTGTGGAGCAGTTTTAGGAGAAGTTGATGCGTCAGTGGTGCCCAGCATTCATTTCTACCCGCAAAACGAGGCGTTAGTGGGGCATAAAAAGCATAAGGAGTTGATTACTTGTCTACTGGCCAAAAACCCGATCTCGTAGGTCCGCAATTTGTTCGTGATGAAGATAGATTGCTCCTGTCAGGTCCACAAGGTGTGTTGATAAATGTTCTCAAGATATCGAATGACTTGCTCCTTGAAGTAGCAGATGCCCTGCCGAGAGATGCTTCTGTCATCTCTGAGTTGATAAGCACTTACCCATTACCACTTGTTCATTGCATCAAGGGCATAGTTTTGGAGGAGGTCCCTGGCCAGGGGTCTGATTGCGTCAAGAGGCTGAGTGAGGCCAACATCTCGATTTTCGATGCTGATGCTCGAGATTTCGGTATGTATCTAATTCAGCATCGCAGTGGAAGGGCGGCAACGACACTTGAGGTTGGTGATGCAGACCCAGAAATAGAGGGGGAATTTGTAACTGCCTTTATCGATTCAGAGCACATCGATCTTCTTGATGGGAACCTCCAATCCAAGGAGCTTGTGACCAGTGTTGTCATTAACGATGAAGTCATTCCGATTGAAGAGTTGCAGTTTTATAGCGAATCCCAAAAGTCTTACCTCGTTGTTATATCCAAAGCCTTGGGTATTCATCTTCTCTGCAGAAGCGAAGGGCAGGTATTCCAGACGGAGGATTGTAGTTTTATCGGTTGCTTTGCTCTCATGGATGTACTGCTGGTAGCTCGGGGCGATACCGAGAGAGCAAGAAAGCTACTAGATTTGGCGGCAGAGCAAGCATCTTTAGTGCGCGATTACGTAGATCTAGCGCGAGCTGCTAATGTTTTAAGCTGCCCAATGTTCGTTATTGAGGCACTCGCTCGAAGAGCCTCAATGGCCTTGCGCGACGATGACCGCAATAGGAATCTCAATGTGCCCTACATTCCACAGTTGGCCGAGTTATACTGCTCTCACATCGCGGAGGGTACAGAGGAAGCGTCTGATCTGTTAGCCATATTGTTGGAAGAAAAGCCGGACCCGAGAAGTCTGCGAGAGGGGGCGGACGTAGCGCAGCGACTATTAGGGGACTCTGAAACATCCAGTCATTTAAACGCCTTGGCTTTATCTTTGTCGAATGACGACGCTGAGGGTAGCTCTGTTGAAACCCTTCGGAATTAGAAACCCAGACCGACTAAGTTGCAACAAGAAATCCATTAAGGACTTATGGACTCTTCGTTAATCGTTATTCGCCTCGTTCATCTCGTTGAGGCTCTTGACATGAACAACTACTCGACGGTTTTTGGCTTGATTTTCAGGTAAGGGGCTTCCATTAGTGTCTAAGTTTGGCAGCTTGGGTCTGGTGTCTGCGTACGCGATTGCGGAAAGTTGATTTTTCTGTACTCCCATAGACTCAAACAATTTTGCAACGTTTACAGCTCTCAAAGATGACAATTCCCAATTTGAAGGGAATTTTGCAGTCTTAATGGGAACATTATCTGTGTGTCCCTCAACCTCTACAATGTAGTCGTCTTCACCTAGGCCTTGGATTATCCCGCTAAGATCAGTCAACGATGACTGCATAGATCCCTTTACATCTGCGGACCCAGAATTAAATAGAGAGTTACTGGAAAGTTCAATCTTCAGCCCATAAGGACTCAAGGAGGCTGACATCTCGCCTTGCAGATTTCGTTCAATTACAAGTTCATCAAATTTATCTTTTGCTTCCTCCAGAGGTGACTCGGCTGTTTGAGATGCAGCTGTAGTTGGATTCGTGGAAGCGTCCGGACCCGGAGAGTCGAAGCCTTGGCTAATGCTTTGCGCAACTAAGTCATACTTCTCCTCATTAATTTTTGATGCTGAAAACATCAGTACAAAAAACACCATTAACAAAGTGACCATGTCGCCATACGTAACTAACCAGCTCGTATCCTCACTCGGGTCGGAGTCATAAATTGGTGGGGCGTCTTCTTCACTCATGTAGCTACTGCTCTATTTTCCCTTGGCGATGTCAAAATGAATAGCCGGATCTAGGTAGCTATTAAGGTGGTCTTGAATCTCGACAGAGTTGGCTCGTGACAGGAGAAGTAAAAATCCGTCAGCAATTAGCTGATTCTTGAATTTTTGTATTTGCTCTTTTTGCTCGGCTTTCCGAGAGGCCGGTTTGAATATGAGTTGAGCGAACATGGTCCCGTAAAGAGTAGTCAGCAAGGCTACTGAGAGGGATTTTCCTAAACCACTTGGATCGCTTGGATCCAGATTAGCTAACATGGCAACAAGTCCAACAAGGGTCCCAATCATCCCGAAACCGGGTGATATGTTTGCCATAGTATTTAGGATGGTGGCTTGAACCATATTTCGCTCGTAGGACTTGTTGATAAAGGTGTTGAGCTTTTGTCTTAAGTTTTCCTTTTCGTAACCTGCCAGGAAAAGCTGTATGCAATGAGCTAAAAATGGGTCCTCTTTGGTGTCTATTTTTTTGAATTCAGACTCCAGCGCAAGAAGGCCATCTCTCGCACCCACTTTTCCCCATTTGATGACTAGTTCAACCGTTCCGAAAAGTGAACCAGCATTGACGTTTGTTGGAACGAACACTTTCGTTAGCGTTCCAAGCGCCTTTCTGACATAGCGCCCTTCGTAGGAGATTAGTGTTGATGCTATTGTCCCACCTAAAACTACGCTTATGGCTGCCGCGTTGCCGAATAAGAAAACCCCTTGGAAAGACCCAATGACGTCGTAGACGGCGAATATAAACGCCCCAAAACCCAGTAAAAGTCCAAAAATAGTGCTAAATGAAATTTTCATTTCTGACCCTAGTTTTTTTTATCCGCTAGCGAGGCAGCCCAGGTCGGGCATGAGTCAAGGCACTGACTTCTCTCCTGATGTTTCGCACTATGAATATTTAGCATGTGCTTTCAATCATACTCAGAACAGTGGCTTTGTTCAGATCTTTTTGTTTCCCTAGGGTGATTTCTCCTGCGGGACTGTGCCATTGATGACGATTCATTAAAGCCAACGATTCGTTTAGCATTAACCCCATTGGAATGTTCAATTCTTTTGCCAGTAACTTGGTTTGCTCAAGAAAGTCGGATCTTCCCAAATTCGCTAAGTCAGCATCGACGAGCCAGGCAGACAAACTAGAACTTATTGCGTGTGATGGACCATCTGGTTGTAATTTTGTATCGAGTATCATTCGACGTATGAGCTCTATGTCATCTTGGGAAAACCTTCCATCACTTTTCATCGCATATTCTGCCAGATCAGCGCTGACGATCTCGTGGTCGGCGCGGTGTTCAATAAAGCCCGCGTCATGATAGGCGGCAGCAATACCCAATAGCAGCAAACTGTGCTCATCTAATTGATCTGTTGCTCCGAGAGCTATAGCCATCTCCGTGACGTCATCGGAGTGCTCCTTGGTGTGATATGTCAGAGACGGATCTAAACTCGTCGCTAACCGCAGATGTATAGAGGCTATTACGGGATCGCCCTTGATCTGAGTTATCAAGTCTTCTTGTTCTGTTAAAATCGCAAGCTGCAAATGTCACCCCCGCAAGCGGCTTGTGTAGCGCATCGAGTGATGCGCAGAAAATTAGAAAAATTCTTTCAAATATATTTGAAAAAAAGCCAAATTTGTTGGAATGTGTAGTTGCACAATATGGTACACGTTTGATGTACTTTGTGCAGCATCGGGTAAGTTAATTAGCGTCCTGTTAATGGCGGCGTCTTTTTGGGCGGTAGGGGAAAAAGACGTAGAAAAAATTAGAAAAGCGAGCCTTAAATATGAAGATTTTTTTCGGATTGAGATTAGCCATATTAGTATCAGCTTTACTCTTGGTTCTTCCTGGCACCGCTGCCGCTCAAGGGGGCGCTTATGTTGAGGGTAAAGCCCCCTCAGGAGAGTTAGTGCAAGTTATGATCTCGTCAAGACCGGCGCTAAAATATCCGCGTCGTGCTTTACGGATGGGTATAGAAGGGTTTGTTGTATTGGCGTTTGATGTGAACGAAGAAGGGGAGCTAGTCGATCTCAGAGTGACTGATTCCAAACCCCGCCTCGTTTTCGATAAGGCGGCCACCCAGTACATCAAGAAGTTTAAATTTCAGCCTGCAACCCTCGACGGCTCAGCGGTTTACGCTTCTGATATCACTATGAGAATGCCTTTTAGGTTGGAGTGATAATTGCCTTCGAACAAGGCATTTCGTTTAAAGGTAGCTTTGAAAAGAGATAGGTTTCATGAAAATTAAAACCAGACTTATTGGCCTGATCATGATTGGTATTCTCTCTTTATTCGGGGCCAGTTTTTACTCTGCACAAGAACTTAATTCTGCGAATCGTGACTACAGTGCTCAAGAGAGCATAATAGCGCACAGCAGTGCCTGGATAAGCAACATGGACGTTGAGTTCACCGATAAATTATACGTATACGACCCTCTCTATGGTGGTGAGCAAAACGTCCAGTTTTGGGACTACTCGTCCGAGGATCCGTTTTTAACTGGAGACCCCGATAACCCTTTGTTTCTGGCGTTCCAAGAAAAAGACGGGGACAGCATCTACGATTTACTTTCGCACGTTTTTCTGGGTCCGATTGAATCCGAGCAGCTGACTTTCGCAATAGCCTATGACAATCGTGGGTTGCAACTTTACTGTGAGTCGAGTCTATTTGTGATCGGCGTAGACCCCTGCTCCGAATCAGCCTCGCCTGATTATTTCCTAAATTTCGGAGCTTTTGTTCGCTCTTTGGAAAATGGATCTTCAAGACGGATTGTTCAAATCACAGACTTGGACGAGGAAAAGCCAGTATCCATTAACGATACATTGTCGTTTGCCCTTCTCGATGAATCTGAGTCGGCCGTAGGTATAATAGTTCTTGGGCGAAACGTGACAGAAAGTCTCGAAGTGTTTGGAGAAAATTTTGAGATACAAACTGCGTTAGTTGTCGGGGGTGAAGCGCTGACCGTTGGAGACTACTATGAGGAGGAGCGGGCGGAGGACCTTACTTTATTAATTCGCGACAGTTTGTCGTATGCCAATGCTACGGATAGTTACGAGTACAGCTATATTAACGAGTCGCTCGGCGCTCGAATCTCGTCTATTCCGTTGAGCAAAAGCATCCGTGCGAGTGAGCTCAGGATCTTACTGTTCGACGATCAAAGCGAACTGCTAGACACCCTAAAGAAGTCTGAACAAGAGTCAATGCTGATTTTCGGTGGAACCGCAATGTTGATTCTTGTTCTAATGTTCGCTGTCACCTCTACCTCATTTAACCGTATTTTAGGAGCGATTTCCGCACTGGAGCGGATGGGTGAAGGCGACCTCAGTGAACACAAATTACAACGTGGTTGGTTTTCTTCAAACAACGACGAGGTGGGTCGATTACAGAGAGCTATAAACGAATTTCGTTTGCTACGCGTGGACGCAGAGGAGCAGCGGAAAGAACGCGCTAAACGGAGAGATGAGCGCGACGAGATAATGTTCGAGAAAATGTCGGCTCTTTCTGAGCAGCTCGAGGGCGATGCCAGGTCAATGTTGATGCGCGAGATTGATGACATGCGAACAGCATTATCGTCCGGTACTGATGAGGAGAAAGAAAGAGCTTCTATAGAGGTCATGTCCAAAGCGTTCTCTAAGATGTCAGATGAGGTAGCTACGCTTATTGATGCGCGTACTCATGAGCTCGTTGTTGCTAAGGATGAGATTAATAGCTCCATCCGATATGCAGCGAAGCTTCAGAACGCATTGCTGCCTAAAACATATCCGGGAGATATCGACATAAATGTTGAATGGCGTCCTCGAGATTTGGTTGGCGGCGATATCTATTTCATCAAGGACTTACCAGACAAGGTTTATATAGCCGTAGTCGATTGCACAGGACATGGCGTTCCGGGAGCATTTTTATCAATTATCGCTCGAAGTCATTTAGATAAAGCAATCACGCCTGACAATTATCAGAGCGCCGGGGCATACCTGTCTCAGGTAAACAGTCTTCTGAAAGATACTTTGAGCAAGACTGATCAGAAAAACACAAGTGAAGAGGGCTTCGACGGTGGCGTTTGCATCTACTATCGCAGTAGTCGCAAGCTCGAATTTGCGGGCGCCAAGGCTTCTATCTTCCAGGTACAAAGTGATGGCGCCACGGAGACGGTTGGCGATAGAAAATCCGTTGGTTCCACTCGAGTGAAAGAAGGATTCACATTCTCAACACATGAGATCAATGATCCGAGTGGGTCTTTCGTAATGCTTACTGATGGCATAACCGACGTGATGAGCCCCGAAGAACGACCAATAGCCTTTGGAAGACGACGAGTCTTGAAACTTCTGCAGCAGGCCACTGATAGATCACCTAGATACATCGTGGAAAAAATAATGAACAATGTTGATTTGTATCGAGGCGGAGCACCGTTTCGTGATGATTTAACACTGTTAGCATTTTCGTTTAACGAGTCAGACAGCTTAGAAGGCGAGACCCTCGCCGGTGAGGAGCAAGCATGATTTTTGAACAAACGCAAAGGACTCCCTACGTAGAACTAACTGCGCGATCTTGTGCGATTAGAGGGGAGTGTTATCCCGAGAATATAGCTGAATGGTCTGGACCGGTTTTAGATGCTTTGGAAGAGTCCATGAGCCTCGAGAGCGGCACGTTCAGAGTTGTTATTGAGCTTTACTATTTCAACAGCTCATCGGCTAAGTTTCTATTTGATTTCTTTGAGTACCTGGAAGAAACGGCGGAAGCTGGTCGCGAGATTGTAATCCAGTGGTGTTACCGAACTGAGGATGACACGATGCTGGAAGCGGGTGAGGACTTTCAAGAAGATTTAGAGACCTGCAGTTATGAGCTAGTCCCAATTGACGTTGAACAGACTGCTTAGGTAGATGAGAGGAGAGCCCGGTAATGAGTCCAAATAAAGACACCGTTGGGTTACATACCTTTATGCAAAATCGCAGAACACTTTTCTGCTACTCAGGGCCCATGACTGAAGATTTACTTACCACAATAGCAAATCCTGTTCGCCATCAACTGTCTGATAAAGAAACAGAAGAAGCAGTCGCAAATCGAGTTTTTGGTGTTTTCATCGAGCAAGCGCAGAACATCATCAGGTATTCTCATCAGAAAACCAAGTCCACAGGCGATAGCGTAGGCACCATTGCTATCTCACTTGATGACGACTGTTTTCTTATTGAGGCCGTTAATGTAGTTGCAGAGTCCAAACGAGATGTACTTGAGGCGACATTGGTGGACCTGTCTGTAAAGGATCAAAAGGAGTTACGAAAGCTTTACCGTCAACGATTGAAAGATGGACCGCCTGAGGACTCTGCGGGCGCCGGTCTTGGTTTTATCGAGATGGCCCGGAGAGTGAAGAAGTTTGAGTTTGACTTCCAGGCTCATGAGTTTGGTGCACTTTTTGTATATCGTGGGTGGGTGAGCTAAGACTCTCTGAGCCATTCACGAATAATTATGGTTCAATTTAATGAAAAGCGTCATTGCTCCGTTTCAGCATTCAGCGCTTGAGCTCGAAAAGTATTGATGTCACTCAGTGCTCTCGTGAGGCTTTGCTGGGCAGCCTCGAGCTCCTCGGTGGTCAAATTGTCCAATACAAAGGACACATTCCGCTCGCCTAAGGCCATTGATACGGACTTAGTGCTCTTGGACTCTACGACTTTTCGTGCCTGAAACTCCCCGATACCTTTAAGGTGGATCGGCGGCAATGCCTCAGCCTCGATACTGTCCTTAACAAGATTGTAAGTATCCTCAGATATGTATATTGATCCGTTGTCAGCAGCTGTTTCTAATCTTGAGGCGCGATTAACCGCAGCACCGATTGCGGTGTAATCTAATCTCGATTCACAACCAAAATTGCCGACGGTAGCAAATCCTGTGTCGATCCCAATTCTCATTTGTAGATGGTCCCTCAATCCATATTTTGCCCACTCATCCGACAAGTTATTTAGTGCCTGTAGCATCTCGATCGCCATGTTGACGCATTGGATTGCGTCTTCTTTTACTCCCCTGGTCTCCGGATCGCCGAAGAAAAGCATTATGCCGTCACCGATGTATTTATCGATCGTTGCACCATGATCGAGTGCGATATTAGTCATTGTCTCAAGGTATAAGTTGAGTAAGGCCGTGACATCCTCGGATTCCATACTTTCAACATAATTAGTGAACCCACATAGGTCAGAAAAGAAAACGGTCAACTTTTTCCGGCGGCTAACTCTAGTGCCATGTCGTGAGCCAGAGAAAATTGAGTTGTACAATTGCGGACTTAGAAATTTGGATAATTGAGCAGACATACCTTCCAGTTGCTCATTGGTCTCTTGCGCTTCCGTCTTCAACTGATTTAACCGTTGCTCGTTCTTATCGCTGAGCTTGATTATCCTTTTAGTGGTCCTCAGCAGCTTGCCATACTGGTCTACCAACGTATCAAAATCAGACTGTGTGAACGTACCGTCCTCTTTGATTTTTTTGAAATCCGCAAGCACTTTGGCTTCTTGACTGAAAATGTCAGTGTCCATATTTCTAGAACCTTTTTGCGCAACTTGCCCTATAGAATAGTCTTAAGATCGTAGGTTTTAAAAGTTTTTATGCTTTCACAACAACTCACAATCCTGAACAGATATTTTTGATGGGTGCTTCAATCACGAGTGGTGATAGTCTCCCTGTTTTTTGGCGGTGTACTCTAGCGCACTCGCCGTATGAGCAAACATCTCAAAGCAATAGTGCTTTTCTACAATTGACGAGGTCTACTCGAATTTGTTTCAAAAGTGCTCACTGCTGTCAGATAGAGGCGACCCTTCCAGCGGTGTCATGTCTGACTGACAGATACCTAACATAACCGTCAAATCGCCCAATATTTAAATTAAGTAAGTTGAAATGATACCCGCGCTCGATAGCGTTGAAATCTGATGGGGATGGGTAGTCATAGACTTAAAATCCCGCGCTTATTGCGAGCCTGCTGGTTCAAGTCCGGTCCCGGGGACCATCTAAATCAGTGATGCAAAATTTCTTTGAACCTCACCGACTTTGCCTCAAGGTCTCACATCCCCACTGGTTTTAACTTTATAGATCGAAGCTGTATTGGGTTCCACGACTTGTCGCTAGGTTGCAAACTCAGACCATTCTCACCCACAGGTAACACGACTCTTGAAATGAGTCTGCTCTCATACGTTTCATGATCCGTGGGTTCGACTGTCACTAATGAACTGTCTCCCGCAATTGTCAGAATAAAGCTTGACGCAGTATTAACCAATACATCGGCATAAACATCGAACTGCCCTGACACCTTGACATCGAAAAGCCAGTCTATGTGACTACGAGAATCCGTCCATTCAGTCAAAACCGGATTGTCATCAGAGTCCCTACCCAGGATAAGTTCGCCTCCGTAACTTGGGTTATGTATGGCCACATCAGCTAATTCAAGCATTACTACTCCGTCAGAGGTTTGTGTTGGAAGCAGTCGCGCAACATCTAACGGCCCCTTAATTTTAAGAACCAAGACAGTGTTCACCGGATCAAGCGGCTCATCAGGGAGAATGATCACCCATCCATTTTCCGACTCGGTTACTTGGACTTGACGCTGATAGTCAGCTAAAAAATACGCACCCATAACCTCGTTGCGTAAGCCGTCGACGGCAAGTCGACCATCGTCGGGCCAGTCAAAGATATGTAGATACAACTCGCTGGCATTCGGATATTCTTTTTTGGTGGCGCGGCCCCATGGCAAGCGCACAAAGGGGCTTGCGGTCGTGCCGTAGATAGAGGATGAATTGACCCTCATCCAGGCTCCAACATCCTTTAAACGAGCCAAACTCTCGGGCGGTATGTTTCCGTTCGCCATCGGACCCACGTTAAGAAGGTAATTACCACCCTTGCTGGCGATATCAACGAGATTGCGGATTAACCTTTCGCTGGATTTCCATTGGTCGTCGTGAGATTTATAGCCCCAGGTCGTATTCATGGTTTGGCAGGCCTCCCAGTCATAATCAAGCCCTGTCGCAGGAATATGTTGCTCTGGAGTCCGGAAGTCACCTCTATGGCCATAGACACCGTGGGGACCATAGATGAGACGATTATTCATTATGATTCCGGGCTGAAGATCAACCACACCATCGAATAGGCGTGCGCGCTCGGGTGTCATATCAATGGGGGTGTCCCACCAAAGAACCGAGATCTCTCCATAATTGGTAAAAAGCTCTTTAATCTGGGGCACGGCGATTTGTTGCAGATATCGATCCATATCACCTTCCTGCGCAGGATCCCACCGTCCCTCCCAAGTCGACCCGCCAGGGTGCACCCAGTCTTGTGCTTGAGAGTAGTAAAACCCCAGTTTTATACCGTGTCTTCTCGCCGCTGCCGCAAGTGGTTTTAGAATATCTTTCCCGTACGGTGTTGCTTCAACAATATTCCAGTCACTCACCTCTGTGTCGAATAGAGCGAACCCATCGTGGTGCTTCGCCGTGATTACGATGTACTTCATGCCAGCATCCTTGGCCATGAGTACCCATGCATCTGGGTCATACTGAGTGGGGTTAAAATCAGCCGCATATTTTTTGTACTCAACCACTGGGATTTTTCCGTAGTGCATTATCCACTCGCCGATATTTTCGATAGCCTGACCCTGATGCATTCCAGCTGGCACGGCGTAGATACCCCAGTGTATGAAAAGTCCAAAGCGTGCCTCTCGCCACCAAGACATTCGTTGCTCTCGCTCTGTGGCGGTCTCGTCGTCATATGGTCCCTCGAAAACGGTCTCAGTTGCCAAACAGTGACTTGGCAACAAGCACAGCATCAAAAAAATCAGCATGGATTGGAACAGCCAGCCGTTTCCCAAACTTAGATGTTGGTGTTTTAAGCCCATGAAAAACCCCTCACTCACCACTTGTTCAAGTAAGTGTATCCCCCCGACTTGTTTTTCGTGTAATTCCTAACGGAACTAGGTGCCAAGAAGGCTCAGGAAAATGATCTGGTGGGTAGCGCATAGGCTCGGTTATTGAGTGTTTTTTCGCGGTGCGAGGGGTGCAAAATCTACCGCTCGGTTTGAGCATTACCGTTCAGGTCCTACCTCGGTAGCGCATAAAGTCTTGCTTTGTCATCCATTGATACGCAATTCATTCGGCGAAAAAGGATGAAGCGTCCTTCCAACACTTAGATTTAAGCTCGGCTTATGATGTTAATAATCACGAGCTGTCACAGTCTTGAGGCATCGGCTGATCTAAGGTGGTGCATTCGCACGCTACTTGCAGGCCTTATTGCGTCAATGTTTCGATTGGTCGCAGTGGGTCTGTGATCCAGCCACTCCAGGAATCTGCGTATAGGGCAGGTTCAGCAAAGCCCGACTCAAGTAGGGCTAGGATATTGTGAGCAGCGGTCACACCTGAACCACAATAACAAACAGTATCACCCTGCACGCCCATTGCTTCGAACCGGTTTCGCAGCTGGTCTGTAGGTAGAAATTTTCCGCCGCTGATATTTTCGATAAACGGAGCATTTATTGCTCCGGGTATGTGTCCCGCTACGGCGTCGATAGGATCATCGCGCCCGGAGAATCTGTCAGCGTCGCGGGCGTCCAATAGAACTCGGTTTGTGTCGGGAAGTTCACTGGCGTGACATAGCCTAGTTAGTGATGGTGAAAGTACAAAGTTTCCTTTGGCTGGGATCTTGGACTGCCCGCGGTTTGTTTTACCTCCCGCCGTCCCCCATGCGGCTGAGCCACCGTTCAAAACTTGTACGGAGCCATGGCCGATCCAGCGTAACATCCACCAAAGTCGAGCCGCGAAAATACCGATATCTTGATCGTAACAAACCACTCTGGAACCACTATTTAAACCCCAGGAGCGCGCCTTCTCAGCGAAAGCTTCTCTGGAAGGTAAAGGGTGGCGACCGCGTTTACTGGGTGCCTCGCTAAGGTCCCTGTTTAAATCAACAAAGATAGCCCCTGGGATATGTTTTTCGCTGTAAACTCTTCTCCCGTAGTCCGGATTTGCAAGATCGAAAGTACAGTCCAGTACTAAATCTGCGTTAAATTCCAGCAAGTCCCTGGGTTCAATTAAAAAGCTCATTACTCACTTTCCAGAGTCTTATTCATGGGTGGCATTGCGATTGAAGCTTTTTCTTAAACAAGCACACTATAGAGTTATTTGGCATTTGCCGACTCATTGGTTATCCCTTTAGAGTGAAAGTTAAAACATACACTGCTATCACTGTCGCACTAACGACGCTACGCTGAAATTACCTGTGAAAAAAAAATCGCCTAAAACGTTTGCCTTCCTTCTCTTAATTACAGTTGGTTCATTCGGATATCAGCCTCATGTTAAGGGCACAGAGCCTGCCGGTTTTCGGGCTTCGTCAGCAGATACGGTGGATAGGTCGCGCCCGAGAGCTCGCGATATCGGAATAAATGTAGGCATCTTGGATCCCGGACCCTTAAATGCAATAACGGACGTGCATGGTGTACTTGTAGGCCATGCAACCTTGATTTCAGGATCGTCAGTAAACACAGGCGCAACCGCTATACGTCCTCACGGTGGGAACCTGTACGTTGATAGGGTTCCGGCTGGATTCTACAGAGGCAATGGGTACGGTAAGTTCGCTGGTGCGACGCAAATTGTCGAGCTCGGTGAACTGGAATCTCCCATAGTGCTTACCAATACACTCTCTGTATCCAAAGGAATTGAGGCGGCAATCGCATGGACGCTAGACCAGCCAGGCAATGAAAGTGTGCGCAGCGTGAATGCGGTGGTCGGTGAGACAAATGACGGTTACCTCAACGATATCCGTGGTCGCCATTTAACTTCGTCGCTGATCCGAGAGTCCATAGAGAATGCCCAAGCCGGGCCTGTCGACGAGGGAAGTATTGGTGCAGGGCGGGGTAGTGTGCTGTTTGGTTGGAAAGGGGGGATAGGTACCAGCTCCCGCCAATTACCGGCGAGTCTAGGGGGTTACACGATAGGAGTTCTCGTCCAAGCAAACTATGGTGGTGTTCTCATGGTGGATGGTATTCCTGTCGGGGAAGTATTGGGAAAGTATTTCATGAGCGATATGGCTGACGACAGACAAGCTGACGGCTCTGTCATCGTCGTCATCGCGACAGACGCTCCGCTCTCAGATCGAAATCTCACCCGTGTTGCATCTCGAGCCATGCTAGCACTTGGTCGCACGGGATCACCTGCCACCAATGGGAGTGGCGATTACTCTATAGCTTTCTCTACAGCAGAATCGGTTCGTCGAGGGATATCTGATATTCCGATCAACGGATTAGCTAATCAAAAGATGTCCCCCCTTTTTCAAGCAACTGTGGAAGCGACGGAAGAGGCAATTTTGAATGCACTTTTTACAGCAAATACCGTGGAAGGACATCAAGGAACTATTGAGGCTATAAACATTGACGAGGTTAGATCAATTATTGGAAGTTACCGGTATGACGACACGAAAAATAAATCTGACGACTAGTTTGCATCGATTAGACAGGGTCTCTGATCGATGCTCTTTGTTAGCCGAGTTTGACCAGCGACGTTGCGCGATAAAGAAACTAGGACTGGGGGTTATTAGATTGACTGTGTTGTTTGCTGCCAACCTATGCTTTGCATCGGCGACACATGCAGAGGAATTCATGCTGATTTGTAAGTGGGATGATACCAATGAGCTTCAAGCCATTCGAGTAGTGGGAGAGGGCGCTAGACTGGAGAAAGAATACGACGTCATAGAAACACACACGCCTGACTACATTTTAATCCAAAAGATAAGAGTGGACCCACGGACGGGCAAACCTCTCGGTAATGGCTCTGACGAGCATGCTGGCTATGTGAGCTGGATGTATCAGTTCAACCGATGGACAGGGAGAGTCGTTGAGGCCCAAGCCGGGCGCAAGCGCTTTGGGTCTTGCAAGCGCGCGCTCGAGCGTCTCTTCTGAGGCTTTTGTGAGTGAGGGAGGACCGCTTATGGCTCTCATGAAAATCGACTATTTTGATGTCACCTCTAACGAATCGACATACATACTTGGTGCTTCAAATGGTTTAAGCATTCCAATTCAAGTCGCGATCGATACCTTGAAAGTCTGCATAAGGCTCTGTGTTCAAGTCTAAACTATTAACGCATGCACAAATTTTTTAGCGCAGACAGTAAGGTTGAAGTCTTATTTAACCTGCAATAGACGATCAAATAAGGAGAGAGAACTCATGCTTGTCTTATATGGACTTCCAAGTTGCGCAGGCTTGAGATCTTCAAGTCCTTGGGTAATGAAGGTGGAGCTCGCAATGTGTTATTTGGGTCTAGATTATGAGCTGAAGCAACCTGACATCCTTCGTATACCCTCTGCAGTTCCGACATCAAAGGTCCCATGTTTAATTGTAAATGGCGAACCAATTGGGGAGTCGGAACG
>CABYVD010000028.1:0-23678 GCA_902522335.1 Halieaceae bacterium | reverse complement strand
TATGGGCCCACTGTGCAGATACGCGGTACTGGCAGCCGTGTGTGGCGAGACGGCAAACGCCGGCGGGGCCCCTATTACGATGGTCCGGTCGCGATCATGATTGATCGTCTCAGCGCGTCTGCCTCTGAGATTTTTGCTGGCGCCCTTCAGGACTACGGCCGAGCTATTGTTGTTGGAGACCGAAGCTTTGGTAAAGGGACCGTGCAGACGCTACTAGACCTGCCTGAGGGGCAATTGAAGATCACCGAGAGCAAGTTTTATCGGATCTCAGGCGATAGCACGCAGCACCGGGGCGTTATCCCCGATATCAGCTACCCTTCCCTGCTTCAGCACGACGAGATTGGTGAGAGCTCGCTTGACAAGGCGCTCGATTGGGATCGCATAGCGCCTGTCCGGCACAAGGACTACGGCGTAGTCGACGCCATTCTTCCTACACTCATGGCCAAACACACTGAGCGTGCAAATTCCGATCCAGACTTCCAATACATCTGGGATCAAAAGGCCCTCTCCGAGAAGGTGCGCGGTGCTGAGCTTTTGCCGCTTAACGAGGCCGAGCGGCTCGCCCAGCGTACGTCGCAGGAAATTCAATATCTAGCCATTGAAAACACGCGTCGGCAGGCCAAAGGCATGAATGCCCTCGCCTCCTTGGATGATCTGGTAGATGGAGACGACGATTCATCTGACATGCCACAGGACAATGCTGAGGAGCCATCGGCAACTAGTGAAGATACTGAAGCTGACGAAGCTGACGCGCTCATCACGGAAACGGCGCGCATTCTTGCCGACGCCATTAACCTTAGTGGTCAAGTTATGGCGCGAGCAGGCAGCCGCTAGCGTTTTAGTTACTGGCTTGTGATGGTGTCAGTCCCAAAATATGGGACGAGCGCTGATGGAATGGTGATAGTGCCATCGCTTTGTTGCCCATTCTCAACCACAGCAACTAGCGTACGCCCTACGGCCAACCCTGACCCATTCAAGGTATGAAGTAACTCAGGTTTTCCGGTCTCCGGATTTCTCCAGCGAGCCTGCATGCGGCGCGCTTGGAAATCTCTGAAATTAGAGCAGCTGGAAATTTCGCGATAAGCATTCTGCCCGGGCAGCCATACTTCCAGGTCATACGTCATGGCTGCACTGAAGCCGAGATCACCTCCACACAGTCGGACTTTACGGTACGGAAGCTCTAATGCCTGCAATACTGCCTCAGCATGTGCTGTTAGTTCCTCGATTGCGGCATCCGACTGCGATGGACGCACTGCCTGAACGAGCTCAACCTTTTCGAACTGATGCTGTCGAATCAAACCCCGAGTGTCTCTGCCGTAACTACCTGCCTCGCTTCTAAAGCAAGGGGTATGCGCTATGAACTTTATGCCTGCGTCACCCAGTTCTGCATCTTCGACGATTCGATCACGTAGCATATTGGTAACTGGGACTTCCGCTGTTGGAATAAGGTAGTAGCCGGAGTCACCCTCTAGCTTGAAAGAATCTTCCGCGAATTTGGGTAGCTGGCCCGTTCCATATAACGAGTCGCTGTTGACGATAAACGGAACATATACCTCGGTATATCCGTGTCGAGTCGTATGTAAGTCGAGCATGAAATGCGTCAGGGCGCGCTGCAACTTGGCCATTTGCCCTTGCATGACACTAAACCGGCTACCGGTTATTTTACCCGCCAGCTCGAAATCAAGCTGCCCTAGCGCCTCGCCGAGATCTGCATGATCTTTGGCTTCAAACCGCAGCGTAGGGGGCGTTCCCCAGATGAGAATTTCTTCGTTATCGTCCTCATCAACACCGTCCGGAACCGCTGAATCTGGCAGATTGGGTGTCCCCATGAGCAGTTCGTCTAAGGCTTGCTGTACCGTTTTCGCCTCTTCAACCGCAGCATCCAACTCCGTTGAGAGCCGGTCAAGCGTCTCATTTACCTCCGCTTTGGCCTCTTCGACGCTTTTACCCTGAGCGATTAACGCACCAATCTCCTTAGAGGCTTTCTTTCGTTCAGCTAAAAGATCCTGCGACCTAATATCCGCCTCTTTGCGCTGGGAGTCTAGACGCACAAACTCATCGAGAGGGAATTCATAGCGCTTTTTCTGCAGCGCCTCTGCAATAGATTGTGGGTCCTTTCGAACCTGCTTGATGTCGAGCATGATGGTGGTCAGTAACAGCCTGTGTGGGACGCTAGTCTAACGCCAAATGACCTTTAATCGAAGATGGATTTGGCCAGCTCCACACCAACCAGGCAGCTTATTAAGCAGAGGAACACGGTAGCGGCGGCATAGGACGCGGCACGCAGTACCTCACCTTCCTGCATATCCGTGAGAAGTTGCAATGAAAACGCTGAAAACGTGGTAAATGCGCCTAGAAATCCGACAGACATACCCAGTCGAGCCGGTTCAGACAGTGTAAAGCGCTCTGCCCCAACGAATAGGATACCAATAAGCAGTGCGCCGATCACATTCACCAGGAAAGTCGCTGGATGCAAATGAGCGTAGCCTGAATCTGCCAACCACTGGCCCATACCAAAACGTGACAAGGCACCGAGTGCACCACCGATGGCCACGGCGAGATAGATCACTCGATCGCTCCAGAGCGCCCCAGCGACCGACTTGTCTCATCGTAAAAGTCGACGCCGTCCGGCAACGTTACAGCGAAGGCTGATGACGTTACAACGCCCTGCATCTCTAGGTTGAATTCGAATAAGGTCCTCTGCCCTAGAGAGTCCTCAAACCGAACGATGATGGTATTTTCATCGGGAGAGCGAACGGAAAGATTCTTTACCCCGTCACCAAAATGACCCGTTTCAACGTCACTCGACGAACGATCGTCCACTGCGCCATTCCAGATGGCGGATATGGGCAGATCTTCAATCTCAGGGGCATCCCTTAGAATGACGACGTCCAAATCTTTATCCCACTGCCAGAACGCCTCAGGTGTCGCGACAAGCAACTGCCTGTCGGGTGACTCTATTTCCCAACGAAAATGGTGGGGTTTTAGGGCGGCGAATCGCCCTGTGCTAGAGAATGCCACCGCACCATTGATATCCATCACCGTTTGGTGAAATGTACCACTGGCCGTAGTTTGGCCCTCAAGCGGCCAGGTGTCCTCAGTCGCCTGAGCTGCGGGAGCCAGCACAGCTGAAATGAGCCAGAGGCTAAACAGTTTCGTCACTCCTCACCACCCGGTGGCGGCGCCAACACCTCGCGCTGACCATTCGTTCCCATGGCAGAGACGACACCCGCGGCTTCCATTGTTTCTATGAGTCGCGCGGCTCGGTTATAGCCAATCCGCAGCTTTCGCTGTACCGACGAGATCGATGCACGACGGCTACTACAGACGTAATGGACAGCCTCGTCGTACAAGGCATCGCTTTCCGGGTCTTCCTCTGAGGACGCCGCAGACTGCAGTTCTTGCGACGTTACCGGGGTCTGACCCCCTTCGTCCAACAGTCCATCAATGTAGTCTGGTGTGCCTCTGCGCCGCCAATCCGCTACGACGCGATGAACTTCATCATCTGAACAGAAAGCGCCGTGGACACGCGTGGGCGTACTAGAGCCTGATGGAAGATAGAGCATGTCGCCATAACCGAGTAATTGCTCCGCCCCACCCTGATCGAGGATGGTGCGAGAATCGATTTTCGAGGAAACCGAAAAGGCCATCCTTGAGGGGATGTTGGCCTTAATGAGCCCAGTGATGACATCCACTGATGGCCGCTGCGTCGCGAGCACCAGGTGAATACCAGCCGCCCTAGCCTTTTGAGCGATCCGCGCGATCAACTCTTCAACTTTCTTGCCCACGATCATCATCATGTCTGCGAATTCGTCGATAACCACGACGATGCTCGGCAGTGTTGTCAATGCCGGCGCTGACTGCTCCTCACCGGTCAATTCCAGCACCGGATCGGGGATCCAAAGCGGATCTTCGATCGGCGCTCCTGCTTTCTCAGCATCTTTGACCTTGCGGTTATAGCCGGCAAGATTCCGAACCCCAAGGAGTGACATGAGCTTGTAGCGGCGTTCCATCTCAGCTACACACCATCTAAGGCCATTGGCCGCGTCCTTCATGTCTGTAATTACAGGCGTGAGCAGATGTGGAATACCATCGTAGACGGACAGTTCCAGCATCTTTGGGTCAACTAGGATCAAACGCAGCTCATCAGGTGTCGCCTTGTACAGCAGGCTGACCAGCATGCAGTTCACACCGACTGATTTACCGGAACCCGTAGTACCAGCAACTAGGACGTGCGGCATCTTCCCAAGGTCGGCAACAACGGGGCTTCCTGCAATATCATGTCCCAAGGCCAGCGTCAGCGGCGATTTCGCCTCATCGAAAGCCCTTGAGCTCAATACATCTCTGAAATTAACGGTCTGACGGTCAGCATTGGGTATCTCAATCCCTACAACACTTTTACCCTGGATGACCTCAACCACGCGCACCGAGTTGACCGCAAGAGAACGGGCCAAATCTTTGGCTAAATTCGAGATCCGACTGACCTTTACGCCAGCCGCAGGCTGAATTTCGAACCGAGTTACCACGGGTCCAGGATAGACAGACATCACCTCTGCCGTAATACCAAAGTCAGCCAGCTTAAGTTCAAGTAGCCGCGACAATGATTCTAGCTCGTAGTTGGAATAGCCTCTAGGACCACTATTAGTCGGTGGGTCAAGCAACTCGAGCGGTGGCATGGGCATAAGCTCGGATAATTCGAACAAATTCTGTTGCTTCTCTTTTTCGGCCTTCTTGCTCGAGTAGTCTAGTAATTTGGGCGACTTTATCTTGGGCGGAGCACGGCGCTTTTCTTTCTCTACATGCTCTGCAATTTGAATGCTGCGCTTATTCTTTTCCTTTCGGAGCTTGCGGCGATCATTGAGATCATCCAGCTTCCCACGAACATAGGCCGCTGCAGCGAGTGTTAAGTCCCCCGTTTTGTCGGCAACCTTGATCCAGTCAATATCAAGGACGAGCGTGCCACCCAGCAGCGCACAAAAGCTGAGCAAGAGCCTCGCGCCTAAGTCAGAGAAGGCGGCAGTGAACCAGTTCGCTATGGCCGTGCCCACAATGCCGCCACTGCCCTGCGGCAGCGTCTCGCTGACCGGAAGAGCCATGGTGGCCAAACCTGCACTAGCCCCCAGGAAGGCCAACCAACCAAATATCGCGATAGCACGGTCTGAGTGCGTTACCTCAATCGTAGGCAGCGGTTTGACGCGCCGGTAGGCCCAAAAAAGAAGAGCAAGCGGGATGACGCCAGCTAACACACCTGCGAGGGAATAGCTGATATCCGCCAGATACGCACCCACAACCCCGCCTTGGTTGATCAGTTCACCAGCGCTACCACTGGAACTCCAGCCTGGATCCGATAGATCAAAGGTGGATAGGCTCAATACAGTGAAACAGGCTGCGGCGACGCCAGTAAAAAAGCCGATCGTGGCGAGAGCACCCGGTGTAGTGACCTCTGTCTCTCCCTTCGCTATTTTTGAAGGTACATTCTTGGACGGCAATGCATTTTCCCCCTACCGGTTTGTTGCATCATATCATAAAGAAAAAACTCAATTTTCATAAAATTCCACATATTTTTCAGTTACTTAGCTCTTTGTTCTCGTGGAAACATGAGGCTCTCCCATTTCGAAACGCTACAGAATGCGCTACCCTCCCAGCCAGTTTCAATTCTTCATGGAAAATCCACGCGAATGAGTACATCTCAACACCATAGGTTAGTCATTTTGGGGTCTGGACCTGCCGGCTATACGGCCGCGGTATACGCAGCGAGAGCGAACCTCTGCCCCGTCGTTATCACAGGTATGCAACAGGGTGGTCAGCTAACCACAACAACCGAGGTTGAGAATTGGCCTGGGGGTCCCGAGGGTTTACAGGGGCCCGCGCTCATGCAACAGATGCAGGAGCATGTAGAACGTTACGAGGCGTCGATTGTCTTTGACCATATTGACTCGGTAGATCTTGAAACCCGTCCCTTTACGCTCAAAGGCTCAGGCGAATACACCTGCGACGCGCTCATTATTGCCACGGGGGCTTCAGCCCAATATTTAGGCTTGCCCAGTGAGTCCGCTTTCATGGGTAAAGGGGTCAGCGCTTGCGCCACCTGCGATGGCTTTTTCTACCGAAACAAAGAAGTTGTGGTTGTTGGCGGAGGCAACACGGCCGTCGAGGAAGCACTGTATTTGTCTAATCTCTGCAGTAAGGTACATCTGGTACATCGACGTGACGCCCTTCGAGCTGAAAAAGTCTTACAAGATCGTCTGTTCTCGCGCGCGGAAGAAGGTCGCATCACGTTGAACTGGCATCGGCAGCTCGATGAGGTGTTGGGTGATGAATCCGGCGTAACCGGGGTCAGGCTGACATCAACGGTGGGTGCCGATGACATGGATATTGCTGTCGACGGTGTCTTCATTGCTATCGGCCATAAGCCAAATACCGAGATCTTCTCGGGTCAGCTAGACATGGCTGATGGTTATATTCGTACGAGCTCCGGGCTGAACGGTAACGCCACGCTGACATCTACAGAGGGAGTTTTCGCAGCGGGTGATGTGTCTGACCATGTGTACCGCCAAGCGATCACTTCGGCCGGTTTCGGCTGTATGGCTGCGCTCGATGCTGAAAAATTCCTGGATGCGCAGTAATCGGGACAGGTAACTGGAGGAATGGAGCCCTTTCCTCCGACGAGTGCCGCACTAGAAGACCCTAATGGTTTACTGGCCGTCGGTGGCGACCTGAGTGCAGCACGGTTACTGGAGGCTTATCAGCGCGGAATATTTCCTTGGTATGAGCCAGGTGAACCCATCCTGTGGTGGACGCCTCAGCCTCGTGCTGTGCTGAGACCCACTGAGTTTCATGCGTCAAAATCTCTTCGCAAATTTTTAAAAACCAATAAATGGCAGATTGACTACGACCTCCGGTTCGAGCAGGTTATTGACGCCTGTGCGTCGACCTCCCCCGGACGCGAGGAAACCTGGATTAGTGACGATATGAAAGCCGCCTATCTAGAGTTACACCGTCTTGGTTACGCGCACAGTGTTGAGGTCATTGATAATGATCGGCTCATCGGTGGTCTTTATGGTGTCAAGCTCGGAAAGATATTCTTCGGTGAATCGATGTTTTCAATGACATCAAACGCATCAAAGGTAGCTTTGAAAGCCTTGTGCGAGTTGGGTGCGCCCGGGGGCTTAAAGTTGATTGACTGTCAGATGCCAAACGAGCATCTCGCGTCACTGGGCATGACACTCATTTCTCGCGAAAACTTTGAAATGGAGTTGAAAAACGGTATCACCGTGGGCGATATTGGTCGCGGTCCGACGCTTGCGTCAGACTACGTATCTTCACCGCTCGATGCGCAGCTAAGAGCTTTCAGGGAACAGATGTAACGCGCTATGACCGCAAATCTAAGAGAAATAAAGGTCTTCACAACGTTTCCGCACCGTTGTTCGTATCTCCCTGAAAAGGAAGCAACCACCCTATTTGTAGATCCCCGACAAAAGATCACGCCTGAGTTATACACCGAGCTGTCATTGATGGGGTTTCGACGAAGTGGAGATCATATATATCGACCACATTG
Organism: Halieaceae bacterium; assembly: GCA_902522335.1. Classification (GTDB taxonomy): domain Bacteria; phylum Pseudomonadota; class Gammaproteobacteria; order Pseudomonadales; family Halieaceae; genus Luminiphilus. The sequence goes on along the minus strand of CABYVD010000028.1, from coordinate 16,120 downwards.
TCATAGTTGTAATGCCTGTACCGCGGCGCGAGTAGTTGCCGACGACTTTGTGCCATCACGCAGTCAACGCCGGGTTATCAATGCCAATGCAGACCTGCGGTTAAAGATTACAGATTCGGTTATCGATGATGAGGCGTATGCGCTCTACGAGAGATACATCATGGAAAAGCATGCCGATGGAGACATGTTTCCGCCGGATAGAGAGCAGTACGAATCATTCCTAAACAACAGCTTGGGCTGTACCCAGTATTTCAGGCTCTACGACAAAGACCGATTGGTCTGTGTGGCTGTCTCTGATCAGATGCTCGATGGCTTAGCTGCGATCTATACCTTTTATGATCCGAACCTCGATAAACGCAGCCTCGGAACCTTCGCGGTGTTACTGCAAATATCGCACGCAAAAAAATTAGGACTGCCCTACGTCTACCTCGGTTATTGGATCGATGGGTGCAGGAAGATGAGTTACAAGACGCGCTTCAAGCCACTGGAAATGTTATCCAACGGTCGGTGGCATGGCGATGGAGACTCGTCCACAAGTGGTCTGTCGACGATTCCCGTTGTGAACATATCACGGGACGCGCGCGATTAACGCTCGCGGTAGGTAATTCGGCCCTTAGTCAAATCGTATGGAGTCACCTCTACGCGCACTTTGTCACCTGTCAGGATACGAATGTAGTTTTTGCGCATCTTTCCTGAAATGTGAGCCGTTACGACATGTCCGTTTTCCAACCGCACACGGAAGGTGGTGTTAGGGAGTGTATCGATGATCTCCCCTTCCATTTCGATCTGATCTTCTTTAGCCATTAAACCTACCTGGTAAATAAACGAATGGCGCGCACTCTATAGGAAAGTGCGCTTTAGGAAAATAGGGATGTGTTAGCAAAAAGCGTTGCTTAGGCAGGTACCGCCACTTCAGCCTTCTCTGTTACCGCTTCAACGCTGAGACCTTCACCTTTGGCATCGACCGTTACCCTAGCGATACCGCCTTTGCTGAGTGCACCGAATAGAACCATGTCGGCAAGCGGCTTTTTAATGTGCTCCTGGATAACACGTTCCATGGGACGGGCTCCCATATTACGGTCGTATCCCTCCTCGACAAGCCATTCGCGCGCCGCGTCATCAACCTGCAACTGCACCTGTTTCTCATCAAGTTGCGTCTGCAGCGCAGTGAGGAATTTATCGACCACAGTCAAGATAACCTCCTGGCTCAGCGGCTCAAACGGTACCACTGCATCCAAACGGTTTCGGAATTCAGGGGTAAACAGCCTGTTGATGGCCTCCATGGCATCGGTACTGTTGTCCTGAAGAGAGAATCCGATGGAGCGCTTAGAAATACTCTCCGCACCGGCGTTCGTGGTCATGACAACGATGACGTTACGGAAATCGGCTTTGCGGCCGTTGTTGTCAGTGAGCGTGCCGTGATCCATCACCTGCAGCAAAAGATTAAAAACTTCTGGGTGCGCCTTCTCAATTTCATCGAGCAAGACCACCGAGTGAGGGTGTTTGGTTACTGCATCGGTCAGCAAACCGCCCTGATTATAGCCAACATAGCCTGGAGGCGCACCAATCAAACGCGATACGGTATGCCGCTCCATGTATTCAGACATATCAAACCGAAGTAATTCGAGCCCCAGCTGCATCGCCAGTTGTTTCGTTACCTCGGTTTTACCTACGCCCGTCGGCCCGGCAAGTAAGAAGCTTCCAATGGGCTTGTCACCTGACCTAAGACCTGCCCGCGCTAACTTGATGGCACTTACAAGTTGACTAACCGCTTTGTTCTGACCAAAGACAACGAGAGATAGATTGCTCTCAAGCTTCTCAAGCAGTTCCTTGTCGTCGCTGGTCACGGTCTTTGGCGGGATTCGGGCTATCTTTGCAATGACAGCTTCGATGTCGCTTGGGCCAACGACTTTTTTACGCTTACTCACAGGCTGAAGCTGTTGGTAGGCGCCTGCTTCGTCAATAACGTCGATGGCCTTGTCCGGAAGAAAACGATCTGTAATGAAGCGCGCCGCCATTTCCGTCGCCGTTCGCAAGGCTTTATCGGTGTACCGCAAGCCATGGTGCTCTTCAAAACGCGACTTCAACCCTTTCAGGATCTTGTAGGCATCTTCTACGGACGGCTCTAGAACATCGACTTTCTGGAAACGACGGCTGAGCGCCTTATCCTTATCAAAAATCCCTCGATATTCGGCGTAGGTTGTAGAACCAATGCATCTGAGCTTGCCTGAGCTGAGGAGAGGCTTGAGCAAATTGCTCGCATCCATCACTCCCCCGGATGCTGCGCCTGCACCAATGATGGTATGGATTTCGTCGATAAAGAGGATGGAGCCTTCACGTCTCTTGAGATCAGCCAAAACGCCCTTAAAGCGCTTTTCGAAATCGCCTCGGTATTTGGTTCCAGCCAATAACGCCCCTAAATCCAGCGAGAACACCTCGGCCGCTTTGAGCGTGTCTGGGACCTGCCCGTCCACAATCAATTTCGCCAACCCCTCGGCGATGGCCGTCTTACCGACACCGGACTCACCGACCAGCAGCGGATTATTTTTGCGACGTCGTGCCAGAATCTGAGCGACTCGCTCGACCTCATCAAGCCGACCAATTAGGGGGTCAATCTGGCCTTGCGCCGCTTCCTCATTCAGGTTTGTAGCGTATTTAGCAAGAGGGCTCTCCTCCTCGCCTTCAGCGTCGCCAGTATCAGCGCTGGCTGACAATTTGTCGCCGTCATGCTCCTCGTCGTCATCCGACTTACTCACGCCATGAGTGATGAAATTGACAACATCGAGGCGCGATATGTCCTGTGTCTTAAGGAAATAAACCGCCTGGCTTTCCTGCTCCGAAAAGATGGCGACCAGTACATTTGCTCCGGTGACCTCGGCTTTGCCCGAGCTCTGCACGTGGAATACAGCTCGCTGAAGAACGCGCTGGAAACCAAGAGTCGGCTGCGTGTCAACCTCTTCTTCGCCTGATACCAGTGGCGTCGTGGCATCAATAAATTCCGTCAGATCACCTCGTAGCGCCTCGATATTGGCACTGCAGGCCTTTAAAACGTGCTGCGCTGCAGTGTCATCAAGCAAGGCCAGTAGAAGGTGCTCTACAGTAATGAACTCATGCCGCTGCGCTCGCGCCTGTTTAAACGACTCATTCAGGGCCCGTTCCAGATCTTTACTCAGCACTGACTACTCTCCTCACTCGTCGTCCTCTTCATCTTGCGACGGCTCTACTTCACACAATAGCGGATGCCCATTATCGCGCGCTGCCTGATTCACAAACTCGGCTTTTGTCTCTGCCACATCTCGCGTGTAGATACCGCAGACGCCTTTGCCTTGGGTATGCACCGCCAACATCACTTGCGTTGCCTTTTCTCTATTCATCGAGAAAAAATGCTCTAACACTTCGACGACAAACTCCATCGGCGTGTAGTCATCGTTCAACAGCACGACCTTGTAAAGCGGTGGTCGCTTTAACTTCGGCTTGGCGGGCGCTAAAGCTAAGTCGCCCTCTTCCTCACCTTTGCCAGATTTCGCCGCCATGAACTGGATATCGAGATGTTTGTGTTGATATGTCATCGTCTACATGTGTAACAGCGTTGCCCCAGTATAGTCCAGTACGCACGCGAAGGACTTCTGGTCGTTACTTTGTCGGTAGAAAATTATTCTTTATGCAAAAAAAAGCCCGCGTTCGCGGGCTCTTGCTAATGAGGGGATCGTTTACATGTTGTCGATGATGGCATCACCGAAGGCTGAGCATGAAACTTCAGTTGCGTTGTCGGTCAAACGCGCAAAGTCATAAGTCACGGTTTTTGCCTGAATCGCACCGTTCATACCGTCAATGACCAGATCAGCGGCCTCATTCCAGCCTAAGTGACGCAACATCATTTCCGCAGAAAGAATCAGTGACCCAGGATTAACCTTATCCTGACCTGTGTATTTGGGCGCTGTACCGTGAGTTGCTTCAAACAGCGCAATGTCATCCGACAAGTTCGCGCCTGGCGCAATACCAATACCGCCCACTTGAGCCGCCAGCGCATCTGACAGGTAATCACCGTTCAGGTTAAGCGTTGCAATTACACTGTATTCACGTGGGCGCAGCAGAACCTGCTGCAACATGGCATCGGCAATAACATCCTTGATGATGATGTCATTACCTGTATTCGGGTTACTGATCTTGACCCAAGGGCCACCGTCCAGCAGCTCACCGCCAAACTCTTCAATGGCAAGTTCGTAGCCCCAATCACGGAACGAACCTTCCGTGAACTTCATGATATTGCCTTTGTGTACCAAGGTGACCGAAGGCAGATCTTGATCAATAGCGTACTGGATTGACTTCCTGACAAGCCGCTTGGTGCCCTCAGCTGATACGGGCTTAATACCAATACCTACGTTTTGTGGGAATCGAATTTTGGTGGCGCCCATTTCATTGATGAGGAAATCGACGACTTTCTTGGCTTCATCACTGTCCGCTTGGTACTCAATGCCCGCGTAGATGTCCTCGGAGTTCTCGCGAAAGATCACCATGTTGGTGTCGCCGGGGCTTTTCAGTGGTGAAGGTACGCCTTCGAACCATCGTACGGGTCGCAGGCAGGTGTAGAGATCTAACTCTTGGCGCAGCGCTACGTTGAGCGAGCGGAAACCGCCACCAACAGGGGTCGTCAGAGGTCCTTTAATGGCAACGAGGTATGATTTAATCGCATCGAGTGTTTCCTGCGGAAACCAATCACCCTCGTACAGCTCTGCCGCTTTCTCGCCTGTATAAATCTCCATCCAAGCGATTTTCTTCTCGCCACTGTAGGCCTTCTCAACCGCCGCATCGACAACCTTGATCATCACTGGACTGATATCTATACCAATTCCATCGCCCTCGATATAGGGAATGATAGGTGTGTTTGGAACGTTGAGGCTGTGATCCTCATTTGCTGTGATCGGAGTTCCCTGCTCTGGAACCTTGATGTGCTGATACGCCATGGTAGTCAGATCCTTACTGTTGATTGACTGGCTGGCTGAGCGCTGCGGCTCGCCCCCGGATTGAATCACGTAATGCGATTCGCTTATGGTGAGTCACTACGCGACTCTTTTTCTTATGTCGTAAGTTTACCACTTTTTCTCGCAAACCATCGCTATGAGTCAGGTTCTACTCTTCAACAAACCCTTCAACGTGCTGAGTCAATTTACAGATAACGAGCGTGCTGGTAATCCGAGGAAAACGCTTGCCGATTTCCTTGAAGCGCCTCAGTACAGAGCCGCCGGGCGCTTAGACTATGACTCTGAGGGATTGCTGATACTCACCAACGACGGGGCTTTGCAACATCAGTTGGCGAATCCACGTGGGAAACAATGGAAAACGTATTGGGTTCAAGTTGAGGGAGAGGCAACACCCGCCCTCTGCCAGCAATTATCGGATGGAGTGGATCTCAAGGACGGCCGATCGTTGCCGGCGCGTTGTAAACTTTTGGAAATACCGACTATTTGGGATAGGAATCCACCGATCAGGTATCGAGCGTCGATTCCAGATAGCTGGATTGAACTCTCAGTTCGCGAGGGTCGAAACCGTCAAGTACGTCGGATGACGGCGGCTGCAGGATTTCCAACGTTAAGATTGATCCGCAGGAGCATTGGCCCCTTCTACATCGGAAATCTACAACCGGGTGAGAGTCGGTACGAACCGGCCAGTTCACTCAGGAATGCTAAGTGACAGATTCTGACCGCTTTTTACCGCATGCAACGGTGGCCACTGTCCTTGAGAAAGATAGCAAATTCCTTCTAGTTGAGGAGCTCAGTCAAGGGCGACGGGTGCTTAACCAACCGGCGGGGCATCTCGAACCCATGGAGTCCCTTATTGAGGCCGCCGCACGCGAGACCCTAGAAGAGACCTGTCGGCACAGCGAAATCACGGCGTATCTGGGCGTCACCATTGTCAACGGTGCTAACGGCATCTGCTACCTGAGACACAGCTTTGTAGGTAGAGCCCTTGAATTTGATACCACCTATCAGCGTGACTCGAGTATTATTGCAACTCATTGGATGACGCGAGATGAGATAGCGACAAGCAATATTGCGCTACGTCACTCGGTTGTTTTGGACGTCATTGATCAATATTGCGCAGGTAGCGCCGTCACTTTGGATTTGGTTCGCCAGCTATGAGTCTCAATCACTCTACAAAGGTCATTGTTGGCATGTCTGGAGGTGTTGATTCTTCGGTCTCTGCACTCTTGCTCCGAGAGCAGGGCTATCGAGTGGAAGGCCTTTTCATGAAGAATTGGGAGGAGGATGACGGCACAGAGTACTGCACTGCAAAGGAAGATCTTGCTGACGCGCAGGCAGTTGCTGATCGGTTGGGTATTAAACTGCATGCAGCTAACTTTGCGGCTGAGTATTGGGATAATGTCTTCGAGCATTTCCTGGAGGAGTATCAGGCTGGCAGAACACCCAACCCCGATATCCTTTGCAATAAAGAGATTAAGTTTCGCGCCTTCCTCGACTACGCCCGCGTTTTAGGTGCCGATAAAATTGCTACTGGACACTATGTTCGCAAAGGCCAGCGTAACGGAAAGGCGACGCTACTCAAGGCCATCGATGCTGCGAAGGATCAAAGCTATTTCCTCCATCAGGTGAGCCACGATGCGATCGATGGCAGCCTGTTTCCCGTTGGCGAGCTCGAAAAACCCGAAGTTCGTAAACTGGCGTCCGAGAATGACTTTAAGACCGCAGCAAAAAAGGACAGCACGGGGATTTGTTTCATTGGAGAGCGGCGCTTTTCCGATTTCCTTTCTCAGTATTTAAAAAAGAATCCCGGTCCGATTAAAAACCCCAAGGGAGAAGTTATTGGGGAGCATCAGGGTCTCATGTACCACACCATTGGACAGCGCCAGGGCATGGGTATCGGTGGCCTCAAAAACGCGAGCGAGGCACCCTGGTATGTAGCTGATAAAGACACGTCATCGAATACGCTCTGGGCATGTCAGGGAAACGAACATCCCGCCCTTTTCGCGACTGCCCTGCAAACGAGTGGGATCTTCTGGATTGCTGGCGAGGCGCCCGAAGCGAGTATTCGGTGCTCGGCTAAAATCCGCTATCGCCAAGCCGATCAGCAATGCACGGTAACAAAAAGCGATAGCGGCTATTTAATTCACTTCGATGAACCACAGCGTGCGATTACGCCAGGACAATCCGTTGTCTTGTATCGAGACAACGAATGTCTAGGTGGCGGTGTTATCGAGACCGTACTCAATCGTTTGGAGAAACTTGCCTCGTGAGCAGCTTCACACCACTTCAGCAACAGGTTATTGCCCTTGCAGGCGTGGTTCAGACCGCGAGAATGGTTGATCAAGTAGCGAAAACTGGCTCCTACCCTGCAGCTTTTTTTGAGGCATCGCTGCGCTCTCTATTTGCGTTCGATGCGCCCACTGTGGACGCCGTTTATGGAAATATTCAAGGCGTGAAGCTCGGCCTGCGAAGCGTGGTTGATATGTTGACCGATGCCACTAATGAGGACCATGTAGCCATGGGGGCTTATGTCCGGGGGCTGCTCAAATTAGAGGATCAATTTGGCAAGCGGCCCGACCTTCAGGAGGTGGTAGCCTCGCGTCTGGGACACGTTAATTTCAAGGCGCAACATTTCAGTGATGACGCAGTGGAGCTCGCCGCGAGTATCAGCGCAATTTACCAGGACACGATCAGCCACTTACCCTACCGAATCAAAGTGAAAGGCAATGTACAGCATCTTCAACAAACGAAGAACGCTGATTTAGTTCGCACGCTACTACTTGCCGGATTGCGGTCAGCACATCTCTGGCGCCAGTTAGGGGGGCGGCCCCGCCACTTTCTTTTCAAAGGTGGAAAACTTGCAGCTACCGCGTCAGATCTGAGTCGGCAATTATCGCCCGTTACGGACAACGGATCGCTCCATTAATCGCCTCGCGTGGTAAACTTACGTGCTCGCGATGGAGCCGCTTTATGACCTACGACACTGCAACTGCCCTATCACCACTCGATGGGCGATATGCCTCGAAATTGGACCCACTGCGCACGGTTTTCAGTGAATATGGTCTTATTGCTCGACGCTTGGAGGTCGAGGTTAGATGGCTGCAGAAGCTGGCGGAAACTTCAGAGATACGTGAAGTTGAACCCCTCAGCCCGACCTCCAATGCCCACCTTGAAGCGGTCTTAACTTCGTTTTCGTCTGAAAGTGCGGCTGCCGTTAAGGCCATTGAACGAACAACCAACCACGATGTTAAAGCGATCGAGTATTTCCTTAAGGATGCCATTGCGTCTGACGTGGCGCTCGCGGGAGCCAGTGAGTTTGTGCACTTCGCGTGCACCAGTGAAGACATCAATAACCTGTCACACGCATTAATGCTGCGCGATGGTATTCCAGTTCTTACAGCGGAAATGCGTGCCATCATTGATGGTATTGACGCCTTAGCAACTGAACATGCAGCGCTTCCAATGTTGAGTCGAACGCATGGTCAAACCGCTAGTCCGACAACCCTAGGTAAAGAAATGGCCAACGTTTCGGTTCGATTGCGCAGGCAGTTGAAGGCCGTGGAGACCGTTAAGCCGCTCGGTAAGTTCAACGGCGCTGTGGGTAACTTCAATGCTCACCTGAGTGCTTACCCCGATGTCGATTGGACAATTGTGTCTCGAGAGTTCGTGGAGTCCCTGGGGCTCGAATGGAACCCCATGACGACGCAAATTGAGCCTCACGACTACATGGCCGAGTTGTTTCAGGCGATTTCACGTTTCAATACGATCCTCCTCGATTTTGATAGAGATATCTGGTCGTACATATCGCTGGGCTATTTCAAGCAAAAGACCATCACGGGCGAGATTGGCTCGTCCACCATGCCTCACAAAGTTAATCCGATCGACTTTGAGAATTCAGAGGGGAATCTAGGACTGGCGAACGCTGTTTTGGGTCACCTAAGTGAGAAATTACCGGTCAGCCGTTGGCAACGAGATCTCACAGACAGTACGGTTCTTCGCAATATGGGTGTTGGATTTGGCTATTCGCTGCTGGCCTACACGTCGACCCTTAAAGGCATCAGCAAATTGCAGGTCAATCCAGAGCGTCTGGCCGAAGACCTTGATAGTGCTTGGGAGGTATTGGCGGAGCCGATTCAAACCGTTATGCGCCGATACGGCATCGCTGAGCCCTATGAAAAGTTAAAAGCGCTCACTCGGGGACAGGCGATCACTCAGGAAACCCTTCAGACCTTCGTATCGATACTCGAGTTGCCTGACGACGTAAAGAAAGAGCTCCTGCAGCTGACGCCGTCTGGCTATGTCGGCCTCGCAGAATCGTTGACCCAGAGCTGGGGTAAGTAATCGAGGTGATTTCACCAAGCTTCGATTTCGACGCGCAGCTATTTCTCGACGAGTATTGGCAACAGCGCCCACTGCTCATAAAAAGAGCGCTGCCGAACTTCCAGTCTCCCATAAGTCCTGAAGAGCTCGCGGGATTGGCCATGGAGGAAGAGGCTGACAGCCGAATTGTCAGTCGAGTCGCAAATCAGTGGCAGCTAGAGCAAGGACCGTTTGTAGACACCGATTTTTTGAGGGATGGTGAGTGGAGCCTACTCGTCCAGCGCGTCAATGAATGGTTTCCCGAGGTTGATGCGCTTCGGGGCTGCGTCGATTTTCTTCCCACATGGCGATTTGACGATGTCATGGTTAGCTACGCCACTGACGGCGCAGGAGTTGGCCCGCATTTCGATCAGTATGACGTATTCCTACTGCAAGGTGCAGGGCAACGGATATGGAAGGTCGGGCCTCGATGTAATGCGGCTACGCCCACGATTGACGCGGACGGACTCATACTTATCGACGAGTTTGATACAGATCAGGTCTTCCTGCTCAAGCCGGGAGATGCGCTATACATTCCGCCTGGATACGCCCATTGGGGAACTGCGGTAGGCGAGAGCATGACCTACTCACTTGGTTTCAGAGCACCTCGCTTGGCTGACCTGGTTGCTCGCCTATCCGACAGTGTCATCGAGTCCCTTTACGATGGTTTGTTACTCGAGGATAAAGAAAGTATGCGAGTCCAGCCGCGCCCGGGTGAAATTACTGACCGGCATCTCGCTAACGCTCAGACTGCGGTGATAAATGCTATCAAGGCCTTGGGTGATACCGATTGGTTCCCGGAATTACTCTCTGAAACAGATGAAGATCTACCTATCAACGAGGAGCCTATCAGCGACATCATTGCTCTGGTACCTAGTCAGCGTCTACTTTGGCGCGACAGGGACGATCACCTTGCGGTGTTCCTCGCGGGACGTAGGTACCGCTTGTCGAGCAGTGACGAAGCCTTCGTGACTAAATTGAGCTCGGGACAGGCTTTAAAGATCCGTGACGTCACTGCGCCTCAACTAGAGGTACTGAGAGAGTGGTGGTCACTCGGATTTATTGAGGAACCGCAGGTAGATACATCGCATTAGTGGTGCATCAGCTGTCGATTAGAATACCGACCTCATTGCCTTCGTAGTGAACCTCGTAAATCGGTAATGACTGACAGTGCCCGGCAGTATGCTCACCCGTTCTGAGATCAAATGCGAACTGATGACGCGGGCAAAAGATAATGCCATCCTCTATTTGCCCCTCTTCCAATGATTGTTCTTGGTGAGGACAGACAGCACCAAAGGCAACAACCTGATCATTTTCTTTTGAGAGAATGAGATCGGTTGAGTCTATTTTGAAGCGCTTACGGTAGCCCTCTTGAACATTAATCAGCTTATCCAGAGGAAGAAAACGCATAGCTTAGTCGCCCCGTAATTGCGCAATGATTTGAGTGGCTGCGGTCACAGGGGTGAGTTCTCCACGACCAACCTGATCCCTCAGTCCCGGCAACATCTTGCCAACACCCGGATGATCGGTGAGCTGCTGACGCAGCATTTCATCTGTTAGCTGCCACATCCACTGCAGGTTCTGCTCGGCGCGCTTGCGATCATAGGCGTGGCAGTCCTTCGACTCTCGCTGAAAACGCCCCATCATAGACCAGCATTCCTCGATCCCCTGCCGCTCAAGTGCTGAGCAGGTGTGCACCTCGGGCTTCCAAAAATCATTGCTCGCCAGCAACGACATGGCGCTTTGGTAATGAAGCTTAGTTTTGCGTGCCAAACTCTCGCTTTCGCCGTCTGCTTTATTGATCATAATGGCATCGGCGAGCTCCAAAATGCCCTTCTTTATCCCTTGTAACTCGTCTCCACCACCGGGTAGCAACAGGATTAGGAAAAAATCCACCATGCTTCCTACCTGGTGCTCGGACTGGCCTACCCCCACAGTCTCGACCAGCACCACATCAAAGCCTGCCGCTTCGCAAAGCAGCATAGACTCACGCGTTTTGAGCGCCACACCGCCGAGGGCCTTTCCAGCGGGTGAAGGACGAATGAATGCTGAAGAGTCGCGAGACAGCTGCTCCATGCGGGTTTTGTCACCGAGAATGGAGCCACCAGCCATCGGAGAACTCGGGTCTACGGCAAGCACGGCTACTTTATGACCCTTGGCGATGACATGCTGACCAAAGGATTCAATGAACGTTGATTTACCGACACCTGGTACACCTGTGATGCCAATGCGCAAACTCTTGCCCGTATACGGTAACAGTTCGTTAAGCAGCGCCTGCGCGGCCTCACGGTCCTGAGGTCGCGAGCTTTCTACAAGCGTGATTGCCTTTGCAAGCGCGCGTCGATTACTCGCAACAATGGCCTCAGCGGTTGGCGTTAACGGCATCCAGTACCTTTCGTGCAGCGTCAGGAATCGGCGTTCCCGGGCCAAATATGAGGCTTACGCCCGCATCATATAGGTAGTCATAGTCTTGCTGCGGGATAACACCCCCCGCAATGACGACGATGTCATCGGCGCCCTCGGCCTTCAGCGCTTCAATAAGTTGTGGCACCAGGGTCTTATGGCCTGCGGCGAGACTCGATGCACCGACAATATGCACGTCGTTCTCGACGGCTTGTCGAGCAACCTCCTCGGGTGTGGAGAACATGGGCGAGAGATCCACATCAAAACCGACGTCTGCAAAGGCTGTGGCAACGACCTTCGCACCCCGGTCATGTCCATCTTGGCCCATTTTCGCCACGAGAATTCTAGGGCGACGCCCATGTTCTTCGACAAAGCGCTCAATATCCATTGAGATTTGTTTCCACTTTTCGTCCTGCTCGTAAGCGGCACCATAAACACCTGAAACCGTCTGTGTACTTGCGACAAATCGGCCAAAGTGCGTTTCAAGCGCGTCTGATATTTCTCCCACGGTAGCACGGTGTCGCGTGGCTTCAACTGCGAGTGCGAGCAAATTGCCCTCGCCGGTCTCGGCGGCCTTTGACAAGGCACTTAAACACGCTTCAACCGACGCAGCGTCACGCGAGGACCGAATACGATCGAGTCTTTCAATCTGTGAGTCTCGAACCGCATCATTGTCGACTTCGAGGATATCAACCTCATCCTGTTCGCTAATCTTGTATTTGTTTACGCCAACGATGACATCTTCACCACGATCGATACGTGCTTGCTTCTTGGCTGCAGCTTCTTCAATGCGTAGTTTTGGAAGACCTGTTTCGATCGCCTGAGCCATACCACCGGCATCCTCGACTTCGTCGATAAGTGCCCGGGCTTTCTCCGCAATGTCATTGGTCAGTGACTCCATCATGTACGAGCCACCCCAGGGATCCACAACCTGGCTGATGCCAGTCTCCTCTTGAAGTACTAGCTGAGTGTTACGTGCAATGCGGGCAGCGAAATCTGAAGGCAACGCAATGGCTTCATCAAGCGCATTGGTATGCAGGCTTTGTGTGCCACCAAATACAGCAGCCATTGCTTCTATCGTCGTTCGGACAATGTTGTTGTAGGGATCCTGCTCGGTAAGCGACCAGCCAGACGTCTGACAATGTGTCCGCAGCATAGAGCTTTTAGGGTTCTCGGGTGAGAACTCACCCACAATTTGTGCCCATAACAAACGAGCGGCTCGCATTTTGGCGATTTCCATGTAGAAATTCATGCCAATACCCCAGAAGAACGAGAGTCTGGGAGCAAATTCATCGATATTGAGACCGGCCGCAATGGCAGTGCGAATGTATTCCTTACCATCGGCTAGGGTGTATGCCAGCTCAAGCGCGGCGTTAGCGCCCGCTTCCTGCATGTGATACCCAGAGATCGAAATGGTGTTGAACTTAGGCATGTTCTTGGAGCAGTAGGCAATAATATCGCCAATGATGCGCATGCTGTGCACCGGTGGATAAATGTAGGTATTACGCACCATAAATTCTTTCAAGATGTCGTTCTGAATCGTTCCCGCGAGCGCCTCAGGACCGACACCCTGCTCTTCCGCAGCCACGATATAGCCCGCAAGCACAGGCAGTACCGCTCCGTTCATCGTCATGGATACAGATACTTTGTCCAGCGGAATGCCGTCGAACAAGATCTTCATATCCTCAACCGAATCGACAGCAACACCCGCCTTGCCCACATCACCTGCTACTCGTGGGTGATCGGAGTCGTATCCTCTGTGGGTTGCGAGATCAAAGGCAACAGAGACACCCTGGCCACCCGCCGCCAGTGCTTTGCGATAGAAGGCATTACTCTCTTCCGCCGTCGAAAACCCGGCATATTGACGAATAGTCCAACGCCGACCCGCGTACATAGTCGCCTGCGGTCCTCGAATGTAAGGACTGAGCCCAGGCATAGTGTCCGTGTACGGAAGCTCAGCCGTGTCCTCAGCGGTGTACAGCACCTTCATCGGAATATCTTCGGGAGTAAACCAGGTGAACTCGTCAGGCGTGAGGCCCTTGCTTTGCTTCTCGACCAGTGCCGCCCAGGCAGCCTTGGTTGCCTTATCTGGGTTGTAAACCGACATCAGTGATCTCCCTGCTGCGGCTCAGATAATTCAATTAGGACGCCATCACAGCTCTTGGGGTGAATAAAGATAACCCGTGCGCCGTGAGCGCCCGGCGTCGGCTCATCACCAATGAACTGATACCCCTTCTCTTTCAACCGAGCTACGTCGGCATCAATGTCATCAGTCCTAAAACACAGATGATGGATACCACCTCCCCGCTTTTCGAGGTATTTCGCAATGGCGCCCTCGCCACGAAGCGGATGGACTAACTCAATACTGGTGGGTGGCAGCGGGAAGAACGCCGTCGACGTCTTCGCAGCCTCGACGTCTTCAGTACCCTCATACTCGAGTCCAAAGTCGGCCATAAAGCGCTGAATCGCCGCCTCGAGGTCAGGGACCGCAATAGCGATATGATCTAAACCTGTGATCATTTGATGCTCCGTTTCTAAATCACGCTGTCCAACAGATTCTGAGTGCTTTTAGCACGTCGGGCTGCGAGTTCTTCCTCTGTGACGTCTTCAGGCTTCTCGTCGGGCGTCACTTTAAAGATGGGTTGCCCCTTTTTAATGATCACCCCGTCTCCCTCAACCAAGACCTCGTCAATTCTACCGTCAAAGGATGCATTGACCTTGTTGAACATCTTCATGACTTCAACAATGAACAAAGGGTCGCCGGTCTTGAAGGTCGATCCGGCCTCGACATAAAGCGGCTCACCAGGCGCTTCCCGACCGTAGAACATGCCACCACTGGTAGCTACGATCTCATCGGATTTGGCTACGGGCGGTGGTGCTAGGGCTTTTGCCATTGCGTCCTGATGCGCATCATCTAGAAGCCGGTCAGGAATGTGAATACTGAGGTCAGGATTGACCTCAAGCTCGTAAAACCCGGTTTTTGCAGCCATGGCGGGTAGCAACAGTAGAAGCGACAGGCCTGCCTGGTGTCCTGCATGCGCCGCCTGAATTGCCCGCCATTGATTATCGGATAAGTTATCCGCTGAGTTTTCCCCTAAATGGCTGGCTAACGTCTCCCACGAGTCGACATTCAAGGTCTTGGCGGCATCCATGTAGAAGGCCTCGGCCGTTTCCAAAAGATGCGCATCCTGCGACCAGATCTTCTCAGATGCCGCGGCTGAACCCTCACTATCGAGGTTCAAGAAGTGATAGGTATCGACGAGAAGATCGACAGGATTTTCCGTAAAGCTCACCCGACCACTATCAAACGCAAAAGCGTCTTTATTGGCGCTGAGCCAGCCCGACAACGTGTGTGGGCAGGCCAAAAGCTTTTCAATGGGGCGTAACACGAGGGTCTTCTTTGCATCGAGTACACGGGCGCCACCGCTGAAATTAGCGTGCGCATAACCCCGCCACGCAGCTTCAAGATCGATCTTACGCGCGGCTGCGGCAAGCTCACCTACTGCTGTCAAATACGGAACAATGAATTTTGTCGTGGGCCGGGCGTGCACTGTTCGGCTCAAGAACCAATGAACCAGGCCGTAGTGGAAATTTAGGTTGGTACTTAAGTCTCGACCACGCAGCGTCGTGACCCGCAGGATCTCAGCCATTTCTTCATAAGCCGCTAGTCGACTGTCTCCCACACTCAGAATCAGCGCAACATTGGAGTCATACGCTCCCGCAAGCGTGTACTTCATGAATACATCAGTATCTGGGTTGTGGACACAGATGCCCTGATCATCACGAATCTCGCCTTCTACCGCGTCTGACCAATGCTCAATTTGACCCCCAGCATGCGGTTGCAAGGCGTCATTGGTGGCATTCATCCGTGCTTCTAGGCTGTCATTGTTGCGCAAAACACGCTCTGGCGGCGGCAGATTGGGCCCGTGCGCGGCCAACAAAACCATCGCCTCAACCAGCGAATTGACAGTGAAACTCTCACCGCTGCTATCGGGATTACTGAATTTAAGTGCATAGCAGAGCTCTGAGACGCGGTGCTCTACCTGAATACGTGTATTCATCTCCATGAAGAAGTGGCTATCAGTATCGACGATGCACTCGAAGGTAGAGACCGAATCAAGGCCAACAGCCGCACCAAAACGCGAGGCTTCCTCTTCCATGGTGTCGAGAGTGACAACATCAGCTCTGAGCACTGCCGCTTCATCTTTCAGACCTGCGGCATCTGCTTCCTCCGTCGCTTGAACGAGGGATTCGCGTGTCACAGAGACTTCGAGCAGCTTTTGCTCGTGCATTTGCAGTGAGCAGTCACGACCGCCCAGCGTAGTGCACCACTCTCCGTTACCAATCACTTGGATTTCCTGATGGCGTGTTGACTC
>CABYVD010000027.1:0-29737 GCA_902522335.1 Halieaceae bacterium | reverse complement strand
AGACTGTTAAGTTGACTCGCCTGTTCAAAAGGTCGGAAAAGTGAGAAATCCGCGATATCGAATAAGGCGACTGCGCGACTCTCCTCATGACCTACGCTATATCGCTTGATCATCTCATCAATTATCTCGATGGATGCCTCGCCAGTATCTAACGGCGAATCCAGTTTGATAAAACTGGGCGCTACGCCTAAGCGACCTGCGTTTTCGAAAATTTCGTCATGTGCTTTGAAGCGAGAACCCGAAATGAGTTGCCGGATAAAGTCCTCATTGTTTTGGCCCTCACCCGAGGGATGATTGGGCGACGTAAAGTTACCGAGAAAATTGTGCGGAACAACGATGGTTAGCAGGCCATTGGGGTCAAACGCCCAACAAAGAACAATGCTTTGGCCGAGTCGCCATTGCTTTTTCAATGTTGCCTCTAGCTGATCCAACGCCATGGTTTCTCACCTGCTAACTAAAACGGCGAAATGCGCCTGTCCCGCGACACACACCTCGAACTGAAACGCTTCCGCTGGCATCATACCGTCTCAGCACACGGATTTCGTCATGCTTCCGATTTTGTACCTATCGCAGACTCTTCCAAGCTTCACCAAGTGTTGGTGCGCTGGGTATCGGCTTATTGTCTCGGTGCTACTAGCGAGCGGACTGGCGGGCTGTGGGAATCTCGACCAGTACGACATCACGCTGAACGATCGGACGCTTTACACTCCCAGGGATTTGTTTGAGGACTACTACCTTCCCGACGTCGCGCTGAGTAATTGCGTCACTCAGGCCATAGAAGATGGTCAGGTATACGTGGCAGGCGGCTTGGACGTGCTCAACTGTTCAGATGCTGGGATCGAATCCTTGTCGGGTCTTTCTCGCTTTAGTGGGCTCAAACGTCTGAAGGTGACGGACAACAAGATTCGCAACCTTGTCGAGTTGTCGAAGCTGACGCAACTCGAAGAGCTGCGACTCGATGGCAATAACATCGTGGATATGGTGCCTTTGACCGTTCTCCCGAGCTTGAATCTTGTCTCACTTGAAGACAATCCAGCATTGCAGTGTCACAGCCTCGTCCGCTTCGGCGGCGGGGTCGAGGTTATTGCACCGGAGCATTGCTCGCCGTGACCTACTGGATTTATCGCGCGATTGCCGCGCTACCGCTTTCGATTTCCTATCGACTTGCGCGAGTTCTCGCATGGCTTACCGAGCGTGTGTTCAAGTATCGAGTTAACACGGTAGATCAAAATCTGAGGCGCTCCTTTCCCAATCAGTCCCAAGCTTGGTACGCGACAACCAGGCGCCGCTTCTACCAACAATTCGCCGATGTGACCGTTGAGGCCATGTATGCCTGGCGCATGCCTCGGAGCGAGCTAGAGAAACGAATGACCATCGCCGGCTGGGAGCCACTGGTCTCTTCGGACAATGAATCACCCAAACCCGGTATTTTGTTATCGATCCATCACAACAACTGGGAGTGGCTAACACAACGTGCGAGTGCAGCGGCAACCGCACCGCTAGATGGTGTTTACAAGCCGTTGCATGACCGTGGCGCAGATCGCTTTGCACTGGAGTCGAGAGGTAAATGGGGTGCAACGTTGGTCACAATGAAAGGTGTCAGTCGGCACGTACTAAAGAACCGACGCACTCCAAGAGTCTTGGCCTTACTTGCCGATCAGTCGCCCGGGAAACGTGAGAAAATTCACTGGACGCAATTCCTGAACCAAACCACCGCGTTCTTCATGGGACCCGCGACCTTAGCCCGTCTCACAAAATATCCGGTGTACTTTGCGCGGACACAACGATTATCTCAGGGCCACTACCACGCTGAACTCCTGACGATCTGTGCAGAGCCCGGCACGATGAGCGAAAGCGAACTCATCGAGAAATACATTGCCCTAGCTGAAGAGACGATTCGCCTGCAGCCAGAGAGCTACCTTTGGACTAATCGACGATGGAAGCTAGAGCCGCCTCAAGCTACCTTGGAGACGGTACCGGACGCGTCAGCGGAAATCCAATCAAAGCCTTGACTTTGCGTCGCGTAGATCACATTCATCTCGGTGCGCTGAATAAGCGGACCTAATAAAGCCGAGACCGCGTCGACCGAATTATTCTGCTCGGAAATATGCCCGGCGATGACCGTACCGGGAACAGACTCCCCCATTGCCTCGAGCATCCCAAGCGCCTGATCGTTGTTGAGGTGTCCAAAGTCACCCGACACTCGACGCTTCAGAGCAGCCGGATAGGGGCCACGCCGGAGCATTGCGAGGTCATGGTTAAACTCTAGCAACAGCAGGTCACAGCCCTCATAGGCGCGCTGCACATGCGGTGACACCATGCCCAAGTCAGTCAGGACGCCTATGCGCCGCGCCGCGTGTTTGAATACGTATTGAACCGGTTCTTTCGCATCGTGCGGCACCGTGATCGCCGAAACTTCAATATCGCCAATGGCAAATTCCGAGTCACTCTCGATCTCAACGATGGTTCGGACTCCCTCTAATTTGCCCGACGTCAGCGTCCCGTGAGTCGCATAAATAGGAGCGCCAGCAGCTCTCGATACAGCGGCAACGCCACCTACGTGGTCCGAGTGCTCGTGGGTGACCAAAATGGCATCGATATCAGCGATGTCAGCATTGATTTGATCAAGACGGGATAGCATCTCTCGTGCGGGGAAGCCGCAATCTATGAGTAGCGTCGTCTCTTCACTGGCGACGAGTGTCGCATTTCCCTTGCTGCCTGAGCCAACCGATGCGACTCGAAGCATTACGTGATATTGCCTTGCAGCAGCGTTAGAAGACCTTGTTGTTCCAACTGTCCGATGGGCTGACCGTCCGATCCAAGGATGTGAATCGTGACCTGCGAGGTGTCTTCCGTGTTCAGCTGCACCTGAAACTCCTGACCAATCAACGGATCGTCGCTGTCACTGCCACCAAGCCAGCTAAACCAGCCACCGTCTTCTTCGCCTTCAGGGCCAAGATATGTGACATAGAACAAACCCGCGCTGCGGTTCTTATCGTCTAATCGGAAGCCCGCATCGGTAAAGCCCTTCTCGGTTGCCGCCCAGGCACGATTAAATGGCAAATCCAGCCGCAATCGAGCACCGCTGGTTGACTCCTCCATTGCGATACGACCGGCACCGGTCATCGCTTGCTCAGCCATCATGGACACAGGCGCTGACTCGGCGCTGTTAGCAATGAACTGAGCAATATTGCGCAGCATGGTCTGCTCGAGCTCCCTATCGTCAGAGTTTTGTGGCCAGCTTGTAAGATCTAAATCCTTGGCAACGCTCTGTTGCAATACGTGCAGCTCGGACGTATTTCGCTGTACACCCGAATCGACCCTGAAGCGGAAACGCGATTCGAGACTTTTGTTCTCAAGCATCACAAAAGCGGTGTCGATTAATCCACCGGAGGCGTCGACACTGGCGACATCGATACCGCTACTGACCAAGAAGGCCCGCACCTGCGGCCAGAGCTGGCCCGGCGCGACGTTGACCACAGCCCAACTGCTCTCACCTAGACGCTGTAAACGAACGGCATCCAATTGGGAGCCGGTAGTCAAGGGCGCTGGACGAGGCGCCTTGCCAGTGACAGGAATCGCAAGATTCACTGCTACCTCGGGAATAGGATAGGCCTGCTGAATAGCACCGGAATCCAAATCATCAGGCACAGTGATCGCATCGGCCTCGATGGCATTCTCGTAATCACCGGATAACTCGGATTCTGTCTCCCACGGGATGATCTTGCTGGTATCAGGCAGCAGGCTACAACCTGACAAGCCAACCACAGCAATGAAAAGTACCAGTGTCTTTAGTTTAAACATTCGTCAATCGCCTTTGTCACTTCCCCCTGAAACTGCGCTGACAATGGCGTGAGCGGCAATCTCATGGTGGGCTCAATAAGCCCCATATACCCCATAGCATACTTGACCGGAATGGGATTTGGTTCAAGGAACAATGTTTGATGTAGTCGATGAACTTTTTGATCTACAGCGCGCGCAGCCGACATATCACCCGCTAATGCCAAGCGACACATCTCAGCCATTTCTGAGGGCGCCACATTGGCTGTAACTGAAACACATCCCTTAGCACCAGCCTCAAGCAAGTCGCAAGTAGTGCCATCGTCGCCCGAGTAAACAGCAAACCCCTCGGGCAGAGACTGGATAAGTGCGGCACCGCGATCAACATCACCTGTCGCATCCTTCAAGCCAACAATATTCTCAATTTGACTGAGACGCAGAATAGTGTCGTTCGCAAGGTCGCAGCCCGTCCGCGAGGGCACGTTGTAGAGGATGATAGGAAGATTGATCGCACCTGCTACCGCCGAGAAGTGCTGAAACATCCCCTCCTGCGTCGGCCGGTTGTAATACGGAGTCACCAACAAGGCACAGTCTGCACCGGCTTCTGCTGCCGCCACGGTCAGTTCTACAGCCTCCAATGTCGAGTTGGACCCCGTGCCAGCCATGATGGGGATGCGCCCGCCTGCATGACTGACGCCGAATCGAATCACTTCTCTATGTTCGGGGTGACTCAGTGTCGATGCTTCACCGGTTGTACCCACTAATCCCAGTGCCGCAGTACCGTTTTCGATATGAAAATCAATGAGCCGCTCTAACGTCCGCCAGTCTACATCACCGGAATCGGTCATAGGTGTTACCAGCGCGACTATGCTTCCGGTTATCATCGGGGTACTCCAGCGATGGGACAATTCGAGGTGAGGGTCAACATGATCGCGCAATTATCCATTTCGAGAGCAGTTTCACAACCGGAATTACGCAACCTGCGACAGCTGATTGTGGTGTTTCTTCTCTTTGTGACTAGTCCGACCGCGTCGACCGCCCTGAGTTCAGAACTTGAGCTCCAAATTCGCCCTCTCAGCGCCATCGATAAGCACTATATGGCGGAGCAGCGGCAGACCGTCGAGGGTCTTGCCAATCGTCTTGGAAGACGCCTTTCAGGCGTTACCGAGCGGGATCTCGAAACGCTTCAGAGAATCATTGACCTGCGCTGGGTCGATAGTGAAGATGCTCAAACTCAACAGGCGATGGGTATTGTTTTTGGCGACTTATTGGCCGGTGAGCTTGATTTTCACTGGGTGGTTTATCGCGATCGCGCGGGCAGGTCGCGCGCACTTCGGTACCGCGATCAAGAGATCTACGTCTTCCCGGTAACCATGCTATCTCGGCGACTTTCGGCGAGTGCCCCACTATCGGTGAGTGACTTATTTGACGAACAATTGAAGCGACAACGTCAGAAACTTCCGGGCGCTCGTTGGATGCCGCAATCTTAGCTAGTACACAGAGGTAGCGGGGACAGAGATAGCTCTGATCAAAGAGCGTCCCGGTCTGGAAAAGAGAAGTCTCGCTGGTACGTAATCACACCATCAACCCACAGTGCCCAGTGTCTGGCACCCTCAAAGGATCGATTACCGGATACGTAGCCCGCATCTCCCGGATACAACATCACGACGTCGTCTGGATCGTCGGCGCAAACCTTGGGAAAAAAATAGGGTGGGATCCGCCTACGCGCGGTAGCAACTGCCGCATCTACTGACCGATGCTGAGATAAGTCGATCAAACTCACGACGGTCGGGGGCGGTAACCGCAGTTTGCCCGCTTTATGTTCAGCCACCGCGTCCTCGGGACGCACCCAGCGAGCTTCAACCATTTCCTCACCATCAACATTCACCGTGGCACCCTCGGGCAACTCAGCAACGAAAAACCAGGTCGCAAAACGGCGCTTCATTCCTGCCGGTGTGAGCCAGTGAGAAAAATGTGTCAGCGCCGCAACCCCAAGTAGAACATCAGCCTCTTCTTCTAACTCGCGAACCGCTGCTGCCTTTACCCGTTCAAACTCAGAGGTCCCATGGTCATCCTCGTCGACCTTACCGCCCGGGAACATCCATACATCAGCCATGTTTCGGGCGTCGGAATTTCGCTTGAGCAAAAGGACTTCTGGCCCTGAGGCAGAAGGACGCAACAAGAGGACCGTCGACGCTAGGACGGCGCCATCACGCTCGACGAGCGATAACGATCCATCAATAGCCATAGTTGCAGTCTAAGCACTGCAGATAGACGTGCTTGGGATCTCTCAACTGCGTCATCATCATCAATGGCTCATGCATGGGTGCCAACCAAGACATGGCTGATCCCAGCGCTTGCGGCAGTGACACACCAAAACTACCGCCCAACTCCTCTAGCAATAACTGCTGAGGGGTTATCGGTGTGCCAAAGCGCTTGGCATCATAATCCTCCACTTGGGCAAGCGCCGCAGCTGAGGCAATGGCGTCGTCAAGACTGCCCAGCTGATCGACTAGACCAATCTCCTTGGCTTGACGCCCAATCCAGACCTTTCCTCCTGCGATCGCATCGACCTCCTCGACGGTCATATGTCGCGCGGTGGCAACCAAGCTCAGGAACTCTCTATAGATTCCGTCAACAACCGCCTGGAAAATCCGCTCCGAGTTCTCATCGAGTGGACGAGAGGGATCTAAACTGCCTGCCATCGTTGTCGTACCAACGCCGTCTACCGTAGCGCCAACGTAATCGAACAGACCCTCAAAGGTTGGAAACGCCGAGAAGACACCAATGCTGCCTGTAATGGTCGATGGCATCGCCCAGATCTCATCAGCAGCTGCCGCAATCCAGTAACCGCCCGAGGCGGCGGCACCGCCCATGGAAACGACGATAGGCACACCGTCAGCGGCAATGGCGTCGACCTTGGCTCGAATTACTTCTGACGCAAATACGCTGCCACCACCCGAATTAATACGAAGCACGATAGCAACCGCATCGGCGTCATCAGCCCGCTCAAGCTGCTCTACCACCGTATCGCTGCCTGCCGACCCTTGAACACTATCGCCAGGCACTAGGGTGCCCTCGATCGGAATAACGGCGATAAGTGGTTGCTCTTCACTCTCAAACGGATCTCGAATATCGCTCACATACCGTTTAAGAGTCACAAGCTGAATATCGCCATCTTCATCACGTGCGTCAACGATCTCTGTCACCCGCGCTTCCAGTTCGTCACCATAAAGTAGCTCATCGACATAGCCCTCTTGCAAGAAGACCTCCGCCAAATCACCACCATTTGCCTCAAGCCTTCCAGCGAAATCGTTGACAAAGGCCGTCACTTCGCCCGGAGATTTGTCGCGTCCCTTTTCAACAAGCGCCGTGTAGTCGTCCCACAAGCTATTTAGCCACTTACCGACAACTTCGCGCTCCTGCGGCGACATGTCGTCTCGCATGAAGGACTCCACCGCCGATTTATTTTCACCCGCTCGAAAAATATGGAAATTGACCTTTATATTTTCGAGGAATTGCTTGAGATAAGTGCGGTAAACATCAAAACCCATCAGGCTGACACCGCCCTCTGGATGCAGAAATACGGTGTCTGCCTGTGATGCGAGGAGGTACTGGGATTGCGTAAAGTAATCTCCGATCGCAACGATGGGCTTACCGGACTCTGAAAAACGATCCAGAGCTTCGATAATTTCCATCGACTGACTCGTGGAAGGGCCCGCGAGATTTTCGAGATCGAGGACAATCGACGTGATGCGATCATCATCCGCTGCCGCATCAATACCTTTTATCACGGTTGACAGTAAGGTTTCGGCTGAGAGTTCGTTGGCGAACAAGGCATCAAGCGGCTCAAGGGGTGTGCGATCCTCGACCAATCGTCCGGTTGGCGCTATCAACAATCCAGCATGCTCAGGCAGTGGCTTGGGTGCATTTTCAGAGACGCTCACTGATAGTGCTGCGAAGAAAATCACGACAAACAATAGCGGTACCAAGACCGTTATGACCTTACTAATACCTGCCAGAATACGCCAAATGGCTTTAAGTAAATCCATGTTCTACTCCTCAATGGCTTGGGCTATGCGTCGCTCACGACCCCTAAACCGAATGTAAGCGGTGCAGACGGAAAACAGCAGAACAATGATGATGAGTCCACTGACGACAATTAAGTTATTGGGGCGGGCGAAGACATCTTCAACCGCACTGACGAAATAGAAGAGCAAGAGCAGGCAGTACCAGATAATCCATTGCAAATTATCCCGTGACACCCCAAATAGAAATAAAATGATCGGCGCCACCGAGGCGAGCCACAACGGCCAGCGCCCACCCAACTCGATAACCTCGAGCGCACCCTGACCAATCAGCGCAAAGCTTAAGACCCACAAAAACAACCAGAGATTTCCCGTGAGTGAACCTCTCTTTACCAACTGCTCACTCATGCCGGGACCGCCGCCTTAGCAAAACTAGCCAAGCGACGCCCCAAAGTCTGACATAGTGCCACCTCATGTTCGGAAAGTTCGCCATCCGCATTACCACCCTCAGCCCAATGACTGGGTCCATAGGGTGTTCCGCCCGTCCGAGTCGCCTGCAACTCTGGAGAAGAGTAAGGCAATCCTACGTAAACCATGCCATGGTGAATCAGTGGCAGGGCCATCGAGAGCAGTGTCGCCTCTTGGCCGCCATGCAAAGACGCTGTGGACGTGAAAACTCCAGCTGGCTTATCTACCAAAGCCCCACTAATCCACAGTGGCGACGTACCATCCATGAAGTATTTCAGTGGCGCTGCCATATTGCCGAATCGTGTGGGACTGCCTAGTGCAAGTGCAGCACAATCGCGCAAATCGTCTTCATCGCAGTAGACAGGCCCCTCATCAGGCACATCCGGCATTACAGGGCGATCAACCTCTGCACTGACTGCAGGAACGGTACGCAAGCGAGCCTCCACACCCTCAACTTGCGCCACACCCCGCGCGATCTGCCGCGCCATGGCTTCAGTCGACCCATGACGGGAGTAATACAAAATCAGTACGTAGGGATTAGCCACGTGCTACCTCTTAACAACTGCACATTCCTGATACAATAGCATGCCCACAGGCGGGTTTAGAGCACGCTATACTGCGCCTCCAAAAAAAGGTGGGTCAAAATGCGGTTACCGCTGGTTTTTCTAACAGGTCTCGTGCTCCTCGGCTGTTCAAGCGAGCCGGCTGGTATCGTGCCGAGCCGATGGAACGTCGTCAATTACTGGGCCATTTGGTGCAAACCCTGTCGAGAAGAGATCCCCGAGCTAAATCAACTGAATCAAATTGAAAATGTAGTGGTCCTCGGCGTGAACTTTGATGGCAAAGTTGGCGAGGCACTGGTCTCGGACGCTGGTGATCTCGGAATTGCCTTTGAAATCATTGATGATCCAGCGGCTAACTTGAACATCTCGCGTCCGTCCGTTCTCCCCACTACTCTCGTTTTGTCTCCCGAAGGTACGCTCGTCGCTACGTTGGTGGGACCGCAGACCGCTGAATCAATTATGGCGCATATCAACCACGATAAAGGGTCACAATAAAAGCAAAAAAACGCCGGCTAAAAAGCCGGCGAATTAAAGGAGCCACTCAAATCGGGAGATGATGTCTCATCTGACCCTCAGACGTTTCCCTCGCGCT
This sequence comes from Halieaceae bacterium, assembly GCA_902522335.1. Taxonomy (GTDB): domain Bacteria; phylum Pseudomonadota; class Gammaproteobacteria; order Pseudomonadales; family Halieaceae; genus Luminiphilus. Next base: position 20,306 of record CABYVD010000027.1, on the reverse strand, counting down.
GCCCCCGCTGCAACGCCATCTGCTGGATAATAAGTAAGAACCTAGCCAAATCAAAAAGTTCAAAAAAAATGTGAATTTTTTTGTTTTTTTAATCAGCAGTCCAAATTGCAGATCCAGCTTGGCCGCTGCCCGAAGAAACAGTCAACTCGACCTCGACCAGATCCTCGTCATTTTCCGCAGCTAGAAGCTCGTTGAGCAACAGGTGAGAAAGCTCCTCAACCGTGACGTTGGCGATGGGCAGCACCCACGTTTCATCCGCAGGAAATTTCAGCACCTTGCCCGCAAATGTGGCGTGAATCTCGTCGTCGACCGTTTCAAGTGTTTGAAAGGGCGAAAACTCTGGGAGTAGCATATACTCATCGTATTTGTCGCAGAGCAACTTTATGCGGCGCTTGTAGACGTTGTAGTCAGCGGAAAATCCGTTGTTGCCCATCTTGGCAACGATACGCGCGGATACGAAGTAGTTGTGACCGTGCAATCGCTCGCGCTCCGTCGCGGAGAAGATCGTGTAGTGCGCAGATGAAAATTTGTGCGCCTCTTTTTCGATATGAAGCGTCGTCAATCGTGTCACTCAAACACCCCTTGTCTGCAAACTTGCTAACACATACGCAGCACCGCAATCGCCAGACTCAGCGCGAGCACTTATTACTTGCAATCCTAGCCGATGAGACCCGCGTAGGATAACCTGCGCGTAAAACAGAGGTTCCTGTCATTAGCATGCAAAAAACAGCCATCATAACAGGCGCGAGCTCGGGAATCGGTGCTGCAACTGCCGAACAATTTTTAGCTCGCGGTTACTCCGTAATCAATATAGCTCGACGGCCCAGCCCAGTTCAGGGCGTCATCAATATAGCCGCCGATCTCAGCGCCGATGACGGAGCTGTAAATGCGGCGCAGGCCTGCATCGCACATTTACCGGCTGAATCCAGTGAGGTGGCGCTTATCCACAACGCATCACTGATGCTAAAAGACAGTGCACAGTCTTGTGAGACAGCGGCGATCATGCGCGTCCTCACCGTTAATGTGCTTGCGGTGAATACCTTAAATCGTCAGTTGATGACCCACATGGCAGCAGGCTCCAGCGTAATTTTCGTCGGGTCGACATTATCCGAAAAAGCCGTCGCAGGGGCTTACAGCTACGTTGTCAGTAAGCATGCACAACTGGGACAAATGCGTGCAACCTGCCAGGATTTGATTGGATCGGGCATTCATACAGCCATGATTTGCCCCGGGTTTACTGACACAGAAATGCTGAAGCAGCATTTAGGTGGTGATACGGATTTAATGGTTGAAATAGGCTCAAAAAATGGCTTCGGCCGCCTCATCAAGCCCGAGGAGATCGCGGGCGTTGTTACCTGGGCTCATGAGAGTCCGGTCGTAAATGGGTCGGTTATTCACGCAAATTTAGGGCAGATAGAACATTGAATACCGTCGTGGGTGCTGCGCTCACCGAGCGTCGGGAGCGTGTTTTTTTAGTACTGGCTGGTGTCTTCCTGTCAGCCATGACATTGCTCAATGTGATCGGTATCACAAAATTTATACAGCTTGGCCCCTTCGCCTTAGCTGTTGGCGTCCTGCCCTACCCCATTACCTTTTTGTGCACGGACTTGGTCAGTGAACTCTACGGAAAAAAACGAGCAAACTTCTTGGTAACCGTAGGGCTATTTATCAATGGCTTTATTCTGCTGGTCATGACTGCAGGCCAGTATGTTGCATCGGTGGATCCCAGCAACATGCCGCCTTGGCAAGTTTTACAGCTGGCTGCGCCCGTAGCCTTACCACAGGGTGACAGCCTAGAGGGCAACGTCGAACTCTTCTCAGTGATGTACGCCATGACGAGTGGCGCAGTCACCGCGTCGATGGTGGCTTACATCACCGCGCAATACTGTGACGTGCAGCTGTTCCACTTCTGGAAACGTGTCACCAAAGGTAAGCATCTCTGGATTCGGAATAACTTCAGTACGCTTCTAAGTCAGTTAGTTGATTCCGTCATGGTGGTAACTGTGACGTTTGGCGCCGTGTTCTATCGGGGTGAGATGACGCTATCCACACTCCTTGTATTGGTCGCTAGCAACTACGGGTTTAAGGCGACTGTCGCTCTGCTTGATACAATTCCCCTCTACATTCTCGTCGCTAGACTTCGTGGCTACCTTCAACTCGGCCCCGATGAAATTGCCGCAGCCGAATGAGTGCTGCGTCGTCGTTCAAAGACCGAGTAGCTTCAAAAACGGAATAGTAGGCGATCGTTTTTCCACCAGCGTCGACTCGTCAATGGCAGCAATCACCTCAACCGCATCCAGGGGTCGGCGCTGAATCCGCAGCGTTAGGTAGCGCGCAACCTCATCGCTAAGTAGCAAACCACGATCACGCGCCAAATGGCAAAGCAGTCGCTCAAAATCATCCAACTCCCAGGCAGGTAGTTTGAATGTGGTCAACAACGAGAGTCTTGATTGGAGGTCAGCGAGTACGCTCTTCATGCCGGCCGGCGACTGCGTTGCGGATGCAAGGAAGGGTGTACCTGTTTCTACACATCGATTGAAGCAATGGAACAACGCCTCTTGCCACGAACGATGGTCATCGATGAGGTGAATATCATCGACAACCACCATGGTTTCCTTCTCGGCATGTTCTAGTATCGCCTCGGGTGGGTAATTGAGCAGTGATTCCATGGGCAGATAACGCGCACCGGGCTTAGCGGCACAACAAGCTTGTAGAAAATGACTCTTTCCTTGCCCCTCGGACGCCCACAAAAAGAAACCGGCTCCACCCTGATCAAGCAGTGCCCTAGCAAAGCTCTCGACCTCGCCGGTTACCTCGCGAGATACCCAATGACTCCAGGTTGCGTCAGGATTTACCGATATAGGCAGGACTAACTGCGCTGATCGACCACTCATAAATCAGACTTAGTCCGAGTTGTAGACGTCAGTAGAAAGATAGGCGTCAACAAGACGTCGACCAAATACCAGCAAGACCGCGGCCGCGGGGAGTGCAACCAATACGCCCGTGAAGCCCGCTAACTGCCCGCCAGCCATGAGCGCGAAAATCACGGCGACAGGATGGAGCCCTATACGGTCACCAATCAGGATGGGTGTGAGAAGAAAGCTCTCAATCAGCTGACCGATAACAAAGACGGACGCAACTAAACCCAACGCTAGCGGATCGAGTCCGAACTGGAAGTACCCCACAATCATTGCACTACCAATTCCGATCACGGCGCCGGCGTAAGGAATCAGGGCAGCCACACCTGCCAGTAAGCCCAGAAGAACAGCGTAATTCAGTCCTACCAGCCAGAGGCCAAAGCTATACATGAGCGCCTGCGCACCCATAACGACGAACTGTCCACGAACAAATGCCTCGAGCACACCGTGGGCCTCGGCGACAGATTCCGTCACGTTGGTCACCCAGGCGCGCGGTACAAGCTTTAGAAGACCCGCCATCATGAGATCCCAATCGCGCATTAGATAAAAGGCCACAACGGGAATGAGCGCGAGATTGAGAATACCGGCGATCAGCGACAGGCTCGACGTCGTTACTTTCTGAACGACCCCGCCAGTGACTTGTCCAACGGACTGCCAGTGCTCGGACAGGCTGGTTTGCCAATCGATGGTCGGCAATGCAACTGGGCTTAGACTTAATTGCGACTGTAATTTCGGCACGGCAACTTCAGAGACCCATCGATACGCATCGGGAATCGCTGCCGCCAATTGCGATAACTGCTGTATGAGAACCGGGACCACGACCGCGGCGATAATGACAAGGATCACCATTAACAACGCAAAAACTAAAGCAACGCCACTGGTGCGGGTGACGCCGCGTGCCTCGAGCCGGTCGACAAGAGGATCACCCAAGTAGGCAATCAGCGCACCGACCGCAAAGGGCATCAGAATATCTCTCAGCTGCAAGAATAGGAGTAGCACCAACACAACGACGATAAGTACGGGTAACCATCGCAAGGTGCTGGACTGCGCAGTCGGTTGGTCTGTCACTGAATGCTCTCCCATGAAAGGTCTAGTTGTTCTCGATTAGTTGCTGATTGCACGCGCAACCCGGAGCGACTTGGAATCAGTCGAGCGACCTCCTCGGCTGAAGAGACGCCGACAACGCGGTAGGTCAGCGTATCCTGACCCACTGAGTCAATACGCAGTTCAACCAACTCTGCCAGCTGTTTGAATACGGTTGATACTGCCCTGTAGTCAGCAAACGAGCTTACCCCGCGCACCGTAACGGCAATGGCATCTGATACTTCGAACTGCTGCAGTGTCACGGCTAATGAGTCGCGCATAGCATCAGCAGCAAGATCAACACCCACATCCCATATGCCGTCCAAGTCGCTGAGACGCATCTGTTTGTGCATCTCGCTATCGGGCCCGACGTAATACCAATCAACGAGTTTGCTGCCGTCGCTCAAGTCGATCCAACGACCTACCAGTGAATGCTCAGAACCATAGCGGCGTGACCCTTGCCGAATCTGGTCGAAGTCTCGAGTCCAAAGCGCGCTAACGGGCACCATTGCCGCGTCTGTAAGATCGAGCAGTGGGAATCGCGCTTCAACCCCCCGGGCCTCGAAGCGTTCGATGGACGGCACCAGGAGGTCCACATCATCGGAGCGCGCAGCGAACCGCCGCGAGAAGGGCTCATCCAACGCTACCCACACCACAATGGGGGGTCTGCGTTGCTCCCAGTACGGAACCGATTCATCCCTAAACAGGCCTCTAACGAATGCGTCATCGAACTCAAGAAAGACGACATCGCCTGCTTCGTCCTCACGATAGCTGTATAGCAACACGTGTTCTTGCGCAATACCCACAGCCTCTCGGAATGCTGCCTTATCGAGAATAGCCTCATTGCCGGAAACTTTTATCAACAGCCGCGTCAAACCCTCCCGAGCTGCACGCGATAGCTCAGCACTTCCTCTATCAGCAACAGCGACCTGCTCTGAGAAAAAACTATCTTGAGCCGCTGCTGTTATAGACAGCACCAGCCACCCAACAACAAACGCAAGAGTAAAAAACTGTCTGTAAAAAAGTCTCATATATCGAGTTTAACAGCGAAAGTTGTCTCGGTCGCTTTCCTCTCACTTTGCCAGCGAGTAACCTTCTCGCCGTGACGAGAGGCAAGCTATGACAGACGAACCAACATCCCGTGGTTTGACCTACAAAGATGCAGGCGTTGATATCGATGCCGGGAACGCATTGGTCGATCGCATCAAGCACATTTCAAAAGCGACCCGGCGGCCTGAAGTCTTAGGAGGATTGGGAGGCTTTGGTGCGCTATGCGAGATCCCGGAGGGTTACCGAAGCCCTGTCTTGGTATCCGGAACTGACGGGGTTGGCACAAAACTCCGTCTTGCCATGCAGCTCGGCAGGCACAACACCATCGGCATCGACCTTGTCGCCATGTGTAGTAACGATATTGCCGTGGTGGGCGCGGAACCGCTGCTATTCCTCGACTATTACGCCGCCGGCAAATTGAACGTTGATGTAGCGGCCAATGTCATAGAGGGTATTGGTAAAGGGTGTGAGCTCGCGGGCGCAGCGCTTGTCGGCGGTGAAACAGCTGAAATGCCGGGCATGTACGAAGGTGACGACTACGACCTTGCCGGATTTTGTGTTGGTGTCGTGGAAAAAAATCAGATTATCGACGGTCACAAAGTTGCACCAGGTGACAAGATCATAGCGATTGCCTCATCAGGACCGCATTCAAACGGATATTCTCTGATCCGCAAGATTATTGAGGTGTCTGGTGCTGACCTGTCCGCGTCCTGCGGTGAAACGACCTTGGCCGATGCGCTGATGGCTCCTACAGAGATTTACAACAAATCTCTTCTAGCCCTTCAGCGGGAAATAAAACCGCATGCACTAGCGCACATTACGGGAGGTGGTTTGTTGGAAAATATTCCTCGCGTGCTACCTAACGGTTGCTCGGCCATCCTCGATAAACAAACCTGGGAGCTACCCCCTGTTTTCCAGTGGCTGGCTACGGCGGGTGGCGTTGCTGAAGACGAGATGCATCGAACCTTCAACTGCGGCATTGGCATGACCGTGATCGTCGGTCCCAGCAAGGCGGAGGCCGCCCTTCAGTTGCTCTCAGATCAGGGTTTGAACGTTTGGGAGCTGGGTACGATCGCTGAAGGCGACGGTATGGTGGAGTTCACTTCTTGAGTTCGATCTCCGAAAAGCGGATTTCGATTCTCATCTCTGGGCGCGGCTCCAACATGGAGGCTTTCCTCAAAGCTGAGCGCCGAGGAGCACTCAGCGGACAGGTGGTGCGGGTCATTAGTAACCGTCCGAATGCAGCCGGCCTTGCAACCGCATCGGACGCAGGCATAAATACCACGGTAGTTGATCACACCTTGTATGAATCGAGGGCGGCCTTTGACGCAGCGCTTGCAGAGGCGGTGAAGCAAGACAGTCCTGATGTGGTTGTGCTTGCCGGCTTCATGCGGATCCTCACGCCAGTATTCATCAATGCCTTCATGGGAAAGCTGATGAACGTTCACCCATCCCTGTTGCCTAACTACCCAGGACTAAACACGCATCAGCGTGCCATCGATAACGGTGATAAGGAAGCAGGGGCCACGGTGCATTACGTAACCAATGAGCTCGACGGCGGACCACCGATTTTGCAGGTCAGCGTCCCGATCGAATCCGGTGATGATGCAGTCTCACTTGCCGCTCGAATATTGGACTTCGAGCACGTTATTTTTCCGGAGGCGGTCAATTGGCACCTACAAGGTCGGTTAGTCCACGAGGCAGACGGCGCCTATCTTGATAGTAAAAAATTGCCCCCGACCGGCACGCGCTGGGAATGGCAGGCATGAGATCGCGGTTCTCCGGTAGCAACCTAGTGGGGCAAGTTGCAGGTCTGTTCTTATGTTGCCTCTTCAATGGTCTGGCTTGGGCCACGGAACCTAATTTCTCAGAGACATCGGCGGATAAGACGCGGGCCGTATCGTCGCTACGAACCTTTGACGCACTTTACAAAACCTCAGCCCTTGGCATGACCCTGGATCTGAAACGATCTCTGACGCAGCAGGGTGACACCTACACACTGAGCAGCCGCGGCAAAAACATGCTGATCAACATGAACGAATCTGCCGATTTTCGAATTGTTGATGGTGCAATTGAGGGCATCCGCTTCGACTCTAAAGTCAAATCACTTAAAACAAACAAACGAGCTGTTCGCTTCGACCAGTCGGCTGGGGTGATCGATAGCATGAAGCGCGGCAACTGGACTCAGCATCCATGGGAGCCCGGTGTTTTGGATCGTTTTTCGCAGCAGCAACAGCTCCGCCTCACGCTAATTGGTGAGGATGAGCCGCCCGAGACATTGGAATTTAGGGTCGTTGACGGCCCCAAAGTGAGCGACAAACGCTGGCAAAGACTGCCCAATGAAGTGATCGAAACACCCTTAGGTCAAATCAGTACGGTCAAATACCGAGCGGTTCACACCAACCCCGACAAGCGAGCTTCGGAAATATGGCTTGCACCCGAGTTTGATTACTTGATGGTGAAGACCATTCACGTCGAGCGATCTTCTACGGTAAAGGTGACGATTAAGTCTCTAAACTGGCTAGACGGCGCGTAAGTATCCGCGGAGCTTTTTACCAACGCTCGTTGCAGACACTCGTTATATTAGGTCTTGGGCAAGGTGACGCCGGTTTGCCCCTGGTACTTACCACCGCGATCGGCGTAGCTGGTCTCACAAACCTCATCGGATTCGAAGAACAACATTTGAGCAACGCCCTCGTTGGCGTAGATCTTCGCTGGCAGCGTTGTAGTGTTGGAAAATTCGAGCGTCACATGGCCTTCCCACTCAGGCTCAAGCGGTGTCACGTTAACGATGATGCCGCACCGCGCGTAGGTGGACTTGCCGAGACAAACCGTCAACACATTTCGCGGGATGCGAAAGTATTCAACGGTCCGCGCCAGAGCGAATGAGTTGGGTGGTATCACACAAACATCACTTTCAACGTCAACAAAAGAATCGTTATCGAATGCCTTAGGGTCAACCGTTGCCGAATTAATATTCGTGAAAACCTTGAACTCGCGCGAGCATCGGACATCGTAGCCGTAACTCGATGTCCCGTAGGAGATCAACTTCTCGCCATCTTTGTGCCGGACCTGCCCCGCCTCATACGGCTCGATCATTTTATGTTGCTCCGCCATACGACGAATCCAGAGGTCTGATTTGATGCTCACATTTGCTCCTAAATCGTTTTTCTAACGACCTACTCAGTCATACTTATTGTGGGGCCCCTCGGCGCCTCGCTCCCGCTCAGCCTCGTCATGACAGCTGCGGCTGCCTCACGATACGCAGCCGAGACCGAACCGTCCTTGTCGACCGCGGATATCGGCGCTCCGGCGTCACTGGTTTCCCGAATGACACGCGACAAGGGAATATTCGCAAGAACCGGTGCTTCGTATTCATTTGCCAGAGTTTGGCCACCATCACTGCCAAAAACAGGGTCTTCATGGCCGCAATTACTGCAAATATGCGTCGCCATGTTTTGGACCATACCGATGATCGGCACCGACACCTTCTGAAACATCTCGATTGCGCGGCGCGCATCAATGAGGGCAATATCCTGCGGCGTGGTCACAACAACTGCGCCAGCCAAACGGGTTCGCTGCGAGAGCGTTAGCTGAATATCGCCCGTACCTGGCGGCATATCGACAAACAAAACATCGAGCTCACCCCAGAGCGTCGACTCAATCATCTGCTGTAAGGCACCACTTGCCATGGGTCCACGCCACGCCATGGGTGTTCTTTCTCGAGTAAGGAATGCCATCGACATGGCGCTGACACCATGCGCTTCAATGGGGATAAAAATCTTTTCTTCGATGACATCAGGCATGACACCGTCGGCAATGCCCATTAAGCGCGCCTGACTCGGGCCATAGATGTCGGCATCGAGAAGACCGACCTGATGCCCAAGCTGCGCGGTAGCCACAGCTAGGTTCGCTGAGACAGTCGACTTACCGACACCGCCCTTACCAGAAGCGACCGCAACGATGTATTTGACTGCGCCTACGCCTTGACTCACTGCTATTCCCCGCCGAAAAGCGGCGAGTATATCTCAGCCTTCCGCCGACAGGGACACAAGGCAGGTAGACAGACCAACCTTCGCACTGAAAAGACTGTGAACAAATGACAAGCGCTGTTCCGACATGACAGGGGAAGCTACAATGGCGCCCGATTCATCATCGGACCCCCGTTTTATGTCGTCGCGCAAGATCTTGGTTACCTCGGCACTACCCTATGCAAATGCGCCGTTGCACTTGGGGCATATGCTCGAGCAGGTACAAACCGACATATGGGTCCGGTTTCAGCGCTCGCAAGGCCATCATTGCCGATACGTCTGCGCCGATGACGCGCACGGCACAGCGATCATGTTATCCGCTGAAAAGCAGGGCGTAACACCCGAGACTCATGTTGCCAATATCAAGGCACTGCACGAGGCCGACTCGGCGGGATTCCATATCTCGTTCGACAATTATCACTCGACGCATTCGCCCGAAAATCAAACTTGGTCGGAAACCATTTTCAAACGACTTGAGGCCAATGATCACATCGCGATCCGCAGTGTGGTGCAAGCCTACGACGAAGCCAAAGGGTTGTTTCTCGCTGACCGATTTATCAAAGGCACCTGTCCCAAATGCAAAACACCCGATCAGTACGGCGATAACTGTGAGGCCTGCGGCGCCACCTACTCACCAACTGACGTGATCGACCCTGTCTCGGCGCTTTCCGGGACAACGCCGATAGAGAAAGCGTCGGATCATCTGTTTTTCCAGTTGAGCCAATTTCAAGATCTACTCGCTGATTGGGTCAGTGGAGACCAGCTCCAAACACCCATCGCGAACAAGCTTCGTGAGTGGATTGATGCAGGCCTTCAGGATTGGGACATATCACGCGACGCACCCTACTTTGGCTTCGAGATTCCCGGTCACCCAGAGAAATATTTTTATGTCTGGCTTGATGCACCCATCGGGTACATTGCCAGCCACCAGAATCTCTGCTACCGCACCGGTGAGGACTTCGATAGCTATTGGCAGCCAGGTGCTGACACCGAGCTCTACCATTTTATTGGCAAGGACATCATCAACTTCCATGGTCTGTTCTGGCCAGCCATGCTCGCAAGTGCCGGACTGCGGCAGCCTTCAGCAATATTCGCACATGGATTCCTGACGGTAGATGGCACAAAGATGTCGAAGAGCCGCGGTACCTTCATCATGGCCTCGACGTATCTCGAGCATTTGGATGCTGAGTACCTACGGTATTACTTTGCCGCAAAGCTGAGCTCCAGCGTCGATGATATGGATCTCAATCTCGAGGATTTTGTTCAGCGAGTGAATTCTGACCTCGTCGGGAAGGTGGTCAACATTGCCAGCCGATGTGCTGGCTTCTTGCGCAAGCGATTCGACAACCAGCTCAGTGAAACCTGCAGCGAACCCGAGCTCCTAACAGACATGATTGCCGCGGGTGAAACAATAGCCAGTCTTTACGAAGCCCGAGATTTCCAGCGTGCCATGCGCGAAATCATTGCCGTGGCCGACCGCGCCAACCAGTTCATCGATGATAAAAAGCCCTGGGTAATGGCAAAGGAAGAAGGGCGCGAACAAGAAGTTCAAGACGCCTGTTCCGTGGGCATTAACTGTTTTCGCGTACTAATGACTTATTTGAAGCCCGTACTGCCTGTCATGGCAGAAAAGAGCGAGGCGTTTTTGGGTCTGTCACTTGACTGGACTGATCTGAATGCACCGCTCGAAGGCCACACGATCAACAATTTTTCACCGCTCATTCAACGAATTGACCCAGATGCGGTTGCTGCGATGGTCGAGGCTAGTAAAGCGTAAGACAATCTTTACACACTGTCAGATTGCCACGATATTCCTTACTATAGGGATCGGATGAATGAGACAGGTAAAAAAGCCTGCAGGAGCAATATGCTAGGGGACTTCGCGGTACTGCTAATCGGCGCCGTACTGGTCAATAATTTTGTTTTAGTTCAGTTCCTGGGCCTGTGCCCGTTTATGGGTGTGTCTAATAAACTGGACACAGCCATTGGCATGTCCGCGGCTACGACTTTCGTATTAACACTGGCTTCTGTGTGTAGCTTTCTCACCTATCGCTATTTACTGGAGCCACTTGATTTAACTTACCTACGTACACTGTCGTTCATCCTTGTGATCGCGGTTGTTGTCCAGTTCACTGAAATGGTTGTTCGGAAAACAAGCCCGCTGTTGCATCGCGTACTCGGCGTGTATTTGCCTCTCATTACAACCAACTGCGCCGTATTGGGCGTGGCACTACTCAATATCAACCAAGCGCACAACTTCATGGAAAGTCTTATCTATGGACTGGGTGCTGCTCTGGGCTTTTCCCTGGTGCTCGTGTTGTTCGCAGCTATGCGCGAGCGACTTGTGGTGGCTGACGTACCAGAGTCATTCCAAGGCGCAGCCATCGGCATGATCACAGCGGGCCTCGCATCGCTCGCATTCATGGGCTTCGCAGGACTGGTTTGATGCTCGACGTCATCCTTGGCAATCCCATTCTTCTCGCATTGGCTGCCCTTGTCGGCATGGCCATTGCGTTTGGTGCCTTACTCGGATTCGCTGCCGTTCGCTTCGAGGTCGAAGGCAACCCGCTCTCTGATCAAATCAATGCGATTTTGCCCCAGACCCAATGTGGTCAGTGCGGCTACCCGGGATGCAGGCCTTACGCCGAGGCGATTGCCGACGGTGACTCCATCAACAAGTGTCCTCCCGGCGGTGAAGACACGATTCAGGCGCTGGCCAATTTACTCGACGTTGAACCAGAGCCCTTGGATGTGGAGCACGGTGTCGAAGCCGAACCCACTGTTGCGTATATCCGCGAGGACGAGTGCATCGGCTGCACCAAATGCATACAAGCGTGTCCTGTGGATGCCATTCTCGGTGCGGCGAAGCTCATGCACACCGTGATTATCGATGAGTGCACTGGCTGCGATCTTTGCGTTGAGCCGTGTCCCGTCGACTGCATCGACATGATCCCTAGAAGAGGTGGCATCCAGCACTGGTACTGGCCTCTACCTGATGGAAAAACTCGAGAGAACCTCATTGCGACTGATCGCAGCTCTGAGCAGGCGGCCGCATGAGACAGATATTTGATATTCACGGTGGCATCCACCCGCCTGAGCGAAAAGACATGTCGAACCCGGGATGGGTCCGTGACTGTGATATGCCCAGCAAACTGACTCTTCCGGTGACACAGCATATTGGGGCTCCAGCCCGACCCGTAGTCGAAGTGGGCGACACTGTTCTCGGGGGGCAAATGATTGCCGAGGCACAGGGGCCGGTCAGCGTACCCGTCCATGCGCCGAGCTCGGGGACAGTGACAGCTATTGAAGCGCGTGCGGTGCCCCACGCATCAGGTTTAACCGATACCTGCATTGAAATTTCACTTGATGGGAAGGATGAGTGGGTTGGCTGCGAGGGGCTGGACAACTGGCGCGATGAAACCAAAGCCGCACTGCTAGAATGTGTGCGCCTTGCCGGTATCGCGGGTCTGGGCGGGGCAGGTTTCCCCACCGCGATAAAACTTGCCTCAGATAGAGACGGCGGTATCCATACGCTCATTATCAACGGCACCGAGTGTGAGCCGTACATCACGGCCGACGACACCGTCATGCAATGTTTCGCTCAACAAATTGTTGAAGGCGCAGAGATTCTCGCGCACATGGTCGGTGCTGAAACCGTGTTGTTGGCGGTTGAGGACAACAAGCCAGAGGCGATAGACGCTATGCGGCAGGCTGCTGAAGTGCTCGAGATGGCGGAAGTGGTGACGTTCCCGACCAAGTACCCGTCCGGCGGTGAAAAACAGCTCATCGAGATCTTACTCAATGCCCAAGTGCCCTCGGGTGGTATCCCTGCTGATATTGGGGTGTTGTGCCAAAACCCGAGTACCGCTATTGCAGTGCGAGATGCGTTGATTGACGGAAAACCGGTCACACACCGCATCACCACCGTGACAGGCATGTCGCTGAAAGATCCGGGAAACCGCCGCGTCATGTTGGGCACTCCTATCAGGGAACTACTCGATACCGCAGGTTTTAATGCTGATAGCGCAGACCGGGTCATCCATGGCGGTCCCATGATGGGCTTTGCTGTCACCGACCTCGACATGCCGGTGGTGAAGATTACCAATTGCGTCCTTGCGCCGACACGAACCGAGATCCCTCCACCTCAGCCTCAGCAAGCCTGCATTCGCTGTGGGATGTGTGCGGAAGCCTGTCCTGCCTCATTGCTACCACAGCAGCTCTACTGGTATGCGCGGGCAAAGGATCAGGAGCAGCTCGAGCGTCATAATCTGATGGATTGCATCGAGTGTGGTGCCTGCGCCTACGTCTGTCCAAGCCATATTCCGCTTGTTCAGTACTATCGATCCGCAAAAGGCTCACTCAGGGAAACAGCGAAAGAGAAAGTACGCTCGGATAACTCACGTTCGCGCTTTGAGGCACGCCAGGAGCGCCTTGAGCGAGAAGCTGCGGCGAGAGAAGCCAAGCGAGCAGCGCGAAAGGCGGCGGCTGAAGCCAGAGCACAAGCTGGCGATGATCCGGTACAAGCCGCCATCGAACGCGCAAAAGCGAAGAAAGCACAGCAGGAGGCGGAGCAATGAGTTTGATGCACGTCTCATCACCGCACGTCCACAAGCCTGTCTCCTCGGTTGAGCAGGTCATGAAGCAGGTTTTGCTCGCCACGATTCCCGGCGTGTTGGTCCTTACGTGGTTTTTCGGGCCGGGCACCATTATCAATATTGTCTTTGGGTCGGCATTGGCTTTGGCGTTTGAGGCTTGGGCCCTTTGGCTGAGAGGAAAGGATTACAAAATGCCGCTGAGAGATCACAGCGTGATCGTCACGGCAACGCTACTCTGCATTGCATTGCCTCCCTACGCACCGTGGTGGCTAATCGCTGTCGGCATCGGTGTCTCGGTTCTCCTCGGCAAACATGTATTCGGGGGCTTGGGGTATAACCCGTTCAATCCCGCGATGGTGGGCTACGTCGTCTTACTCGTCTCGTTTCCACTGCAAATGAGTTCGTGGACCGAGCCGCGAGGTATCGGTGAGGTGCCAGGTATTGTGGATGCCTTCAAAGCCCTCTTTGCTGCCTCAAGTTATGACGCCGTTACAGCGGCCACCCCCTTGGATCTGTTCAGACAGAACTCCGGCATGTTGTTTGACGATCTCATGCAATCCAAAGCTGAGCTCACAGGCCCCATCGCAGGCTTTGGTTGGGATTGGGTCAACCTTGCTTTTCTTGCGGGTGGTATCTGGCTGCTGAGACAGCGCATTTTTACCTGGCATGCGCCGGTTGGCATGCTGGCCGCTCTCACGATCTGTGCGGCACTGGGTTACGATGAAGGTAGCTCTACTGGTGGTGGCTCGGTGCTGTTCCACCTTTTTAGTGGCGCCACCATGTTCGGGGCATTTTTCATCATTACAGACCCCGTGAGTTCTGCGGTTTCTAACAAAGGACGCCTCATCTTTGGCGCAATGGTCGGTATCCTCGTCTACTTGATCCGCGTCCATGGAAACTACCCTGATGCCGTCGCATTTGGCGTGCTCTTGCTGAACTTCGCTGCGCCGCTCATCGATCAGTACACACAGCCAACGGTTTACGGGACCAAAAAAGTGGAGGCGGACGAATGAGAGTCATCGTATCTAGCCTCATTGGTGCCAGCCTATTGGCCGCGTTTGCCGCTGTTGGTTCGGGTTTAATCAGTGGCGTTTATGAGCAAACCAAAGAGCCGATCGCCGCCGCGGAGCGCGCGGCAGAAGCCAAACAGTTGCTCGAGATATTTCCTCGCGAATCGCACGACAATGATCTCATCGATGACGGCTTTGTTGTCGACGCAGAAGACTCGCTCCTCGCTTTGAGAGAACCCGGTACGGGTTATCGCGCACGACGCGGCAACGAGGTCACCGGCATCATTTTGCCCGCAACGGCGCGCGATGGTTACAGCGGTGATATTCGTTTGTTGGTAGGCATTGGGCGCGACGGTGCTGTCGCTGGTGTGCGTGTTCTGAGCCACAGAGAGACACCTGGGCTCGGCGACAAGATCGAATTGAAAAAGTCCGACTGGGTGCTGTCATTTGATGATAAAACGCTCGGTGATCCAGCGCCGGAGAAATGGGCTGTGATCAAAGATGGTGGTGAGTTCGATGCCTTCACGGGTGCAACCGTCACACCCCGAGCGGTCGTTGCGGCGGTCAAGAGCGCGATAGAGTACAGTCAGAATAACAGAAGCGCGTTGTTTGAAATCAGAGAGGCGAACGAATCATGAGCACTCCGTCTTATGGTCAGATAACCCACAATGGTTTGTGGAAGAACAATCCCGCCTTAGTGCAGCTTCTCGGTTTGTGTCCATTACTCGCTGTCACTGCGAGCGTGGTCAACGCACTGGGTTTGGCCATCGCAACGCTGTTTGTACTGGTCACCTCAAATTTATGTGTCTCACTTATTCGCAACGTGGTCACAGATTCCATTCGACTCCCCGCCTTCGTTCTCATCATTGCAGCAGCCGTGACGGGTACCGAGCTAATGATGCAAGCCTACGCCTATGAGCTGTATCAAATCCTCGGTATTTTTCTTCCGCTCATCACAACTAACTGCGTCATTCTAGGCCGCGCGGACGCGTTTGCCGCCAAGAATCCGTTGATGCCGGCTGTGGCTGATGGTGTCATGATGGGGCTGGGTTTTGGTCTGGTACTGGTGGTGCTAGGCGCTATCCGCGAGCTATTAGGCACCGGCGCCGTCATGGCGAATATGGACTTACTACTGGGGCCCATGGCGAAAGACTGGGTGTTGATAGTGGCGTCAGACTACACCGGCCTCCTGCTGGCCATATTGCCGCCGGGCGCCTTCATCATTACAGGGCTATTAATAGCCGCCAAAAACGTGATTGATGCGCGCATTGAAAGGGCAAATAAAGCTCAGGTTGAGGTGCAAACGGGCAGCAAGCGTGTCCGGGTCACAGGGGAGATCGCCTAAGCGGCTTGGGAATCCCCAACAACCAGGGTCCCTAAGAGCTCATCCACTGATGCATCATCGAGACCTTCGTCCTCTTCAGCGCAGACATAGGTGATGTAAAGCAGTAGGCTTTCGGACCCGAGATACCACTCACGAACAGACGCACCGTCCTCGCGATATACCCCAGTTACACCTTCAAACCCGCCAGCCCGCGCTTGATGCCATTCAGTGATCTCAGGCGATTCCTCCGACGCCATTGCTGCAACATCGGAAGCAGTCACTCTGCCCGACTGCTTATACAATGTGGTGATTTCAATTTCACCGACATCGTCCTGATCGACGATACGAATGACATCATCGTCATTCTCGGCATGCCACTCCTCGGGGAGCATCATGCACCAATGGTCCGTCTCTAAAATATTCACTGCTTCGAACTCCAATTACCAATCGCAGCGCATCATCAGCGCGTCCTCGCGCCCCGCTGCCGTCTTATAATAATTTTCCCGTCGCCCCATCATTGCAAAGCCGAGCTTTTCGTACAAAGCCAAAGCGGCGGTGTTACTAGACCGTACTTCGAGAAAAACCGATTGGATTTCGGACAAGCGCAATTTCTCAAAAGACTGTGTCAATAACGACTCACCAATGCCAGTCCGTTGAAAGCGCTCACCCACTCGAATATCAATAATTTCTGCCTCGTCCTGAACCACCGAAAACCAGACTACGCCCTGAATACCCTGCGCTGCTGAAATGGCCCAGGCCCTGCCTGCGGGTTTAGCCAATAATCGCGTAAGCGCATCGAGTGACGGGGGTTGATCGCTGTCGTAAAGACTATCGAGCGAGAGGTTTGCTACCTGCTCCGAGCTAATCTCTGTGAATTTACCCAAGACTGAGCGACTTAAGTGGTTTTAGGGCCTCCCAAGCGACTCGCTTAAGAGCCGGCTCAGAGAGCATCGCCAGGGTAGACGGAATCCGTACCCCTGACTGAACAATCCGATCAGGTAAGTAGTGACAGTCGCCCATAAGAATGACTCGTTTCGCACCGACTTCCCGCGCCATGCGTTGAATAAGCCCATGCAAGGCCTGCTTTGCCGACTCCGCACCACCCGACAATGCGCTGTTTCCGGCCACAGGCCAGTCAAACTGCTGCTGCATTAGCTTTGTGGTAGGCGTCGAAATCGCACGCGCCATCGCATTAATAAGGGCCAGCTGATCTTGTCTAATCAGACCATCGCCCAGTTCTTCAAGCCACAAAAATGGCCCCGCTGACGCCAACAACACAGAGAACGAGACCGATTCAGACCCAGAGGAAGACTCAGGCTCTCTCGATTTTGAAACCGGCACACGAGAAACTGAGCCACTGGTGGTCGTCTTAGGCATTTGTGGCACAGGCGTGCTGCGGGTTTCAATCCGCGGCTCGACCGATCTGCTCACGACCGCTGGTTCATTGACCTCAGGTATGGGCACTGCCAAACGCTGGGCTTTCGCGGCCCCAGGGAAATCAAATCGTGAGCTATAAACACTGATACCCATGGCCAACAGTGCCTGTCGGCGCGCCATTTCGGCGGCGATGACGTCAGGACTGGCAGTGGCTGTTTCGGGGATATCAGACATGGGGCAAGTGTCTCACGAGTGCACTGGTTATGACAGAACCACGCGCGGTAATAACCGGGGAGAACGACTCCGAGCAGCCGCCACTCGAGCCCACTTTCTTTCGGCGGTTTCTTTTGGCATTTGCTTTCGGCATTCGCTCTTGGCGCTTAGTTTAAGCGAACAGATCAGAGACGGATGATGATGACTGGGGTATTCTCTAGGTCTCTGGGAACAAAACAATAAACAAGGTGACGCTATGTCTCTCATACCCGCTGATCAGCACTTTGCTGTAATCGCAGCGATCTTATTTTTATCAGCCATTTCATTTGCATCGGAGCGAACGGGTCTCGGACAGAAGATTACCGGTACTGTCGTCGTCATCTTGCTCGCCATTGTTGCCGCCAATCTGGGCATCATTCCTCACTCGGCTCCCGCATACGGCTTCATTTTCAGTTACATCGTCCCAATGCTGATCCCCTTGTTTCTGTTTCAGGCAGATATCCGCCGACTGGCGCGAGAAGCGTCGCGAACAACTGCCGCCTTCCTTATTGCCACATTAGGCACCGTCGCAGGTGTTATTGTCGCGGCCTTACTCCTCGATTTAAGCCAGTTAGGGACGGCCTCCGACCTCGCTGCCGATCGTCGCGAGGCGGGCATCGTCGGACTATTCGCGTCGACCTATATTGGTGGCTCGGTTAATTACGCGGCGCTTGGAGAGATCACAGGTTTGAGCGCGGACGCTTCATTCTTTTCTGCAGCCACCGCAGCAGACAACCTCTTCTCAGCCGTATTTTTGAGCATCATCGCACTGATTCCGGGTGCCCATTGGATTGCCAGCCGCTTCGTTGCGCACGGTGATAGCAGAGCGAGCAAAATGGCTGAGACGACGGTCACCGCATCGAGTATCAGTTATGCGTTGGCCGCATCCGCTGGCATTGTGGCCATCACCGACTTACTGTGCTGGTGGCTGGATATTCCTAGCTGGCGCTACGCCATAATGACCCTGATCACCGTAAGTCTCGCCACCGCGGTTCCGCAAATTCGCGACTGGTTTGCCGGCGCGTTTGAAGTGGGTGTTGCCCTTTCATTCACCTTTTTTGCCGCCATTGCCGCCGGCGCTGATATCAGGGCCATGATCAGTGTCGCGCCGCTACTCGTTGTATTGGTGGCCATTCTGTTGAGTGTTCACCTCGCGGTACTTCTGATAGTAGGTCGCCAGTTTGGACTAACCATTCCGGAGCTGCTGACAGCTAGCAATGCCGCTATTCTGGGAGCTACCACAGCCCCCGCCATGGCCGCAGCCAAAGGTTGGCATGATCAGGTCACGCCTGGCGTTCTCGTCGGTGTCCTTGGTTACGCCCTCGGTACGTTTATTGGCACAGCGCTGTTCCAAATTTGGTAAACGCCACTGGAATGGAATTACGAGAGCGCCTAAACTCGCGCTGGTCTTAAGTTGACCAAAATGCGTATGACGATTAGGCGGATCGGTACTGCAGACAATAATGCACATGACAGACACTCCAGCTATTAATGACCCTCATTTCCTATCCGACGTGGACCCCATGTTGGAGTACTACCTGGTGGATAAGCCAAAGCTTACTTATGAGTCACCCGAGGATGGCCCGTTAACGCGTGCCTTTGTGCGCGTCCTTGAGGGTTTTCTGGGTCGTCATGAAATGGAAGAGCATTACCAGGCGCTAAAAGCCCGAGCTATCGACTCGAGGATGTTCTTCCGAGAAGCCTTTAAGCTCACCAATATCACGCTTGATGGGGATACCAGCCCTCTTGCTGACATTCCTAAAGATCGTCCGGTTTTGTTCATAGCGAACCACCCGTTCGGTGTTATCGACGGCTTGATCATGTGCAATATAGCCCTGGACTACGCAAATGACTTCCAAGTCGTTATCAACTCGTTGCTCTGTCAGGACCGCGATTTGGTCCCGCATTTCCTGCCCATCGATTTTTCAGAAACTAAAGAAGCCGCTAAGCGGAATGTGCGCTCCAAGCAACTTGCCGGCAAAGCCCTCGCGAATGGGGTGCCATTGATTTTGTTTCCTTCCGGTCACGTATCGACAGCAGATGCTCCCGGGTTCGGTGATGTGGTTGATGCACCTTGGACCACATTTATCGCCAAGCTGGCCATGCAGTATCAGCCCACTGTAGTTCCCGTCTTCTTCCACGGGCAGAACACACGTCTCTTCCACGTAGCTTCAAATATTGCCGAGCCATTTCGTATGGCCATGCATATGCGCGAGGCACTTAAGCGCTTTGGCACCACTGTATCGCTGGATGTCGGCAAGCACCACTCTCCGGAAGACTACAGCCATATTACGAGTCGCCAAGAGATGACGACGCATTTCTATAATATTGTGCAAGCGACGCGTCGTCCTCGCGATTGAGCCACCCCAGCTCAAATTAGAGCAAGCAGCGCAACCGCACCTAGCCAGAGTAGAAAGCTTCGCTCGAGCAGATGAAAGACGGCAAAGAGTCGATTGTAGACAGATGCATCTCCCAGCAAAGTAACGGCCGCATCTGTTGCATCTTCCAGAAAATCCCCCGTATCAACGTCTAGCGTCATGCCCTTGCCCGTGAGGTGCTCGATGGATTTATCGAAATCGCCGAATACAGAGAAGCTCAGCACCAGCAAGCGAGACGGTAACCATTCAAGCAGCCGCATCAGGGAATCACTCAGGGGCGTCTTTGTC
>CABYVD010000026.1:0-30418 GCA_902522335.1 Halieaceae bacterium | reverse complement strand
ATAGCTCAGTACCAACCTCCCACCAGGCGCCTGAAACAATTTTATTACCTTCAGGAGCGGTGTCCGTGGAAGTAAAGTTGGCCTCACGCTGACGCGCCCCCTCTTCAAACCGATCCCAATCAGGCAGAGGCTGGCCGTTCACCGCCATCACACGGCCTCGTGCCGCTGGGTACAGCTCGCCAACCTCGATATCCCGATCAGCAAAGAAGGTAAGGAGTGATGACTCGTCGGTTGGAGCAACGTTCAGGATAAAGTGATTCGGTGTTCCCTCGGGAATCTGCAGCCGCCATTGGTCAAGCAGGCTGGTTCTGACCGACGTGAGTACCAGCAGTAGCATAATGGCTATCCCGAAAATAACGACCTGAAATGCACTGGAGGTTCCCCGTCGTTGCATTCCAGCCAAGGCGAGTCGCCAGACGCTGCCGGCACTGCTCCCCACCTGCCGACTCCCCGTCAATAGAGTCTGAGCGACTAAGAAACCAAGTCCGACCGTAATCGCTATTGAGCCGATGAGCGCACCTGTCAACTTCCAATCGCTGCTATACCAGAGCATTAACAGCCCCAAGGAAGCGGTTCCCAGTACCAAATCGGTGGAACGAGTGGCGTCCGCAATGGTCTCTTCGCGACGAATTACTCTGAGTGGCGATACACCACCCAAGCGCGCCAGCGGTGGCCATGCAAAAAACCCAATACAAACAAAGGCGGTGACGGCGCCCGTGATATACGGCGCAATACCAATACGCGTGATCTCGCTAGGAAGTTGCCCTGCAAGCGCATTAAACATTGCACTTTGGGCTAGCCAACCAATCCCACTGCCCAACCCAATTGAAATCAAACCAAGCCACGCCAGACTAAAAGCATATAGCTGCCGGATTGTTGCCCGCGTGGCGCCCAAACTTTTCATCACCGCTACCTGATCGGTGTGTCGTTCACCAAAACGACGTGCAGCGACCAGTATCGCTGCCGCTGCAAGCATGACACCGAGACTGCCTGCCAGCAGTAAAAAGCCACGTGCGCGGTCCAGCGTGGCGCCAATACCTGGCTGCGACTCATCGACACTCGACAATCGCTGACCCTGCACTAGCTGTGGCTCAACCCACTCTCTATAAGTGGTTAAATCATCTGTCTCACCCGCCACTAACAATCGGTAGGTCACTCGACTACCCGGTTGCACTACCCCAGTCTCGTCGAGATTCGCTGTGTTCATAACTAGGCGAGGGCCGTAGCCAAAAAAACCAGTGGTCGAATCGGGCTCACTCAACAGAGTGCCAGCAACGGTTAACGTTGCGTCACCTACGTAAACCTCATCGCCTACAGAGGCCGACAACTGTTGAATGAGCCGCGGCGCCAAAAAAACTGTCCCCGGCTCGGGAATGTCAATGGATGCTTGAGGCAAGCCCTTGTCGACTGACAGTGCACCACGCAGCGGATAGGCACCGCCCACTGCTTTAACGGAAGCGAGAAACATTTCGTCGTTCGCCGAGATCACCATGGAGGAGAAGGTGATGGTTTCGCCCTGGGCCAATCCGGAGGCGCTTGCTTCATCCATCCAGGGTGCCGGTATGGGTTTCGAGCTGGATACCACCAAATCCGCGGCCAAAAAGCTGGCAGACTCGCGCTCGAGGTTGAATTGTAGTCGGTTCACGAAGCCGCTAATGGCGACGACAACCGATACCGCCAACAGCAGTGCGCTGAACAGCACCCCTAACTCGCCACCCCGCCAATCACGGATTAGTAATCGAATTGAAGCGATCACGGGAGACGTCATGAGGCCTCTTCGAGGTGACCCGCCGTCATGATGTACTTTCGCTGGCAACGATCTGCAAGGATGTTGTCGTGAGTGACCAGTACCAGGGTAGTGCCCTCCTCTTTGTTGAGCCCAAACAGTAGTTCAACCACCGTTGCTCCCGTGGTCGTGTCTAAATTTCCTGTTGGCTCATCGGCAAACAAGATAAGGGGTTGCGACGCAAAGGCGCGCGCAATGGCAACACGCTGCTGTTCGCCACCTGACAGCGTTCGTGGGTAATGATGGAAACGCTCTGCCAAACCCACACGTGACAGGAACTCCTCCGATTTCTCGCGCGCACTGTCGATCTCAGCCAACTCAAGCGGCAGCATAACGTTCTCCAATGCCGTGAGCGCTGGGAGTAACTGAAAATTCTGGAAAACGAAGCCCACCTTCTCACTGCGAAGTATGGCGCGCTCGTCCTCATCCAAATTAACAATATTGACGCCGTCCAAGGTGATCTCGCCTGAGCTCGGCGCATCGAGTCCCGCCAATAGACCAAGCAACGTCGACTTACCAGACCCCGACGCACCGACAATGGCCGCCGTTTCACCACGCTTGATTTCCAAGTCGATCCCTCGCAGGATTTCTAGCTCGGATTCGGCCGTGCTGACTCGCTTAATCAACTGGGATGTTTTGATCATGCATTTATACCTCTGGCATCACTTACGACATCGTCTGATCGCTGGATTTGTATTGCTGGCCGCTGCATTACCCTACCCCGCGACCGGTGAGACCCCGCCAACCGTTCTTGTCATAGGCGACAGCCTGAGCGCCGCTTATGGTATGGACATGGAACAAGGCTGGGTTCACCTGCTAGCCGAGAAACTATCAGACCAATCACCTGGCGCTTCCGTTATCAATGCAAGCATCTCGGGTGACACCACGGGAGGTGGCGCGCAAAGATTACCTTCATTACTGGAGCAACACGAGCCCAGCATTGTGATTATTGAACTTGGCGGTAACGACGGGCTTCGCGCCTACCCGATCAAGCAGATGCGAAAAAACTTAGCAGCCATGACTGAGGCATCCTTAGCAAAGGGTGCCAAAGTGCTGTTGCTCGCGGCAGAAGCACCACCTAATTTGGGAAGGCGCTATACCACGCTGTTCCGCGAGTCCTACAGCCAGCTCGCGAATGGCGATAACGTTGTAGCACTCCCCTTTATTGTCGAGAGCATTTTCTTATCCAGCGAACTCATGCAAAGCGATCAAACGCATCCGAACGCTTCAGCACAACCACTGCTACTCGACGTGGTCTGGCCGACACTGAGCAGCTTGATAGGAACGACTGACCGTGAGTGAGGCCAGACCAATCAGAGACGCCGTGGAAACCGTGATCTTTGGAACGGAAACGCGCGGTGGAAACCTGTTTGATGTGGCACTGCTCATCACCATCCTTGCCAGTGTGACGGTAGTAATGCTCGACTCGATGGATGTCTACCATGCACACTACGGAGATCTCTTTCGGACCTTCGAGATCAGCTTCACACTTGTCTTCACCGTGGAATACCTGGTCCGACTTTGGTGTCTTCGCAACCCCGTGGCCTATGCCATCAGCTTTTGGGGCGTTATCGATCTTCTAGCCATCCTACCGACGCTTCTCACACTGTTTGTTCCTGAAGCCTCATCGCTCATCGTAATTCGGGTGCTCCGTGTTTTGCGCGTCTTTCGAATATTGCACCTCTTCGAGTTGCATGAGGAATATATCGAGATCATCGGACTCATGCGTGCTACGGCGCGGTCTATCATGGTGTTCTTCTCAATCGTCATAGTGACGGTGGTCGTATTTGGATGCCTGCTATACGTCATCGACGGACCTGAGCACGGCTTTGTCAGTATTCCAATGAGTATTTACTGGGCCGTCGTCACGATCACGACGGTCGGGTACGGGGATGTTGTTCCGGGAACGCCCGTGGGGCGATTTGTCGCCTCGATTGGTATTTTGATCGGTTATTCGATTTTGGCTGTGCCGACAGCGATCGTAACCAGTAAACTGTGGGAGAGATTGGGATCGCGTCGAGCCGCTCAAACGCTAGCATGGAACTGCCCAGTGTGTGCGGGCGTAGATCATGCTACTGATGCGCAACACTGCAAGCACTGTGGTGCGGATCTCGAGGTCCCTGACGAGCTGAGAGAGCAGAAGCCACAACTCCCGTGAACGAAAAACCGACAGACATTTTTGCACACCGAAAATATTGGGCGGAGTGCTTTGGACCCGCACCTTGGCTACCCATGTCCCGTGCCGAAATGGATGCACTCGGCTGGGACAGTTGCGACATTATTATCGTGACGGGCGATGCCTACGTCGACCACCCCAGCTTCGGTATGGCTGTGGTCGGGCGAGTTCTTGAGGGTCAAGGCTTTCGCGTGGGCATTATCTCGCAACCCGATTGGCACAGCGCAGAGGCATTCAACGCGCTGGGCAAACCCAACCTATTCTTTGGAATCGCTGCTGGCAACATGGATTCCATGATCAACCACTACACCGCTGACAGAAAGCGTCGTAATGATGATGCTTACACCGCCGGTGATGTGGCGGGCCAACGCCCTGATCGCGCTGTCACCGTTTATAGCCAACGCGCCCGTGAGGCTTACCGTGATGTACCCATTGTCATTGGGGGCATTGAGGCGAGTCTTCGTCGGATGGCCCATTACGATTACTGGAGCGACAACGTTAGGCGCTCGGTTCTCGTCGACAGTAAGGCGGATATTCTATTGTATGGCAATGCAGAGCGCGCCATCGTTGACTTAGCGCATGGCCTGGCCAACGGCAAAGAAATCGGCGATCTGCACCATTTGCGAGGAACAGCCTTTCTCGTTTCAGAACCGCTACCCGGCTATCGAGTCATCGACTCAACATCCGTCGATGAGCCCGGAAAAGTCGAGCCGATGCTCAATCCCTACAACAGCATGGAACCTGAGGTCTGTGACAGTGAATCAGCATCAGTCAAAGAGGCAGTAGTTCAAGAGGCTCAACCCGTCTCGTTGATGGCAAGTAGCCGTCCCGATCGTGATGTCATTAGGCTCCCCAGCTTCGAGACAGTGAAGGACGACCCGGTTTTGTATGCGCATGCCGCGCGCGTCATGCATAAAGAAACCAATCCGCATAACGCACTGGCACTTATTCAGGCACATGGTGATCGAGAGGTCTGGTTTAATCCGCCGCCAATTCCGCTGTCGACGCCAGAACTCGACTGGGTATTCGAGCAGCCCTATCAACGTCGCCCACACCCAACCTACGGAGATGCCAAAATCCCAGCCCTGGAGATGATTCAACACTCGGTAAACATCATGCGTGGCTGTTTTGGTGGTTGTACCTTCTGTTCGATTACGGAGCATGAAGGACGAATCATTCAAAACCGCTCTGAGGACTCCATTGTTCGCGAAATCGAAAAGATTCGTGACACCAGTCCAAACTTCACGGGCGTCATCTCGGATCTCGGTGGTCCCACTGCAAATATGTGGCGCCTCGCGTGTAAAAGCGAAGAAATCGAAGCAAAGTGCAGGAAGTTAAGCTGTATTTTCCCGGGTATTTGCAAAAACCTCAATACCGATCAGACACCGTTGATACACCTTTACCGACGTGCTCGCGCAGTACCCGGGATTAAGAAGGTGTTGATCGCATCGGGGCTTCGCTACGACATTGCGGTTGAAACACCGGAGTACGTCAAAGAGCTTGTGACACACCACGTAGGTGGCTACCTCAAAATTGCACCGGAGCATACAGAGGATGGCCCGCTAGACCAGATGATGAAGCCTGGTATTGGGACCTACGACAGTTTCAAACAGCTATTTGATAAATACTCCAAGGCCGCGAACAAAAAGCAGTATCTAATTCCCTACTTCATCGCTGCGCACCCTGGAACCACCGACAATGACATGGTCAACCTGGCCTTGTGGCTCAAGCGCAACAAGTTCCGTGCAGATCAGGTGCAAACGTTCTACCCATCCCCAATGGCCTTGGCGACGGCGATGTATCACAGTGAAAAGAATCCTCTTAAAAAAGTGGGTCGCGACAGCAAACGGGTTCCTTCTGTCAGAAGCATTAAACAGCGCCGACTACACAAGGCATTTCTGCGATACCACGACCCCGATAACTGGCCTGCACTGCGGGAGGCGCTCAAGAAGATTGGCCGTCGTGATCTCATTGGCAATGGCCCCATGCATTTGGTCCCGACTCGCCAGCCGCCAAAACGGCATCGCGTGGTCAAGAACACCAAAGGCACCACGCCCTTCCGAACCAAACATACGAAGCAGTTCTAATGGGCTCATTGCCTCGTCACTACGCGGAAGAACCAGCTCTAACCCGACTACCAAAAACGCCAATCTGACTTCGATACAAACATTGGGTATTTGATTAAGCCGGCCGAGGACTTCATTGGCGTTCACTGTATGAGCCCTTACCTCCCCCCCGAATAATGAAAAACCGCGGTACCAGAAGGTGTCTCTCAGGCCGCTGTGAGCTGAAAAAGCCGTTCCAGGTGTTCCCACTCAAACGCTAACCACTCGTTTTGGCTTTACTCACGTTTACTGCTAGTGTCATTCGGCTACAGCGCAATTTCGTCAGCAAAAATCACTCAAAAAACAGTAATTAAGGTGGTCGTATGAAGTTTGTATCAAAATCTCTGGGCCTAGCTGTTATCACAGCTATAAGCGTTCCCTCTCTGGCTCAGCAAACAATGGAAGAGGTTGTCGTTACGGCGACAAAGCGAGCTGAGTCTATTCAGGATGTTCCCTTGTCGGTCAGTGTAGTGACGGGCGAGGTCATCGAGCGCGCCGAAGTGCGAGATCTACTGGATTTGCAGTCGGTCGTCCCCTCACTGCGCGTACCGCAGTTCCAGAACTCTATCCAAACCAACTTCGTTATTCGTGGCTTTGGTAACGGCGCGAACAACCCAGGCATCGAGCCCTCCGTAGCCGTTTTTGTGGATGGCGTGTATCTCTCGCGCTCACAGGCTCGCATTTCAGATCTGCCCAATATTCAACAGATTGAGGTACTCAAGGGCCCTCAAAGCACGCTGTATGGAAAGAACGCATCAGCGGGCGTGATCTCTGTAACAACCAAAGCACCCGAATTCGAGAGTCGAGGATCGCTGGAAGTGGGCTTCGGCAACTATAGTCAGGAGTCCGTTAGGGCTCTCTACACAGGTCCAATGTCTGATTCTGTCGCCTTCAGCTTGAGTGGCAGCATGCTCAAGCGGGACGGATACTTCGATAACGTGCCTACAGGTACTGACTTTAACAATCGTAATCGCTGGAATACTCGCGCAGACTTCCTAGCTGAACTCAGCGAAACCAGTGAAGTTCGTGTGATCATGGACTATGACGAAATAGACGAAGTCTGTTGTGGTACAGCTAACCTGGTGAATGGCCCCGCAGGCTTTGCTCTGTCGGCACTTTCAGTGGTCCCTGGAGAGGCTTACATCCCAGAAGATGGCTTCAATTTCAGGCATTACGGCAATTTTGACACGATAAACAAAGGCGAGAACAAAGGTATTACTGTCGATTACAAAACCTCATTTGGTGATGTCGATGTTCGTTCGATTACCGCATATCGGAACTCATATTTCGACCAACCGCTTGCCGATGTGGACTTTACCGCCGCGGACGCCATTGGGAACAATACGGGCGAAACGGATATCTCAACCTTCACCCAGGAAATCCGCCTGACCGGCACGGCGGGGAATGCTGACTGGTTGATTGGTGGCTTCTACTTTGATGAGTCTATCGATTTTGAAAATAGCATCGAATTCGGCTCACAGTGGCGCAACTACATCAACCTATTGGTTGGTGGTGGTGACATCGCAGCGGGAGCCGCATCGACTGGTGGATTTGAGGCCTTGCTAGGACTAGCTCCCGGCACATTCTTTGCCGATGGGGATGGCGTCATTGAGACGGCGACTCAAGACAACGAGTCATACTCCGTATTTGGCCAAATGACGTTCCCACTATCTGAGAAAACTGACTTCACGGTAGGTTTGAACTATCTGAATGACGATAAGAACATCACGCTCAGCCAAGAAAACAATGATGTTTTCTCAAAACTTGATATCCGCGGCGCAGATGGGATCACAGCGCTAACGAACCTCGCCTACACCGGAGGATTCGCGGGCTTGGGCATTCCAGCTATCACAGCAATTCCCCCGGAAGCAGTCCCCGGTTATATCCAGACCGTAGCGGCGACGGTTGGGGCTATAGCGCCGACAGACAACAACCCGTTTGTCGCATTTGAGGCGTTGCAGTTCTTGCCGCAGTTATTGGGTATCCCTAACCCATCTCAACCAGGAACATCCAACGATAGCAAGACAACCTATACGGCTAGCCTCTCGCATGCTTACAGCGATGCCCTGAACATCTATCTGACTTACGGCACGGGCTTCAAGGGCACTTCTTGGAACCTCTCGAGAGATTCTCGACCTACTGAGGGAGAGAGAGATGGGCTTGCCGCATCTGGCTTCGCCTTGCCAAATAATCTCACTCTCGGAACACGCCTAGCTGGACCCGAAGAGGCAACAACACTGGAATTTGGCATCAAATACGCTGCCGACTGGGGAACGCTTAATGCCGCGATCTTCGAACAGAGTATCGAGGGATTCCAGTCGAACGCTTTCTTGGGCACAGGCTTCGTGTTAACCAATGCAGGTAAGCAGTCAACAAAAGGAGTTGAAGTTGACCTGGTTCTTCAGGCCTCTGAGGCAATGACGCTTGCGGTCTCTGGAACGTTCCTCGACCCTATCTATGATGACTTCACCGGAGCCCAGTTAAACGGTCAGCCCGCTGACTTTACCGGACTCACACCGGCAGGTATTCACAAGCGCAGTATTAGTGCTATTGCTACCTATAACTTCATGCTGGGTGGCATGAATGGCTTCGTACAAGCTGACTATCAGTATGACAGTGCCGTCGACATCAACGGGGGTGGTGATATCTCACTTAACAACCTCGCGCTTGAAGAGCGGGGCTTCCGCACACGTGAAGTAGGTATGGTCAATGCGAGCTTCGGTCTCACGCGCGGTGATTGGGATCTGCGGATCTGGGGCCGTAACCTAAGCAATGACGAATGGCTCATCACCTGGTTCCCAGCGGTGGCTCAGACGGGCAGTCTGACTGGCTACCCAAATCAACCCCGAACTTACGGAGCTACGCTGCGCCGTAATTTTTAAGCTACGTTTGCCTGATTAATTCAGGCAAGACTGGATAAACGCCCCGAGGAGATTGAACTCATGCTTCCGGGGCGTTTTTTTTCGCCACATTAAACCGATCTGCCGGCCTACATCGGGCTCATCAAACGGACGAAGAACGAGGTCCGTCCCCTCGGCAATGCCAGCATCGGTGGCCATCTTTGGCAACAAGGTGGTTCCAATGCCATTAGCAACCATTTGAACAATCGTCGTTAGACTGGTCGCTTGGTACGGCACGGTGACATCTTTCTCCCTCAGCTTACAGGCCTCGAGTGCATGTTCGCGAAGGCAATGACCCTCCTCTAGCAGCAGCATCTCCGCGCCTTGTAGGTCCTTGGTTTTCAGCTTTTGACTCAAAGCGAGCCTCGAGTTAGGCAAGGTCGCAAGATAGAAGGGATCTCCGAATAGCGTCAGCGTATCCGTGTGCTCGGTAGGAAATGGTAGAGCGAGCAAAAGTACATCGAGCTCTCCCACCTTAAGCGCGTTCACCAGGGCCTGAGATAAATCTTCGCGCACAAATAACTTACAGGCTGGATGCGCCGAGCGCAGTGCTTTGAGCATCGAAGGCAGGACAAACGGCGCTATGGTGGGGATGACGCCCAGGCGAATCGTCCCTTGAAATGGCTCCCTCGACGCCTCGCACAGAGCCACCACGTCATCTACATCGGTCAGGACTGCACGCGCCCGGGCAACGACTTCATTCCCCAAAGCTGTTAGCAGTACTGAACGGTTATTCCGCTCAACTAGGCTCGCCGAAAGGACATCCTCCAACTCAACAATCGAGGCACTCAACGTGCTCTGGCTGACATGGCATGCCTTGGCCGCCTGACCGAAATGCTGGTGCTCTGCCACGGCACAGAGGTACTTAAGCTGCTTTAACGTAGGTTGCCTCGACACGGTCGCTCCATCGATCTTGTCGTATATTTGTCCCATATACGATCGGAAAAATCGATCGGTTTTGCCAGCTTTTTTTGGAACCATTTTGATATCAAGGCGGTATAGTATAGAGGCTGCCGGTGACTCGGCGGCGTCACGAAGTCACACGATCAACAATGGAGTAAAAAGCAATGGAACTGAAAGGTAGCCAAACCGAACAGAACCTAAAGGACGCCTTCGCAGGTGAGTCTCAAGCAAATCGTCGCTACCTCTACTTCGCCTCAAAGGCAGACGTAGAAGGCTACAACGATGTCGCAGCCGTCTTCCGCTCAACGGCGGAAGGTGAGACTGGCCACGCTCACGGCCACCTTGAGTACCTCGAAGCTGTAGGCGATCCAGCGACTGGTCTGCCAATGGGCGACACTGTCAAGAACCTCGAAGCATCAATCGCTGGCGAAACCCATGAGTACACTGACATGTACCCAGGTATGGCAAAGACAGCGCGCGACGAAGGTTTTGATGAAATCGCAGACTGGTTCGAAACGCTGGCGAAAGCAGAGCGTAGCCACGCGAATCGTTTCCAGAAAGCACTCGATAACCTCGACGCCTAAGTTCGGCTCTACTTGAGTTCTGGGGGGACTTTGGTCCCCCCTTTTGGTTCAAACAACTTTAAACAGAGGCAACAGCACATGCGCGAAGGTAGCGTCGACGCACCCACTCGGCACCCAATAGAATGGAAAACGGAAGCGTTTTGGGACCGTGACTCGCTCAATGATGAGCTTGCACGTGTCTACGATGTCTGCCACGGTTGCAGACGTTGTGTCAGCCTGTGTGACTCATTCCCTACCCTTTTTGACCTTATCGACGAGTCTGAAACGCTCGAGGTCGATGGGGTGTCGCTCGACGATTACAATAAGGTCGTCGATCAGTGCTACATGTGCGACCTGTGTTACCTCACAAAGTGCCCCTACGTTCCACCCCACGAATTTAACGTCGACTTCCCGCACTTGATGTTGCGAGCAAAAGCTCAAAACTTCAAAACGAAAGGCGCAAAACTTCGTGATAAGGTCCTGACATCAACCGATGCCCTGATGAGCGGCATATCAATGATCCCGCTCGTGGACGTAACGGCGAACGCGCTCAACAACAATGGCGCTTTTAGAAAAGCCCTAGAGAGTACGTTCGATATTGCTGCGGAAGCACCTTTACCCGAAATACATCGAAACACGTTGATCAAGCGCGCCAAAAAGCTGATCACTGACATCGAAGCAACTCCGGTTGGCGCAACCACGGGCAAGCTTGCGCTCTATACGACCTGCTACGGTAATTACAGCAGTCCTTCCATCGGCGAAGATTTCATCAAGGTCTTCCAGCACAACGACGTCAGCATTGATGTCATTCCAAAGGAGAAGTGTTGTGGGATGCCAAAGCTTGAGCTCGGCGATCTCGACGCAGTAGAGGCCTTAAAGGAAGCCAACATTCCACTGCTCGCTAGCTTAGTAGACCAAGGATACGACCTCACAGCGCCAATCCCTTCTTGCGTGCTGATGTACAAGCAGGAGCTTCCTTTGCTCTTCCCAGATGATCCGGATGTGCAAAAGGTCAAGGCTGCCTTCTATGATCCATTTGAATATCTTTGGATGCGTCACAAGGGCGAAGCACTTAAAACGAATTTCGCTGAGAGTCTCGGCAACATCGCCTACCAGGTGGCATGTCACCAGAGAGTCCAAAACATTGGCCTCAAGACACGCGATATTCTCTCGCTGATCGAGGAGACAACGGTTATCGCACACGAGCGATGCTCTGGACATGACGGGACCTATGCCGTCAAAAAGGAAACCCGCGACAAGTCCGTTAAAATTGCGCGGCCCACGGTACGGAAAGTGAATGACCAGAAGCCCGACCATTTTATTTCAGACTGCCCCATGGCCGGAGAACATATTGCCCACCTCGCAGACGGGGTAGACAGTGCGCAACACCCTATGACGTTGCTGCGCGTAGCGTACGGCCTTAAGTAACAAGGAGATTGACATGTCACATCTGACCCGAAGCGACCTGTGGTCGCTTGAGCAGTACTCAGAACAACGCGACAACTTTCGTGCTGAGGTACTGGCACACAAGAAGAATCGTCAGCTGGCGCTAGGCGACAACGCACGCATCTACTTCGAAGATGCGCTCACGATTCGTTACCAGATTCAGGAAATGCTTCGAATCGAGAAAGTCTTCGATGTCGCTGGCATTGAGGATGAGCTAGCCGCCTATAACCCGCTGATTCCTGATGGAACCAACTGGAAAGCGACGTTCATGATCGAGTTCGGTGATCCCATTGTCCGAGCTGAGCGGCTGCGTGAAATGCGTGGCGTTGAAAACTGCATCAACCTCGAAATCGAGGGGCACGGTGTCGCCCAAGTGATTGCTGACGAAGACCTCGAGCGCGAGACCGATGAGAAAACCTCTGCTGTTCATTTCATGCGCTTCGAACTATCCAGTGAGCAAATCGCAGCTCTGAAAAACGGAGCCAAGCTTTTTGCGAGTGTTGAGCACGCTGCATACCCAATCGCACGTTTTGAAGTAGCACAGACCACGCGCGATGCGTTGACTAAGGACTTGGTTCTCGTATCTCACTGACATGTTCGAGGTCAGCGAATATGAAAAGAGGCGCTTAGCGCCTCTTTTTTTCGTTCGCACCCTGTCAGGCTTAGTGCCTCCTCAGTCACAACTTTGCGCGACGGCCCGATGGATCCTAGTCTGGCACGATCCAAAAATGAGTCCGGTTTAACACTCGACGCCCATCAAAAACTCCAGAAAATCAATATCGGTTCTTGGTATCAAACACCCTATTGGCACGAAACGGGCGAAGTAAGGCCATCTCTACGCCGTCCGCCAATTCGCGAGCGACCAAATCTCCCGTAATGGCGGCCAGTGATACACCGCTGTGCATGATGGCCACGTATACGCGGTCGTCCGCAGGACTGGGGCCAATGACGGGATGACCATCCACAGGTAATGGACGCCACCCAATAATGACTTCATCGACCTCAACCTCGCCTACGCTCGGCAGATAATTACGAGTCGTCGCGAGTAAGCGCTGAGCATGCTGCTGTGCCACCAGATCATCGGGAAACCGTTTGGGTCGCTGGGCCAGTCGTACCGCATGCGCTGCGGTATCGGGTGCACCGTCTTGTTCACCAATGACGAGTCTGCCATCCATCCTCTGATGAATATGGATACCCGGCGCGACAAGTATTCCGCGTAAGAGCTGTTTTACTGGACGCGTTACCACGATGACGCCAGGAGTCGATCGCTGCGGAAGATCAAACCCACCAAAGCGCTTGACGGCTGCCGGGGCTGGACCTGTCGCGAGTACGACACGATCCGCCTCAATAGGACCACAACTCGTTCTCAGTAACTTCCCTTTGTGATTGCTGGAATCGTCAACACTCAACACCTCGCAGCGCTCTAGGACTTGAGCACCCTGCTGAATCGCAGCATCTACCAAGGCCTTCGATACGAGCACTGGATCTATCGCGCCGTCGCGCGGGGAAGACGCAACCTGAGTCGCCCCATGAAAATTGACATCAGGCTCACGTGCTTGTGCCTCGGCACTCGTAAGCATACGTGCAGGCTCTCCCCACGCTTGCTGCTCCGCAATATCACTGGCAAGGCGAGCCTGACGGCTATCGCTAGCAAACCACTCGAGAGAGCCTCCCCAGACGATGCGTAGATCTAGTTCTTCCTGCAGTCGACGCCAACTGTTCACACCTTGTTGGGAAAACGCGTGGTAGTGCCTCGGCTGCTTGGCCCATGTCGCGTTAATCCATGCGAAGGTGCCATGACTGGCGCCACTTGCCACCGTCTCTCGCTCTATGAGTGTGACCCGCACACCAAGCTTTGATAAATGGTAGGCAATTGAGCTTCCGACAATTCCGGCACCAATGACTGCCACGTGTTTATTGTCGCCTGTTTGTTTTCCAAAAACAGCGCCTGATGCTCCAGCAATGGATGAGGCAGCCAACCACTGATTAAAACGCCGTCGATTAAAGCCCTTTGGATTTTGCATTGCGCCCCCGTTTTTACTGCTCGTGTTATCTCTACTCATTTCTTCGATACTTTTTATACAGCTTGGATTTTTACGCTTCATTTAATGGTTACGTACACACCTTCCCTTAAGGACGTTTCCGCCTTTTGGTAATACGACCGAATCCAAGACGTTTCATTTCAATAATCGAACACGTTGCCAGAAAACTGGAAACCAGTTAATCGCACAATCGGATGATCTAGCGATGAGTCCGGCGATTGCGCTACCCTGTGGCTCCCCAGTCGACAGGCCCTTCGCCATGACACTTGTTGTATTTGACATGGATGGAACACTACTCGATGCTCAGTCGAAGATTTCACCCTTTACCAGTGAAACCCTATCGCTCATGCGCCAAAGCGGCATCGTCTACACCGTGGCCACGGGACGCACACTTCAAGCCGCACTGTCACCACTCGCAGACGATAACTTCGACCGCTCTCTTGTCCTGAAGAATGGCGCCGTCATCTGGGAGCCGACGTTGCAAAGCTACAGTCACCATCACCTGCTAACCCCAACTGAGGTCAGCGATGTACTCGGCGCGTTTGTCGCCCGGGACCTCACGCCCTTTGTCTTCTCTCTCGAGGACGGCGATCACCATTCGGTCTACCACGCGCCGCTCCGAGATGACTTTGAAAAGAAGCTCGCCAATTTATTCGAGAGTGAGCGCGAGCTGCCCTTGCAGCCGCTGACAACCATGCCCACTACCGCACACGTCATCAATGTGTCCGCTATGGGTCCACTTGAGCAAATTGAGCCTGTCATCGACTTCGTGTCGCACCAACCGCACTTGGTGGCCTATTCGGGGATGGCGATTCGCGACAAGGGGCTCGCGTGGCTCGATGTTCATCACAGCCAAGGATCAAAGGCCAATGGTGTGAAGCATGTGGCTGAGCGAAGTGGCTTTAAGGAGGTCATCGCTTTTGGCGATGGGGACAATGACATCAGCCTATTTGAGTTCGCAACTGAATCCTACGCGATGGACAATGCCGACGAGGAACTGAAAGATATAGCCACCCAGGTCATTGGCCATCACGACGAGGATGGTGTGGCTCGCTTCCTCCGAGATAGATTCAGCCTCTGAGTCGAAGCCCAACAGTATGCGCAGTAAACTCACTGGACGCCGTATGACCATCCTTCTTTTTCTCAGTCTGGTCTTTATCTTCGGTATCGCTATGCCTTGGCTAGGCCTCAAATCAGGATCTGAGCCCGTTGTCGATGCACCGCATAGCAACAACGTCGAGCACATTATCTTTGAGAGCGACAAGCTCCAGCTCGAGGCTTGGTGGATGCCGGCGGAGAATCCCCGCGCCACACTACTCTTTGTTCATGGTGCGGGATCGAGCCGCGTGTCGCCCTTTTTCAATACGCTGGGATTTTACGACAGCCTTCAAAAAGCGGGAGTGTCTGTCTTTACCTTCGATCAACGAAACCACGGCAACTCGGAGTACACCGATGGCTACCTCCGCATGGGCGCGACCGAATACCGTGACGTGCTTGCTGCACGAGAGTGGTTGAGGGGAAGACCGGATAACGACATACCAGTGATTATTTGTGGTCTCTCTATGGGGGGCGCTACCTCAATCTATGCGCTAGCCAATGGGATGCGGGCAGACGGGTTATTGCTGTTCGATCCCGTGCTCAATACCCGTGATTCGCTAGAACGGGGGGGCTGGGTTGGTTATGGGCTCCCGTCCGTCCTATTTCGGCCGATGGCGTATTTAGCGCCTCTTTTTTGGGGTTTACCCTACGGTGAATCTGATGCACTGGAGGTAGCAAAGGTGCTAGATCTGCCAATTGCGATTGTTCAAAACAAAACCGACCCTATTACACGCTCAATCTGGAGCGAAGAACTAGCCAAGGCCTCCGAGGCCGCAACGATTGCGTTCGTGCCCGACATAGACGCAAGCGACCCATGCATGGCTGATAAGGGACGCTGGGGCACGCACGCGTCGTCATTCCATTGCCACCCCGACTGGACGATTGAGCAAGTCGAAAACCTCATTGCGCGGCTGCGTTAGTGTCCTGCACCGCATGCTAGGTGGACAGCTACACGACGCTCTCACGTGCAATTAATCCAAGATTCAGTATTTTGCTTATACTCTCAAGAAATCATTAAGGGATGTCTCATGAAAAACAACGTTATTGCACTCATCGCAGGTCTTGGTCTCTCTAGCGGAGCCATCGCATGCCCCGAGTTTCTTGATACGGAGATGCGAAAGCTAGGCTCCAAAGAGACCATCAATTTTTGCGAAAGCTATGCTGGTAAGCCAATGCTGATCGTGAATACAGCCAGTAACTGCGGGTATACCCCACAGTTTTCCGGCCTTGAATCCCTGCATCAGGAGTACAAGGACAAGGGCCTTGTTGTCGTTGGCTTTTCGTCGGACGATTTCTTCCAAGAAGAAAATGACGAGGCTGATGCGGCAACCGTATGCTTCGGCAGGTACAAGGTTTCATTTCCGGTTATGGCAACGACATCAGTGCGTGGTCGGCGTGTAAACCCTGTCTTCAAGGGACTGGGAGAAGCACAGGGTTACCCACGCTGGAACTTCAACAAATACGTGGTCTCAGGAAACGGTGAAGTGGTTGCTAAATTTGGGTCGAGTGTAGGTCCCGACAGCGATGAATTACGCAACCTCATCGACGAGGTAACTGTCGGCGGGGAGTAACTAACGCCCCATGCGAAAGCATAAAGAGGCATCCCCCTGCGCTTGCTGCCAGCGGCTGGTGCCTCTTACTTTTCATCACCTTATCCCCCGGAAAATGCACCGTCGCAAGGGCTTCCGTCGGCGTTTTAGCAAAGAAGAGCTCAATATCGGCGTCCACGTGTGCCGAAAGTGCCATCGCGGTATACATGCGCTTTACGATGAACTAACGCTCGCAACCCGGTTTTACAGTCTCGAGTTATTGCTGAGTGATGAAACACTTGCTGGTCACTTCAGATGGGTGTCTAAGCAGCGGGAGACTCTATAATCACGAAAAGCTCGACAGCGTTTTTTAGTTACGCCCCTACCCGAGGTGTGAACTCTGGCACAGGCCGGTGTGGAGCGTTGACTGCCCGACTCGCTACAACGATTGATGATCCGAGATTAGTGCCTGCAACCACTCGCCGATGCGAGAAAGCTCTTCATCGATCGCTTCACTACCATCAATAACCAGATCGGCCTCAGAAAGCCATGGCGCGACAAACTGCGCAAACATAGGTATAGCTCGACTTTCCCAGAAATCGCGCACAGAGGCCTCTGTGCGGCCTCTCTGAATAGCGTCTCGGTCAATACGCCGAGCGAGACACAGCTCGAGCGGGGTATCGACGAAGATCGTGTAATCGACAAGTGCTCGGATCGCAGGGTTAGACATGGCCAGAACACCCTCGAGAAGAATGATATCGGACGGCGGCACCGACAAACTCAAGGCTGAGCGTGTGTGCTGGGTAAAGTCGTAAACAGGCGTCTTAACCTCTTCGCCCGACCTGAGCGACGCAAGGTCGTTGACCAAGCGCTCGAACTCGATTGCATCAGGGTGGTCAAAATTGATAGCGTCCCGGTCCTCGAAGCTCAGATTCGCCAAGTCACGGTAATAGTCATCAACGCGCAAGACAGAGACAGTTACACCCAACATCTCGGGCCCCAGGGACGCGACTAGATGCGATTTACCGCTGCCAGACGCCCCTAGAATCGCTACGACAATCGACACTGTAGTGTGCTTACCTGGGCCGCGCTCACATGAAGACTACCCACCCTCTTCATTCCGTTCCTTATTCATAACGTCTCTGAGATGACGAATAGCTGTCTACAGAACAGATGCGCTACCGAATTCGTCTTCCAGCGCTTCACGAATCGTCTTCCTCAAGGC
Organism: Halieaceae bacterium; assembly: GCA_902522335.1. Classification (GTDB taxonomy): domain Bacteria; phylum Pseudomonadota; class Gammaproteobacteria; order Pseudomonadales; family Halieaceae; genus Luminiphilus. The sequence goes on along the minus strand of CABYVD010000026.1, from coordinate 12,645 downwards.
TCGCACATCCGTGGCTGCACATTCACCGCCATTCCAACGTCGGTAGGTGCCATAAGAAGGATCACCTAGTGCCGTCGAGAGCTCCCAGGCCAATATGCACCGCTCTTGGGAATTGAGCAGCGCGCTGTCAGCCACCTCGTTCAGAATTTCATCGATACTCGCAACGTCGGCCTCGAGTCGATGCTGACCTAACGAATCCAGCACCATGTAATGTGGGGCCATAGCGCTAAACGGCGCCCATACATCGCCTTTCACCTCTCCCGGTGCCCCGTCGCGCGCAAAATTTGCCCATGCGGTCATCATAATATCTGTCATATCTTTTGCAGAATCCGTATCGGGATACATGTAAGAGCCGATTGGTCCGTACATGGCCTTGCCTTGGATAAATGAGATCTCGCTCGCATGCGCTGCCCCTAAAACCTCAGAAAAATTGATCAGAAAACTGTCTTTTTGATCATTCCAGTCATAGCGATAGGCATACAAGGACTCGTAGCCCGCGGCCTCGAGTGACATCAGCGGTCGATCCACACCTTGTGCTTTCCAACCCTCTGAACGCTGACGGACCCAGAATTTGTAAATGTCCGGATTCTTCAAGGTCACCTTGGGCGGTAGCCATTTGGTTAGCGGATATGAGGCGTCAACGAAATAGCGGTTCAACCCAATCCACAGCGTCACCTCCTCGTTGTTTGCGCCCGCCATGACAGGTACTGAAGGTTTGGCGTATCTGGGGTTTCCGAGGGCGGCTGCAAAGCCTTCGGTCGGGATGACAACTCCGTCGTTAATGATGCCGGGGGAGCTGTGGTCAGAGGAGAGATCGTAGAACGTCGTAATGATGTCATCGGCGCTGATACTTCGTAACGACTCTGCAGTCACAGTATCGTTGGACAATCCAAGGGCCTCGGTAAACTCCCAGCTGCCTCGGTCGATTTCGGCAAACTCTCGCTCCCGGTTGTGGGCCTGTCTGGGACTCAAACTGCGCACATAACCCGACTGAGAGATAGCTTTGTGAAACAACCCCTCAGACAGCGGACTTGCGAGCAGCGTGAATACGTTGTGTCCACCCGCGCTCTCGCCAAAAATTGTGACGTTATCGGCGTCGCCACCAAAGGCACCGATATTACTCTTCACCCATCCGAGGGCAGCAATGATGTCCAGCGTGCCGAAGTTGGCGATGGTGCCGGGACCGTTTCCCAAGGTGGGGTGTGCAAACCACCCGAGTGGCCCCAACCGATAGTTGATCGTAACCACGATCACCTTTTGCTGAGCGACAAAGCGAGAAAAATCATAGGTGTTCTTATGCCCAGTGGTGTTTCCACCCCCATGGATCCAAACCATGACGGGTAAGGGCTCAGTACCGGATGCGGGTGCCGTGACATCGAGGTAAAGACAGTCTTCGGCACCGATAGCCGCATCACCCTCCACCCCACTTACACTACCTGCCAGCTGAGGGCAGATTGCAGGTTCGGCTCGTCGTGAAATTAACTGAGACTTTGCATCGAGGGGTTCGGGCGCTCGCCAACGAAGGTCACCAACGGGCGGTTTAACAAATGGGATGTCATACCACTGAAGTACGTCACCCTCTGCGACGTAGGCCTGAACTGACCCCGAATCGGTGACTACCGGCGCGCTATCAGCTGCTTTTTGCGCCGGCGAGGCACAGCCCGCCAATACAATGATAATAGATAAAGTGAATATCCGCATAAACCTGCCCCTGAACAACATGCCCCTTTCTAAACATGCCCCTAAAAAAAAACCCGGCGTTGCCGGGTCGTTTTAACACGTCGCTTTAACGGCCTTTCCAGTTGGGCTTCCGCTTCTCCGCAAACGCCGTCGCGCCTTCAATCGCATCTTCGCTCGAGAAGACAGGGTTAACAATCGCCTGTTGCTTATCGAACATGTCGTCCTGCGACCAGTCAATCGACTCCTTGATTACCTGCTTACTGCGTTTAACCGCAAGCGGACCATTTTCAGCAATCTTCGCTGCGAGCGCCTTGGCTTGAGCAAGTGCCTCACCCGCGGGTGCAATCTGGTTAATAAGACCCAGACTCAGCGCACGATCGGCATCCATGAAATCACCCGTCAAGGCCATCTCCATCGCAACGCGGCTTGAAATCTGACGAGGCAATCTCACCAAGCCACCGGCTGCAGCTGCCAGCCCACGTTTTACTTCGGGAATGCCAAACTTCGAGTTCTCTGCCGCAACAATCAGGTCACAGGTGATAGCCAATTCACAGCCGCCTGCCAAGGCGTAGCCCTCAACCGCAGCAATCAGTGGCTTATCGGTTGACCGCTGCACCATGCCTGCAAATCCGCGTCCTTCCACATAGGGAGTCTCCCCCGTTACGAAGGCCTTGAGATCCATACCCGAGCAGAATGTACCGCCCGCGCCAGTTAGGATGACAACGTGAGTATTGTCATCTGCGTCCAACGCGTCCAGCGCTGCGGCAATGCCAAAAGCAACGTCTTTGTTTACCGCATTCTTTGCTTGAGGACGGTTGATCGTAATGGTCATGACGCCATCAGCAACTTCCGTTAAAACAGCTGGTTCACTCATTATCTTTCTCCTTATGTGTCCGCTTTTTTATTAGCGAGGCTGCATACGGATGCCGCCATCCATACGAATCGTCTCGCCGTTAATGTAATCGTTATCGATAATCGCTGCAGCCAGCTTACCGATTTCTTCGGGTGTACCCAATCGTTGTGGATACAACACCGCCGCTGATAGCGAATCAATCGAATCCTGCGGCAGACCTGCAAAGAGCGGCGTATTAATCATGCCGGGTGCAATCGTGTTTACGCGAATACCAATCTTGGACAGGTCGCGCGCGATTGGCAGTGTCATACCGACGATTCCGCCCTTGGTAGCGCTGTAGGCTGCCTGTCCCATCTGTCCTTCATACGCTGCGACAGACGCCGTATTGATGATGACGCCGCGGCCCATGTATTGATCCACGGGCTCGTTGTGTTGCATGCGAACCGCGCAAAGACGGATCACGTTGAAAGTTCCTGTCAAATTGACGGCAATAACCTTGTCCCAGAGAGCAAGCGGGAAAGCACCATCGCGACCTACCGTACGCGACGCATTCGCGATGCCGGCACAGTTGACGACAGCATAAATGGCAGCAAATTTCTCGATAGCCGCATCAATGCCAGCTTCGACAGAAGCTTCGTCGGCGACGTTTACTTCGGCAAAAAGACACCGATCGGCCCCCATTTCCTCGACCATCGCAGCGCCCGCCTTGGCGTTGAGATCAAAGATAATAACATTGCCACCGTCGGCAAAAATGCGTCGTGCAACCGCTTGTCCGATTCCCGATGCACCACCGGTAACCACGGCCGCTCTTCCTGAAATATCCATAACTTTCCTCTGTTTAGTCTGTTCTCGTCAGACAAGTCCAACGACACGATGGGTGTTTTCACCGGAGGGCTCGATCGCGACCCTCTCTCCTATGGGCTCTCCCCAGGTGAACTTGTCATGAAGTTCACCCGGTTCAAGCAACGACGCCGCGATGACACGCTCACCTTCGTCATTGGTGGCGAGCACAGCAAGCCACGGTCCCTTCGGAATCATTTTGACGGTGAAGGTCTCAACTACGGCAGAGCCGCTGAATTCTGAGGCAAGCGAGACGCTATTTCCAGCTTCTTCAAACGCTTTTTCAGACGACAGCCAGTCACCACTTCCGGGGGTACAACTGTAGACGCCGACGGCATGCTTTGACATGTGACCGCCAAGTGCACCCACTAGCACGTGGCTGAACTGGCCTTCCTGAATAGCCGAAACTGCAGAGGCGATACCGTGCATAGAGTAGTTATTTCCGGGCCCACCGAAGAAAGGCAAACCGCCCGTTAAGCTTGTTGGGCGTTGGTCGTCAGTATCGATTCGCAGAGCTTCCATTGCCTCTATGACGGCAACGGGAAAACAGCTGTAAAGATCGAAGGCTTCGATATCGCTGACCGATAACCCCGAAGATGCTACGGCATTATCGTAAGCCCATCTTAGCGCTGGCGAGGTTGACAACTCTGCGCGGTCAAGCAGTGCTTGCTCTGAGGCCTCCGCAAAGCCTCGAAGAAATACGGCTTTATCCGCAAGCCCCAATTCGGAAGCCAAGTCGAAACTCATCACCAAGACAGCGGCTGATTGATTCACCCCATCCTTTGCCACCATCGACTTCAAATGAGGATCACCCACCACTCGATTACGTCCAGACACCAGGGCAATTTCATCTGGCTCTGGCACATTCTCGAACATCGTAAAGGGGTTAACCCTCGCTGCATTCGACAAAGGCGTTAAGACTTCACCAAGATACGTGAGGTAATCGGGACGTGCCATGCCGCGAGCCACTCGTTTGCGATGCTCCATCAAAGGGTAGATATCAATGGGAGCTATGACTTTGTGAGCCGCTAAGGCTGGTACGAATTGATCCTCCAGACCCATCCCGTCATCAGATTGATCACCCGCTGGGTTCTCCGACCAGTCCACGGTTTCGCCTGAGCGTTGGTGAGCGCGCATGGTGCCGATCGCTTCTGCACCGCAGAGAACGATCGCACGTGCTTCACCGCTGGCAATCGCACGGCAAGCCCTAGCCGTATATTGCTGGGGGCTCTGACCTCCAGCCGTGGCATAGTGTGCGGCGGCATGATCAAGGCCTGCTCTAGTCGCGACTGATCGAGCAAACTTGGTGCTAAATCCGAAGGGCGCGAGCAGCGGTTTAATTCGGTCAGGCACAGAGTCGACAAAGGTGCGCATGACCATTACTCGGTCAACATAAGAGCCAATATCTGCAACAGCTGTCGATGCAAGCATCTCAGAAACTGCCTTGGCAGCCATGTCTGCAGGCCCCAGCTTTTCCCAATTTTCGTCCAGTCGATCAACAACTTGGCTGGCCGATACCAATACAGGTGTATTACCTGCTACTTCCATTACTCAGCTCCCTTGGCCGATGCACATATATTCCAAAACGACTCAGCGGAGAGCGATGCCCCACCTACCAAGAGTCCATCAATCCCCTTCGCCATGGTAAACGCGGCACAGTTATCGGGTTTGACGCTACCGCCGTAAAGAACGCGGAGTTCAGGATATCGATCCGCAAGCACCGCTTTAATTTCGAGATGCATCTCGCTGGCGACATCGGCGGACGCTGCCTCGCCCGAGCCGATGGCCCACACGGGCTCATAGGCAATAACGAGATCCTCAGTTAAGTCCTCACAACTGCTCAATACCTGGTCTCTAACGTACAAGAAAGCATCACCCGACGCACGAATGTGGCTTGGCTCACCAACACAGACCACGGGAATTAAGCCCACTGCCTGGGCGCGCTTCGCCTTCTGCGCCACGAGGGCATTAGTCTCCCCCTGATTTTGGCGTCGCTCGGAGTGTCCGACGAGCACATACTGACAACCAAAGTCTGTGAGCATTGATGCGGCAATCTCACCTGTGTGTGCGCCCTGCTCATTCTCTGATACGTTTTGAGCACACAAAGAGAGTCGGCTCAGCCCCTGAACGAACGGTAAGTAAGGTGCTGGCGGTGCAACAACGGCCTTGATACCGTGAATCGATGGCTTCGAATTCCATGTGGCTTTGAACGCGTCGACACCATCGGCATCGATGGCCATTTTCCAGTTCGCAATGATTAGCGGTGTTATCATTCTACCTGTCTCTTAACCGCGATATCGACCGCCTGGCCACTGCCAGAGTGTGAGTTGAACGGACCCAAAGGTGTACGCAAGACGTGAATTTTTCGAATTACGCTCAACATTATAGTAGCCAAAGCGGCATCGTCCAGCTAATGGAGGATTTGAGCATTGCGGCACCTGAGGGCACCACACTCTATCCCCTAGGTGGGGGTAATCCGGCTCACATTCAGGAGGTCCAAGATGCGATCAGAGACAGCGCGGCAGCACTGATCGGCGACGCCAACCGATTCGCCAGCATGATTGGAGATTACGACGCGCCGCAAGGGCATGAAGTATTCCGAGCGTGCCTAGCTGATCAGCTCTCGTCGCTGTTTGGCGCCAAAATCTCAGCCGAGCACATAGCCATAACCAACGGAAGTCAGGCCAGTTTCGAAATTCTATTCAATGCCTTTGCAGGCCGATTTAACGACGGAAATTGGAAGCAGATCGCCCTTCCCATAGCCCCCGAGTACGTGGGTTATAACGACATGTCCCGTCAGGATGGGCCCATTCTAAAGTCGACTGCGGCCAGAATTGATTTACTTCCAGACCGGCAATTCAAATACGGCATCGACCTGACAGAATTCTCCGTAGACTTGCAGACCATCGGTGCCGTTTGTCTATCTCGGCCCACCAACCCCTCGGGCAACGTGGTCTCTGATGAAGAATTGTCTCAAGTTGCATCGCGATGCAAGGCTGCGGGGGTTCCACTTATCATCGACGGCGCATACGGCCTACCCTTTCCCGGTATGATTTATACCGAGGCCACTCCGTTTTGGGACGACAACACGATTCTCTGCCTCAGTCTGTCCAAGTTCGGGTTGCCGGGAGTGCGGACAGGAATCGTCATTGGGCCACCCGAATTAACAAAGCTGATCAGCAATGCCAATGCGATCAATGGGCTGGCACCCGCAAGAACCGGCCCTGAATTGGTACTTCCTCTACTCATGAGCCATCGATTGTCTGAACTATCTGAACAGGTCATAAAACCGCACTACCTGCGCAAGCAGCGCTTGGCGATTGAGGTAATGATGACTGCGGCGCGCGATCTGCCGGTCAGGATTCATCAACCCAATGGCGCTATGTTCCTTTGGACATGGTTTGAAGGCCTCCCGGGCGGCGCAGACGAGCTCTATAGACGAGCCGCACGTGAAGGGATTGTTACCGTATCAGGACGTCATTTTTTCCAGGGTTTGGATGCGACGTGGCAGCATGCCAACGAGTGTCTCCGACTCAACTATGCCGGAGATGAGGATACTGTCAGGCAGGGCATCGAATGCTTAGTGGCCGTTGCCCGACAACAATACCTCGAGAAATAGTCGGCAAAGGATTACTGGTCTAGCGACTGATAATAATCCATCAAGATTTTAGCGACTTCAGGACGAGAGAACTCCGGAGGTGGCGCAATCCCCTGCCCCAGCATTTCCCGTACGGCCGTTCCTGAGAGCAGCACAAAGTCTTCTTTGGAGTGATCAGGTGCGTCCTTCATCATGACAACCCGATCAAGTTTTTTACTGTAAGCCGTGTGATCCGCACGGTAGATACCGATTTCGAGTGCACCCTCGGACACGCGCTCATCAAAAATGGTTTGCGCATCAAATCCACCGTAATAATCTCCCACACCTGCATGGTCGCGACCTACGATCAACTCAGTGCAGCCGGCGTTTTGTCTAAACACAGCATGCAGTACCGCTTCTCTAGGCCCGGCGTAGAGCATGTCAAAGCCGTAGCCCGTCACCATGACCGTATTTTCAGGGAAATAGTGGTCAACCATTGTTCTGATCGAATCGTCGCGCACATCGGCGGGAATATCACCCGCCTTTAGCTTTCCAAGAAGCATGTGGATTAGGATGCCATCCGCGTTCAGGTCACTCATCGCCATGCGACAGAGTTCCTCATGCGCGCGGTGCATCGGATTGCGGGTCTGGAATGCCACAACGCGTTTCCAGCCACGCGACTCAATTTCATCCCGTATTTCCATGGCTGTTCTAAACGTGCCGGGAAAGTCCGATTGAAAATAGGAATAGTTCAAAACCTCGATGGGCCCTGACAGCAAAACCTTACCCTGGGAATTGAACGTTGCGACACCCGGATGGTTTGGATCATCGGTTCCAAACACCTCGCGCGTCATCAACGCCATATCGCCATCCGATAGGCACTCGATACCGATGACATCCATAACCGCGATGACAGGAGCGCCATCAACGTTGGGGTCACGCAGCGCAATACGATCGCCCAAGTTGCCATCAAAACGCTCAACCATATTGAGCACAGGGACTGGCCAAAAGAGATCGTCGGTGGTTTTTAAATCGGTCGCCACACTCAGTGCGTCGGAGCGGTTCATGTAGCCCTTAAGCGGGGTGAAATAGCCCGCGCCCAACATAACGGCGTTGGCCGCTGCAGCAGACGACACTGTAATAGACGGCAGCGTAGCTGACTCTGCTTCAAGTTCAGCTAACCGCTGACCCGTTGCAAGGAGCGGCGTCAGCGATGTCGCTCCGTGAGGTGTAATTAAACTCATATTCTCGATTCTCCCTTACGAAGCACTGATGAGACCGCGTGCCTTGAGCACGTCAATAATCTGTGCGACCTCTTCCTCTAGGGTTTGCTGGTCAGTATGCAGGTGAATTTCGGGTGCTGAAGGCGCCTCGTAGGGGTCATCAATACCGGTGAAATTCTTGATCTCGCCCGCTCGGGCCTTTTTGTAGAGCCCCTTTGGATCGCGGGACTCCGCCGCTTCAAGACTGCAATCAACAAAGACCTCGATAAAATTCATGCCGGCTTCTTCATGAACCTGGCGTACCAAGTCACGATCTCGCACATACGGAGAGATGAAGCTCGAGAGTACTAACACTCCGGAGTCGACAAAGAGTTTTGAGATCTCTCCAACGCGACGAATGTTTTCCGCGCGGTCTTCCTCGCTGAAGCCCAGGTTCTTGTTAATACCGAAGCGCACATTGTCACCATCCAAGCGGTAACACAGCACCCTCATATCGTGAAGGACGCCCTCTAGCGCCACGGCAACGGTGCTCTTCCCGGAACCCGATAGTCCTGTAAACCATAATGTTGCACCACCATGACCCAAGAGATCACCTCGCTCCTTACGCGTGATGTCACCCTCGTGCCAATGAATATTGGTTGCTTTTTGCTCAGCCATAATCTTCCCCCTAGGTAGAATCGAGACTGTATTCGATTTTATTAAGTAAAAAAAATGGTTTATTTTAATAATATCAATCGATTTTATAGGTAGATTAGTGGTTCACTTAAGAGTGGGCGTCTCACCATGCAATTTACGTTAAAACAACTGCGGGTCCTTCAGGCCATCGATGAGTTTGGATCGACAACAGCCGCGGGTCAGGCACTCGCTTTGTCACAGTCAGCCATCAGCTCCTCATTACAGCAACTCGAGGAGAATATTGGACAGCAGTTATTCGAGCGCGTTGGCCGTCAGTTGGTTCTAAATCGGTTTGGACAATCGCTTTTACCCAATATTTCCTCACTGCTTGATCAAGCGGCGGAGCTTGATCAGCAGTTCACAGGCAATGCTATCGGTGGTGTCATTGAAATCGGCGCGAGCTTTACGATTGCTAACCACGTCATCGTGGACCCTATGGTCGATTTTCAAAAACAACACCCCAGTGTCGAAATACGAATTACCAGTGATAACTCGCCGGGTATCACAGATCGACTCAATAGCGGTGAACTAGACTTTGGGCTGATTGAATCCCCAGTCACAGATCCCGCCATCTTTTGTAAACCATGGCTCGAGGACGAACTCGTCGTATTTGCAAGTCCCGATCATCCACTGGCGACCAAAGCCAAAGTATTAATGACCGATCTCGTATCCTCACCGTGGGTGCTTCGGGAGAGAGGTTCAGGCGCTAGAACTATGTTTAACGACACTTTTTCCGCTCACTTAAGCGATATCGATATCGTCATGGAATTTCGGCATAACGAACCTATCAAGCGGGCCGTGGCCAGGACCGTTGGCATTGGCTGCCTGTCGCGACGCGTCGTAGAGAGAGAATTAGCTGACGCTACGCTTATCGAAATTGCCACCCCGACCCCGGCAAGAATGGCGCGTCGCTTTTACCTTATAAGACGGCACGCGACTCAACTGACGCCTGCCGCGCTGATGTTTTGGCAGCAGTGCCTAGTCATGCACTAGTGGCACCAGTATCATCGACGACCCTTACAGCACGCGAGAACCTCTCATGCAAATTGCCATCATTGTTGGTAGCCACCGGAAAGACTCTCAGAGCGCTAAGGTGGCCCGTTTCCTGGCGAGTCAACTCATAGGCCTTGGAGATCATCGCTGCTGGATTTGTGACCTTGGAAAAGATCCCTTGCCGCTCTGGGACGAGGAAATTGGCAGTGATGCGCCTCAATGGAGCGGTCTGAAGGCTCTGACAGAAAAAATCGATGCGGCCGATGCCTTCATTATGATTGCGCCCGAGTGGCATGGGATGGTCCCAGCCGCTCTCAAGAACTTCTTTTTAGTCTGCGGCGGTGCATCCCTCGCCCATAAACCTGCGCTTCCCGTGGGAGTGTCAGTCGGGCCGGGAGGAACCTATCCCATCAATGAGCTTCGAACGAGCAGCTACAAGAACAATCGCCTCTGTTACCTGCCGGAGCATCTGATCGTACGAAACTGCATCGTGGTTATGAACGAGGATGCGTCAGAAAACGACGAGGGTGAGCATAGCTACATTTCGGAGCGCAGCTTGTACTGTATGAAACAACTCATTGCCTATGCGAATGCGCTAGCGCAGGTCCGCGAGTCGGGAGCTGCGGATCTAACGCCCTATCCTAATGGGATGTAAGTTAGTCTAAACGGCTGTAGGCGCCGCCGAAAAAGACGAGTGGGTCACCTGAGTGGCTGTCAAAGTCAACGACCTCACCAACGATGATGTGATGATCGCCCCCCGGATGAAGCGCCGACATCTTGCATGAGAATGTGGCCAGTGCGCCCTGAATCAAAGGCACTCCATGTGAGTCAACGAAGCAATCACCGTCATCAACCGTGCGCTCTAACGAGCGCGCGTAACGATTTGATAACGCTTCCTGCGAGTGCCGCAACACCGATATTCCATACCGATCACACTCAGTGAACTCGCTAAAGCATTCGGAGGTGTTCTGGATGCTCCAGAGCACCAGTGCAGGCTCAAGGGATACCGCAGCAAAAGAATTAACCGTCATCCCAATCGCACCACGATCGGGGTCGTTAGTCGTCAAGACGCACACCCCTGTGGCGAACTGTCCCAGCGTATTTCGTAGCGCGCGTGTGTCCAAAACGTATCCCTATATCCTCGAAGGCAGACTACCATTAGCGGCCTTCGCACAGCGCGTCCTTTTGGGGTAATCAAAGCATCGTCCAGACGAGCTACTGGAACCCACAACGGCTTGCCAAATAGTAAAGAGTTCAAATCAACAAAACGGCTGGGTCGCGGAGACTATCAGTTATACTGATAACGTTCTACGCCGTATGACAACCAATGCGGAATAACGAACGACGTAATGGTAATTCCCAGGAGACATTTTCATGACAAACCCGCTGAGCAGTTTAAATCATGGGTTGAGTGAGGAGCTCACCATGCTGCGTGAAACAACACGCCAGTTTGTTGAGAGAGAGCTCGCTCCCATTGCCGATGCTGTCGACCGGGATAATGATTTTCCTCACCACCTGTGGCAAAGGATGGGCGATCTTGGACTGTTGGGTATTACGGTCGATGAGCGCTACGGCGGCTCCGCCATGGGCTACCTGGCGCATATCATTGTGCTTGAGGAAATCAGCAGAGCGTCAGCCTCGGTCGGACTCTCGTATGGCGCGCATTCCAACCTCTGTCTCAATCAGATCCAGCGAAATGGATCGGAAAGTCAAAGAGAGAAATACCTACCCGATCTTTGCTCTGGCAAAAAGGTAGGCGCCTTGGCCATGAGTGAGCCAAATGCGGGTTCGGACGTTGTGAGCATGAAACTACGTGCCGACCTTAAAGGCGATCACTACGTACTCAATGGCAATAAAATGTGGATCACCAATGGGCCTGACGCAGATACCTACGTGATTTACGCCAAAACAGCGCCTGATGCGGGCTCTCGAGGGATAACCGCATTCATCGTTGAGCGGGATTTTCCCGGCTTCACGCAGGGTAAGAAGCTCGACAAACTGGGCATGCGTGGCTCGAATACAGCGGAGCTGATATTCACGGACTGCCCGGTCCCCGTCGAAAACGTTCTGGGGGAGGTTAATTCCGGTGTCGCCGTGCTGATGTCAGGTCTTGATTACGAACGCGCTGTTTTGTCGGCGGGTCCGGTAGGCATTATGCAAGCCTGTCTAGACTCTGTCGTTCCCTATGTTCATGAACGAAAGCAGTTCGATCAACCTATTGGTGAATTTCAGCTCATCCAAGGCAAATTGGCCGATATGTACGCGTCGACCGCTGCCTGCCGCGCCTATCTCTATGAGGTCGGTCGCGCACTCGATCGTGGTGAAGACAGTCGCAAGGATGCCGCTGCAGTGATTCTTTACACAGCCGAGGCGGCGACCAAGGCCGCGCTGGATGCCATCCAGGTCCTGGGCGGCAACGGCTACACCATGGATTACCCCACCGGACGCTTCCTTCGCGATGCCAAGCTCTACGAAATCGGTGCCGGGACCTCAGAGGTTAGACGTATGCTGATTGGGCGAGAGATTTTCCAAGAGACGGCTTAGCTACTCCAGCCCCCACGATAGGGGGATTGCTGCCCCGCCTCAAGCGCTCTACTCTTGGGCATGTAGAGACCTTTTATCAGGGACACAAAGAGCTAACTGGGGGAATACCATGGGTGGCAACACTCGCTGGACCAAACTCAATTGGGAAGACCCTTTTGAGTTGGACGGAGAACTCACAGACACGCAACGCATGGTGCAAGCATCAGCGAGAGAGTACGCGCAAAGCCAGTTGGCTCCGCGGGTCACCTCGGCCTTTGCGA
>CABYVD010000025.1:0-31355 GCA_902522335.1 Halieaceae bacterium | reverse complement strand
GCACCGGCAAGAACGCGGGTGGCGAGGGCAGTACAGTGGGCGGGGCGAAACGCTTGGCGGCTGTACTCAAGGACGTCTCGGAGCGTGCGGGTTGGGGTCGCGAGATGCCGGCCAATGAAGGCTTGGGCGTCGCCGTGGGTCATGGTCAGGAGCGGGGCATGCCCACGTGGATTGCCTGCGTGGCGCATGTGGCGGTCGATCCTTCATCGGGCGATGTGACGTTGAAGAAGCTGTGGCAAACCATAGACGTGGGCACGGTGGTGAACCCCGATGGTGCCATGGCTCAGGCGGAAGGTGCAGCTTTATGGGGAGTCAGCTTGGCACTGCATGAGGGAGCTCAGTTTGCTAACGGCGAAGTGCTGGAGCAAAACCTCGATCGCTATACGCCTTTGCGTATAAGCGATGTGCCCGAGCTCGACATCGCTTTTGTTGATAGCGATGAGTTCCCGAGCGGTTTGGGTGAGCCGCCGTTAATACCGGTTGCCCCTGCCATTGGTAACGCGATCTTTGCGGCGACAGGTCAGAGAGTGAGAGAGTTGCCGATAAAGCTCGTATAAACGCCATCCGATAATTAACGGGCCATCAGGCCCGTTTTTTTTGCGTTCAAAAAAGGTCGCGAAACGGTAATAACTGACAAGAAATTGCAGTTGACACTAGTTAACCCCGTCCTTAGACTTCGCTCTCTTTTTTTCGGGATCCCTACGCGGGTACCGGCTTTTTAGGAGATTGCTTGTGCAGAATCAACGTATTCGAATCCGCCTCAAGGCGTTCGATCACAAACTCATCGATGCTTCTACTCAGGAGATCGTTGAGACCGCACGCCGCACCGGCGCGCAGGTCCGTGGACCCATCCCACTTCCAACGAAGAAGGAAAAGTTCACCATCCTTATTTCACCTCACGTGAACAAGGATGCGCGGGACCAGTACGAGATTCGCACACACAAGCGGCTCATGGACATTATCGAGCCAACGGAAAAGACCGTTGACGCGTTGATGAAGCTAGACCTTGCTGCGGGCGTAGAAGTCCAGATCAGCTTGGGATAGAGACAATTTAGAAGTAAGCCTGCCCAGTTCGCTGGGTGTGTAACGAGTAAAAAATTTACTCGGCCATAGAGGGTTAAGCCCCGTACACGGAGAGGTTAGTACCATGACTGTGGGAATAGTCGGCCGTAAATCAGGTATGACACGAGTGTTTACCGAGGACGGCGTATCAGTACCAGTGACCGTAGTGGAAGTAGTTCCAAACCGCGTCACTCAAATCAAAGAGCAAGATACCGATGGGTATCGCGCAATTCAGGTCACAACGGGAAACCGTAAGGCCTCTAAAGTTAGCAAACCAGAAGCGGGCCATTTTGCCGCGGCAGGTGTCGAAGCCGGATCAGGACTCTGGGAGTTCCGTCTGGACGGCTCTGATGAAGCGTTCGAAGTGGGCGCGGAGCTGACTGTTGCACGATTTGAGCAAGGCCAAAAGGTCGATGTCGCGGGTAAGTCGAAAGGTAAGGGTTTCCAGGGTGCTGTTAAACGCTGGAATTTCCGTACTCAGGACGCCACGCACGGTAACTCGCTGTCACACCGAGCACCAGGTTCGTTGGGTCAGTGCCAGACACCCGGGCGCGTCTTTAAAGGTAAGAAGATGGCCGGTCACATGGGCGCTGAGCGTGTCACCACGCAGGGCCTCGAAGTGGTTCGTGTCGACGTTGATCGCAACTTGCTGCTTATTAAAGGTGCGGTCCCCGGCGCTCCCGGTGGCGACGTGATTGTTCGACCGACAACCAAGTCGCGAAGTTAAGGAGGCTTGCTGTGGAATTAAGTGTAGTTAAGCCCGGTAAGAAGAAGCCAGGCAAGGTTGAGGTTTCAGAAGCGACGTTCGCTCGGGACTACAACGAGGCGTTGATTCACCAAGTCGTGACTGCCTACCTCGCGGGTGCGCGTCAAGGCACGCGGGCACAGAAAAACCGTTCAGCGGTTGCTGGTGGTGGTAAGAAGCCATGGCGTCAGAAGGGCACAGGTCGTGCGCGTGCGGGAACCATCCGCTCACCAATCTGGCGCAGTGGTGGTGTGACGTTTGCGGCAACACCGCAGGATCACAGCCAGAAGGTGAATAAGAAAATGTATCGCTCAGCGATGCGGTCAATTCTGTCGGAGTTGGCGCGAAGCGAGCGATTGGTCGTGGTGGAGAACATGAGCCTCGAGCAGCCCAAGACAAAGCTGTTGGTTGAGGAGCTGAAGGGCTACGGACTCGAAAACGTGTTGATTGTGGCATCTGAGTTAGATCAGAACCTGTACCTCGCATCGCGCAACTTGCACAAGGTCGACGTTCGGGATGTTGAGGGTGTTGACCCGGTTAGCCTGATCGCCCACGAGAAGGTGGTTATCACTGTCGATGCAGTGAAAAAGTTTGAGGAGGCGTTGGCATGAATCAGGAGCGAGTATTCCAGATCTTGATGGGGCCTCACGTGTCAGAGAAGGCAGCCATTGTTGCCGACGCGAACAACCAGTACGTGTTCAAGGTGGCGATTGATGCGACTAAGGACGAGATCAAGCACTCGGTAGAGCAGCTGTTCAAAGTGACTGTGGACGACGTCAAAACTCTGCGCGTTAAAGGTAAAACGAAGCGCAACCGTTTTGGTTGGACCACGAAGCCGACTTGGAAAAAGGCTTACGTGCGTTTGGCGCAGGGTCAAGAGATTGACTTTGCGACGATCAATTAAGGGGTATAGGCCATGGCAGTCGTAAAAAGTAAACCGACATCAGCAGGCCGCCGTCATCACGTTCGCGTGGTGAACAAGGAACTGCACAAGGGCCGGCCTTACGCGCCTCTCGTCGAGAAGAACTCGAAGACAGGTGGACGTAATAACCTCGGTCGCATTACAACTCGTCACATTGGCGGTGGTCACAAGCACCACTACCGTGTCATCGATTTCAAGCGCACCAAGGATGGCATTCCCGCCAAGGTTGAGCGCATCGAATACGATCCTAACCGTACAGCGCACATCGCGTTGTTGCTGTTCGCCGACGGTGAGCGTCGCTACATCATCGCTCCTAAAGGTGTTTCAGCAGGTGACGTACTCGTCTCGGGTGCGGCTGCGCCCATTAAGGCTGGTAACTGCCTGCCCATTCGTAACATTCCTGTCGGTGCTGTGATTCACGCCATCGAGCTCAAGCCTGGTAAGGGTGCTCAGTTGGCGCGTTCTGCAGGCGCAGCCGTTCAGCTAGTGGCTCGTGAAGGTCAGTACGCAACGATTCGCCTGCGTTCCGGTGAAATGCGCAAGGTGCCGGTGGACTGCCGTGCGACGCTTGGCGAGGTCTCGAATAACGAGCACAGCCTGCGCAAGCTGGGTAAGGCCGGTGCATCACGATGGCGCGGTATTCGTCCAACGGTTCGTGGTGTGGCTATGAACCCGGTAGATCACCCGCATGGTGGTGGTGAAGGACGTACGTCTGGTGGCCGTCATCCAGTCACGCCTTGGGGTGTTCCAACCAAGGGTTACAAGACTCGTAAGAACAAACGCACGGACAATCTCATTGTTCGTCGTCGTAACAAGAAGTAAGGGGAGATAACAGATGCCACGTTCATTGAAGAAAGGCCCCTTCATCGATCTTCACTTGATGAAGAAAGTGGAGACAGCACTTGAGGCTAACGACCGTCGACCCATTAAGACATGGTCGCGTCGTTCGATGATCTCGCCCGATATGGTCGGTCTGACAATTGCTGTTCACAACGGTCGTCAGCACGTACCTGTACTAATCAACGAAGACATGGTCGGTCACAAGCTTGGTGAGTTTGCGGTAACGCGAACTTACAGAGGCCACATTGTCGATAAGAAAGCGAAGCGCTAAGGCCTACGGAGAAAGATGATGGAAGTCTCAGCAAAATTGCGCGGCGCACGCATCTCGGCTCAAAAAGCCCGACTGGTCGCAGACCAGGTGCGTGGCATGTCCGTCGGTGACGCCTTAACGCTGCTCGAATTCAGCACCAAGAAAGGTGCTCACCTCGTCCGCAAAGCATTGAACTCAGCTATCGCGAATGCCGAGAACAATAACGGCGCCGATGTTGATGAGTTACGTGTATCAACGATCTTCGTTGACGAGGGCATGACGATGAAGCGTATGCGTGCCCGAGCAAAGGGTCGTGGCGATCGAATTTTTAAGCGCACTTGCCATATCACGGTAGGTGTTGCTGACAACGGGAATTAAGGAGAAGACCGCATGGGTCAGAAGGTACATCCGACTGGTATCCGCTTAGGTGTGGTCAAGGACCACAACTCGGTTTGGTATGCAGATAGCAAGAGCTACGCGTCGCAGCTGGTAACAGACCTCGAGGTACGTGAGTACATCTTGAAGCGTCTAGATGCAGCATCGGTGAGCCGCGTTGTTATCGAGCGTCCTGCACAAACGGCACGCGTCACTATTCACACAGCGCGTCCTGGCATCGTCATCGGTAAGAAGGGCGAGGATGTTGAGTCACTCCGTCAGGAATTGAGTGGTCGTATGGGCGTTCCTGTCCACATCACCATTGAAGAGATTCGCAAGCCTGACATGGATGCGCGTCTTGTCGCTCAGAACGTTGCTCAGCAGCTTGAGCGTAGAGTTATGTTCCGCCGCGCCATGAAGCGTGCTGTTCAGAACGCGATGCGTCAGGGTGCGGAAGGTATCAAGGTGCAAGTGAGCGGTCGTCTTGGTGGTGCGGAAATCGCGCGTACTGAATGGTATCGCGAAGGTCGTGTGCCACTGCACACCCTGCGAGCTGACATTGATTACGCAACGTACGAAGCACACACCACGTACGGCGTTATCGGTGTGAAGGTTTGGATTTTCAAAGGCGAGATCATCGGCGATACCGATGAGAGCCAGGAAGCGCCACGTCGCGCGACCGCGAGCTAATTGGGCGAGGACTGAAGTATGTTGCAACCCAAGCGAATGAAGTTCCGCAAAATGCAGAAGGGCCGTAACCGCGGTCTGGCAGAGCGGGGCAGTAAGGTAAGTTTTGGTGAGTACGCTTTGAAAGCGACTGGGCGTGGCCGGATTACGGCGCGCCAGATCGAGGCGGCTCGACGAACCATGACACGTCACATCAAGCGTGGCGGGAAAATCTGGATTCGTATTTTTCCCGACAAGCCAATCACTGGTAAGCCTCTTGAGGTTCGTCAGGGTAAAGGTAAGGGTAACGTTGAGTACTGGGTAGCTCAGATCCAGCCAGGTCGCGTGTTGTACGAGGTCGAAGGCGTGTCTGAAGAGTTGGCTCGTGAGGCGTTTGCACTCGCGGCGGCAAAGCTTCCCGTACAGACAACATTTGTTAAGCGATCGGTGATGTGATGAAAGCGAGTGAACTAGTAGAGAAGTCGGTTGACGATCTGAACAAGCAGTTGCTCGATTTGCGTGAAGAGCAGTTTAAGCTCCGCATGGCAAAGGCAACAGGTCAGCTCGGTCAGACACACTTATTGAAGCAGACGCAGCGTGATATCGCGCGTGTCAAAACAGTATTGCAGCAGAAGGCAGGTCAGTGATGGAAGCAGCGCAAAGCACAGCTCGTACGCTTCAGGGTCGCGTTGTTAGCGACAAGATGGACAAGACGATCACTGTGTTGATCGAGCGACGCGTGAAGCACCCTGTTTATGGCAAGTACATCACGCGTTCTTCAAAAGTACACGCTCACGACGAAGAAAACCGTGCGGGCATGGGTGACACAGTATTGGTCGCCGAGTCACGTCCGCTGTCCAAGACTAAGTCATGGACATTGGTTGACGTTGTTGAGACAGCGACTGATATCGCTTGAGTTAAAGGACCAATGCGGCACGTTGTCGCGGTATGAGGTGGGGAAATGATTCAGACTGAATCGTATTTGGAAGTAGCAGACAACAGCGGTGCCCGTCGAGTTATGTGCATCAAGGTGTTGGGTGGCTCGAAGCGGCGATATGCACGCGTGGGCGACATCATCAAGGTGACTGTTAAGGAGGCAATCCCCCGCGGCAAGGTCAAGAAGGGTCAAGTCATGCGTGCTGTTGTAGTGCGTACTCGTAAGGGTGTTCGTCGCCCCGACGGCTCACTGATCAAGTTCGATGAGAACGCGGCGGTTTTGTTGAACAACTCAGATGCGCCGATTGGCACTCGTATCTTTGGCCCTGTCACACGCGAGCTGCGTGGAGAGAAGTTCATGAAGATCATCTCACTGGCGCCAGAAGTAATCTGAGCGGCCGGTAGCTAGGAGAGAAGGTAATGGCAAAGATTAAGCGCGACGACGAAGTCATCATCATCGCAGGTCGAGATAAGGGTAAGCGCGGCACCGTGCGTCAGGTCCTCGACACTGGCAAGTTGATTGTTGCTGGCGTCAATATGATCAAGAAGCACACCAAGCCCAACCCACAAGCGGGCGTTGCAGGTGGCATCGTTGAGAAGGAAGCGCCAATTCAGATTTCAAATGTAGCTATCTACAACGCAGACGCAGGTCGCGGTGATCGTGTTGGCTACAAGGTGGAAGACGGCAAAAAGGTTCGAATTTACAAGTCGACCGGCGACGCGATTGACGCGTAACCGAAGGCTTTTGAGGTAGCTACTAATGGCAACGCTTAAAGATAGATATCGCAGTGAGATCGCGCCAAAGCTGAAAGAAGAGCTGGGCCTCACGAATGTGATGGAAGTACCGCGCGTCACCAAGATCACTCTCAATATGGGTGTCGGTGAGGCGGTTGGGGATAAGAAGGTCCTCGAGAACGCAGTCGCGGACATGCAGAAGATTGCAGGCCAGAAGCCTGTCGTAACCAAATCGCGCAAGTCAATCGCGGGCTTCAAGATCCGCGACGGATGGCCGATTGGATGCAAAGTCACGTTGCGCGATGAACGCATGTACGAGTTTTTGGAGCGCCTGATTGATATCGCGATCCCTCGTATTCGTGACTTCCGTGGTATCAGCGGAAAACAGTTTGATGGTCGCGGTAATTTCGCGATGGGTGTTACCGAGCAAATTATTTTCCCTGAGATCGATTACGACCAGGTTGATAAGTTGCGCGGCATGGACATTGTAATCACCACGTCGGCTAAGAACGACGAACAAGGGCGTGCGTTGTTAAGCGCCTTTAACTTCCCATTCAAGGGCTAAGGCAGAGATATGGCTAAGAAATCGATGGTGGCCAGAGAGAATAAGCGCGCTCGTACTGTTGCTAAGTACGCGGCGAAGCGGGCCAAGTTGAAAGAAACAATCGCTGACGTTAATGCGACTGATGATGCGCGTTGGGAAGCCCAGATTGCGCTTCAGAAGTTGCCACGAAATGCGAGCCCAGTGCGCCAGCAGCGTCGTTGTCAGATTACTGGTCGGCCGCATGGTGTTTACCGCAAGTTTGGGTTGTGCCGAAACAAGTTACGTGAAGCTGCGATGCGCGGCGATGTACCAGGCTTAGTTAAGTCAAGCTGGTAACGGAGACGAACGACTATGAGTATGCAAGATCCCATCAGTGACATGTTGACTCGCGTGCGCAATGCGCAGATGGCGGGTAAAAAATTCGTCGACATGCCTGGATCGAAATTGAAAGCCGCTGTAGCGAAGGTGCTGGAAGACGAGGGCTATATCGCTGGTCATCGCGTTGATGCTGGTGAGGGTATGCCCCGTCTTAGCATCGAGCTGAAGTACTACAACGGTAAGCCTGTCATTGCTGAAATAGAGCGTTTCAGCAAGCCTTCTTTGCGCCGTTACGCGGGCAAGGACGGTATGCCGAGTGTCCGCGGTGGCCTGGGCGTCGCGATTGTCTCTACCTCTAAAGGTGTGATGACTGATCGTGCGGCCAAGGCGCAAGGCGTCGGCGGCGAAGTGCTCTGCACAGTCTTTTAATTGGTAGCGGGAGAATCGATTCATGTCACGTGTAGCGAATAACCCCGTCAACCTCCCTAAGGGCGTTGAGGTCAATATCAATGGCAGCAGCGTTTCTGTGAAGGGCGGCAAAGGGACAATGGAAATGACGTTGACGGACGGCATCGGTATCGATGTCAACGAAGGCGTTGCGCAGATTACTTATGACTTTGATACCAACCGAGCGATGGCCGGTACCACACGTGCGTTGTTGAACAACTTGGTGGTCGGTGTGAGCGACGGTTGGGAAAAGAAGCTGGTATTGAATGGCGTTGGTTATCGCGCCAGGGCGTCAGGCAAGACGGTCAATTTGAACCTCGGTCTGTCGCACCCAGTCGATTACGAACTGCCTGACGGTTTGTCTGCAGAGACGCCAACTCAGACTGAAATCGTAATTCGAGGTACTGATAAGCAGGCGGTGGGCCAGGCAGCAGCGGAGATTCGCAGCTTCCGTCCGCCAGAGCCATACAAAGGAAAAGGTATCCGTTACGCCGACGAGTATGTGCGGCGTAAGGAAGCCAAGAAGAAGTAACGGGTAGAGTGATGAATGATAAGACTCAGGCGCGTTTGCGCCGCGCACGCAAGTCGCGTGTTCGTATGCGTACCGCAGGTGACGTGCGTCTCACTGTGAATCGCACTCCGCGTCACATTTACGCGCAGATCATCAACGGCGAAGGCAATCGTGTTTTGGCGCAGGCCTCGACGCTCGATAAGGACCTCCGTAGTGGTGCGACCGGTAACATCGAAGCCGCAGCGGCGGTCGGTAAGTTGGTTGCAGAGCGCGCTAAGGCTGCGGGCGTAACCGAAGTGGCATTTGATCGCTCCGGTTACAAGTATCACGGACGAGTCAAAGCGCTGGCTGACGCAGCGCGTGAAGGCGGATTGGAGTTTTAAGTTATGGCAAACGAAAAGAGACAGGGCGATCAGCGCACTGAAGGCGATCTTCAGGAGAAGCTGGTCCAGGTTAACCGTGTCGCCAAAACTGTAAAAGGCGGCCGCATCATGAGCTTCACCGCATTGACGGTTGTCGGCGATGGCAATGGCCGTGTTGGCTTCGGTCGCGGTAAGGCCCGCGAAGTGCCAGTGGCTATTCAGAAAGCGATGGAAGCAGCACGTCGCAACATGATCTCGGTAGAGCTTGTGAACGGCACGCTTCAGTACCCTGTAAAAGCCCGTCACGGTGCGTCAAAGGTCTACATGCAGCCAGCCTCTGAGGGTACAGGTGTTATTGCGGGTGGTGCGATGCGTTCAGTACTTGAAATTGCCGGTGTTCAGAACGTTCTAGCGAAGTGCTATGGCTCAACAAATCCCGCCAACGTAGTGCGAGCGACTTATAACGGTTTGCGCGACATGGTTTCACCCGAAGACGTTGCTGCAAAGCGTGGCAAGTCAGTTGAAGAAATCTTCAGCTAAGAGGAATTAGGTGATGAGCAAAGAAATGATCAAAGTGACGTTGGTGAAAAGCACCAACGGTCGCCTGAAGAATCACCAAGCTTGCGTGCGCGGCTTAGGTCTTCGTCGCATCGGCCACACCGTTGAAGTCGAAGATACGCCTTCAGTGCGCGGCATGATTAACAAGGTTAACTACTTGGTACGAGTAGAGGAGCAGGCGTAATGGGTGATGAACTCCGTTTGAATTCTTTAAGTCCTGCGCCTGGCGCGAAGCGAGATGCAAAGCGCGTTGGCCGTGGAATTGGCTCCGGTGTAGGTAAGACTGCAGGCCGTGGTCACAAAGGTTTGAAGTCGCGCTCTGGCGGTACAGTACGTGCTGGCTTTGAGGGCGGTCAGATGCCACTTCAGAAGCGTTTGCCAAAGTATGGCTTCACCTCGCGTATCAGTCGTACAACGGCTCAGGTACGCCTCCACGAGCTCAATCGTGTAGAAGGTGACACTGTCGATCTGGCGGTATTGAAGGCGGCGGATCTTGTGAAAGACGATGTTTTGCGAGCGCGTATTTTCCTGTCGGGTGAAATCGGCAAGGCAGTCAATGTCAAAGGCCTGAAGGTGACCAAGGGTGCACGTGAAGCCATTGAAGCTGCTGGCGGAAGTGTCGAGGCGTAAGCATGGCTAACGGTATGCCATCAATGAGCAACGCGGGTATGGGGGAGTTATTCCGCCGTCTTCGTTTTGTTCTCATCGCTTTGGTGATCTACCGAATCGGGACCCACATCCCGGTGCCGGGCATCGACCCTGCACAGCTCTCGGCTCTATTCGATCAGAATCAGGGAACCATCCTCGGTTTGGCCAACGTCTTTTCTGGCGGTGCACTCGAGCGCATGAGTATTTTGGCGCTGGGCATCCTTCCTTATATTTCGGCTTCTATCATCATGCAGTTGATGACGGCGGTTACGCCCGAACTCGACGCAATTAAGAAGGAAGGTGAAGCAGGTCGTAAGAAAATTAGCCAGTGGACCCGCTACTTGACGGTTGCGCTTGCGTTGGTCCAGGGCACCGGTATGACGGTTGGTTTGGCGAATCAAGGCTTAACCTACGATTCCAGCCTCGGCTTTTACGTCATCGCAATTACGTCACTGGTCACTGGTGCTGTCTTCATGATGTGGTTGGGTGAGCAGATCACCGAGAAGGGTATTGGTAACGGCATATCGCTGCTGATTTTTGCAGGTATCGTTGCGGGCTTGCCGCAAGCGATTGGTCAGTCGCTCGAGCAGGCGCGCCAGGGCGAGCTAAATATCCTGATTCTGTTGGGCGTACTGGCGCTCGCTATTATCGTAATTGCGCTCGTTGTCTTCATTGAGCGTGGTCAGCGGCGAATCACTGTTAACTACGCGAAGCGACAGCAGGGCCGTCAAATGTACCAAGCCCCGGCGTCGCACCTGCCATTAAAGGTCAACATGGCGGGTGTCATCCCTGCGATTTTTGCGAGTTCGATTCTGTTGTTCCCAGCGTCGGTTGCGCAGTGGTTCGGCAGTGCTGACAGCTCTGATTGGTTGCAAGACTTGGCGGTGGCGATTGGTCCCGGTCAGCCGCTCAACATCATTTTGTTTACTGGCTTCATCGTTTTCTTCTGCTTCTTCTACACCGCGCTGATGTTTAACCCCAGCGAAGTGGCGGATAACCTGAAGCGTTCTGGCGCGTTTGTGCCGGGTATTCGACCCGGCCAGCAAACAGCAAATTACATCGACGGCGTATTAACGCGTCTGACGATTTTTGGATCCGCCTACATCGCGTTGGTGTGCCTGCTGCCACAGTTCCTCGTTGTTATGTTCAACGTCCCCTTCTATTTGGGCGGAACATCAATGCTCATCGTGGTTGTGGTGGTAATGGACTTCATGGCGCAGGTCCAGAGTCACCTGATGTCCCACCAGTACGAAGGTGTGATGAAGAAAGCAAACCTAAGCAATATCGGCTCAGCGGGTCGGGTACGCTAGGTCTTGGGAGAGAGAAATGAAAGTCCGAGCTTCGGTTAAGAAAATTTGTCGTAACTGCAAAGTCGTTCGTCGCAATAGAGTGGTCCGCGTGATCTGCTCTAGCGATCCACGTCACAAGCAGCGTCAAGGCTAATTTCGGAGTGGAAATTTAGGACCGCCAACTCGATGGGGTCCAAACGATGTGACAGAGCGTCACTCAACAATGGAGATTGGTAATGGCACGTATTGCCGGTGTAAACATCCCTGACAACAAGCATGCAGTGATCTCACTGACATACATTTATGGCGTGGGTCGCACGCAGGCGAAGCGTTTGTGCGCGGCGTCAAATATTCCAGAGAGCACCAAGATTGGAGAGCTTTCGGAAGCTGAACTGGATCAGTTGCGTGGCCTCGTTTCAGAGCTGACTGTTGAGGGTGACCTGCGACGTGAGGTGTCAATGAACATCAAGCGTTTGCTAGACCTCGGTTGTAACCGTGGCTTGCGTCACCGGAAGGGTCTGCCCCTTCGCGGTCAGCGCACGAAGACAAATGCCCGTACGCGTAAGGGTCCTCGTAAGCCGATTCGTAAGTAATGGATGGAGTGCGTTAGCGCTCTTCACATGTAGCTACATCCCAATTTGTAGCGTTGATATAGAGATAGGATAAACAATGGCAAAGCAAGCCAAAAAGACAACCAAAAGAAAGATTACCAAGCAGGTAGTCGATGGCGTTGCGCATATCCATGCGTCGTTCAATAACACCATCGTCACGATTACCGACCGCCAGGGTAATACCCTGAGCTGGGCCACTGCAGGTGGTTCAGGCTTCCGCGGGTCGCGTAAGTCCACTCCCTTTGCGGCGCAGGTTGCTGCCGAGCGCGCGGGAGAGGCGGCTAAAGAATACGGCCTCAAGAATCTTGACGTCGAAGTGAAGGGGCCCGGACCCGGTCGCGAGTCAGCAGTTCGCGCACTAAATGGTTGCGGCTACAAAATCACCAACATTACTGACGTGACACCGATTCCACACAACGGTTGTCGCCCACCTAAGAAGCGTCGCGTTTAATAACGCCGCCTGAGGAAACAGATAAATGGCTCGATATATTGGACCTAAATGTAAGCTTTCGCGTCGCGAAGGTACCGATCTTCAGCTCAAGAGCGGTGTTCGTGCACTCGAGAGCAAGTGTAAGGCAGAGACTGCACCTGGCATGCACGGCGCACGCCGCGGCCGCCTGTCAGATTACGGCGTTCAGTTGCGTGAGAAGCAGAAAGTACGTCGAATCTACGGCGTATTAGAGAAGCAGTTCCGTAACTACTACAAAGAAGCTGCGCGTCTGAAGGGTGCAACCGGTGAAAACCTGTTGCAGCTTTTGGAAAGCCGTCTCGATAACGTTGTTTACCGCATGGGTTTCGGGTCGACACGTTCAGAGGCGCGTCAGTTGGTTTCTCACAAAGGCATCTTGGTTAACGGACGCGTGGTTAACATCCCGTCTTACCAAGTAGCGCCCGGCGATGTTGTCTCGGTTCGTGAGAAGGCTAAGAAGCAGCTGCGTATACAGTCGGCAATGGGCCTTGCAGAACAGCGCCCTGATCCTGTTTGGATCGAGGTTAACGCTGAGAAGCTTGAGGGCACCTTTAAGTCGAAGCCCGAGCGACAGGATCTACCGAGCGAAATTAACGAGAACCTGATCGTCGAGCTGTACTCCAAGTAAGGCTTGATTGCGTACAGCTAACTACACCGAATTCTTGAACGGGAAACACTATGCAAAATTCAGTAAATGAGTTTCTTACCCCACGCGTTATCAAGGTGGATGAAAAGTCACAAACCCGTGCGCTCGTCACACTCGAGCCGCTTGAGCGGGGCTTTGGTCACACGCTCGGTAATGCACTCCGTCGTATCTTGCTGTCATCGATGCCTGGTTGCGCTGTAACTGAGGTAGAGATTGACGGTGTGTTGCACGAGTACTCGGCTATCGAGGGCGTGCAGGAAGACGTTATTGAGATTCTTTTGAACCTCAAGGGCGTCGCCTTGGTCATGAACGGTAAAGATGAAGCCGAGTTGACACTGACTGCATCGGGTTCGGGTGTTGTGACCGCGGGCGATATCCAGACAGATCACGACATCGAGATCCGTAACCCTGAGCACGTTATTTGTACTGTGACTGGTGATCAGCCACTGATGATTCGCGTGGTCGCACAGCGTGGTCGCGGTTACTCGCCAGCGGACTCTCGTGCTGACAGCGACGAAGAGACACGATCAATCGGTCGCTTGCAATTGGACGCGTCGTTTTCGCCTATCCGCCGTGTCAGCTATGTTGTTGACTCTGCGCGTGTCGAACAGCGCACTGATCTCGATAAGCTGGTCATCGATCTCGAGACAAACGGTACGATCGATCCGGAAGAGGCGATTCGCCGCGCGGCAACGATTCTCCAGCAACAGCTGGCAGTGTTTGTTGACCTTGAAGGTCAGACACAAGCAGCCGCTGCTGAAGCAGCCGATGAAGTTGACCCAATCTTGCTTCGTCCTGTTGACGACCTCGAGCTCACAGTTCGCTCTGCGAACTGCCTCAAGGCCGAAAACATTTACTACATTGGCGACCTGGTTCAGCGAACCGAGGTTGAGCTTCTGAAGACCCCCAACCTGGGTAAGAAGTCGCTGACCGAAATCAAAGACGTACTCGCATCACGTGGCTTGTCCTTGGGCATGCGTCTTGAGAACTGGCCACCCGCAAGCTTGAAAGACGACGAGCGTCTTCTGAGCGTTTAACACTTTTAATTACTAAAGATGATTTAGCGCTTACCCGAGAGTAAGCCAGACAGTAAAAAGGGAATCGTCATGCGCCATCGTCACAGTGGTCGACAACTTAACCGGAACAGCTCACATAGAAAGGCGATGTTCCGAAACATGACAGTGTCACTGGTCGAGCACGAGCTGATCAAAACAACTGTTGCTAAAGCAAAGGAGCTCCGTGGTTATGCAGAGCCCCTGATTACTTTGGCTAAAAACGACAGTGTCGCGAACCGCCGGCTCGCTTTTGATCGTACGCGTTCTAAAGAGGCTGTTGGCAAGCTCTTCACCGAGTTGGGTCCTAGGTATCAGGAGCGTCCCGGAGGTTATATCCGCATTCTTAAGTGTGGTTACCGTGCCGGTGATAAGGCGCCAATGGCCTACGTCGAGCTTGTCGACCGCCCCGCACCTGAAGTGTATGACGAGGTAGAGGAGATGGACGACGAGTAAGTCGTTGTCTCGTTGCCAAAGCATAAAAAAAGCCGCGCTCAACTGCGGCTTTTTTGTCTGGGGTTTTTTCTACGAGTTCTAATGGTTTGCGGTGCTGACTCAAATAGCGACGGTACGGGTTCATGGCGCTTTCGGTAACCGCTAGCCCGAATTCGGCTGTTGGCACGCGCGTCAGGGTGATATTTTCACTCCCACGCAAAATGCGTCTTAATTGGCTTAATTAAGGGGTTGTTATTGTTTGCAAAGAGTAATAGCGTTAAGGCCGATAGCCATGATTTATGGTGGTTATGAATAAATCTAATAAACGTCCGCGTCTTACTAGGTAACGCGGCAAGTTATTTAAAAAAGGAGAGCGTATGAAGTCTCACGCCAATAAGCTGGCAGTCGCAGTCGCTGCTTGCTCACTCTCGTTATCGGGTTTGACCCAAGCACAGAAGTTGGAGGAAGTTGTTGTAACAGCGGCGAAGGTCGAAGCTTCTATCCAAGATACTCCCATTGCGGTAACTGCGTTTTCGCAAGAAGCTCTGGATTCCCAGCTGATTAACGATTCTTCGGCAATGCAGTTTTCGGTTCCAAACCTAACACAGACCAAAGGCAACTTTACTGGAGGTGATATCCGAATTCGCGGTATTGGTTCTGGTGCGGTTGGTACGTTTGGTGACTCGGGCGTTGGCATTCACGTCAACGGCATTTACCAAGTGGCGACGCGAATCTTTGAAACTCAGTTCTTAGATATGGAGCGAGTCGAGGTGCTTCGCGGTCCTCAGGGAACTCTGTACGGTCGTAACACGACTGGTGGGGTTATCAACCTGATTACTGCGAAGGCAGATCCGACTGAATTCAGCGCGAGCTTGGATGCAACCGTTGGTAACTACGGTGCCAACCAGGGACGTTTCCACATTAACACGCCCTTAAGCGATACGTTGGCATTCCGCGCGGCAGGTATGATGTTGAACCGCGATGGTTTTACTGAAAACGTCTTCACGGGTAATGATGTCGACGACCGAAGCCTATGGTCGGGTCGCTTATCGTTCACTTGGGACGCTGGCGAGAACACACAAGTAAACTTCATGTATAGCTTGTTTGAAGAGGATGACTCTCGCATGCGCTCACAGAAGCAGGCGTGTAACACGGATCCCAGTGGCACTCTGGGTTGTCTTCCCGGTTCGCCCACATATGGCGTTGCGAATGGGGGTGGCATCGGGGACGCGTTGATGGCGTCTATCAGTGGTATCAGTGACGGCTCTCAGCTGTTTTTAGGTCTTGCAGGACAACTCGGACTGAACCCTGGAAACGCTGCGCTTTTGGCTAACACTGCGATGTTTGGAGACGGGTCAGCCGTCTTTTCAGCACCTTTCTTGAGCGATAACAATCCAGATGATCGTCGGAAGGTCAATATGGATTACGAGCCCACTTACTTCGCTGAGGAGGAGATGTTCCAGCTCCAGTTAACTCATGATGAGGGTGACTTAACCTACAGTTGGTCAACGGGCTATACAGAAAACGTTGTACGTGCGACGGAGGATTACGAAAAGGGAGTTGCCAATGGCAGTTGGCAGCCCGGCTTGGATGCGCTGGTGGATTTGGGTAACGCCACACCACTGAGTATGGCGCAGTACGCTCAGTACCAGCAAATTGCTGCCGGATCAGGCGGTGCATTGCCGGCTATTCCAGACAGTCTGCTTCCCTTTATGGTCGATTTTATGGGTCCGGGGTCAGCATTTTGGGCGGGTAACAGCGCGCTATTGGGTGATTTGGGTTCGGGAATCCCAGTCTTGATGCCAGATGGCACGCTCGTTAGAACCAGCAAACAGTTCGGTGCTGACCAATCCATGGGGATGGACGAGGGTTGGTCTCACGAGTTCAGGGTACAGTCAAACTTTGACGGCGATCTCAACTTCTTGCTAGGCGCAATGAATTTGGATTATCAAAGTGGAGGCCACTATGTCGTCAGGAACGCGGGTATTGGCTTACCCGGGCAGATTTTGCCTATCGACCCTCGAGTATTCCCCGCGCCGTCCAATCTGACTGACCCCTCGAATGAGGTTAGTCCGCACATGTGGGGCTACGAAAACGATACACGTTTGTATGAACTCGATGCACAGGCATTGTTCGGAGAGCTTTACTACGACGTGAATCAAGATCTTCGTCTGACCTTTGGTGCTCGGTACTCTGAGGAGGAGAAGAAGAGCAAGCAGCGTACAATTTACGTGACGTTTGCCGATCTTCCTCCGCTCGACCCAGAGAACAACGCATACGGTTTCCCAAAGTATGATCAGGAAGAGTTCACCTGGAAGCTGAATGCGACGTACAACATGAGCGACGACACCATGGTGTATGGCACCGTCTCATCTAGCTTCAAGTCAGGTGGTGTTAACCCCATTTCGGTTGACGACGATCTTGCAGACCCAGCGGCGGGCGGTGATCCCGCGAACCTCGGCTTCAAGCCCGAGTTTGTTGATGCCTTTGAAATCGGTATGAAGACCACATTCATGGACGGAGCAGCGCAGTTTAACGGTGCTTTCTTCTTCTACGATTACAAGGACATGCAGCAGTCTAAGATCGTTTCGGTCACCTCGTTGAACCAGAACTCAGATGCTGAGATTACTGGTTTTGAAGGTGAGCTAAGAATGGCGCTCACCGATAGCTTAGAGTTTACCGCTAATGTCGGTTGGGTAGATGCAGAGATCGGTGAATATGACACTGTCGATACAGCTAACCCCAACGCACGTGGGAATACCGAAGGTGTTACCAGCGTTAACGGTGTGAACTTTATTGTCCCTTATACTGACGCAAGCGGAAATCTTGTTCCCGTTGATTACAGCCGGTGCGATCAGCCCGCGCCATTCCCGTGTGCGGGCTACCGTCAAAGCTTGGCGGGCAACCAGATCGCGTTGACCCCAGAGTTCAACTACAATCTGGGCCTGATCTACAGTTCAGAAATGGGTGGTATGCCGTTGTTTATGCAAACTAACTACTACTGGCAAGACAAGATGTACACCACAAACTTCAACACTCCCGGGACTGAAATTGAAGACTGGTCTATGTGGAATGCGAGTGCCCGCGTCATGGGTAACGGCTGGTACGCAGAAGCTTGGGTTCGTAACATCTTGGATGACGACAACATCACTGGTGGCTACTTGACTTCATCAGTATCAAGTCTGTTCACTAACCAGTTCATCCTAGAGCCACGTACTTACGGCCTGACTGTTGGTATGCGTTTCTAAGCCATGTTTGAACTGAAAAGCCCGGCATAGGCCGGGCTTTTTTTTGTCTCTTTACCTCGAATGAGCAGCGACGAGTCGTCACTACTGCCGATGCGCTCAGGTCAATAGCGGAGCAAGAAACCGGCCTGTATGAGATGCCGGATTCTTAGCAACGTCTTCCGGTGTTCCGGTCGCAATGATTTGCCCGCCGCCAGAGCCTCCCTCGGGACCCAAATCGACAATCCAGTCAGCCGTCTTAATCACGTCAAGGTTATGCTCGATGATAACCACGGTGTTGCCCCCATCGCGCAATCGGTGCAAGACCTCGAGCAGCTGGCGAATATCTTCAAAATGCAGGCCGGTCGTTGGCTCATCCAAGATGTACAAGGTGCTACCAGTATCCCGCTTCGATAACTCGCGTGAAAGTTTGACGCGCTGGGCTTCACCGCCAGACAGCGTCGTCGCCGCCTGACCAAGCCGCACGTAGGTGAGGCCAACATCCATGAGTGTTTGGAGTTTGCGGTGAATCGACGGCACCGGTTCGAAGAACTCGAGTGCATCCTCAACCGTCATATCGAGTACTTCGGCGATGTTCCTGTCTTTGTATTTAATCTCGAGTGTTTCCCGGTTGTAGCGTTTGCCTTTGCAAACATCGCAGGGAACGTAAATATCAGGCAAGAAGTGCATCTCAACTTTGGTGACGCCATCTCCTTGGCAGGCTTCGCAACGACCACCACGCACATTAAAACTGAAGCGACCGGGCTTGTAGCCGCGCGAGCGAGCTTCTTGCGTTCCTGCAAACAGCTCTCTGACCGGCGTAAAAATACCGGTGTAGGTTGCTGGGTTTGAGCGAGGCGTGCGGCCAATCGGGGACTGGTCGATGTCGATACACTTATCGAAGTGCTCAAGGCCCTGGCAGTCAGCATGCGCCGCCGAGCGCAGAGTGGTGGCTCCGTTTAGTGCCGTTGCCGCCAATGGATAGAGCGTGCCGTTAATGAGTGTCGACTTACCGGAACCCGATACACCGGTTACGCAGGTAAGCAATCCTACTGGGAGATCGAGTTTAACGCTCTTAAGGTTGTTACCTGATGCCCCCTCGATGACCAGCTGTTTCTTGGGATTAGCCTTACCGCGTTTTTTGGGGACGGCAATGGTTTTCCTACCCGAAAGGTAGTCGCCCGTTAGTGATGCCTCTGACTCCATGATCATCTGCATGGGACCCTCAGCGACCACTGTACCGCCATGGACGCCTGCACCCGGTCCAATATCAATTACATGATCTGCCGTGCGAATCGCATCTTCGTCGTGCTCTACGACGAGAACCGTATTACCAATATCGCGAAGGTGCGTAAGGGTGCGAAGTAAGCGCTCATTGTCACGCTGATGGAGGCCGATCGATGGCTCATCGAGGATGTACATGACCCCGACAAGACCTGCACCGATTTGCGAGGCTAGACGGATGCGCTGCGCTTCACCACCAGATAATGTTTCAGCGCTGCGGTTCAGTGTGAGGTAGTTCAGTCCAACATCGACGAGAAAACGATATCTAGCGCGGAGCTCCTTGAGTATTTTTTCAGCAATTTCGCCCTGGCGACCTTCCATCTCGAGCGCTTCAAAGTAGGCATGTGCTTCGCCCACGGGTAATTGCGTAATGCTCGGAAGCGTTTTTCCATCGACGTAAACACTGCGCGCGTCGGCGCATAAACGGGTACCGCCGCAACTGTGGCAAGGTGCGGTAGAGACGTATTTTGAGAGCTCCTCTCGGACACCCGATGACTCGGTATCGCGATACCGCCGTTCCATATTTGGCAGAATGCCCTCAAATGCATGGCGACGTTTGAACACACTGCCACGATCGTTGATGTACGCGAATTCCAGTTCCTCACCACCACTGCCATGCAAAAGGATAGCCTTATGTTCTGGGTCGAGATCCTCATAAGGCTTATCGATGTCGAAGCCATAGTGCTTGGCTAGCGATGTCAGTAAGTGAAAGTAGTAAACGTTCCTGCGATCCCATCCGCGAATCGCACCAGCGGCGAGACTTGCCTCGGGGTGCGCGACGACGCGTGCCTCATCGAAATATTGTGTAACGCCCAGGCCATCACAGCTGTCGCAGGCGCCCGCGGGGTTGTTGAATGAAAAGAGTTTGGGCTCCAGTTCGTCAATGGAGTGACCGCATTGAGGGCAGGCATATCGCGCCGAGAACAAGGTCTCCTGTCCATCGTCATCCATGGGGCAGACGCTGGCCAAGCCATCAGTCAGTTCGAGTGCTGTCTCGAACGATTCGGCCAGTCTTAGCGCAAGATCGTCGCGCACCTTGAAACGATCAACGACCACATCGATGCGGTGTTTTTTCTTCTTATCGAGCTCGGGAACGTCGTCGAGATCACAGACAATACCGTCGACGCGAACACGGATAAAACCCGCAGCTCTGGCTTGCTCAAACACATGTAAGTGCTCACCTTTACGATCCCTAACCAGCGGCGCCAATAACATCAGTCGTTCGCCCTCGGGCATGGCCATCACCGTGTCTACCATTTGGCTGACAGTCTGGGCTTTCAGCGTGATGTCGTGGGTTGGGCAGCGTGGATCGCCGACGCGTGCGAATAGGAGTCGCAGGTAGTCGTAGATTTCGGTGATGGTGCCAACAGTTGATCTTGGATTGTGCGAGGTCGACTTTTGCTCGATCGAAATAGCAGGTGACAAACCCTCAATATGATCGATATCGGGCTTCTCCATCATGGACAAGAACTGGCGGGCGTAAGTCGACAGCGATTCGACGTAGCGTCTTTGGCCCTCTGCGTAGAGCGTGTCGAAGGCCAGAGAGGATTTACCTGATCCAGAGAGGCCTGTAATGACAACCAGCTTGTCGCGGGGTATGTCGAGATCGATATTTTTGAGGTTGTGCGTGCGAGCGCCGCGTACCTGAATGGTATCCATACTGCAGAATCTGTATCCGTGGAATATTAGAAAGCGAAGGCGTAAGATTATACGCCCATACCTCGGCTATAGACTGCGATCGCCGAGATTTGTCGCGATCGTGATAACCTACGCGTTTCCTCTAGGGTCGATGTACGTGACGTCCTTTACCTCCAGCGAAACCCGCGCGGTCTCCCTGCTAGCCACACTCTACGTAGTGCGCATGTTGGGTCTGTTTATGGTGTTGCCGCTCATTGCTATTTACAGCGTAGACATGACCGGTGCCACACCTTTCTTGCTGGGATTGGCCGTGGGTGCCTATGGGCTGACCCAAGCAACCTTACAAATACCCATGGGATGGCTGTCCGATCGCGTTGATCGTCGCTGGGTTATCGTTTTCGGACTTTGCCTACTACTGGCGGGGAGTCTAGTGGCCGCTTACTCGACCTCCATTTGGGGTGTGATTGCGGGCCGATTTTTGCAGGGAGCAGGTGCTATTGCCTCAGCCACCATGGCACTGGTTGCTGATTACACGCGGGTTGAGCAACGGGCAAAGGCGAGTGCCATTATTGGCGGCAGTATTGCGATTGCCTTTGGCCTTGCGCTGGTGCTTGGACCCACCTTCGCCAATTTTGGTGGTTTGCAGGCGGTCTTTGCGGTCACGGCACTCTTGGCGCTGGCTGGGATATTGGTTGTGGGGTTGTTACCGAAGCCGGATCGTCAGGTGGCCAAAGCACGTGATGAAGCCGCTGGATTTCACCGCTCACGGCTGGCTGAAGTCTTGTCGATCAAGTCGCTGAATACCATGTACGTCAGTATTTTCTTCTTACACTTTTTATTGATGGCGGTATTTGTTGTCGTACCCTCGGGGCTTGAAGCGGAAGCTAGCATTGCGCGCGAACGTCATGCGCTGGCTTACCTTGGGGCACTGGTCTTATCACTACCGAGTGTCTATTTTCTGATTCAGGGGCGTCGATACCTGAGTGAACCCACCCGTACGTTACTCCTTTGTCTGTTTG
Organism: Halieaceae bacterium; assembly: GCA_902522335.1. GTDB lineage: Bacteria > Pseudomonadota > Gammaproteobacteria > Pseudomonadales > Halieaceae > Luminiphilus. Next base: position 9,769 of record CABYVD010000025.1, on the reverse strand, counting down.
TGTTGCTCTCAGGATTGGTTGCCATGTCACTGGGTGGTTTTATTGGAACACTTTTGGGGCTGCTGCTTTTCTTTACGGGCTTTACGGCCTTGGAAGCGATGTTACCCTCGTTGGCTTCCATTTACGCGCCGGCCGCTTCACGAGGTACCGCCATGGGCGTTTTTGCCTCCTCGCAATTTATCGGTGTCTTTTTTGGTGGCATGCTCGGTGGCGCGCTACTGGATCAAGCTGGTGTGATGGGTGTCTGGCTGGGTATGTCGGCACTGACGTTGGTGTGGGCGGCGGTACTAGGGGTGTCGCATTTGGCGTCACCTGACAGCGTTAAAGTCGCATAAAGAGCAGAATGGATCTCCCCGTAAGGGAACGGGGTTGGTATAGTAACTCAACGCGAATAAAGACCTCACTCGCGACACATAATCGTTGATCGATGTGACTGATTAATAGTTTGGTGATGTGGCAGGCGATAAAGGCGAGAACGCTGTAAAGGTCGAGAAGGTCAAGAAAGGCGAGAAAGGCGAGACAGGAGAAAGAGCATGGCGACGCGTGGTATTAACAAAGTAATTTTGGTGGGTAACTTGGGTAATGAGCCCGAGCATCGCGTCCTGCCCTCGGGCGGTGGCGTCACCAATATTAGTATCGCAACCTCTGAATCCTGGAAAGACAAAAATACAGGACAGATGCAGGAACGTACGGAGTGGCATCGTGTGGTTTTCTTTAATCGCTTGGCCGAGATCGCTGCCGAGTACCTGCGTAAGGGTTCCAAGGTTTATGTCGAAGGCGCCTTGAGAACTCGTAAGTGGCAAGACCAGTCCGGTCAAGATCGTTACACGACTGAAATCGTCGCAAATGAGATGCAGATGTTGGATAGCCGTAATATGAATCAGGACGGTGGCGGTTATGCGCCATCGCCCGCTCCCATGGCGCAGGCAGCCCCTGCGGATAACTATGCGGCGCCTGCCCCGACGTCACAGCCTGCTGATTTCCCAGAGGATGACATCCCGTTCTAACTAATGCCCTTTGGGCGTACGTCCGTAGCAAAGAGGTAGCAGGGTTTCATGCGTGTACTGGTTTTGGGGAATGATACGCCGCTGGGCTACTCCATCAGTGCGTTTGCCAACCCGCTCAGACGCCACGAGCTGATTGGCATCAGCATTGAGAAAACACGCTGGGGTCGGGAGAGGAAAGTACGCCGTGTAGTGCGAGACGCCGCCCCCGATATCGTTCTCGATACCCGCACTGTGACCCAGATCGATTCGTCTGACCGCATCGGGCAACGCGACGTGCAGCGCACCGGTTGGTTGGCTGAAGCATGTGAGCGTATTGGCGCCAGTTACTTCTACCTGTCGAGTGCGTTTGTTTTCTCTGGGCAAATGACCCGACCCTATCTTGAGAGCGATACGCCCGATGTCACCTCGGGTTTGGGACGGGTGCTGTTGGATATCGAGGAAACACTGACCGCGCGATTGGATGATGTTTTGATACTTCGATTAGGCCGACTGTTTGCCGGTCGTCGCCCCAATGCACTGTGCACGGCGCTGGATGCGCTGCGTCGTGGTCAAACGGTGCAGGTGTCCGATCGGTTGCAAGGGAACCCAGTTCACGTCGCCGAGGTGGCTCGTGTCTGCATGGGGATTTTGGATCAGATGAGTACGGGTGCCGATCGGCATGGCGTCTTCCACTACTGCAGTTTAGGCGAGACCGGTTATCACGACTTTGCCGAGGCCGCGATGGCCTGCGCTTCGCAATATGAACCCTTCGTCAAAGCGCGTGATCTGTTGGAGGATGTTACGGACGAGGTACATCCAGTTCGTAACCACACTCTAGATTGCAGTAAGATCAGGAGAGAGTTTGGTATTCAGCAGTTACCGTGGCGCAGCTTCATTGATCGTGCCGTAACGCGGTATTTAGAGCTCTACGTTGAGGGAGAAGGGGTTATAGAAAAGCCATGAGTGAAGGATTGAATGTTGCGGTTCTTACGGTGAGTGATACTCGTACCCATGAAACAGATACGTCAGGCCAGTTTCTCGAAGAGTCACTATTGGCCTCAGGACATCAGCTCGTTGATCGTACCATTGTTATTGACGATATTTATCAGATTCGTGCGCGGCTCTCGTCTTGGATTGCCGATACGGCGGTTCACGCGGTGCTGGTGACTGGCGGCACAGGTTTTTCGGGTCGTGACTCGACACCCGAAGCGGTGCTACCGCTGTTCGACAAGACAATCGACGGGTTTGGTGAGGTTTTCCGTGCCCTTAGTTTCGATGAGATTGGCTCGTCGACCGTGCAGTCGAGGGCCATTGCTGGCCTCGCTAATCGCACCGCAATTTTTTGCATGCCTGGATCAACCGGTGCGTGTCGGACTGCGTGGGTTGGCCTGATTAAAGATCAACTGGATGAAGCGCACCGCCCCTGTAACTTCGTAAAGGTGCTCCGCAGCGAGGTTTAGAATTAGGGGATTGTGGGCAGTAAAATGAGCGCCATTCGTCGACGCTCATCGTAGTGAGCCGTCCTCAACCCTCGAAGCGCTCAAACACCAGCGTGGCATTGGTGCCACCAAAGCCAAAGCTATTGGACATCACTCGGTTGAGGCATACGTCAGGCCGCGGTTCTTGCACGACATCCACACCCTCCGCACCTTCATCCAAGCTATCAACATTCGCAGAGGCTGCAATAAAGTCGTTTTCCATCATGAGGAGCGAGTAGATTGCTTCTTGCACGCCGGCGGCGCCTAGCGAGTGACCCGACAGCGACTTGGTTGAGGCAATGGCAGGCGTGCTATCGCCGAACACTTCTCGTACGGCCTTAAGCTCCTGAATGTCGCCGGCCGGTGTGCTAGTACCGTGCGCGTTAATGTAGTCAATCTCACCCTCAACGTTAGCCATGGCTTGTTGCATACATCGCACAGCACCTTCACCTGAAGGCGCCACCATGTCATGGCCGTCAGAAGTTGCGCCGTAACCCACGAGTTCGGCGTAAATTTTGGCGCCGCGTGCCTGCGCGTGCTCTAGCGACTCAAGAACGAGCATGCCGCCACCACCCGCAATGACAAAGCCATCGCGATCTGCGTCGTAAGCGCGCGATGCGCGATCGGGTGTTTCGTTATATTTCGTCGATAGCGCACCCATGGCATCGAAGAGGCAGCTTAACGACCAGTCGAGTTCTTCTCCGCCGCCCGCAAAGACTACGTCCTGCTTGCCGAGCTGAATCTGCTCCATCGCATTGCCTATGCAATGTGCGCTGGTCGAGCAGGCTGATGAGATGGAGTAGTTAACCCCTTTGATTTGGAAAGGCGTTGCCAAACAAGCGGACACAGTACTACCCATGGTCTGCGTGACACGATAAGGACCCACGCGACGGAGGCCGCGCTCGCGGAGAATGTCGGCGGCTTCAACTTGGCTGGCCGAGGAGGCACCACCTGAACCCGCGATGATGCCAGTGCGAACGTTTGACACCTGCTCGGGCGTCAATCCCGAGTCAGCGATGGCTTGCTCCATGCTCAGAAAGGCGTACCCTGCCGCATCACCCATGAATCGCCATTGCTTGCGGTCGATGTGCTCTGATAAATCAATGTCGGGCTTACCCGACACCCAAGACCGCATCCCAATTTCTTTTTGGGTAGCGTTATAAGTGATGCCTGATTTTCCATTTCTGAGTGAGTCAGTGACTTCACTCGCGTTGTTTCCTAGGCTCGAGACAATGCCCAAGCCAGTCACTACTACGCGTTGTGTCATTAGAAATTATCCGTAGATTGGAACAAGCCCACCCTCAAATCGGTGGCGGTATAGATTTCGCGGCCATCAACACAGACAGATCCGTCGGCGATCCCCATCACCAACTTACGCTCGATGACACGCTTCATTTCAATTTTATAGGTCACCTGTTTGCTGGTAGGCAGTATCTGTCCGGTAAACTTAACCTCCCCCGATCCTAGCGCACGACCTTTACCGGGATTGCCACGCCATCCAAGGAAGAAGCCGACCAGCTGCCACATGGCGTCGAGACCCAGGCAGCCTGGCATCACGGGGTCGCCCGGGAAGTGGCAATCGAAAAACCACAAGTCCTTGTAGATATCGAGCTCGGCCAATATCAGGCCTTTACCAGCCTTGCCACCATCGCTATTGATCTCAGTGATGCGATCGAGCATCAGCATGTTGTCAATGGGTAGCTTAGCGTTACCGGGGCCGAATAAATCACCCATGCCGCAGGCGACTAACTCATCTTTGGCGTAGGAACTCTTGGGGGTAAATACAAAATCTTCACTCATGCGCGTAGGGTACCTTGGAGCGATGTGAGTTGCACTTGGTTTCAGTAGCCTGAGTGGAGGATGTCACAATTGAAGCTTCCTGCGACGACGGCATTAGTTAATACCTTTGCTGTAACATTCCGTCACAAACATGTAATAGGCTGGAAGCCTAAGTGGTAGCTCCTTACATTAAACGTTGAAGCGTGAATTCAACGAGCGCTCGGGAAAGTAAAGCAATAGCGATTTAGAGGTCAAGTTCATGATTCAAAAATGTTTATTCCCGGTCGCCGGTTACGGAACTCGTTTTTTACCAGCGACTAAGAGTACGCCCAAGGAAATGCTCCCCGTGGTAAACAAGCCTCTCTTGCAGTACGGTGTGGAAGAGGCGCTCGAAGCCGGCATGTCCAACTGCGCTTTCGTTACGGGACGCGGCAAACGCGCTATCGCTGATCATTTCGATATCTCCTACGAGCTTGAGCATCAGATTTCTGGTACTTCGAAAGAGAAGTACCTTGAGGGCATCCGAAATGTCATTGAGAACGGTGTGTTCACGATGGTGCGCCAGCGCGAAATGAAGGGGTTGGGACACGCCATTTTGACGGGGGAACCCCTTATTGGTGATCAGGCGTTCGGTGTCCTTCTCGCCGATGATATGTGTGTCAATCAAGGTGGTGCTGGCGTACTGGCGCAAATGTCGGAGCTCTACAATCAGTTCCGCTGCTCTATCGTCGCCGTCATGGAAGTGCCGGAGGATCAAATCAGTGCTTATGGTGTGATCTCGGGCGAGACCATGGGCGATCGACTGTATAGAGTCGATAAGATGGTCGAAAAACCCGCTCCAGAGGACGCGCCAAGCAATCTCGCGGTGATCGGCCGCTATATACTGACGCCCGATATTTTCGACATTATTCGTGAGACACCTCCGGGTCGTAATGACGAGGTGCAAATCACCGATGCGCTCCAGACACAGGCAAAAAAGGGCTGTGTATTGGCTTACAAATTTGAAGGTCAGCGCTTCGACTGTGGCAGCGTGCCGGGTTTTGTCGAAGCGACGAATTTCGTCTACGAAAATTTGTATTGAGCTGATCCCCAGGTGACCTGTTTGTAAGGTGTTTTTGTAAGGAGTACCCCGTGCCAGAACCGATTCGCTGCTTCAAATCTTATGACGTCCGCGGGCGTATTCCTGATGAGCTCAATGAAGACATCGCCAAGCGCATAGGGCAGGGGTATGCCGAGGTCATTCAGCCCGGCACGGTCGTAGTGGGTCACGACATTCGCCTCACCTCGGAATCCATAAAGGCGGCCTTGATCGATGGCTTGAGAGAACAGGGAGTCGACGTCTTTGACATCGGCCAGTGTGGTACCGAGGAGATCTATTTCGCCACGTCACACCTAAAGGTTGGCGGTGGCATCTGTGTAACCGCAAGCCACAACCCAAAAGACTACAACGGTATGAAGTTTGTACGTGCAGAGTCACGACCCATTTCGGGCGATTCGGGATTAAAAGAGATTCGGGGTAAAGCAGAAGCCGACGACTTCAGTCCTGTCGCAACTCGCGGAGGTTATGAAGCAGTCGATACCAGCGAAGCGTATAAGGAACACCTACTCAGTTACGTCGATATCGACTCATTGAAGCCGCTTAAAATTGTCTGCACGGCCGGTAACGGTGGCGCGGGCCGCGTGGTCGATCTTCTCGAGCCGCACTTACCGTTTGAGTTTACGAAGCTTCACCACGAAGCCGATGGCAACTTTCCCAATGGTGTGCCAAACCCTATGTTGGAAGAGAACCGTGTCGCTTCAGCCGCGCTGGTCCGCGAGACAGGTGCGGACATGGGCATTGCCTGGGATGGTGACTTTGACCGCTGCTTCTTCTACGACCACGAAGGTAATTTCATTGAAGGTTATTACGTCGTTGGGTTGCTGGCGTCAGCGTTTCTTGCGAAGTCGGGCGATCAGATCGTTGTCCACGATCCACGCCTGACCTGGAATACCATCGATGTAGCCAAGGCTGCTGGTGGTAGTGCCGAGCAAAGTAAAACCGGTCACGCCTTCATCAAGGAAACCATGCGACGCGTGGACGCGGTCTACGGCGGTGAAATGAGTGCGCACCACTATTTTCGTGACTTTGCTTACTGCGATAGCGGCATGATTCCGTGGTTGTTGGTTGCTGAGATCATGTCAAAGACTGGTAAAACGTTGGCATCTCTGGTTGAAGAGCGCACCAAGGCGTTCCCCTGCTCGGGTGAGATTAATCGTACGGTGTCCGATGCGCAGGCACTGATTGCGAAGGTCGAAGCCTTGTACGCGGATGGGGCAAACACCATTGAGCACATGGATGGTTTGAGCCTAAGTTACGATGACTGGCGATTCAATCTCCGAATGTCGAATACCGAGCCTGTGGTTCGTCTGAATGTTGAAAGTCGCGGCGATGAAGCGCTGATGGCGGAGAAAACGCAGGAGCTATTGGCGATTATCGACGCGGCTTAGCGACCCTATCGGCCGACGTCTCTGTCAGTTTCCAGCTGCGCAAAAAAGCCATTAGCAAGCCGCTAGAGTAGCTACATACAAAGTGACTTACCTTAGGGGTTCATCGGTCATTTCCGAGAGCGCCTTTGGTCAGTTATTTGACCTCTTCCACACATCCTCCTAGCCTCAAGGAATCGCGTTCAGTTTACGCTCGTTTGTTGAGGACCCTGGCACATGGAAATTAGACCGTTCAAACCGTTTGGGTCCGTCAGTGTGCTTACTCTGGGTGGTGGTGGTCTGGGTCAGGTCTGGGGTGAGACAACCCGCGAGGAGGCTGTGGCAACGGCCCGTTTAGCACTCGAGCAGGGTATTACACACTTTGATATGGCGCCCATGTACGGTCGTGGCGAAGCTGAGACTGTGATCGGCGAGGCCTTCAAAGGCATGGACACCTCTGGCTTTCGATTTACCACCAAGTATCGCCTTGGCCATGTCGAACCTGAGAATACATACGATAAGCTGAATGCATCGCTGACACGCTCACTGCAAACGATGGGTATTGAGCGTGCTGACCTTTTCTTTCTGCATTCTCAATTGATCGAAGATGGGCACGTGCTAGCCCACTACAACGAGCTTCGCGACCGTATAGCCACGCCTTTGACCTATTTCATTGAATCGGTGATCCCGGCATTCGAGCGCCTGCAAGCCGAGGGCAAAATTGGCGGTTGGGGTTTCGCGCTTGGCCAGCAATCGGCGCTTGAGGCTGTTATTGCATCTGAGTCACCACCGACCGCAGTGCAGTGCGCCGTAAACCCGCTGAACTCAGCAGGTAATATTGCCTATGTAACCGACTCGTTTGACTGTCGAGGCATTCTTGATGCCTGTCGAGCCAACGACATACCAGCGCTGGCCATTCGGGCGGTACAAGCGGGTGCCCTGACTTCTAAAATGGATCGCGAGCTCGCGGCGGACGACCCGGACCAACTCGATTTTGATCGCGCAGTGGGGTTTCGTAAGTTGGCCGCCGAATGGGGTCAAACACCGGCGCGGCTCGCACACCGTTACGCACTGTCGATACCGGACTTAGGCTCGGTCATTTTGGGGGTAAAAAACCGAGAGGAGCTTCGAGAGTGTTTAGGTGCAGAGCGTGATTCTCGATTGACCAAAGAGGAAATTGCCTTGGTTGATACTGCCTGTCGGTAAGTTTCGGGTTTTCATTATGCAAGCCACCCTGTAAAACCTCATTGATCCTGGTGACTAGGTAGGCTTGACCGGCCCTCACAGTCAACGTAGCGTAACGTAGTAAACAGACTTGGCCGTCTCACAAAAACGGCAATAACAATAGACCGGGCCTGGCGGGCTCAAATAGAAAGAGCCTGACAGGCTCAAAACTCACTCTCAGGAGAAGCATTATGGGTAACGCATATATTGTCGATGCATGCCGAACACCAAGAGGTATCGGAAAAGTGGGCAAGGGTGCCCTCGCACACCTACATCCGTCTTACCTTGGTTCAACGGTGCTCAGCGCAATGGCTGAGCGGAACAATCTCAATACCTCTGAGGTTGATGACATTATCTGGGGAACGTCATCGCAGAGTGGGAAGCAGGGCGGTGACCTGGGTCGTATGGCGGCACTGAATGCCGGCTATGACGTGCGTTCCTCGGGCGTCACGCTCGACCGTTTCTGCGGTTCTGGCATCACGACCGTGAATCTTGCAGCTGCCCAGATCATGTCCGGTATGGAAGATCTGGTTATTGCTGGCGGCACTGAGATGATGAGCTATCACTCGCAAATCGGCGATTCGAGTAAGCCGCCCATGATGGACTCGGGCAACCTGCACCTGCGTGAAATGCACCCGCAATCACAACAGGGTGTCTGTGCAGACGCGATTGCTACGCTGGAAGGTATCGATCGCGATGCAGTCGATAACTTAGCGTTGGTGAGCCAAGCTCGCGCAGCTCGCGCTATTGCAGAAGGTCGTTTTGACAAGTCGTTGATTACCGTCAAGAACCCTGATGGATCTGTTGCGCTTGATCACGAAGAGTTCCCTCGTCCCGAGACCACCAAAGACGGGTTGGCTGATCTAAAGACAGTATTCAGCGTCGTCCGGGACGTACCTATCGACGAGGACGGCACAACTTACGGGGCTTTGATTCAGCGTCGTTACCCCGAAATCACCGAGTTCAACCACATTCACCATGCGGGCAACTCGTCAGGTGTCGTGGACGGCGCAGCGGCACTGTTGCTCGCTTCTGAGTCCTACATGGACAGAACTGGCATGACGCCACGTGCGCGTATTGTTGCGACAGCGAATATGGGTGATTGTCCAACACTCATGTTGAATGCGCCGGTGCCTGCAGCGGAGAAGGTGCTCGAGAAAGCTGGTTTGACCAAAGACGACATCGACGTTTGGGAGATCAACGAGGCATTTTCTGTCGTAGCAGAGCGTTTCATTCGTCGACTCGATCTTGATCGTGAGAAGGTGAATATCAACGGTGGTGCCATGGCCCTCGGTCATCCAATCGGTGCAACAGGCTCTATTCTAGTCGGCACTGCGCTCGATGAATTAGAGCGTCAGAAAGGCCGCTACGCCCTGATCACCATGTGTGCTGCTGGCGGTATGGCACCCGCGATCATAATTGAGCGCGTCTAACTAAAAACTCCAGAAACAGCCCGGCCTTCCCGGGCTTTTTTTGGTGTCTCAATCGAAGAGCTGTTCACTGAAATATCGGCGAACCCGTAGCTTTGGCTCCTTCCTTCTTTGTATCTCTTCGCTTCAGGTTCTACGAGGCGAGGCTACGTCAAACACAACGGTGTCACAATTGCCCTAATTGACGCTTAATCGGCCTGTTTTGCCGAGATTGACAGCAAAAAATATCACATTTGCTAATTGTAAAATCTTTAATCCAGCCGGACTATGACCTCTGTGATGCGATCTAAATCTAACGATTTATACCGCCTCGTTACCTCGGGAGGAGCGTAGTGGCTGTAATTAATTTTCGTTTCCAGTTTTTGATGAAGTCCATCAGTCTTTCTCTATGGGACTATTCACAATAGCC
>CABYVD010000024.1:0-31820 GCA_902522335.1 Halieaceae bacterium | reverse complement strand
GTGGTTCGGTTGTCGTAACCCCAAGCAGATTCGGTTGGTGCATGATTTCCAGGTTGAAATCGCCGGTAGGCATTGAAACTGGGTGCGAACAGAAGCATGGAAGCGGGCAGTAATTCCAAGCACCCAGCAACTGCGTAACGTAATAGGTCAGAGCCTTCCTCACCACCATCATCGAAGACATTAGTTCCGTTTTCGTCAAGCAGACTAGAGTGCACATGTAAAGCTGGCGACAAAGCCGTGGCGTGCCGAAACCGCTCGGATGGTGCGCTGCATTCTGATCACTTGATCCGCGAGGAGCATGACATCATCACTGTGCGCCACATTGATTTCGAACTGGCTGGGGGCTGATTCTTTGATAATGCCCTCGTAGGGGAGGTCCTGAGTATCAAATGCCTGTCGTAATGCTTCGAGCAGCGGGCCGTGATAGTCGAGTTCGCTGAGGGCGTATAAGTTGCCGCCCACGGCATTTTGATCTCGAAGTGCTGCGCCAATGGCTTCACTGGTCTCTGGCTTTGGAAGCAAGCTGAACTCCAGCTCGACGGCCATGCATGGTCTGAGTTCTTTCTCGGTGAAGCGGTTTACCAGTGCCTGTAGCACCTGTCGGGGGTCCCCCATGTACGGATTTCCGTCCTTATCGAACATGCTGAGCAACACCTGAGCCTGGTCCACACCGCGCTCAGTCAGGAGGGGGCGAAGCGAACCCTCGACCAAATGGCAGCATCCGTCGATATCACCATTGGCGTGAGCCAGCGCAGGAATATCACGACCCCACACGTCGAGTCCCAACGCCGACTTAGGGAGCTTGAGGCCCTGCTTCTCGATCGTGTCGAGTTTTTGCACGGGCAGCCACTTTCCGCGCGCGATCCCATTGCAGTCGGTGATCAGCGTTTCGACCATGGTGATGTCCGGATAGGCGTTAAGAAATTGTCTTATCGACTGCACAGCCTAGACTCGTTTAGGGTAAGCCCGAATGTTGGGTTGTCGCGCGCGCTCGCTCAATGACCAAGCTGGGGCAATTGAAACCCTAGCTGGGTCAGTCTCATCAATTCATATAGATTTTTAGTGGATCCTCGCCCTTTGCCTGCGCGACGTAGGGGATCGCGTTGATAAAGAGCGCAAAGAGATCGGCCTGACTGTTGACATCAAGTTTCTTGTAGATCGACTTTCTGTGACGACGGACGGTCTCTAGTGAAATGTCGAGTTTTTCGGCGCTGGTGTCCGCGCCATAACCTCGGAGTAGTAGCTCCAAGACTTCTTGCTCTCTGTCGCTCACATAACTTGAACCGAATGACTCAAAGCCCTGTTGAATATGATGGTCGACACCGGGTTGCAACAGATTGCTCTCAACAAAGTCCTCCCGCCGCGTATGAAGGTCAATCAGTTCTGCGATGACCTGACTGATACTGTACAGCCAGTTGTATTCGTCCTCACTGAACTCTCCTTGGTTTTCAAGGCGCATAAAGCTGATATTAACCACACTGCCATCGCCCAGACGGGTGACAATGATGGCCTCATCAACGCTGCCCGTACTGGCGTAGTAATTTTGATGGTAACTACTGTCCTCGAAATCACCGGTGACCAGGCGTGAAAGGCGGTAGCAGTTGTTTCGAGGGGAGTTCAGCGAGATCTTAAAAAAAGGATCCTCTCGATAGGGGCCTTCTAAGTACTCGTCGACTTGAAAGCCGTAGGCTTCTTTTGGGATTTTGTGATCGAGCAGCTTTGGCGGGAGATCCCGGTGATAGAGCCAAGCCTGTGGAAAGGCCACTGGTACTTGCGCCTCAATGGCGGCGAATACCTGTTGGAAAAAAATGGGCTCGCCAACATGCGCAATGATGTTGGCAAGATCTGTATTCCAACGTTGAAAGGCATTTGTGTCCAAGGGTTTTGACATTCCGTTTCTAATTTGGCCTGGCTAAGGGTGTAGCGTTTACTTTCGTAGGTCAATCGACGGCAGAGCGGTTTGTCTTGGGTCTATCAGCGCGCTAACCACTCACGCGCGTGGCCAGGTGCTGGGCTGCGTCCGCAATGGCAACCCGCGTAGCCTCTGCTTCTCTTCGACCTTGTACCTCAACGACGCCATCGGCAAGCGATCGCTCTCCCACAGTGACTCGTAGAGGAATACCGATGAGCTCGCAATCGGCGAACTTCACACCCGGTCTTTCTTTACGGTCATCCATTGCCACATTGACGCCGCGGGCCTTTAGGTCTGCGTACAGTGCCTCGGTGGCCCCAGCGACAATCTCAGACTTATCCATGCCTAGAGGGATAAGAACGACGGAGAAGGGTGCCATGGCTTCGGGCCAGATAATGCCGTTCTCATCATTATTTTGCTCGATAGCGGCTGCCACAATCCGCGTGATACCTATTCCGTAGCAACCCATACTCATGGGAACCGATTTGCCATTTTGGTCGAGCACTTCCGCGCGCATGGCTTCGGAGTATTTGGTGCCTAGCTGGAAAATGTGGCCGATTTCGATACCGCGCTTGATTTCAACCTGGCCCTTGCCGCAAGGACTGGGGTCACCCGCGGCGACGGTTCGCAAGTCGGCGACTTCAAATGTGGTGATATCGCGGTGCCAGTTCACACCTCTCAAGTGCTTGTCGTCTTCATTGGCGCCGCAGACGAAGTTGCTGAGTATTGATGCGGCTCGGTCAACGACGATGCGCGCATCGAGGCCCACAGGTCCCAGTGACCCAAAGGATGCCCCAGTCGCTGCTTTGACCGCTTCCTCTTGAGCCATCTTGAGTGGTTGGCTCATGCCAGGGAGTTTCTCGGCTTTGATCTGGTTCAGCTGATGATCGCCACGCAAGACTAGTGCCACCAGCTCGCCATCGTCGCCTTCCACGAACAAGGTCTTGATGGATGCGCTGGCGGCAACGCCATGTTTTTTCTCGAGAGCATCTATAGTCTTGGTATCGGGCGTGTCGAACACCGTCATTGGCTCGTGTTTTGCTGGAGCTGCATCGGGTGTCAGCGCTTCCGCCAGCTCAACATTGGCAGCGAAATCACTCTCTGTGGAGAAGGCAATGTCGTCTTCTCCTGAATCAGCCAAGACATGGAACTCGTGGGAGTGACTTCCGCCAATTGAGCCTGTGTCGGCCTCAACGGGGCGATAGTCCAATCCAAGCCTGTCAAAAATGGTCGAGTAAGCCTCGTGCATTCGCCAGTAGGTTTTCTCAAGCGACGCATGGTCCTCGTGGAATGAGTAGGCATCTTTCATGACGAACTCGCGCGAGCGCATGACGCCAAAGCGCGGACGAATTTCGTCCCTGAACTTTGTTTGAATTTGGAAATAGTTAATTGGCAAGCGCTTATAGCTTTTGATTTCCAACTTTGCCAACTCCGTAATGACTTCCTCGTGGGTCGGCCCTAGGCAGAAATCGCGCTCATGCCGATCCTTTAAACGGGCTAACTCAGGACCGTACTGCTCCCAACGACCTGACTCCTGCCACAGTTCAGCAGGCTGAACGACAGGCATGGCCACCTCGACGGCACCCGCATTTTCCATTTCTTCCCGAACCACACGCTCGACATTTCTGACGACCTTCAATCCCAATGGCATCCAGGTATATATGCCTGCAGCGATGCGTTTGATAAGGCCTGCTCGGAGCATGAGCTGGTGGCTAATCACCTCTGCGTCTGCTGGTGTTTCCTTGGTGGTCGAGATGGGAAAATTTGAAAATCGCATCAAGGTTTCCTATGAGTACATTAAGCGTAAAAGCTGCTGTGAAGCGTAGCGGCGGAGTGTATCAAAACTGGGTTTTTAGGTCGCTAAGTAACAATTCACCCATCTCGCATACATCGCTAATGTATTTTCACAGCGGATGAGTGGTTGGGTACATCTCGAGACGGTTGTCAGCCATTGGATCGCTGTCTATTCTAGCCACCCCATGAAGCTACAGCGGACGCAGAAAGATCCTTAAGCGAATTCGGAGAAAAGAGCGTGCAAGCCGAAAAAATGAAGACCAAAAAAGGTAAGAAAAAGAAGCAAACAGCTGGGCTTTCAAAGCGAGATTTGTATCGGGCGATTTCAGAGAAAACCGGTCTCAGTAAGAAGCGCGTGAACGAGGTTTTTGCTGCGCTCGAGGACGTGCTTGCAGATCAAATGAAAACTGACGGCGCGGGCGAATTCACGTTGCCTGGACTGGCCAAGTTCACAACCGCCACGCGTCCAGCCGTAAAAGCCCGAAAAGGTATCAATCCCTTTACCGGTGAAGAGACGGTATTTGCGGCCCGACCGGAGTCAAGAACAGTAAAAATTCGCGCTCTAAAGAAACTGAAAGGCTTTGCTAACTCGTAATAAACCCTGTTGAGCGAGTAATGCCATTAACCTCGCGCCCCGATTAGTGTAATCTCTCGCGCTCCGCGCGGCATGGTGCGGGGTTCGGTTCGTCATCTTTGAGAATGTTCGCATGCCAATTTACGAGTACGTATGTGGTGCCTGCGGTAACGCGCATGAGGCACTGCAGAAAATATCAGATGCCCCGCTGACGGATTGCCCGGCATGCGGCCAATTGTCCTTGAAGAAAAAAGTGTCAGCGCCTGCGTTCAGACTCGCGGGGTCAGGTTGGTACGAAACCGATTTTAAAACGGGTGCGAAGAAGAACTTAGCCAATGACTCGAAATCTGACTCGAGCGGCGCTTCAGCATCTGCGACACCTGCCTCTTCAACGACATCATCAGATTAGTGCTGGGGAAGACAAGAAGAGGATAGATAAAGAGTACTGATGCGGACACATTATTGTGGTGCTACAAAGGATGTCGCTGTCGGCGAAACGGTCACTATCTGCGGCTGGGTAGACCGGCGACGCGATCACGGTGGGGTAATCTTTCTCGACATGCGCGATCGCGAAGGCATTGTGCAGGTCGTCTTTGACCCAGATACCAAAGAGTACTTCGATTTGGCCGATCGTGTGCGCAGTGAGTACGTACTGCAGATTACGGGGCGCATCCGCAATCGTGCTTCCGAAACGATTAACCCTGCAATGGCCACCGGCCAAATAGAGATTCTTGGAAAAGAGCTTGTGATTTTGAACGAGGCGGCACCGCCTCCTTTTCCTCTGGATGCACACCAATCAGTGGGTGAGGACGTCCGCCTGCGGTACCGATTCATGGACCTTCGTCGCGACTCTATGCAGCGAAATCTCATCAGCCGCTCACGCATCACGTCTACGATTCGGACTTACCTCGAGTCGGCGGGCTTTCTCGATATTGAGACTCCGGTTTTGACGCGTGCGACACCAGAGGGCGCGAGGGACTATTTGGTACCAAGTAGAACCAACACATCGAAATTTTTTGCGCTACCGCAGTCCCCGCAGCTGTTCAAACAGCTCTTAATGGTGTCGGGCTTTGATCGCTATTACCAAATCGCGCGTTGTTTCAGAGATGAAGATTTGCGCGCTGACCGACAGCCAGAATTCACGCAGATTGATATCGAATTATCGTTCACCGATGAGTCTGAGGTGATGAGCCTCACGGAAGGTATGGTTAAAGAGCTGTTCGCTCAGCATTTGGATGTCGACCTCGGTGCTTTTCCTCGCATGACGTGGCATGAGGCTATGGAGCGATTCGGCTCGGATAAGCCTGATTTGCGCATCGATCTTGAGCTTGTCTCTGTCGACGACCTAATGGCCGACGTAGAGTTCAAGGTATTCTCGGGCCCTGCAAATGATGAGAAAGGGCGCGTTGCCGGTTTACGCGTCCCCGGCGGCGCCAAGATTAGCCGCAAGGAAATCGACGATCTCACAAAGTATGTCAGCAACTACGGTGCGCGCGGTCTTGCGTGGATCAAAGTGAACGATAAAGCATTGGGCGTTGAAGGTTTGCAGTCTCCCATACTCAAGTTCATGCCTGAGGCAACGGTTGCCGCTCTGGTAGAGCGTCTGCAATTAGAAGATGGCGATATTGTTTTCTTTGGTGCTGACAAGCGGCAGGTTGTGAATGATTCGCTGGGCGCTTTGCGCTTGAAAGTGGCCGAGATGATGGACATAGTCGGTGAGGGTTGGGCGCCTCTATGGGTGGTCGACTTCCCCATGTTCGAGGAGACGACAGATGGCAATCTCACCGCATTGCATCATCCCTTCACGGCGCCCTCGTGCTCTGTCGACGAGCTAACAGCAGCGCCCGAGGCGGCACTGTCACGCGCCTACGACATGGTGCTTAATGGCAGCGAGATAGGTGGCGGTTCAATCCGTATTCACCGCCAAGACATGCAAAAGGCGGTCTTTGCGGTGCTTGGTATCTCTGAAGAAGAAGCAGATGCTAAGTTTGGCTTCCTGCTGTCGGCGCTCAAACACGGTGCGCCACCTCATGGTGGTCTTGCATTCGGTCTCGACCGATTGGTTATGCTGATGGTGGATGGGCAGTCGATTCGCGATGTTATCGCTTTCCCCAAAACCCAGTCGGCGCAATGTGTCATGACCGATGCTCCCGGCGAGGTGTCGGAGCGGCAACTGCGCGACCTC
Source organism: Halieaceae bacterium (assembly GCA_902522335.1). Classification (GTDB taxonomy): domain Bacteria; phylum Pseudomonadota; class Gammaproteobacteria; order Pseudomonadales; family Halieaceae; genus Luminiphilus. The sequence continues at coordinate 25,355 of CABYVD010000024.1, read as the reverse complement.
AATATTCGGTTGCGAACGCCTGAGAAGTAATTTCCGCGCTGACATGACGTCAGCGCTTCTTTCCCGCACAATCAGAACATGGGCGGAGAGGCACTGTGACACGAATTCTGGGGATTGATCCCGGCTCGCGAAAGACGGGATTTGGCATAGTTGAAACCGATGGTAAGCGCACGCATTACGTTACGAGTGGCGTCGTCAAGTTGCCGGTCAATGAGCCGCTCGCTGTGCGCCTTAAGGTGCTTGCCGAATCGCTCGATCAGATCATTTCTGAGTTTCAACCGACGTTAGCCGTGATAGAGCAGGTATTTATGGCCAAAAGCGCAGATTCTGCGCTAAAGCTAGGGCAAGCTCGCGGTGCGGCTATGGTCGTTTGTGCGCTCGCAGATCTTGAAGTTCACGAGTACGCGACACGTCAGATTAAACAGGCGGTTGTAGGCACTGGCGGTGCGAGTAAAGCCCAGGTGCAGCACATGATCACACGTCTACTCAAGCTACCATCAACGCCGCAAGAGGATGCCAGCGATGCTCTCGCTGCGGCACTGTGTCACATTAGTGGTGCGGCCGTAAGACAAGCGACCGGAGCACAGGCCTTCGCTATAGGGCGATTAAAGTAATGGGGACGCAGCCATGATCGAGAGACTCCGCGGCACTTTGCTAGCCAAGCAGGCCCCTGAGGTCATTATTGATGTAGGTGGTGTTGGCTACGAAGTTCGCGTCCCGATGACAACCATTTATCAACTGCCTGCAGTAGGTGAAGAGACTATCATTCTGACCCACTTTGTGGTCAGAGAAGATGCGCAGCAGTTGTATGGCTTCGTGAGAGAAATCGACCGCCGGCTTTTTCGAGACCTGATCAAAGTGAATGGTGTGGGTCCAAAACTCGCCTTGGCGATCCTTTCTGGCATGGATACCGAGCAGTTCGCCGCCTGTATGAATAGAAATGATGTGGATGCACTCGTTGCCCTTCCGGGCGTTGGAAAGAAGACAGGCGAGCGATTGTTGGTGGAGATGCGAGATAAAGCCGGGCAGTGGCTATCCAACGTGCTTCCCGGCGAGTCTGTGACGGCAGCACAGCCTGTAGCCACCGATATGCGGTCCGAGGCTGAACAGGCGCTTGTTGCGCTCGGATACAAGCCCACTGAGGCATCTAGGTTGGTGTCGGTGGTGGATTCGAATGAGATCGATAGCAGCGAAATACTAATTCGAGCCGCGCTTCAGGCGGCAATGCGATAATGGCGTTGATACGATGAAGAGCCTGAGGGGATGCCGTGATTGAAACCGATCGATTAGTCGCTGGAGGAGCCGCTGATAACCGCGAGACGGCCCTCGATCGCGCGGTCAGACCTCAGACACTTAATGACTATATCGGTCAGTCAGCTGTCCAAGAGCAGATGGAGATCTTTCTGTCGGCGGCCAAAGGTCGGGGTGAGCCACTTGATCACACGCTGATCTTCGGTCCGCCAGGTCTCGGCAAAACGACTCTGGCGAGCATCATCGCAAATGAAATGGGCGTGCAACTCAAGACCACAAGTGGCCCGGTACTAGAAAAGGCAGGTGATATTGCGGCCATCATGACCAATCTTGAGCCCAACGATGTCCTGTTTATCGACGAAATCCACCGGCTCAGTCCTTACGTCGAGGAAATACTCTATCCCGCTATGGAAGACTTTCAGCTAGATATCATGATTGGAGAGGGACCTGCGGCACGTTCGATCAAATTGGACCTGCCACCCTTTACTCTGGTCGGCGCTACGACCCGAGCGGGCTTGCTGACATCGCCGCTGAGGGATCGTTTTGGCATTGTTCAGCGACTGGAGTTTTATGAGGACAGCGACTTGAAGCGCATTGTGTCGCGCGCCGCATCGATCCTCGAGGTTGAGGCAGATGACGCAGGTGCACTAGAGATAGCTAAGCGATCTCGAGGCACCCCTCGGATTGCCAATCGACTGATGCGACGCGTTCGGGATTATGCGCAAGTCAAAGGTGACGGCGTCATTAATCAACCGATGGCAGAGCAGGCGCTGGATATGCTCAGCGTTGACGAACAGGGTTTTGATCACCTCGATCGACGATTCTTGCTCGCACTGATCGAAAAGTTCGAGGGTGGACCGGTTGGTATTGATAGCCTCGCCGCCGCGTTATCCGAAGAGCGCGGAACGCTCGAAGATATCATCGAGCCTTATCTTATTCAGCAGGGATTGATTGTCCGTACCCCGCGGGGACGAGTTGTGACCAATGCGGCATACAGACATTTCGGCTTGGCGCCACCAAAGTCACCCGAGACAGGAAGCAATCTTTCGTTGGACCTAGGTGAGCAGGGTGATGCCTAAGTATCGGCTCCCTATCAGAGTTTATATTGAAGATACTGACGCAGGCGGCATCGTCTACTACGTCAACTATTTGAAGTATTTTGAGCGCGCGCGCACGGAACTTATCCGATCGCTGGGCGTCGATAAAACAGCGGTGATGGAAGATGGATCGGTTTTCGTCGTTACGTCTGCAGCCATCGATTATCTCGCGCCAGCGCGATTAGATGATCAGCTAGAGGCGGTCGCGGAGGTTGTTAATAGCGGTGCTGCGACGATCGAGTTTAGGCAGTCCGTCGTTCGATCGGGAATCGAGCTTGTAAGCGGACAGGTGAGAGTGGCTCTTACCGATGGCGAATCAGGGAAACCGAAACGGATGCCACAGGGATTACGCGAGCTGCTTACTCAGAGCACCTGAGTGAGAGAGGAGTGGTGAGATAAAAAATGACAGATGAACTTAGCGTTATCGAGTTAATTCTTGGGGCTAGCCTCACAGTGAAGTTTGTGATGGCAACACTCGTCGCCGCGTCGGTAACGTCGTGGTTCATGATTGTCCAGAGAGTGATCATTCTCCAGCGCGCGAATGAAGAGTTGCTGGATTTTGAGGATCGATTTTGGTCAGGAATGGATCTCGCTCAGCTCTACCGACAGGGCTCTGACGCGATTGAAGAGGGCGTTGATATCACCGGTGGTGAGGCGCTGTTCAGAGCCGGCTTCAAAGAGTTTTCGAAGCTGTCGCGCCAGCCCAATATGGATGCCGAGGCAATGGTTGAGGGCTCTCGCCGGGCAATGCGCGTTGCCCTCATGCGCGAGAGCGACCGACTTGAGCGGCACCTACCGTTCCTTGCCTCGGTAGGTTCTACCAGTCCTTACATCGGTTTGTTTGGAACCGTCTGGGGCATCATGCACTCGTTTCGTGGATTGGCTACCAGCTCGCAGGCCACGCTTGCGGCTGTGGCTCCCGGTATTTCAGAGGCATTGATTGCGACTGCCATGGGGCTATTTGCAGCCATTCCAGCGGTCCTGGCCTACAACCGATTTGCGGCAAAGGCGGATGCGCTACTCAATCGCTATGAGTCCTTTGTCGATGAGTTCTCGGGGTTATTGCAACGCCAGAGTTACGCTCAGAAGCGAGGCAAAAGCCAGTGAGATCTCGACGAGCCGTCGCCGAAATAAATGTCGTGCCTTATATCGATGTGATGCTGGTGTTGCTGGTTATTTTCATGGCGACAGCACCACTACTTATGCAGGGTGTTGAGGTGGATTTGCCGAAGGCTGACTCCTCGCCGGTGTCGGACAGCGACGCTGAGCCGCTCATTGTCTCCATCGATGCGCAAGCGAGGTTGTACCTCAATTTGGGAGCAAGCGATGATCAGGCACTGAGCATGGAAACTGTCAAACAGCGTGTCGCAACCGTTTTGAAGCGTAATCCAGAGAAGGCGGTGATGGTCTGGGGTGACTCCGCTGTTCCGTATGGAGAAGTGGTGGTGCTGATGTCAGAGCTTCAAGATGCAGGGGCACCATCTGTCGGGTTGGTGACCGAGGCGCCTGCGAGGCGGTAGTGAATTCGGATCGTTTACTCATCTTTGGAATTCCGGCGCTCGTTGCGTTACTGGTCCATCTGCTGTTCGTTTTTGCCCTCGAAGGTGGGTGGACGACTGCTTCGCCGACGATCACTTCGCAGCCAAAGGTGGTTCAGGCATCGTTGGTCTCGTTGTCTAAACCAAAGCCCAAACCCAAACCCAAACCCAAACCCAAGGTGGTAGAGCCGAAACCTGAGTCAAAGCCCGTACCTGCTCCAGCACCACAGGTCGAGGCACCACCCGCTGAGCCCGTCGTTGAGCAGCCCGAGTCTGCGCCTGAGGTATCTCAGGAGGAGCGACTTGCCGACCTGCAACGAGAGTTGATGGCAGGCTTTGAAGATTTACCGGATGCCGATGAGCAACTGCCCAATGAGGAAGTTGACGAGGTTCAGCAGGTTGCCGGATTGATGCAGGTGCGAATCACTCAAAATTGGCGACGGCCACCGTCGGCGAGAAACGGAATGGAGGTATTGCTCATTATCAGCTTGGTACCCACAGGTGAAGTCGTCGGCATCTCGTTATACAGCAGTAGTGGAAGTACGGCATTTGATCGCAGTGCGATTGCCGCCGTTGAGCGCGTGGCACGCTTCCCTGAGGTCACAGTCTTGTCTATTTCCGATTTCGAGCAATACTTTCGCCGCTTTCCCCTACGATTCAAGCCAGAAGATCTGAGGTATTAGGTATGGCGCAGCGCATAACCCTCCTTTTATTGAGCCTAATTTATTCGTCTCTTGCTTGGGGGCAACTCGAGATTCAGGTCACGCGCGGCATCGATAATCCAACCTCGATTGCAATTGCTCCCTTCGCCTGGGATGGCTTGGGTACATCGCCAGTCGACTTTGCACAGATTGTCGATTCCGACCTTGCGCGCAGTGGTCAGTTTAGTCCCGTCAGCCGCCGCGATATGTTGAGTCTGCCGACATCGAAAGAGGACATTTTTTATCGTGACTGGCGAGCAATCGCGACGCGATATCTGGTGATCGGTCGGGTCAGCAAGGGTACGCAATTACGTGTTGATTTCGCGCTTCACGATGTCGAGCGAGGTATTGAGTTATTCTCAGGCCAAGTGGTTGGTAGCGAATCCGAGGCTCGCATGGTGGCGCATGGCGTAGCGGATGCGATTTATGAAAAGTTGACCGGCATACCCGGCGCTTTCGCGACCCGGCTTATCTATGTGTCAGTCACACGTAATCCCGAGGATAAAGACTTCTATCGGTTGACCGTTGCTGATGCCGATGGTCGCCGTCCTATTGTCCTTGTTGAAGGGCGCGACCCCATCTTGGCGCCGAGTTGGTCACCTGACGGTAAAGAAGTGGCCTATGTTTCTTTTGAGTCGTCTCGCCCTGCTATTTATCGACAAGTTCTCGCCACCGGCGAGCGCGAGCAGTTGACCAATTTTCAGGGCTTGAATAACTCGCCGGTGTGGTCTCCTGACGGCAGGTTTATGGCGCTGGTCTTATCGAAGGATGGTAGCCCCGATATTTATCTCTTGGACCTTGAGACGAAGGCACTGACCAGGCTGACACGCCATTACGCCATCGATACGGAACCCACCTGGATGCCAGACGGTAAATCGCTCCTGTTCACCTCCGATCGCGGCGGTCGTCCACAGATTTACCGTTATGAACTCGCGACCGGCAAGATCGAGCGGGTGACCTTCGAGGGGCGATACAACGCGCGAGCGCGTGTCGCAGAAGACGGCCGTAACGTGGCTTTGGTGCATCAGCGAGATGGACGTTTTCACATTGCCGTCTTCGATTTGATCACTGAACGACTCACTGTTTTAACCGAAACTTCGCTGGATGAAAGTCCCAGTATTGCGCCCAACGGATCGCTGGTCATTTATGCGACGAAGCGAGGTGAGCGGAGTGTGCTCGGTGCGGTGGCTGTCGACGGAGGAGTCAAATTTAGCTTGCCGGCGCGCTCCGGCAGCGTGCAGGAGCCGGCCTGGTCTCCTATGTTGCCGCAACAATGATGAAAAAAGGGCCTACATGTTCAACAAACGGACATATATGCGCTACATTATGGGTAGTATTCAAAAAAACTGTGTAGGAAACACGCCATGACAACGAAAAATACTTTGGGGAAAGCCGCTGCTGTTGTTTTGTTGGCTGCATTTGTGAGCGCGTGCTCAAGTAATGCCGCTAAGGAAGAAGCTGCAGCGCAGGCTGCGGCGGAACGTGCTGCTGCCGAGCAAGCCGCAGAGGCTGAGGCTGCCGCCGCCGAGAAGCGAGCAATTGAAAAAGAGAAAGCCATGATGATGGCGGAGAAGCGCGAGGAGAAGCGTCGTCTGATGGACGCAGCTTCTGCCGCCGGTAGTGTTTTCTACTTTGACTACGATAGTTCATCACTCAGTGATGACGCGCGTGCGGCCATCGATGCACACGTGGCTCTCATGATGGCCGATAGCGGTAATGTTCGACTCGAGGGCCATACAGATGAGCGTGGAACCCGAGAGTACAACCTAGCTCTGGGTGAGCGTCGTGCAAACGCGGTGCGTGATTACATGGTAGCCAGTGGTGTTCCTGCTTATCGCATCGAAACCATCAGTTATGGTGAGGAAAATCCGGTGGCTTATGGTTCAGGCGAGTCTAGCTGGATGAAGAATCGACGCGTGGAGATCAAGTAAGACGTCATGATTCTTCTAAGAGTTACGAAGCCGGTGCTTGTCGCCGGCTTTTTTGTTTGGGCCTCGTCGAGTGTGGCTCAGGTAACCACTGTTGAGCCTGTGGCCGAGCAGGCGGCAGCGCTCCCTTACGTGCAGGCGGACACCTCTACTGAATTCACTGGCAGCCAGCCTCTTCCATTACCATCTACGGACTCACGTTCGCTTGCGCTTCGCGTTCAGCAACTAGAGGAAGAAATTCGTCGGCTGAATGGACTGGTGGAAGAACAGGCCAGTCTGCTCATGCGTTTGCAAGATCAGTCTCTCGAACGTTACGTTGAGATGGATCGACGCTTAGCGGCCATCGGGACAGTCGATCCTTCGGTTGTCATTGAAGGCGACGAGGAAACAGATAGCGCAGCTCCCGATGACGCTGTTCCATCAGCAAACGCGCCAGTGGCAGTGGCCGAGGTGCAGCCGGGTGAGCGCGAGGCGTATCAGGCGGCGTATGGCTTGGTAAGAGAGCGACAGTTCGAGGCGGCAGTTGACGCGTTTAATACCTTCCTGGCCAGTTATCCGTTCGGTCGATTTGCGCCGAATGCGCACTATTGGCTCGGTGAACTCTACCTCGTTATTGAGCCTGTTGACCCCGAGTCGGCGCGTCAGAATTTCCAGTTGTTGCTGGATCAATACCCTAATGACCGTAAGGTCCCCGATGCGCTTTACAAGCTGGGTCGAGTCCACGCACTAAAGGGCAACGTGGATCGATCCAAGGAGTACCTTAACGAGGTCATTGCCGACTATGGTGTGGAACAACATCCCGCGGCTCAATTGGCCAAGGACTTTTTAGATAGCCTTGAGTGAGAAGCGTGCTGCAGCGTGGAGTTAAGGGTCGTCTTGGTGTTTATGTGGCTTTGTCCCAGCGGTCTTATAGCGCCGAAACACACGACATGGGACGGTAATTTTCAGGGCTTGATTTTTCGCGTGTAAACCGTAGGATACGCGCCCTCTTGCACCAGTTTTCGGGTCGTTAGCTCAGTCGGTAGAGCAGTTGGCTTTTAACCAATTGGTCGCTGGTTCGAACCCAGCACGACCCACCATCTCAAAAGAAGCCACCCATCGGGTGGCTTTTTTTTGTGATGTGAGCTTTTGTTGATTTGGTTGTTCGCGCATACGCTGTTCGAACGGTCATACACCTCAATCTTGCGCAGTTCCTTTGATAAGGGATATCTCATCTCTCTAACAGGCATAGTCTGTTTCACTCGCGCTGACAGCACGCAGCGAGTAAAGTGTTCGCTCATCCCTCACACAAATAACAAAGCGAGGCGTGACATGAGCAACAACGTCTATATTTTGGGTGGCAGTCAGACAGACTTTTCGCGTAATTGGGCGCGCGAGGGTCTTGAAGTGTATGACATGTTTACCGAAGCACTGACCGATGGGATCAGGGACGCAGGCATCGAGCCTGCCCAGATTGAGGTTGGCCATTTAGGTAATTTCGTTGCCGATCTATTCGCTGGACAAGGTCTCATCGGTGGCTTTTTCGGCCAAGTATTCCCCGAACTTGCGATGTTGCCGACGTCTCGGCACGAAGCAGCGTGCGCGTCGGGTTCAATGGCTGTTCTCGGTGCGATGCGTGATATCGAGGCGGGTCATTACGAGACTGCCTGTGTGGTTGGACTTGAACTCATGCGAAATGTGAGCGGTAAAACTGGTGCCGAGTATTTAGGTGCAGCAACGTGGCAAGGGCACGAGGCGCTCAGCTGTGACTTTCCTTGGCCGTTTATGTTCGATTTGATTACCGAGGAATACGACCGGCGTCACGGTATTCGAGATGATCATTTAACTCAGATAGCCAAAATCAACTTCGCCAACGCGAAGTTGAACGAGAATGCGCAGACACGTGCTTGGCAGTTCGCCGAGGGTAGTTTCAGTGGTGATGAAACACTCAACCCGGTCATCGAGGGACGAGTCAGGAAGCTCGATTGCGGTCAGATTACGGATGGTGCGGCCTGTATCATCCTCGCAAGCGAACGGTTTGCGCGGCAACATGCCGAAAAACGAGGTCTTAAGTTGCAGGACATACCGCGTATCAAGGGTTGGGGCCATTGTTCAGCGCCCATTGCTTTGGAGACAAAACTTGCGCGTTCACGTGGCGATGATTTCATTTTTCCTCATGCAGCAAAGACCATGACCGATGCACTAAATCGCGCCGGCTTTGGCGCCGCTGATGAGGTGGACGGGCTTGAGACTCACGACTGTTTCACCGTTACCGAGTACATGGCGATAGATCATTCCGGTTTGACGAAACCCGGTGAGAGTTGGAAAGCCGTGGAAGCTGGTCGTATTGCTCTTGATGGTGATTTTCCGATCAATGCCAGCGGGGGGTTGATTGGACTGGGCCATCCTGTGGGTGCGACCGGCGTTCGGATGGCGCTGGATTGTGCGAGGCAAGTTTCCGGGAGAGCAGGTGCGTACCAGATACCCGATGCGCAAAATTTACTAACCTTCAACATGGGCGGTAGCACAACCACCTGCGCGAGTCTGGTGGTAGGTGTGGCTACGTGATTGATGCGTTTATCCTTGACGCGCTACGAAGCCCACGAACAAAAGCAAAGGAATCGGGCGGACTTCACGAACTCACTCCCTCCGACCTGCTGGCTCAGCTTTATCACGCGCTTGTGCTGCGAACACAAGTCGATCCCCTATCGCTCTCCGAGGTCATTCTTGGTTGTGTCACCCAGCAGGGTGAACAGGCTGCAAACATCGCCAAAACCTCTGCCTTAAGAGCGGGTTGGCCTGCGTCAGTCGCCGGAATGACGATCAACCGATTTTGCTCATCGAGTATCGATGCAATTTCACTGGCTGCAATGAAAGTGAATTGTGGGCAAACCTCCGCATTGGTGGCGGGCGGTGTTGAAATGATGTCGCGGGTACCTCTACTGGCAGATGGCGCCCGGGTCTTCGCTGATCACGACTTTGGCGTCAATCACCAGATGCTACTCATGGGGGCAGGTGCGGATCTCATTGCCTCTCGAGGGGAGATGTCGCGCGCGGACCTCGATGCTGTGGCGTTCGGAAGTCATCAGCGATCACTGCGCGCGCAAAAGGAAGAACGCTTCACATCCATCGTGCCCATAGCGACATCGAAGGGATTGGTTTGTAGCGATGAATGCGTCAGACCCTCGCTTACCCCCGATCGACTTGCCGCGATGCCCAGTGTTTTCGGTGATTTGGGTAAAGCAGGTTCTGATCAGGTACAGCTCGCGAAGTTTCCTGACTTGAGTGAGATTAGCCATCTCCATACAGCGGCTAATTCGCCAGCGATGTGCGATGCCGCAGCGGTGCTCATGATTGGTTCAGCTGAGTTTGCCGAGGCGCGACGGGTAAAGCCCATCGCTCGGATAGTCGACACAGTGACCTGTTGCGGGGAGCCTCTTGAGGTGGTGAGTGGATGCGTCGAAGCCACAAAAGCCATTCTCGAACGTAACCAACTCGTTCCTTCAGACGTGGATGTGTTCGAAATTCATGAGGCGTTTGCGGCCACTATTGTGAAGTTACAGCGAGAGCTCGCGATTGATCACGCGCGGCTCAATGTGAACGGCGGCTGTATTGCGCTGGGCCATCCCATGGGTGCAACGGGTGCGATTATGGCGGGTACTGCGTTGGACGAACTGAAACGCATCAGCGGAAGGCTTGCTGTGGTTGCTGCAAGTGGCGCCGGTGGCACAGGCAGTGCCCTATTGCTGGAGCGTTGTAACTAGCTTTGCTCACCCTCATTGGTGATACCTAGTTGGTAGCGAATCTCATTGGTTAATCGCTTTTTGTACCGACGCTGTCGCCGTCGAGCTTTAGCTGCATTGGCGCGCCAGCCCTGGCGCTTGTCTGCGACCAATTCATCAACGTCATCTGCGGTTTCGACGCTCAAGCCATCACTCTCATAGGTTCGCCGTGCCATAAAGTGGGTCCTGATTTAGTGAGTAGATTGAGCGGATAAAGCTGTTTCGCTTTTTGGGAACGCCTTCACCACCTCTCTCAGCAAGTCCCATCGATTGAACCCCTGGCGTCCGTAATCGAGACCCCTTCGAACAATAACGAGGTCGTGGCTGGGAACGACGATGACGTACTGTCCACGGTTGCCCGCCGTACTATAGGCATCACTGGGCACCTCATTTTTTCGCTCGTCGGGCACTAACCACCACTGGCCACCGTAGTCATTACCACGAACCCCTGACGCAGGCGCCGGGGTACGAACAAAGTCGATCCACTCGCGAGAGATGAGTTGTTCGCCTTGCCATTGTCCATTTTGAAGAAATAGCAGGCCGAAGCGCGCGAGGTCGCGGGCGTTGGTGTAAACCTGGGAGGAGAAAATAAAATCGCCAAATCGATCGCTCGAAGCAAGCGTGTTAGTCATCCCGAGTCGATCGAACAATGCTTTGTGGGGAAAGAGCTGGTAATCGGATTCGTTGGCAAACGTTTGCTTGAGCGCAAAGACGGCGAGCAAGGTGTCGTAGTTTTCATAATCCCAAAACGTGCCAGGCTCCCGAATAAGGCCGCGATTACGCATCCCGTCTACTGAACTCGCGCCCGCCCAATAGGCAAGACCGGAGCCTGTCGCGTACTCCATGCCAAAGCTATCGACGGGGTAGAGGCCTGAACTCATGTGCAAGGCATGTCGAAGGGTGATCGCATCGCGTGGGTCTGACGCTGGGCGGTCTTTAATTGCCGGCAGCCAATCGAACGCTAAAGGCGCATCCAGCGCCAGTTTCTCACTGTCCACCTTCATGCCAATCAGTGTTGACGCGATGCTTTTCGCTGTGGACCAGGTGCGGGTTCGCGTCGTCATATCAAATCCATCTGCGTACCGCTCTAGCACAATCTCTCCCTTGTGCAAAACCAGTAAGCTGACGGTTTTTTGTTCTGGTGACGATCTCTCAAAGGCCCAGGTTTCGGCTGCACTGAGAGCGGACTCCGAAATGCGCGGATCGAGGGTTGTAGGAGTGACTGCGTCCCCCATCGGCCAGGGCAAGTGGGTTGTATCTGTGCGGTAGCTAAGATCAATCGTTGGTAACTTATCTGTAGATGACATATCCCAATCGGGTGGTAAGACAATGCATCCGATCCCATCGCGAAAGACCGCGTGAACTCGGTTACCATCCGTGCCGCCACCCACGCCAACCCATCTTGCATCGCGATTCACCGTGTAGTTCCCACCGGACGCGGTTCCGATAACGCGCTCGCCCAGGTAGGCGAGTTCATCACTGAAGATCTGATCTATCGTGCGATGCGATGTAAATAATCCGTTGCAACTCAGGACGGCTTGAACCCCGTTTCGTATGAGCTGTCGATTGTGGTCAAAGTAGTCGTATTGCGCGGAGGCATTGAGCGCAGTGAGTGCGGCAGCTATACCTACAATCTGACCAAGGTTTCGTATGAGCATGCGTATTTATCTCGTTAAAGACTCAAAAGAATACGGTAGTTTACTGCGATACAACTCTAATTCGGATAGTGATGGCATGACTGAGGCTGAGACGCCGGTATGGCTCCAAAAACTCAAGCGCACAATACGTGGAAATCGTCGCGATGCCCATAATCGCTACTTTCAATTTGCGACGCTCGGGCTAGACGGTAAGCCTCGGGTGAGGATGGTCGTTTTTCGCGGATTCTCACCCTCCGAAGCCTCGTTTTTTATCATTACGGATGCGCGAAGCGAAAAAGTGAAAGAGCTAGCGCGGTGTCCTGATGTGGAGGTGAGTTGGTACTTCACCCAGACTCGAGAGCAGTTTCGATTGCAATGTAGCGCAGTGACACATAGCCACGGGACAGATGCGGACTTTCACCGTGATGCTCTTTGGAAGGGATTGTCGGACTCGGCAAAAGCACAGTTTTTTTGGCCAGAGCCGGGGCTTCCGTCAGGCGGGGGTCAGTCGCTCGAGATCACAACGCATCCCCCGGAAACGTTTGTTGTCATTGAGTGCAGCCCGCAGCGCATTGATCATCTTGTACTTGCCAAAATACAGCGACGCACGGTCTCTGATTTGTCAGCCTCGGGTTGGACAGAGGTTTCGATCAACCCATAACCTGTTGGTGCTGCCGTTATCACTGCACCCTGAATGCGAGCAACGCTCATTGACGTAACTTTTATTGGGGTAAATCGGACCAGAGGTGTTCTGGCATTCGATTTGATTTATGCTGGTACATTAACAATAACAGTCGCACTCGGCGCCCTCGAGGTCACATAACATGATGAATTGTCGTGATGGAATCCCCTCAAAGAAGCTCACCGGTTTATTTGCTTTAGGTCTATTGGCGGCTTGCTCGGGTGAGCCTGTGGAGCAGTCGAGTGAGGCTTTCAGTTCGATGGCGGATGTTCACAATGACCCTGATGTGATTTCCGATACAGCCGATATTGATCAGTTATTAATAGAGCAGGATCCTGACGGAAACTGGATGGCGAGCGTTTTTGACGCTGACACAGTATTGTTGGAGCGAGAGATACCCGCGTCAAATACTGTGGATGGTATCGAAGTTGCTTCTGAGGCTCGAGAGCGAAAAGCCTATTTTGGTGATCTGCACGTTCACACAGGCTACTCATTTGATGGCTACGCCATGGGCACAATTGCCACACCTTATGACGCCTATAAATTTGCTCAAGGAGAGGCGATAAAGAACCCGGGCGGATTTGATATGCAGCTGTCACGCCCCTTAGATTTTTATGCCGTGACAGACCACGCGATGTTTCTCGGATTGGCGAAAGCCTCGGCCGAAGTGGCAAATGAATTTTCTAAAACACCATTTTCCAAGCCATACAATGGTCTTAACTCTCCGGGAAATTTTGGGACAGATTTTTTGAGCAATCTCAGGCGGCTAGGAACCTTTGCTGGTTTTTTGCCGGGAGCCGTCACGGGAATTCGCTCCGGCACCATTGATCGTGGTGAAGTACTAGAAATTGCTCGCTCTGCCTGGTTGGACAGTGTCAACGCGGCGGACATGAGCAACGATCCCGGAAGATTCACGGCGCTAGTAGGCTACGAGTACACATCCTCAACTGAGGACATGGGTAACCTTCATCGTAATGTCATCTTCCGTGACAGCGCTCGGCTACCTAGAGAGCCGTTTTCGCGTTTCCACTCTGTGAATCCCGAGGATTTATGGGATTGGATGGATGCGTTGCGAGCCAAAGGTGTTGAGAGCCTTGCGATCCCCCATAACTCAAATGGGTCAAACGGTCAGATGTTCAAGCTCGAGGACTGGGCTGGTGATCCGATGGATGATGAATACACTGCGCAGCGAATCCGTAATGAGCCCGTAGTTGAAATCACCCAAGTGAAAGGAACTTCAGAGACTCACCCACTGATTTCAACCCGCGACGAGTTCGCTGGGTTTGAAATCATGCCCTACAGAGTAGCTACCAATGCGTTAAGTAACCTAGAAGGCTCTTATGTGAGAGGTGCCTTGTTAGATGGGTTGGTTTTGGAGCAGCAGGGTGTCGTAAATCCCTACAACTTCGGTGTGATCGGATCAAGCGATACTCACTCAGCCGCCGCAGCGGTCGAGGAGGACAATTTTGTGTCTAAGTTGGGATTACTGTCGAGCGAAGCTACGCAGCGAGGTTCGGTTCCCTTGGAGGGAGTAGATGCACAGACCTACTTCTGGGGTAGCAAAGCCGTGGCACTAACAAACCCATCTCCCAGAGGCGGCGCAGCCTACACAAAGATCAACGGGAAAGTTTATTTGGGAGGTGCCACGCCAACATTTGGTGCATCGGGCTTGGCTGGGATCTGGGCGGAAGAAAATACGAGAGAGTCACTGTATGATGCACTGCGTCGCAAAGAAGTCTTCGCTACGTCTGGACCTAGAATTCAGGTACGATTTTTTGCGGGCGCCAATCTGGACGAATCTATATTAGACACGTCTACAGGCATAGAGCGTGCATACGAGGTCGGGGTGCCAATGGGTGACGAGATTAGCCTCTCACAGGCAGGCGGGGAGATACCAAAGTTTTTAGTGATGGCGCTCGCAGATCCAAGAAGTGCCCCGCTGCAACGCTTGCAAATTATTAAAGGTTGGGTGGATGACGCCGGGCAGACTTATGAGGAGGTCATCGATGTTGCCTGCGCCAAAGGTGCTGTGATTGATCCTGAAACCAAACGTTGTCCCGACAACGGGGCGCGTGTAGACATCTCAAATTGTGCGATCAATCCGGAGACAGGGGACGCTCAGCTGTCCGCGCTATGGAGTGATCCGGAATTTGACCCAGAAGTTCGCGCCTTCTACTACGCACGTGTCATCGAGAATCCCACCTGTCGGTGGTCGACGTGGGATGCTATTCGCGCGGGGGTAGAGCCTCGCCCAGACTTGGCAAAAACGCTGCAAGAGCGAGCCTGGTCCTCGCCCATCAATATCATTCCCGGTGATTAATAGCGCCTCAGATATCGATCAAACTGAGTATCAATTCATCACCGACTTTTAGGTGCGTGAGCTGGTCTAGCGACTGGCTTGCGCATTGCAACACGCGTGGATAGCCACCGATGGTTTGGCCATCTCTCATTATGATGATCGCCTGCCCACCATGGGTCAGTTGGACAGTCCCGGGCTGAACACCCGATGACACCATTTCAACGCGACGCTTATCCTCGCGCAGTTGGATTTGGGTGTCGGTGCGCAAACCAACTCGGTTCGATGGATCGATTACTCGGATGCGCTTGGACAGGAGCTGCGATCGGCCATGATCGTCGAGCCACTCGTACTCTGGGCCTGGTGATACTTTGATGATGTTGTTGGGTGGCTGAGGTACAAGCACCTTGGACGGCCACGGTTTGACCGACCGATCTCGTGTCTTTAGAACACCGCCACGAGTCCAGACCGCGCCTGGCACCAGCTCCTGACTTCCGATCCTGAGAGCGCTTGCGCTTCCTAACCAACGCTTAGCATGCCACTCGCCTGAGACCGAGAGGTAGGCGCGACATCCGTTGCCGGATGACTTGATGATGAGCTCGTCTCCCACATTTACCGAGATCGGAAGCAGCGGTGGCTGCGGTTCACCATTGAGCAGCAGATCAAAACCGGGTCCGACAAGCGCAACTCGTCCGGCTTCAAGGCAGTGTATATGTGGTCCGGAGAGGGTGATCTCCAAAACGGGCGCGGCGAGGGGGTTCCCCACTAAATGATTCGCGTATCGCATGGCACTTCTATCGAGCGCACCTCCAATGGGTACGCCCATATGCGTATAGCCGGGCCGCCCCAAATCTTGGGTAGTGGTTCTTAAGCCGCTCGTGACGAACTGGAGCTTCATCGACGTGTCGCCTGCTTGGTCAGTGACGCGATGGGTCGCTGTTCCAACGCTTCGAATACCTCGGGAGTAACGGCTTCAAAGCGGATTCGATCGTTAGCTTGAAATAGCGCTGGCGGGTCAGCCTGAGTTTGGAAGACAGTGAAGGGCAGTCGACCTATGATCCGCCATCCGCCCGGCGAGTCGAAGGGATAAATGCCGGCTTGAGTACCGGCAATGGCAATCGATGATGCAGGCACCGTTGCTCGCGGATCCCGCAGACGGTTGCAGTGCAGTGCGTCTGGAAGATTCCCGAGGTAAGTAAAGCCCGGAAGAAAACCAACCGCATGGACGCGATATTCTGTAGCGCAAAAGCAATCAACGATGGATTGCCAGTCTCGCGATAGTTCCGTCTCGAGTGCGGTGCGGTCGAGCGCGTAGGGCTCGTCAAAGCATGCGGGTAAAGACCACTGATTTCCCTCCGGTATATCTTTGACGTTGATGGTATTCGCGATGGCATGGATCTCGCTCTGCAGGGCGGAGTGTTGCACTTGCTTGGGCTCGAAGCAGACGAGTAGGCTGTTATAGCTTGGCGTCGTTTGGGTAATACCGCGGGAACGTTGTCGTGAGAGTTGAGCATTCAGTGCCATCACGATGTCACTTGACACATCGGGGCTCCCAGCGTCGATATCGACGAGCAGGGCTGAATCACCGAAGGGTCGAATCGTCATCTTGAATGCGGGAGATAGGGTCATGTTGCGCCGATGGTTAGACCGCGGGAGATCAGGTGGTTACTGATGAGCGTTAGATGTTCTAACGCACCCGGTGTGTCGCTGTGGACGCAAATGCTTTCAGCTTGCAGTGGTAGCCACTTGCCGTTGATAGATTCGACTCGCGAATGCTCAACGATTGACATTATTTGCGTTACCGCTGTCTCAGGTTCGGTAATCACGGCGCCATCCTGAGATCGGGGGCTCAGCTGGCCGTCATCGGCATAGCGTCGATCGGCAAATGCCTCACCAAGAAATGGCACAGCAAGATCCTCACAGATTGCGCTGCAATGACTCCCAGCTAGCCCCATAATTTTCAGCGTCGGATCAAACTCTTTAATCGTCGTCACGACCAGTGACGTCAGCTCAGCATCTCGCGCCATATCGTTGTAGAGCGCGCCGTGAGGTTTTACGAAGCTCAATTCGCCACCTAGCTCAGTGACAATGGCTTTGAGTGCGGCGATCTGCTCGGTTACCGCTACGGACAGTGCGCTTCCTGACATCGACATTGACTGACGACCGAAGTTTTCTCGATCTGGATAGGACGGATGTGCGCCAATTCGCAGTCCGGCATCCAGTGCTGACGCTGCTGTTCGTCTCATGGTGTGCTCAGAACCGGCATGCCCGCCACAAGCGATGGAACAGCTACTAATAAAGCGCATTAATTCGCGATCCAGCGCAGCACTGGCGTCGGTTTCACCCTCACCCATGTCGCAATTTAAATCGATATGTCGTGACATCTCAGAGCCATCCTACGGCTAGTAAGATACTGCGTGAGCCGAGCACGAGTGTGATACCCACTACCAAGCACCCCAAAAGGTTCTGGACCGCGTTATTTGAGCGCTCGCCAAGCAGCGTTTTATCGTTCGAAACCCACAGTATGAAGATTGCGATAATTGGCAGAAGCGCACCATTCGCTATTTGCACCAGCAGAATCAGTTGCAGTGGTTTCACGCTCAGGCTGGCGAATAGAACTCCGATGACAATCACGGACTGCCAGGTCCAGCGGAAAACGCGATCTTTCACTTCGGGGTGCAACTTGACGATCTCAGTGACAGCGTAGCCTGCCGCAAGCGGTGCGGTGATAGCGGACGATAATCCGGCCGCCAAAAAACCAGTGGCGAGAAAGATGCTGGATGAGCCACCCAGTAATGGCGCGAGTGTGGGCGCTAGGTCGTTTAGTGATGTCACCGGCGTCCCCGCACCATGAAGTGCGGCAGCCGCCGTTATGACAATGCATAAAGTGATCAGGCCGCCACCGATTACCGAGACAGTGATGTCACGTCGTGCCTCGGTTAAGGTCACGCCCTGCGTGACATGACGTTTCAGCGTCGAGGCGTGCAAGAATAGGTTGTAGGGTACGACCGTCGTCCCGATAAGACCGATAACAACCAGCGCACCATTTTCGGGGATGCTCGGTGTCATCAGCCCTTTAATGATGTCGAGGGCAGGAGGTGCGACCATAATGGCAGTGCTGGCGAACACCAGCGCCATGCATATGACCAAGCCAACCAGAACACGCTCGATTACGTGAAACTTCTCAGACGCCAAAAGCACAAAGGCGATCAAGCCAATAAATACGCCCCAAAGATTGATACCCTTGACGCTGACAGCGGGTAGTCCAACGGCAGCACCTGTGATGTTGCCTGCTTCATAGGCGGCATTGCCAATAAATATGGCGCAGATGACCAAGGCAGCCGCAGGAATATACAGGCCGCTCTTCTGCGTCTTCTGCACGATGGCATCACCGAGCCCCAGTTTGCCAATCACACCCAAGCGGCACGTCATCTCTTGAAGCACCAGTGTGGCTACTACTGAGAACGCAACGGCCCACAGCAGCGTAAAACCGAAGTTGCCACCGGCTAGCGTGGCGGTGGTTACGGTGCCGGGTCCAATAAACGCCGCTGCGACCATGGCGCCGGGACCAAACTGTTGTCGCGAGTGACTCATGACTGTGAAGGATGTATCTCCTTTTTGCGCGGCCCTCAGTCTAGCTCGAACCGACCGATGCTGAAAAATGTCGATGCGTTGGGAATTGGCCGCATTTCACCGGGTTCTGGTTTAGACTATCGCTTTATTGATCACGTAGGAGCTGGGCATGGGGCGCGCCTACCAAAACCGCAAAGAGTCGATGGCCAAAACAGCAGCGATGAAGACCGCTGTTTACTCTAGATACAGCCGCGAGATTTACATGGCGGCTAAAGGCGGTGGTACCGACCCTTCAGCAAACCTGACGCTTCGCTCGTTGATAGACAGAGCAAAGAAAGATCAGGTTCCCTCACACGTGATCGAGAAGGCGATTGATAAGGCAAGCTCGGGAGTTGGCGAGGATTTTCAAATTGCGCGTTATGAGGGGTTTGGTCCCGGTGGCACCATGCTGCTGGTCGACTGCCTAACCGATAACGCCAATCGAACCATCGGTGAGGTGCGTCCTGCCTTCACCAAAGGCAAAGGGAAGATGGGTACACCCGGGACCGTTGCGCACATGTTCGAGCACGCGGCGGTGTTCGTCTTTAAAGGGGATGAAGAGGCCGTGCTTGAGTGCCTCATTATGGCCGACGTTGACGTGCTTGAAGTTGAGAGCGAAGAGGACATGGTTACGGTGATAGCGCCCAACACCGAGTTCGCTAAGGCGCGTAACGCGTTAACGGTTGAATACGGCGATATCGATTTCGATGTGGATGAAATCCAG
Organism: Halieaceae bacterium; assembly: GCA_902522335.1. Lineage (GTDB taxonomy): Bacteria > Pseudomonadota > Gammaproteobacteria > Pseudomonadales > Halieaceae > Luminiphilus. The sequence continues at coordinate 6,128 of CABYVD010000024.1, read as the reverse complement.
TTTGTACCCAAAGGTGAGACTGTCATCGCGGGTGAGGATGTTGAGCAGTTTGAGAAGCTTCTCGACCTACTCAATAACTGCGAGGACGTTCAAAATGTCTTCCACGACGCCAAGTACGACTAGTTAGCCCTCGCACTTAACTGTCGAAGGTGGCGAACAGATCGTCATCATTTGCGAAGCTTTTGAACTCTAGGGCGTAACCATTCGGGTCTTGAAAAAAAACAGTACGCTGTTCGCCGGGTGTTCCTTCAAACCTGATACTTGGCTCAATAATCATGTTCACCTTTCCCTCGATGCGCTCACACAGGGTTCGGTGGGCATCGGGTGTTAGCACGACGCCAAAGTGGGGGATAGGAACGCTGTGGGCATCCACTGGATTATGGGATTGCGGCAAGGGTCCAGCACCTGTCACGTGGAATACGAGCTGATGACCAAAGAAGTCAAGATCTATCCAGTCATCACTGGTTCGTCCCGTCTTACAACCCAACATATCGCAATAAAAACGACGCGTTAGTTCCAGGTCTTCGGTAGGCAGCGCGAGATGAAAAGGGCGAACGTTCATTAAGTACTCCGAAGTTTCTGCGGTAGACGGTGAGATCAGATTAACGATCTGGCATCACTGCTCGGGTCAAGCATAGTGTAAGTGCTAGTGAAACTCTCCGTAAGTAGCGCAGGCTCTGGTAGAGAGTGGCTCGCCACTGCCCTCAGGCACCACCGCTGTTGCCCACCACTTAGTCAAAGATTTCACGATGGCAGAAATGAATACGAGTGACGTGATTCAGGGCGTGGATTCAAAACATTCTTGTGAGTCAAAAAAACATACTGTATGTTCAAATCACAATAAGCGGCGTGGAAATAGGTGGTAAACCCTGCGTCCTTGAATCACTCAAAGAGCCGAACATAACATTATAAAAGGGGTAGGTTATGGACTTAGGTGTCTCCGAAAAAGTTGCGCCCATTCTCGAAAGTGTCCGCAATTTCATCAACGACGAAGTACTTCCACTGGAAGAAGAATATAAAGCGCAAATCGAGATCGGATCTCCCTGGGAATTTACCGATCGCCAGACTGAAATTCTTGAGAGCTTAAAGTCAAAAGCGCGAGCTCAAGGGCTGTGGAACTTCTTCCTGACCGATAAAAATGGCACTGGCCTCAACACGGTCGAGTACGCTTACCTCGCAGAGGAAATGGGTCGCTCTTACATTGGCGCCGAGGTTTTTAACTGCAGTGCACCCGACACGGGTAACATGGAAGTCATCCACAAATACGGAACTGAGGCTCAGAAAAAACAGTGGCTTGAGCCACTAATGAATGGCGAGATTCGTTCCTGCTTTGGCATGACTGAGCCCGATGTCGCTTCGTCTGATGCGACCAATATTTGCACGCATGCTGTCCTCGAGGGCGACGAGTGGGTCATCAACGGAGAAAAGCACTGGACCAGCGGGGCAGGTGATCCTCGATGTAAGGTCATGATCTGCATGGTGAAGACTGATTTCGAGGCACCCAAGCATCTTCAGCAGTCTCAGATTTTGGTGCCGATGGACACGCCCGGAGTAGAAATCGTCCGTCCATTGACCGTGTTTAACAACGTTGACGCCCCACATGGTCACATGCGCGTCAAACTTAATAATGTACGCGTTCCCAAGGACAACATTATCTTGGGCCCCGGTCGTGGTTTTGAGATTTCTCAGGGACGTTTAGGCCCAGGTCGAATCCACCACTGTATGCGTTCGATCGGTGCTGCAGAGAAGGCACTCGACTTACTTTGTAAGCGCGCCACAACGCGAACTGCCTTTGGGCGCCCTCTGGCGAAACTCGGCGGTAACATCGACATTATCGCGGATGCGCGGATGAACATTGAGCAGGCACGACTGCTCACGTTGAAAACAGCCTGGATGATGGACACGGTTGATCCAAAAGAGGCCCGTATCTGGATCTCGATGATCAAAACGGTTGTTCCTAATATGGCTCTCAAAGTGATTGATGATGCTATTCAGATGCACGGTGGTATTGGCGTTTCAAATGACACGCCGCTTGCAAATATGTGGGCCGGCCAGCGGACACTTCGATTGGCTGACGGACCTGACGCCGTTCACCGCATGGTTGTCGGAAGACACGAGCTGAAGGGGTACACCATGGTCGAGGAGACCGGTGCGACCTTCCGTGACGGTTAAGCAAATAGGAGATACGAGAGATGCCTACACAATGGGTTGAACCCGATGACATGGAGAGCATGGCGGGCACCAAGTTACCCCCCAGCGATTGGATGGTTGTCGAGCAGGAGCGGATCAATACCTTCGCTGACTGTACTGAAGACCATCAGTTCATTCATATCGACGAGGAGGCGGCCGCGAAGACACCGTTCGGTGGAACGATTGCACACGGATTTCTCACGCTATCGTTGCTCGTGAAATTGAGTTCCGAAAACTCAATTGGTGTGAAAGGTATGGTCATGGGAGTCAACTATGGCATCGACAAGCTTCGCTTCTTGGCTCCGGTTCGAGCGGGTAAGCGTATCCGCGCGCACACCGAGGTGTTGAACGTTGATCGCAAGGACGCCAACCGTTTTTTGGTGAAGACGGGTGTCACCGTCGAAATCGAGGGAGAGGAAACCCCAGCGCTTTACGCTGAGTGGCTGGGAATGCAGTTCATCGCTTGATAGAGAGCGACTACGAGTAAGGAAGATAGAATGACAATTCGTTATGACGGTCAGGTAGCGATCGTTACAGGCGCTGGCAACGGTTTAGGTCGTAGCCATGCAATTCAGTTAGCAGCTCGCGGTGCAAAGGTTGTTGTCAATGATCTTGGTGGCACGGTCGATGGTAGCGGCGGCGGTAGCGCGGCCTCTCAGGCTGTGGTGGCTGAAATCGAGGCGGCTGGTGGAGAGGCAATGGCGCATGGTGCGAACGTTGCGGACTTCGAGCAGGTGCAGGACATGGTTGCTAAAACCATGGAGCGTTGGGGCCGCATTGATATCCTCATTAACAACGCCGGTATCTTGAGAGACAAAAGTTTCGGCAAGGGCAGTCTCGACGATTTCAAGCTGGTGCTCGATGTCCACCTGATGGGCAGCGTCAACTGTACCAAGGCCGTCTGGGACATTATGCGCGAGCAGAACTACGGGCGCGTGGTTGTAACGACATCTTCTACAGGCCTTTACGGCAATTTCGGTCAAACTAATTACGGTTCTGCGAAGATGGGCGTGATCGGAATGATGAATACGCTCGCGCAGGAAGGTGCCAAAAACAACGTCAAAATAAATGCGTTGGCGCCCACGGCAGGAACGCGAATGACCGAAGGACTCATCCCTGAAAAAGCCTTTGATCTGATGACCCCAGAGACCGTGACGCCGGCAGTATTGTATTTGGTCTCTCAGGATGCGCCTACGAGAACGATATTGGCGGCGGGTGCGGGTGGCTATGCGGTCGCCAAGATCGTTGAAACCGATGGTATTTATCTCGATGACGCTGATCAGACGCCTGAAGCTATCGCGGAAAACTGGGATGCCATTGCTAATAGTGAGCCAAAGCAACTTCAGGCTGGTTTTGAGCAAACCTTCAAATTCCTGGGCAAAGCTGCGCAGGCCAAAGGCATTTCGCTCGAATAAATTAACGAACGTCAACATTCATACACGACACTAGCCCCACGGGGCCACGGAGCATAACAATGAAAGAAGCAGTAATCGTCTCAACAGCTCGAACACCCATCGGTAAAGCGTACCGCGGTGGGTTCAATAACCTGCAGGCTCCCACAATGGGTGCTCATGCCATTCGCGCTGCTATCGAGCGCGCGGGTATCGAAGGTGATCGCGTAGAAGACTGCATCATGGGTGCTGCCCTCACGCAGGGTACCTCTGGTATGAACATTGGCCGAAATGCGTCGCTTCGCGCAGGCCTTCCGGTCACCGTATCGGGCATGACGATCGATCGTCAGTGTTCGTCAGGTCTCATGGCGGTTGCAACAGCTGCAAAGCAAGTCATGTACGACGGTATGGATTGCGTTGTAGGGGGTGGTTTGGACTCTATTTCGTTGGTGCAAAACGAGCATATGAATGGCCACCGTCTTGTCGATAACGAGTTGGTTGGGATGCATAAAGATATCTACATGCCCATGCTCCAAACCGCGGAAGTTGTAGCGGCACGCTATGGCATCTCGCGAGATGCGATGGATGAGTACGGCTTCGAGTCACAAGAGCGAACTGCTGCTGCTTATGCGGCAGGTCGATACGACGCTGAGCTGGTGCCGGTTACCTGTGAGCGCATTGTCTACGACAAAGCGACGGGTGAGCAGTCCACGGGGGAGGTTACCGTCACAGCTGATGAGGGTGTCCGTCCATCGACACTGGACGGCGTTAAAGGCCTTCGCACCGTTATTGAAGGCGGCACGATCACAGCGGGTAACGCATCTCAGCTATCTGACGGTGCGTCAGCGCAAGTTGTCATGAGCAGCGATCTCGCGACTTCATTGGGACTTGAGCCATTGGGCGCATACCGCGGAATGGCGGTAGCCGGCTGTGAGCCTGATGAGATGGGTATTGGTCCTGTATTTGCTGTGCCTAAACTACTCAAGCAGCACGGCCTGACGGTCAATGATATTGGTCTTTGGGAGCTGAACGAGGCGTTTGCGGTTCAGGTTATTTACTGCAGAGATAAGCTAGGGATTGATAACGACAAGCTGAATGTCGATGGTGGCGCAATTGCGATCGGTCACCCCTACGGAATGAGCGGGTCACGTATGATTGGACACGCGCTGATTGAAGGCAAGCGTCGAGGTATTAAGTACGTTGTCATCACGATGTGCGTAGGGGGCGGTATGGGCGCTGCCGGTCTGTTTGAGGTCTACTAAGGTGGCAAAGGCGGTCGTATGTAGCGAGCATGGGCTCCCCGATAAGCTCAATCTGGTCCACGACTGGGAAACACCTGAGCTGGGCGCTAACGACGTGCGAATGGAGGTTAAGGCTGCCGGTCTTAACTTCCCCGACGTGCTGATCATTCAAGGCAAATACCAGATGCAGCCACCGATGCCTTTTGTGCCAGGCGGTGAGTCTGCCGGTGTTGTGACTGAGGTAGGTTCCGCGGTCACTCGTTGGTCAGTAGGGGACAGTGTCATTCAGTTGGGTGGTGTCGGTGGCTTTGCCAGCGAGGCCGTGGTCAACGAAAACGCGCTTTTGCCAAAGCCTGATGGCATCGACTTCACAGCCGCGGCAGGTGTAGGTATGACCTACTTCACGTCGTACTACGCGCTCAAACAGCGCGGCCAGTTAAAAGCGGGTGAGACCATGCTGGTCATGGGTGCTGCAGGTGGTGTGGGCAGTACGGCTGTTGAGTTGGGTAAGGTCATGGGTGCGCGTGTAATCGCGGCAGCAAGCTCGGATGAAAAACTTGAGCTATGCAAGCAGCTCGGTGCAGATGAGGTCATCAACTACAGTAATGAGTCGATGAAAGATCGCATCAAGGAAATCACTGGTGGCAAAGGTGTCGACGTGGTTTACGATCCCGTCGGGGGCGATTTTGCGGAGCCTGCTGTGCGCAGTATGGCCTGGAATGGTCGCTACTTAGTCATCGGTTTTGCCTCTGGGCCTATACCTAGCATCCCGCTCAATCTGACCCTTCTCAAAGGCTGCGCTTTGGTCGGCGTTTTTTGGGGACGCTTCTTAGGCGAAGAGCCTGCTGAGCAGCAGGAGAACGTTGAAGAGCTGTGGGGGCTCTTCAATGACGGCAAGCTCAATCCGGTTGTAACCGATGTCTTCCCGATTGAAGACTACGAAGCTGGCTATGCTGCAATGATGGAGCGGCGAGCGAAAGGCAAGGTCATTTTCACCTTCTAAGTGATGGACGGATTCTCCTTCCAATCGGTTAAGACGACACTCGTGCAGTCAGGCGCTGTCTTGCAGTTGCCTGACTTGCTCTCCGAGCGAGGTCTTTCAAGACCACTGTTCGTGACCGATGCCATGTTGATCGAGTTGGGTGTTGTCACACCCGCGATTGATCATCTCCGCGACGGTTGCGATAGCGTTTCAGTGTTTGACGGGATCGAGCCCGATCCATCCGAACGGGTCGTGGGTGCGTGCCTCGCTGCTTTTAGGGCTGGTGATTGTGACTCGGTTATTGCGGTTGGTGGCGGCAGCTCC
>CABYVD010000023.1:0-32011 GCA_902522335.1 Halieaceae bacterium | reverse complement strand
TACCCACCTCCGCGTTGACGTCAGAACGACAACGTTAAACGACATTGATGGGGCTGTCATGGCGTTCCATTCAGGTTAGCGCCCCTCGGTTTACCGCCGTCCCTGGTTCAACTAAACTGATTACTATAGACACCCAACAATAAAGCCATGACAGACGCTAAACCTAAACGAATCAGACTCAGTCCCGAGGCACGGCAGGAGCACTTGCTCGATTGCAGCGCGGAAATGATCGCGACGGACGGCATTGCCGGCTTCACAATGGAAGGGCTCGCAAAGCGAGCCAATGTGTCTGCACCCTTGGTCTATAACTACTTCCCGAATCGAATCGAGCTCCTCCAAACACTACTCAAGCGCGAGTTCGCAAGATTTAACCGGCGAACTGCAAACGACGCAGAGCAAGCAAAGAGCTTTGAAGACATCGTTCGCGTCGCCGTCAGAAGTAATTTTGAGCACTACGCGCCGGGCACAGTACTACCTATTCTGATCACTCAGCCGGAGATAGCGAGCGTCGTCCAGACCAGATTGGTACAAAACTCCCAACAAGCCGCCAGCTACCTTATTGAGAAAGTCTCCAAACACTACCGGCTTGACGAAGATACAGCACGTCTCATTGTGCAGCTTTCTTCTGGTGCTGCTTGGTCAGCCGCTGAGCTAGCTGGCAAACGAGGGTTGAGCATGAATGAGACCGTTGAACTGACGGTCAACTACATCATTGCAGGTATTGAAACGCTCGTAGCGGGAAAGAAAAACGAACGACAATTTAAGTAACACGCCACTGAAATCAAAGCTTACCTAGAGAGGCTGAATCAATGACTGTTAACCGCCAATGGCGACTCGCAAAACGCCCCGAGGGAATGATCGGGGAAGCCAATTTTGAGTTTGTAGAGACCACCGTTCCCAAGGTCGTCGACCGGCAAATATTGGTAAAAAATCTTTACTTTTCTTTTGATCCCACACAGCGAGGCTGGGCAGTCGACCGTCCCAGCTACCTCCCGCCTGTCGGCATAGGTGAGGTCATGCGCGCGGGAACGGTTGGACAGGTCGTACTCTCCAACCACGATGATTTCTCAGAGGGCGACCTCGTACAAACCATGGGTGGCTGGCAGGACTATGCGGTTATCACTCCAGGCGAAGGCGTCACCGGCGTCACCAAAGTGCCTGAGGGAGTCACACCGGAGATGATGCTTTCTGTCATTGGTTTGACAGGCATTACCGCCTACTTTGGTCTGCTCGAATTAGGACAGCCAAAAGCGGGCGAAACGGTGCTGGTCTCAGGCGCTGCCGGCGCCACCGGCTCGGTTGCGAGCCAGATAGCCAAGATTAAAGGGTGTCGCGTGGTTGGCATCGCGGGTGGCCCCGAGAAATGCCGATGGCTCACCGAAGTGGCAGGGCTGGATGCAGCGATCGACTACAAGCAGGGTAACCTGGACGAGCAAATTGCCGCTGCCTGCCCCGATAAGTGGGATGTCTTTTTCGACAACGTAGGCGGCGACACGCTTGAAGCGGCCCTGAACCACCTCAATCTCTATTCCCGTGTTGTCATGTGCGGTGGTATCTCTGGCTATAACGCGGAAGAACCGATTCCGGGACCCTCAAACCTGATGAATCTTGTGACAAACCGAGGACGCATGGAGGGCTTTATTATCCTCGATTACATGCCACGGGCCATGGAAGCCATTCAAGATCTCATGGGCTGGGTAATGTCCGGTGATCTGAAGTTTCAGGTCGATGTGCAGGAAGGTTTCGAGAACATCCCAAATACCCTGCGTCGCCTCTACACGGGTGAGAATCACGGCAAGCAACTGCTCAAACTCGCGGATCCGAGCTAGAACGGTTAGAGATACCAGTGAATAACAACAACGTCGGTTTATTAGAAAATAACGAAGTCATTGACCGCGTTTTTGAGCATATCGATAACGGCACGACCGATCTTGGAACGTGGCAGTGGCATGAGCCGGTAGAGCACTACACAAGCCAAAGCCGTTACGAACAAGAGATCGCGCTACTGCGAGAGCGACCGGTTATGTTTTGCCCGTCGGCCGCTATCCCCGATGCCGGCAGTTTTATCTCGCGAACGGCGGCAGGTACGCCACTTCTAGTTGTGAGAGACAGCGACTTGAAGGTCCGCGCGTTTATCAACGCCTGTCGTCACAGAGGTATGAAAGTGGCGTCAGGTCAGGGTTGTACACGGACCTTTTCCTGCCCCTATCACGGATGGACCTACAATCTCGACGGATCTGTAAGAGGCATTCCCGGTGAAGCAGCCTTTCCCGATTTGGACAAAGAGACAGCTGGATTGAAGGAACTCTTTGCGGTGGAACGCGGCGGCTTGGTTTATGTGCAACAGGAAGGTGCACCCAAACTCGGCACACTGGATACCGCGCTCAATTTCTTTGAGCCATCGCAACCACTGTTTCATCAGAGCGATACAGTAGACGAAGCGAATTGGAAATTGCTCACCGAGACGCTGCTCGAGGGCTATCACATCAAGTCGCTGCACCGGGAAAGCTTCTACCCCTTCGGTTTAGACAATGTGACTGTGGTGGAATCGTTCGGTCAAAACTCGCGCGTTATTTACCCCTTCAAGCGCATTGAGAAACTACGTTCGTTACCACGTGATGAGCGAGAGATCGAGGGTTTTGCAACCCTTGTTTACCACCTGTTTCCCAACGTCAGCGTTTCGGTGCTATCGAAGCATACGAGTGTCACCATCATAGAACCGCTATCGCCCTCTCGCACCCAGATGTTCTCCTATTACATCAAGCACCTAGCCAGAAACGGGGCTGAAATCAGCCATGAAGAGGCGTTGCGGGACGTTGATTTCGTCAATCAGTCGGGTCAGGAAGAAGATCGTGCTGCCGCGAGGGATATACAAGAAACTGTTACAACGTCCGCTAATTCACATTTGACCTTTGGCTACTACGAAAAAGCGATCGTCAGTTTTCATCAGCAACTTCAATGCGAGTTGGGGGGGCCTAAATAGTCAAGCTCGTTTTTGAAGTGGCTAAACCTGTCGTCACTATGACTTATCAGAAAAAGGGATAAACCGGAGGGGAGAACAGGATGCAAGACATATCAAAGTCGATAGAGGCCTGCGCCGCACGCTATGGTGAGCAAGCGGTTGCCATGCGTGACTACCTAGTGGCAGGACAAGAGGCCGCCCTGGCGTTAGATAATCGAGGCCCAATTGAATTTGACGCATCAGGCAAACTGGCTCAACATATTCTGGATGCCTACTCGAAGTACGGATTCTATGTCTTTACTGGGGTACTCACTGGGGAAGAATGCGAAGACATCGAGGCCGATATGGTGGTGCTCAAGGCCTCATTCCCGATCGCACCCGACAGCACGGTTGACGCCGAGGGCCGGCCAGCCCTAGGTTCGGACTCGTTAACACCCCATCTGGTCTGGTCAAAGCCACTGGGCGACCCACTCGGTGGCACGCAGCTTGCGAACGGACGACACCAAGTCAAAATGTTTGAGCCCGAAGCCGCGGCTGATACGCCTATGGCATCGCCGTTCATCTTACTCGGCTCACTCCGTTTCTCAGATGCCTGTTTACGGACCTACGCACATCCAGAATTACTCCGAGTCGCGGAAGCCATCAACGGCGAGGACTTTGCCCCCTTCAACGAGGCGCTGTTCATCAAAGAGCCAGGAATTGGGGCTGCAGTCTCATGGCACCAGGACGGCGTGACTCACTGGGACAGCCCAGATTTCGATGAAAATATCCACGGCTTTAACTTCATGGCGCAGCTCTATGGGAGCACAGCGGTCAATGGTGTCTGGGTGTTACCAGGCAGTCATAAGCTCGGCAAAATAGACATCACAGACTTAGTGTCTTCATCCAAGAGTGAGCGAATTGAGGGCGCGGTTCCCTTGGTCTGTGATCGCGGCGATGTCGTCATTTGTAATCGTCAGGCGGTGCACGGTTCCTTCCCTAACAGTGGGTTCGAGCCACGCCTTACCGTGAACTTCGGCTTCCATAAACGCTCATCCGTGCTGGGTGTAAAGGGTGGTGGTATCCACTCAGATGCACAGGTCTTTGACGATGAGATTATCGCGAGACGGTCGCGCGTTTTAGGTTATGCCATCGCGGCGCGCAAGGAGCGCTTCCCCGAGGAAACCGCTTACGACTACAAGCCGTTTACCGAGCAATCGCTGTCGTTTGTTTGGGATGACGCTGCGCGGGCGGATATCCATGACTACAACAGGGATGACCTGAGTATTTAGGTCTCATTCGAGCGAGAGAATATCGGTCAGAAGCGCCTCCACATGGGGCTGGTTCTCCATGTGGGGTAAATGACCAGATTCGGGCACAAAATGCTCGACACGCTTGGGGAGTAAACGCTCCAGTTTCTTGGCAAAGCCCGCATAAACAACGACGGTATCGCTGTCACCCCAGATGGTAGTGACCGGTATATTGGACGCTTGAAGCTCGGCATGAATTCGATCCAGCTCCCCTGAATCGTGATTCTTACGCGTTGATATCAGTGCGCGTGCAAAGCCTTTATAAACGAGCAGCTCTGCGTATTTGTCATCCCAGTCCTGAAAATTTGTCGGGTCTTTAAAATCCGATAGCTGGCCTGCGGGGAGCTCGGGATAACGAGCCACAAGCTCGTCAATTTCTGCCGGGGCAACGTCGACGCTCGCAGCGCGACTCACATCCCTAAAGCCAGACGACGCCACGTAGATGAGTTGCTCTACCCGCTCGGGCGCGAGGCCTGCTACCTGACTGACCACCCGCCCGCCATTGGACAATCCAAGTAAATTCACTTTTTCGATCTTCAAGTAATCGAGTAATTCGAGCACTTGTTTGGCGAAGAGCACATCGGTGTAAGCCACGTCTGGATTGTCCGAAAAGCCACGCCCGTAGAGATCGAGAGTCACGACACACCGCCCTTTCGAGGCAAGAAAGGAGTAGGTTGGATCCCAAATATAGGAGGGCACCGAGAAACCATGGACCAGGACATCGGCCGTTATACAGGACTCACCATTAGCGAGCCGGTAGTAGGTGAAACCTTCTGATAAAGAGACAAAGTCTGCGCCACCGGGTAGCTCAATGCTTGCTCTGAAGGCCGCATCTTTGATCACTGATTCATAGTGACTGTCAGCTGATACCGACAGCGCCGAAGCGCCGACAAACATCGCCACACCTAAGTTGAGTAATGGCATGACACGTCTTATCACTGGCCTCTCCACTGCTCTTTTCACTACTCTCTCCAATGGCCTCCGCGACCGAAAAACCGCTTCAATCACAGGATCACCGGCGACGTCAGCTGAACATCAGCGTGCGACCACACGGATGCCCACTGTTTTTGGATCACTTTTGCTTTGTTTTTCTTATCTTGAGCTTCTAGCGCCTTCATCAGACCAAACAAAGACCAGCCGTTGTTTTGATGCCAGCGCAAATCTTTTCTGAAGACCGCCTCGGCTTCCTCGAATCGCCCCGCGACCAACAGCGCGTTGCCTAGATAAAGCCGCATCGATTGCGGCCAATCAGGGGGCTCTGTGTAGTTGTTTGTGTCCTCAAGAGCGACACCTTTTTCGAAGGCGGCTATTGCGCCCACAAGATCCCCTTCCGCGAGTTTTATCTCGCCATCCAATGCGTGCGCCGCCAGAGCTAAAAGCTCCGCCGTGGAGGTTGCGCCCGCGCGGTTCACCGAAACATCAGGCGATTGTGCGATGCGCTGAATGTTACTGAGCTCTTGCTTTGCGTCGTCGAGCGAGCCTTTAGCAATGTGGGCACTGCCTTTGACATAGGACAGGATGCCATCGAGGTAGGGCGTTGAGTGCTGGAGGCTCTCAATGGCAAGCAGCTCGTCCCAATGCCCAAATATCTTCAGTGTCACCCAGGGCGCGGCTACCCGCTTTTGCATGCGCCCCATGGGCGTGCCATGTTGACTAATGGCCTCAGCCATTTGCTGGGCAGATTTGATAGCGAGTTCAGAGCTCCCCTGCATGGTGGCTGCATAACGCACGAAATCGAGCGCATGCCCCGCGTGTATTTTGTGCGAGAGCGGGTAGGTGCCAATGTTCGGCAATGGAAGGTCACCCCAGTGCTGGGCAAACTCTTTATCCACGGCAAGCGAGCGCAGGTTGTTGTCGATGGCTCGCTGATAATCTCCAACGCGCACGAAGATATGTGCGGGCATATGAACCACGTGACCACCGATGGGTAGGGTCGCCTCGAGAGCGTCAGCAGACACCATGGCGCGCTCAGGCTCAAGCGAGGCCTCAATAAGATGGATGTGGAGATGGTAGACACCGGGATGCGGATCGCCAGTGGTAATCACATGCTCGAGTGCTTCTGCGACGGCCAGCGTCTCCCCCTTTGCTTCCCCACTCTTATCCCAATAATCCCAGCGGCGAATCGACATAAAGCTTCCCGCGTAGAGTGCTGCGACATCTGGATCATTAGGGTACTGCTTGTTGAGCTTGCGCATTTCCGCCAGGTAAGCGCGATCGCGCTTACGAGGGTCGGGGATGCTCTTCGCATCATAGAAAACGTAAAGCGCGTTGATCAGCGCAGCTTCCATCGGGGTAGCACGATCGATACGTTCAAGCGCTGCTTCAATCCCGGCCAATCCCGCGCCCTGTGGATCGTCGGGCATTTGCGCGTAACGGGAATTGGGATTAGGTCCCGCCGCGTGTGCAATCCCCCAGTACGGCATGGGGTGTGTTGGATCCAGGCGCGAGGCTTCTTGATAAGACGCTATCGACTCGGGGAAGTAAAACCCCCACGCCAAACGCAGGCCCTGATCAAAATAGGTTTGTGCTAGGGCGACATCGGTCGATATTGCACGCGAATAGGTTCCAGACTTAGGCACCAGCAAAGCGTGACGGCTGGCAGAGTCCGCATCCGCACTTATTGCGAAACTCTGGTGACTAAAAGAAACCAACACTAAGACAGTGAGAAGTCGGGCGGTAACAGTCATCGGGGCACGCTCTCTTTTAATTCCTGATTCATATCGTCAGCTAACCAAGGTAGCGTCAAGACTGATAGGACGCCACCCCCTTGGCACGCAGGAGAAGGCATCAGATCACTGGTCTGATGTGCATTTTTAATCAAAGCGGCTGGTAACAGTCCGGTTGCTCTACAATGGCGTAACTGGCTATGGTGTTGGGACGGAGAGACCGGGGCACGAGCAATGCAACAAGAACATCAGCAGCTGTTTAACTCATCTGTTTTGGAGCAGCAGGCGCTTATCCCCGAGATTTACGGATCGGTTGATTTCGATCAACTCCCCGAACGCTACGTCAGGGACTTTGATCTTGAGGCGCTCCGCCCTTCTCACCATCGCAACTATTGCGAGCGCGTCCTTGAAAACCGAGAGCTCGTCGAGCGCATCCGCAACTACACCATGATGGGTGACAAGGTAGCCGACGCCTACGCGTCTCTCATACCTGAGTATGGTTTTAGAGCTCTGGTCTCCATGCTGGAACAAGCCTGCGATGATGGCATCGAGAGTGTTGAGAACGCACCAGACGAACTCGTCGCTTTCATTAGAGCGATGGAGGCCACACCCAACTGGGTTGATATGGCCATGGTGGAGGAAGGTGCCAAGCACGAGCGTATCCCTCTCGGGACCATTTCGCCTTTTGCGATTCGCGGCGCTTTCATTGCTACGTTCATGAATAAGTACACCGCCCTACCCATGACTATGACGGGCACACTGACCGACCAACAATCCGTCCGCCGCGTCTTTGAAACTGCCAGTTTTTTCACTGCGACAGCCATGCCGCGCGCGATGGAGCGTTTTAATCCGGGCTTTAAGGCGGCAGCGAAGGTTCGTCTGATGCACTCGATGGTGCGCTTTAACATCATGCGGACGGGCAAATGGGACGCGTCTACCTACGGCATCCCGATTCCTCAGGTTGACCAAATGCCCGCCGGACTGATTGGCATCTTCCTACTGTCTTACAAGCTGCTGGCGCAAGGTCGCACCGACTTCACGCCGGCTGAACGTGCGCGTGTGGAAATGGCGCGATATCGCTGTTTCCTATTGGGATTACCCGAGGAGCTGCTGGGCGAAACACCTCAGGAAATTGTCGATCTGATGACGGCGAGAGACATGTCGCTTCACAAGATTTATGACGATGAAACCTGTGGTGAGTTAGTGCGCGGAACCATGGACGCGGAGTTGTTTACCGATCCGAGCATTGCTGGGCGTTTTCACCGCTGGATGGAGCGTGGGTTCTCAAAGTATTTCCTCATTCAAAATTTTTGTGAGGGTAAATCCTCCCGAGCTGCGGCGATGGGCATTCATTTCAAGCTAAACGACAAGATCGCTACGGTCTGCGCACTTGCGACGATTGTAAGCAATTCAAATCTCTGCGCCCTAGGCATGAAAATTCCCGGCCTTGCCAAGGTAGTGGATAAAAGCCTCACGCGAAAACTAGGTCGCTTACTGGAAACCTATGGTCACGCCGATTTTGTCACCGACCCCAATGAATACAAGTTGGTTGGGGCAAAGTGACCGTGCCGCATTTTGCGCTTAATCGTCTTCAGCTATCTTAAGCACCACTCTGCCTCGTTTACCCTGCTCGTCCATACGCAAAAAAGCCTTTTCATAATCTGCAAATGAGAAGACGCTGTCCACAAAGACTTTCAGCTTGGACTCCTCAACCCATTTAGCAATTTGGCTCAGCTTTTCATTATCGCCTTTATCCACCATTAAAAACTTCACTTTCTGAGAGCTCAAAAAATTCATGAAAAAGCTCCGAATATGTTTGTTTGGCTCCAGGGGAATAAAACGCCCATGGGCAGAAAGAATCAGTTTCACTTCCTTGAAACTGCGTTTGTTGGACAGATCCAATATCACATCAAACGTTTGAGACAATGATTCGAGCTTGGTTTCCTTATAGTTATATACTGTTTTGGCGCCAAGTCCCGTCAGAAAAGACTCTTGTCCAGGCCCGGCAATAGCGGTCGTATGAGCACCCAATATTTTTGCTAGTTGCAGGCTATAAACACCCAAACCTCCTGATGCACCATTCACCAGAAGCTCGGTTCCTTGCTTTACCTCACCCACTTCTGTAAGCGCGACCAAACTCGTCAAAGAGCCCAAGGGCACTGCAGCCGCCTGTTCAAAGTCCAAGTTTTTGGGCATCAATGCAATGCAGTCTGGGTTAATACATAAGTATTCTTGATGGGTCTTTTGACCCTTCATTAAATCCACATACCCAAAAACCTTGTCACCCTCTTCGAAGCGACCCACTCCTTGCACAACCACGCCAGAAAATTCCAAGCCGGTTCTCACCTTATGGTACCCACCGGATAACTTAAGCCAGAGATCATACTCACCCGCGACATTATCGATGTCCGTTGGGTTCACCGAAGCACAAATTACCTTCACCAAAACTTCATTGGTTTTTGGTTTAGGTCGCTCGAGATCATCATTGAAGCAAAGACGCTTATTCTCAATAACGAGGCCTTTCATTTTTTCTTCAATACTCCCACTAAAATTGTCTGCCGATATGAACTCTTCTGCCCATCAAATCCTAACTGACACTGTGTGCCGAACTTCCCATCAAAGAGAGTACGTTGACTAAAAAGAACAACACCCACCAAGCGACATAAGTACCTTTGGTAACCTTCACTTTTTCACGTCGAAGAAAAGCGACAGGAATATAGGCTAGCGCCAGAGGCAACAAAAACAGCTGGGAAATCGACTAACTACAAAGAGAAAAGGCCTGCCATCTTGGTGGTCTTGTTCGTAGCGAGCTCTCCTAGTTTCTCTGCAGCCTCCGCCACCCTTGGCGGGTAAGCATCTAAAAGTACCTCCCAGCTACGTCGAGTGCGCAACGCATCATAGTGTTTTCGAACTAGAGGAAATTCACGGTGCGGGCACACAAGATCTAACCAACCTGCTTCCTCTAGCCTCAGATAGACGACAGACAGAGCCGAGTCACCAATACCAAATTCTGACCCTGTCAGATAAGGTCCTTCGCTCTCGGCCAAATGTCGTTCGAGCTCTCGCAAATGCAATGCGACAGCGCTCCTGCTCCTCTCAATTAACGTGCGAATAGGCTTTACGGTCACGACTCGCTCCGGCCCTAATAGTCGCGCCATAACGAAAAACATTACTCGTTTTCGGTCATTGTGAAGTGCCAAGCCACGTATAAGTGCAGAAAAGCTAACAGATTGCATCATTACTGCAAAAAGCGGCAGTGTCAGTCCCGGTATGCAAGCCCCTATATGAGTATCGATACCCCCCATTGGATCGAGGCTATCTAAACGACATTTTTCAATCCAAAAGCGATGACGCTCCGGTATTTCCAAACTGGTAACGTCTTCTGAGTGGCTTCCGAGCTGAGTCGTTATGTAATTAACAATCTCATCGGAATCTATAATTGGGACCCCCTTATGAACCAATGCCGGTATCAGCCCGTTCGGATTAATTCGCAAGTAATCCTTGTCGAGAGTTCCGTATCGGCCCGTTTCAATTAGATCTACATGCCTATAGGCGAAGGTAATATCGCGCTCTGCTAAAGCCAGCATCGTTTTGCGTGAGCAATGCGAAAAGCCATTTGCATATAACTCAAACTCAGCATCGTGGGGCACTCGTTCACCGTGCCTAACCCCCGCAACAACCGGCTTTGCACCATATCGGTGACGAAACAATCCAAGGCTCATAAGCAATACCAAAAAAATCACCAACCCAATCATCATCGAGTAGTCGCCCTCACCTCTCCGAACAGCCCCTCGACATATACAGAGACCAACTCAGCGGCATTTCCACCGCCGAAGATAACTCTGTCGGGACGAATCAAGACCGAGCTGTAACCCTTATCGTCAAGCCACTGAGACACCAGATCCGAGAAGGAAGCGAGTGACGGGACACCTATGCCGGCAGCTCTCAATGTATTCCTATCGATACCGTCTGATTCACCAATGAGCCACGCGCCCGGTCCGAATACATCGTCTGAGCGTTTTTTCTGGTGAGTAAACTGCGGAAACAACTCTCCCGCAATCTGGCTATTTTCCTGGAGTAAACCCGTAACTAACTTGGGATTGGGTATAGCGCCTGAAGCATCGCCGTTCGCTCGCCTTGTTTCAATCAAATTTTTGTCACGAGCCAAGGCCGCCTCAGGGTCAGTAACGCAAACCACTTTGCCCATCATGACCGCAAGATCGATCATCGCTCTGACATGTGGCTCGCGCTCCGTCTGGTAACTTGAGAGCAAAGACTTGTCAGCACGGCCCGCCAAAATTGCACCTAGCTTCCATGTTAGATTCTCAACATCTCTTATCCCTGAGCAAAGGCCCTGCCCTGCAAAGGGAGGCATCAGATGCGCCGCATCTCCCGCAATAACGACTCCGTCATGCATCCATTGATTGGCAACTTTTGCCTCAAACGTATAGGTCGCTGTTCGCTCTAGCTCGACCGCACCATCGACGTCCCAACCCGATAACAGGTTGGCCACAGACGCTGGTGCCGATACCTCGTCCTCGTTCTCCTCAGCCTTGAGCATAAACTCCCAACGATGTCGCCCGGCGCCCATGCGCACACTGGTCGTTGGCCTCTCTGGGTCACATATCTGCAGATTGTGTTGAGGCAACCGCGATGAATCGATTACTTTTGTATCAATGACCAGCCAGCGCTCGGAAAAACCAAGATCGACGAGGGGCAGACCGGCATTGGCACGCACAGCACTGTTTGCCCCGTCGCAACCGATTAAGAAACGGCAAGACATCTTTGAAGCCTTGCCTTGAGTGTCAAAGTGAACCGTGACGACGTCACCAGATGACTTGTGATCCCGGTAAGCAGCACCGAACCGAGCATCAACAAAATCACAAGCGGCCACCCGAGCTCTTAAAATCTGCTCTATTGATGGCTGGTGAATCATATTTGAGGGCGGCCAACCACTGAGCGCGTGGGCCCTTCCGGTATCGAATCTCATCAACACATCGCCTGATACGTTGAGGAACTCATAGCGTGTGGACACCTCAGAAGAAGAAGCCACCTCTTCAGCAACGTTGATCGATTGAAAAATCCGCATAATCTCATGATCAATGTGTGCGGCTCGAGGCAGTGGAAACATCGAGCGCTCCTTTTCAAGGAGCAGCACCGAAATGCCTTGCTTAGCGAGCAAAAGTGCTGCAACAAGTCCTACCGGGCCTGCACCCACAACGACGACATCATAATCACGGGATGCCGTCACCTCAGTGCTCTTGGGTGAGCGTGTTTTCGATATATCCGAGGCCGCTGATTTCCGTCTTTACCAAATCGCCCTCTTTCAAAAACTGCATAGGGTCCATTGCAGCACCAATACCTCCGGGCGTGCCTGTGAAAATCAGATCGCCGGGCTCGAGCGTCATGGCCTGACTTAACTCTGAAATCATGTCCCAGACGGTAAACACAAGATGTTCTGTATTCGAGTACTGCCGGCGCTCGCCATTTACGAAGCACGAAATCGTTAATGTGTGAGGATCGACCAGTTCGTCAGCTGTCGTGATCCATGGACCAATTGGAGCATGAGTATCGAAGCTCTTACCTAAACTCCACTGTGGACTCCTAAACTGCCAAGCGCGCTCGGTAAAATCATTGCCTACACAATACCCAAACACATGATTCGGGGCGTCTTCTACAGAGATGCATTTACCTGATTTACCGATCACCGCCACCAGCTCAGCTTCATAGTCAACGAGATTTGACACCTTCGGTATCAACACATCATCGAAGGGACCATTGATAGAAGTGACCGCCTTTGTGAACCACACCTGCCGCTCAGGCACCTCCATATTCGACTCTTCAATGTGGTCACGGTAGTTCAAACCAACAGCGAAAATTTTTCCGGGTCGAGCAATAGGCGCAAGCAGTGTCACATCATCCAGATCAATGCTCTGTGCCATCACGGCACTTGCCACCTTGGATTGAACGGCAGGCCAGTCAGCGGCGATCGTCTCTATGCTATGACCGTCGCTCAATGGAAACAGTTGATGCCCTTCAACGACACCCAACTTAGGCTTCGCGCCGTGTAAAAACCTTGCGAATTTCATAACTCAGTCTCCTCAGCAGCTCTCATCAAAGGGTGGATATCCCCCCATTGAACACCCAATAAATCGTCGAGCGTCGCAACATTAGGCTGGTTTGACGCGACAAATCGATCGCCATCACTAAAGTGCTCGAGTTCGTGTCCCCAGGGATCTTTCCAATAATCAAAGACTTGACTACCTAAAATATGTCGCCCAACTCCCCAGGAGTGCTCACGACCGTTCCGACGCAGGTAATCGTGACCGGTCATCAAATCGTCCACATCGGACACCTCAAACGCAGCATGGTTGAACGAAGGATCGCCCGGTGCCTCCAAAAGGAAGAGCGAGTGGTGATCGGTGGCAGTATTCCCAACATTCAAACGCATAAAGGCGCCAATACTTACTCCTGGCTCCAACTCGATTTCGTCAGACGTCAAAAAGCCAAAGTGTAACTTGTACCAGGATTCTGACTCTCGAAAACTCGCCACATTGAGCACCACATGGCCAAGGCGCATCACGTGTGAGGGACCACTGAAACGACGCTTCGTCTCGGAAATTCTGTTAGTGACATTTGGATAGTTGATCTTGGGAGCAGATTGTTCACCCAAACTTGGGGCCTCCCGACTCTCCGCGGTTACGGCTATCTCGTAGCCATCAGGGTCAGAAAGGAGGAGTGTTCTCTTGGGTTTGGTGTCATCAACCTTTTTTTGGGTCTGAAACGCAAGATGATCTAGCGCATCGTCATCAGGCACTTCGAGTCCGAACCCAACAAATGCCGGCGCTCCCAACTCAGTTAGATGAATACAATCAGAATCGCCATGACCCGACATGCGAAGAGCCCGTGCATCTCGACTACTAAGCACAAATCCGAACTCGGTTAGAAAGTGTTGCATCCGATCGAGGTCAGGAGCTCTGAACTTTACCTTAGACAGTCGTGTAGCCTTCACGTGACTCATATGTCCCCCTTTTTGTAGGCTTGATAGGGCAAAAACTAACTATCACGCGTCGCTTTATTATTTGGGTGAGGCCCGCTCATTTTTCCGGTGGATACACGGTAACCTCTGACCAAGGTTCACGCGTTTCCTCTCCGCCAAATGTATCCCAAGGCTGATTCATATCAAAGACAACCTCATTTCGAGTTGGCTGATATTCCAGGCGCGCTCGCATTTGCCGTAAAACCTCGGGCGCCTCCTTTGCGAGGTTATTTAACTCGCCCTCATCGTTTTCAAGATTAAACAAATACCAAGAATCACGCTGAAGAAGCTTGGGTAGTATTGGCAACGATGCCTCTTGCACAATCTTCCATGGCCAATCGATCATTGCCCTACTGCCAGCGATCGATACATGAATCGGTTGCTCGCGAGACTTGACGTCACCCCGGAGGACTTGAAGAAAGCTCTCCCCATCGACGGTACCTATCTCGATATCAAGCATGTCCAACAAGGTGGGCATTACATCAGCCAGATGTAAAGGAGAGCGGTTAATGGATGCTCCCGCAATTGTGCCCGGCCAGGACACGACTGACGGCACTCGAATCCCTCCCTCAAAGACAGAGCCTTTGCCCTGTCGAAGTGGTCCGTTATCACTGTAGCCATCTCGCAGTGGAGGTATGAGAAACTCCAATAACCAAGGCTTTGGAGCCGATCCACCGTTATCACTTACGAACATTATTAACGTGTCTTCTCGCAAACCTTTGCGATCAATAACATTCAACACAGACCCTATCTCGCTATCGAGATGACTTATCATCCTCGTCAGTGTCTCGCGACCGCTGTGCCCTCGACCGGAGCCGTCGGGCTCCTCCAATGGCGTGTGTGGCGCGTTAAAGGCTAGCAACATAAAAAAGGGTTGCTCCGTAGGCTGGGCCTCGACGATTCGGCGAGCCTCGGCCGCTAGTAACGAGGAGGCGTGTCCGTCTTCGCGGATAGTCACTCCATTTCGCTGCCAATCTAAGCCACCGGAAAATACGTGATCAAAGTAACCAATGCCGCCGTTCAAGTGACCATAAAATGAATCAAAGCCTCGCGCCGTCGGTAACAACCTCGGATCTCTCGAGCCAAGATGCCATTTACCGACTAAATGTGTGCTATAGCCTAATTTTGATAAAAACTGGGGTAGCAGAGGGAGTTCTACGGGCAATCCCTTTTCCGAGGTGTGCGTTACGGGTGCGTGCACACCATGCGATCTTGAAAATAAGCCAGTGAGTAGCGACGCGCGTGACGGGGAACAGGTTGGATTGGCATAAAATTGGTCCAATCTCACACCGCTGTCGGCTAGCGCGTCGATGTGCGGGGTGGCGATAGTCGGATTGTGGTAACCCACATCGTGCCAACCGAGATCATCAACCAAGATTATTAAGATATTCGGATAAACCTGACGATCGCTACTAGCGAGAGTCTTTTCCACGAACAATAGCGCGGTTGCGGCAAGGGCTAGAAACACAACCAAAGATTTCTGCAGAAGTCTCATCAGTGATCCCTCAAAGTCGAGCAATATCGGACGTTTGCGATAACCTGTAAGTCAGTTCATTGATCAAAGCAGATGTCGGTCCCCGACGACTGCACTACTTCTCAAATTCCAGCTCTCTCCCTATTTCCCCTCAAAGACAGGGGCGCGCTTCGCAATGAACGCTTCGACCGCGTTTTTGTGATCTGCCGTTCCACCACAATGGATATGGTGTGACGCCTCTAGATCCAAGCAATCATGGACATCAGCCGAGGTCAGTGCTCGCGCCAAGTTCTCCTTCATGTAACTAAACGCAACCGTCGGGCCTGTCGCCAGCTTCTGAGCAATTTCTGTTGCGCGCTCTTCTAGATCTTTGGGCGCAACGACCCAGTTGGTCAAACCCAAGCGCTCAGCCTCTTCAGCCCCAATGCGTTCGGAGAGAAAGTAGAGTTCTCGGGCCTTTGCCGTACCGACCAGCTGTGACATGAACAAGGTACCACCGTAGTCACCGGAGAAACCCACTTTGGCAAACGCAGTGGTCATGAAAGCTGTGGACGACATAATGCGGAGATCGCAGGCCAGCGCAATGGACAATCCTGCGCCTGCGGCAGGGCCCGGGATAACAGCGAGCGTTGGCTTGGGCATTTTGTTGAGGCGACCACTGGTTGAGCGCTGATTCAATCGCTGCCGGTGTATCAGTGTCTCCAAGGGCCTTGCGTCCCCGTTGGTATTCACATCGGACATGGCCTTCACGTCGCCACCCGCGCAAAACGCGTTGCCACTCCCGGTCACCACCACGCAGCGAACATCAGGATTAATCTCCGCATCACTGAGCTGAGCCCCAAGCGCTTGAAGCAAATCTCCCGACAGGGCATTACGTGCCTCCGGACGATTGAAGGTCAGCGTCAACACGCCCCCAGTGAGGTTGGCAAGTAAGTGGTCTGTTCCTGTATCGATCATTCCTTGAGTCATATCGCCTCCCGGTGCTTGCTAGAGAAAATTAGTGTGAGCGAAAGTTAAACTCCACGCCACAGACACTCACAACATGGTCGTGGCGCTCGAGGCTCATATCATCAGCAGCGGCGCATATGGCGGGTAGATCGACCGCGTCAACATCGATCGCCATGAGGGCAGGTTCAGCAGCAGCCGCATCGTGCGTGAAACGTATTTCTGTTCCGCCCATTTCCAAGCGCCACCCGTTGCCTGCCGGCATTAGCTCAATGCCATAGGCTTCGGCCCAGCAAAGGCCTGTCGCTTTTGGGTCGCGCGACCTTATTTCCACGGCAAGGATGCTACGAACATAGCGCCCCGCGCGCTGCTCCCAGCCATCACCGGCCCATAACCAGGACTCGGGAGGGCTCATTTCATCGAGCGAGGGAATCGCGCCGGGAACATCCTTGGGGTGCAGGTGAATGGCCTTCGCGTTCCCGCGGTCATCAGCAAACACCGTGCGTATGGCAGTATCCGCTAAGCGCACTTGCTCCTGAGCCAGGTTCTCGACCTGCACAATAACCATGTAGCCACCGTCACCACCGCGGCGATCAAGAAAACGACCGGCAGCTGTATTGGGCTGCACCGGGCTGACAACCTCGAGAAAGCAGTTACCCAATGTATAGAGTCGATTGTCTAGCCCAAAGTAGATGATCTCTGGGTCCGCGTAGGTCTGATCACAGCCTAATAAATGGCGGAATGTTTTGTCGGTTTCCTCTAAGTTTGTGGCCGCTAGGGCTACTTGTCTTATTTTCATAGTTGGACCCCCCACTCTTCATTAAACAATACTTGCAATGCGAATGATGCTTTGACGATATATTGCTTTAGGTGTAACTGTAGCATCAGTAACAAAAGTAATTAGCAGGTCTTCCGTTTTCTCTGGTTGACTACTGACCGGCTTACACCGCGATATGTGAGACCGTGCACAATCAGAGAATGTTACCCCGTGTGCTTACAGGTAAATGACATGCCTAAACGAGATGAGCCAAGTCGAAGAGGTGCCTTTTACCGATTCCTGGGGATTATCTTTCTCCTGCTAGCGAGTTCCATGTGTTTCAGCAGTTCTCTACCCAATATCGTCCTGATATTGACGGATGATCAAGGATACGGAGATCTTGGCGCCTTCGGAGCCACCCACCTGGCAACACCCAATCTCGACGCACTTGCTGCCGATGGCGTGCGCTTTACCAATTTCTACTCCGCCTCTTCCGTTTGCTCGCCGTCCCGCGCCGCGCTGCTGACTGGAAGCTACCCTTTACGAGTGGGCATACCCAACGTGCTTTTCCCAAATGGGGCGTGGGGAACCAACCCAAATCGCGGACTGCACCCAGACGAAGAGACCATCGCAGACTTATTGCGAACAGAAGGATACGCCACAGCCATGGCAGGGAAATGGCACTTAGGCCATCGGCCAGCCCTTCTTCCGACAAGACAAGGTTTTGATGATTATTTTGGGATTCCGTTTTCAAACGACATGACAATTGTTCCATCTATGAAATTGGCATCGAATATTCAATTCAATATGGGCTGGACAGTGGATACTATCCGAGACATTCAAGCGCAAGCTAACGGCAGGCACCCGCCGCTTATGAAGAACCAAGAAGTGATCGAAGTGCCTGTGGCACAGAACACGATGACACGTCGGCTCACAGATTATGCAGTGAGTTTCATCCGCTCTAACGCTGGCAAGCGACCCTTCTTTTTATACTTCGCCCACTCTATGCCGCATGTGCCACTGCACACTGACATCAACTTTAAAGGGATATCAGGAAAAGGGATCTACGCTGATGTCATTCAGGAAATTGATTGGTCCGTTGGACAAATAGTATCCGCCTTATCTCGACACGGAGTCAGGGATAACACGCTGATTTTTTTCTTATCCGACAACGGGCCGTGGCGATCTTACGGTAATCATGGAGGCAATAGCGGCGGGCTACGGGGCGGCAAGTTCGACGTATGGGAAGGCGGATTTAGAGTACCGGCCATCGCATCTTGGCCAGCGCGAATTCCGCGAGGCAAGGTAAATAACCACATTATATCTACCATTGACATCCTTCCCACCCTCGCAGATATCGCGGGAACTAAACCGTCGGGGCGAACGATCGATGGGGTCAATATCATTGAGTCACTCACGGGTGGTGTCACTGATGAGCTGGGTAGTCGACATCTTTATTATTTTTTAGGCTCACAACTCGCGGCAGTAAGAAAGTCGCAATGGAAGTATGTGTTCGAGCATACGGGGCATGCCGTCCTGGAGCCGGGGGAAGATGGTGAAAACGGTAGGTCAGACTTTTCAGTTGAAGTAAAAGAGGCGCTCTATGACCTTAGCAGAGATCGTGCGGAGTCAACTAACCTGATTGAGCGCCATCCCTCAGTTGCATCTGCTCTTCGAGCGGCAGGACTAAGCTTCGCGACGAAACTGACAGCTGGTGCTCGTCCCTCGGGTGTAGACTCTTCGAATTGACGATGTGCACTACTCAGCTTTGCTTGAGGCTTGAAGTAGAGTCCCTAACAATCAGTTGATACTCAACCTTGGTCTCACGGCTAGCGACCTCTCGATCACGCAACTGACTTACCAACATAGAGATGGCTATCTTGGACATCTCATCGATCGGTTGGCGTACCGTCGTGAGTTGCGGCCATATCATTGTCGCCGTCGGGCTATCATCGAAACCCGCAACGGAAATATCGTCGGGTACTATGAGGTTACGTTTCATGGCCGCGGTCATCACACCAGCCGCCATTTCGTCATTACTGGCAAAAATGGCTGTCGGTGCTGACTTTAGCCGGAGTAACTGTTCACCGGCGTGAAGACCTGACTTGAAGGTATAGTCACCGTCAACGATAAAATCACTTCGTCTGCAAAGTCCCGAGTTTCGTAAAGCGCGCTCGTAACCCTTCAATCTCTGTCCTGTCGTTGAAGTCCTCGCCCGCCCTTTTACAAAGGCGATATCTGTGTGGCCCAGTTGTATCAAATAGTCCGTCATTGCCGCCGCCGCTGCCTCATCATCCATGCTCGGGCGATTCATTAAGACATTGTTATTGGGGCCAATGCCAACATACGGTGTACCAAATTCATCGAGTATCGACAGCACATCATCTAGATCACAAATGGGTGGCGGAAGCACAATGCCATCGAGGTTCGACTGAATTACTAAGCGTTTTATATTTTCGACGATATTTACGTCATCAGTGCGGATCGGCTCGACAACTAAGTTATATCCTTCCGCCCGTGTCTGCTCGGTTGCCCCTCTCAGCAAATCGACAACATAGCTAGAGTTGGGGTTATCAAAAACCAAACCAATCAGAAAAGATCTAGCGCCTACAGACGCCCGAGGCGCAACTCCTGGGCGATAGCTCACCTCGTTCATCGCATGTTCAACTCTCCGTCTCGTTTCTTCTCGAACATTAGGCTCTTTCCGCACAACCCTAGATGCCGTCTTCAACGATACGCCAGCAACCTCTGCCACCAGCGCTAAGGTCGATTTATTCCTGATCACTTAGGATGCTCCATGTGAACGAGACACACACTTTACTCCCGATAGGATGAGCGGTGTTAACCCGAAGTCAAACGGAAGTTGAGATCCATGTCTGCCACAAAAGATGGGGTCGCGTTATTTTTTGCATCGTGACAATATTGTCATTACTCTACCTCTTAAATAACCATAAATTGATAACAGCCAATCAGAGCGAATTACGTTTGCCCAAATAGACATAAGTTCAAGATCGGCTGAAATTGGGGCCTAGCTGCTATGACTATGATAAAAAATATTACTTACACCATCATGCTTTTGATCCTCTCAGGTTGCGGCGGATCAGGCTCCGGACCAGAAGAAATCGATGATGTGGCGCTGGTTCAGACAATTGCATTCGCGAGTTCATCTTATGAAATCGTAATCGGCAATACAGAAACATTGCAGGTTACGGGCGGCTTGGGGACAGGTGCACTGAGTTTCGAGAGCAGCGACACAAATGTAGCAACTGTCTCTGCAGATGGTGAGGTCTCCGCTATTGCGATTGGCTCCGCAACAATTACCGCTACGAAAGCTAGTGACAGTTCGTATTTAGAGGCCACCGCAACAACAGAAGTAGAAGTGATACCGAAGCTCGAGCAAACAATCGCCTTCGGGCAAGATAGCTACACCCTTACCGTTGGAGAAACACAGACGATAGCTGCTAGCGGAGGAGACGGCACAGGTACAATTAGTTATTCAAGTTCTGATGAATCTATTGCTACGGTGACCTCTGAAGGACTATTAACAGCACTAGCAAGTGGCTCGACTACAATTACCGCCGTGAAAGCCGCTGACGAACTCTACGCTGAGGCCACCGCTACTGCGGCCGTGACGGTGGAGGTCGCAAAACCTGACGCCCCCACTCTGTCCCTAGATTGGATCGGCAATTCGAGGCTCACAGTGAGTTGGCAAGAGGTCGAGGAGGCCACCGGCTACAACCTTTACTACGCGACTGAAAGTATTTCAGCACTTACGTTCTTGAGTAACCTGGAGGCCTTAGAAGGCTCCACACAAGTGGAGGTTTTACCCCCCGATCACACAGTTAGCGGACTTTCTAACAATGTCGCCTACTATCTCGTGGTTACAGCACTTGTTGGAAGCGCCGAGAGCGACGCGAGCAATGAAATAGTTGCCACTCCAAGGAATCCACTTAATGATACTGGTATCATAGTTAGTGGTAATGGAACCTCGGGTATAAATAATACATGCACCAAGGCTATCCAAAATGAGGGTCACGTACCTCAAGACTGTGACCAAGGGCGCGATGCTGATGGCTCCATTGCCGAGAACAAAGTGGGCACTGGCGCTGCCGCGTTCGATTTCACAAAATTAGGAAGCGATGGTACCCCGTTAGCCATCCAGAACGTGGCTTGGTCAGCCGATGGAACGGAGGCGGAGGGCAGTCAATGGTCGTGTATTCGCGACAACGTTACTGGACTAGTCTGGGAAATAAAGACCGCGTCAGGCACCCACTCCTTCAATGAAAAGGTGACGTGGCAGAATCGGGGGACCTTAGCTGACACCACAAACGCCGAGACCTTGTGTGGCATCACCGCGTGGCGGGTACCGTCGGTAACCGAGCTGCTAACGATAGCGAATAACGGACGTCAGAACCCAGCCAACGATGTAAATCGCTTCCCCAATAGCAAAAGTCAGGCTTACTGGACTGATGACTCAGTATCGGGCGTAGCAACGAATGCGTGGGCAGTTAACTTTTTCTCTGGTATCGGAAACTCAAAGGCTAAAACCCAAACGTATCAGGTCAGGCTAGTTGCTGGTGATTACGCCGCTACACGCTTTGACAGAACAAGATTTGTAGACAATGGCGATAGTACCGTCACAGACCTTGTGACCGGGTTAATGTGGAAAAAATGCCCTGAGGGTTTATCTGGGGGAGGGTGCGAAGAGGGTGCAGTAAGCAATAAAGTTTGGGGAGTTGCCATGAAGACGGCGAGAGACTCGACCTTCGCTGGATATGATGACTGGAGACTTCCGAATCTCAAAGAAATTCAAACTTTAGTCGATGTCTCGAAGAATAATCCTGCGCAGGATACAACGCTCTTCCCTAACCCAAACAATGTTCTTAACTACTGGACTTCTTCATTGACCAAAAAACCAGATCCGCTCACGCAGTCGTGGAGGATAAATTTTCAGAGAGGTCTTCCCGAAGTGAAGGTTCGAACAGGGTCGCAAAATGCTCAGTGGCTCGTACGGGACGCCGAGTAATGGATAATAATTCACTGCGCTCGAGTAAGATTAAAATAGAGTTTAATGAAGGTGTGATCCTCGTGGCAGAGGTGCATTCTTGAAGCGGATGCACCAAACCACCTTCTTTCACTCGGCTGTCCTTGCAGCACTTACGGTGGCCTCTCCATATCAGGTCGCAGCGCAAGTTACCGGTGAAGAATCAAATGAAACTAGCGCAAGTTCGGGGAGAATTGTCGAGGAAGTCATTGTTTACGGTATTCAACAAAGCCTCGAGTCTGCGTTGGAGCAAAAGAGGCAACAAAAAAATCTAATCGAGGTCATCAATGCTGAAGACATTGGCAAGATGCCAGATGAAAATCTCGCCGAGGTGCTCGAGAATATTCCAGGAGTTCAAATCAGTAGAAATGCCGGTATAGGGTCATCGGTAGCCGTTAGGGGCAGTGAAGACAACCGCGTAGAAATTAATGGTAGAGGCACGACCCCCGCGGGTGATAATCGTGGTGGTATGAGCTTTGAAGACCTACCCGCTGCTCTCGTTCGGTCCCTTAATGTTGTAAAAGTTCCCACCGCAGACATGGTCGAGGGCAGCATCGGTGGAACGATAGATGTTAAAACTTATCGCGGACTCAGACTGAAAGAACGACTTGCCGTTTTCAGAGCTGCCGCTGAATACGCCGAGAATGCCGAAGCGTGGAACCAGAATTTCTCTGCGACCGTTGGTGATAAATTTTCTACGCAACTGGGTGATGTGGGAGCAATTGTAACTTTCAATCACATAGAGAAGACTGTGAGAGAGGACTCTTTAAGGGTTTCACCGGGAATTCGACAAGCAGCGCAAAGCAACGTTGACTTTAATGGTGATGGTATTGGCGATGCTTATTACAAGCCTGGGTTTGGAGACCTTCTCTTCGGTGTTGAGGATAGAGAAAATACTGCTGTTAGCGCTTCTTTGGAATGGCAGTACAGCAACGATTTGAAGCTTTTTACCGAGGTGTCTTACACAGACTTTTCGAGGCTCAATTTAGGGCAATCTATGTTTATAGGAGCAGCTGGCGGTGACCAAGAGCTCGACGGTACTGCAGACGCCACGTTCGGCTCGTTGTCAATTGCGGGCGTAAGTATTCCAATGCTCACTTCAGGTATTATTGGCGGGGGCGTCAGAAACGGCGGTATAGATCTCTCAACTGAGACAGGCGGTCCCAATGATGGATTAAGACTCCGCTCAAACAATCGCGCCGGCTCACGCGACACTGAATCCTATCTCGCGGCAATCGGTGGAGAATGGGATAGCGACGATGTAAAAGTGGAATTCGAGGTCAGCGCCGCTGGATCAGACACTCAGGAGGCCTCGTTCACTACGGTGTTTCAATTCAACGATCCCACAGCGACTAATTTCCACAGTGCTGGCGCTGCGATCAGAGTACCTTTTTACTACGACTATCGAGATGGCGTCCTTGAGTATGGTCCAACAGATGATCGCGTCACCACGACACAACTGTTGGATCCAAATTACTACTCGCTATTTATTGCCCGAGATCAGGATAGCTTCTTTGATAATGAGGAAACTGCAGCGACCGTCGACGTAACCTGGTTCCGCAACAACGGGATGTGGCAAGAAATCAAGGCAGGTATTCGAATCAGCGACAGATCCATTAATCGATCTCGCTTGTCACAGGTATCTCGGAACTTTCCTGGCTTTTCCGGGAGTGATTTAGCGCAGTTTCTCGCACCAACACCGGGAGACTTTTTCGCATTCAGGAGCAATGGTGCCTACCTCGATAATTTTTTGACCGGTAATACCAACGCTATCTTTGGACAGAGAAGGCAACTGCGCAGCCTGATTGGCTTGGATACTGACGGTATAACTGACCCACTTCAAGGTTTTGGCGTCGATGAGAACACCTACGCTGGCTACCTGCGTGGTGACTTTGAGCTTGATATTTTGGGTCTTCCCGCGCAAGGAATTGCGGGGTTACGCGTGGTTAATACCGATCAGAACGCCGCCGGTAATGAAGTGATGATTGACGGCTCACTGCGCGATGTTTCCGAGTCACAGGACTACACCGAAGTGCTTCCATCACTAAGCCTGGTGATCTCGCCCATGGATGACGTGCAAATTAGATTTGGCGCGGCAAAAATCATGCGCAGACCCAGTTTTGGTGATCTATCTCCGACTGTTAGATACCCACTGAATACAGGTCAAGCAGTGCTCGTAGGTGACCCCACGCTCCAACCGACCACAGCAAAACAATTCGATCTCACACTGGAGTACTACCCACGCAAAGGCAGTGTTATGAGTCTTGGTATTTACCACAAAGACCTTGATGGCGTTGTGGGGCGAGAGACTATCTTCAGTGGTATTTGTAACCCCAGAGCAGTTGACGCGAACGCTGGAAATCCTGATCTCGCGCTACCGGTCTGCACGGTTGCGGGTGAGGCCGGTGTATTGGTCAATCGAATATCCCCAGTGAATTTACCGGGCGGAGAAATCGACGGCATCGAAGTGGCTTTTCAGCACTACTTTCGAAACTTGCCACAACCTTTCAACGGCTTAGGCATTATCGCAAATTACGCCTACCAAAACGGGAGCCGCGATCAAACCTTCACGTCACCCGCTGGTTTAAATAGCAATGGCGATCGACAGGATTTACCGTTGAATTTCGTGCGACTATCGGAGAACTCTTACAACTTCACAGCGTTTTACGAGAAACCCAAGTGGTCCGCTAGATTTCGATATACCTATCGCGATGTGTTTTTAGTATCCGAGTCAACTGATATCAGTAATGGTTTCCCACTCTACTCAGATGATCGAGGTCAGCTAAACGCTTCCCTCAGCTTTAACATCAACGAGAAGACCGCATTGACGTTTAGCGGAGTCAATCTGCTAAAAGATCGAACCGTGCAGCCCGGCGTTTTTGCTAATGGTCCGATCGCCCGAATGATGGACTCTGACCGACGGGTAACCATGGGCATTCGGATAAAGCTTTGATAACAAGCAGCGGCTACGGTTTCGTTGATACTCGACATCGCGCCGTCTGGGGCTGTTGATGTGGCCCGCGATCATCGCCATGAAAAGCAAATAACGGGTACCCGCTCTTATTTGTTAGCGACCTTCATCGGGCTTTTCCTTGCGGGCTCCGCGTTTGCTCAGACTACGTATTATGTCAGCGAAATGGGAAACGATCGTAATGACGGTTTATCCGAAGGGACGCCATGGCAATCATTATCGAGAGTCGGTCGAGAGCGCCTTGAACCGGGAGACACTGTGCGATTTCGGTCAGGTGATTTATTTGAAGGGCAGCTAGTTATTTCAAACTCTGGTACCGCAGAGGCACCAATTACGTTCACTCGGTACGGAGCCGGTGAAAAGCCACTACTCGACGCAGGTAACCCTAGACGCGGCGCCCACGTCGCCACGGTCTTGATCGAGGATCAAGACCAACTCGTCATTAGCGAATTAAAAATAAGAAACTTTCGTAAACGTGCGCGCGACGGTATCGACGATGGCGACGCTTTTGGCATTTTAATTAGAAACTCTGGGCGACGTGCACTGACTGGATATGAGCTCAGTCGGCTCGAGATTGATGAAGTTTATCCCATCAAGCGCCGTCGGATGTTCAATCGAAATACAGTCAGTGGCATCCGATTCGAGACGTCTCCCGCACAGACGGTCAAAAGAGCAGTCAACACATCAAACATCTATATTCATGACAATGTCATTCGAAGGAGCGGGAGGTTCGGTATTGCGATTCGCCATCGGCCATCTGATGTCGGGGGCGTCCGGGGGACGCCTCTGGATTTCGATGAAAACGTTCGCATTATTAATAATCTCTGCGAAGACTTAGGTGGTAGCTGCGTACTGTTGAATGGTGTTAGAGGCGGACTCCTCGAGAGCAACACATTCCTGAGATCGGGTTCTCGTACCAATCAAAATGTCTCCGTCACCAGAGGAAGCGGCGCATGGTTCTTTCGTTCGCGAGATATCGTTGCCCAGTTCAATGCTGCCATCGGCTCACGCGGTCACAATGACTCAAGTGGTCTTCACGTAGACTTCGGCAACAAGAATGTCCTCGTGCAGTACAATTTTTTCTACGATAACGAGGGCTACGGCACAGAAATTCTGGGCAAAAATGACAATATTATCTGGCGATATAACGTCAGTGTGGGGGACGGTACTCGCGTTCCCCGCGTGGATCGGCCAGAAGGCATCAGAAGTGAGTTTCCCGGTAAAACCATATTCGTCAGTGACTTTGCGGCACCCAAACGCTTGCCGTCTTCAAACATCCACATATACAACAACACCTACGTTACCTTCCCTGATTCCGCACCTCAGGTAGAGATTAACGGTGTAAACGTTGCTCTCCGAAATAATGCCTTTATCGCAACACCCGGTAGTCGGATTGGTAGTCGAGTGCTCGTTGTTTGGAATGACGACAATGGGAGTATTATTTCCAATAACCTGTTCTCAGGGGCAGTAGCACCAGCGCTCATCGCTATGGATGACGCACCTCATCTCTCATTACTGGCAATGGATGTCAGCGCAACAAGCCTAGAGGCGTTCGCTATTCCTTCGGATTTTACGGGGGAGCCTATTGTTCATCCGCCTTTCCCTGCGGCAGGAAAAGGTGTCTTTTCGCACATCACCGAGATTCCAAAAGTGGATATTTTTGGCAACCTGATTGCACAGGATGCACCCGTGATAGGTGCCGGGACAGCCAGTGAAAGCCCTTAAATCAACCAACATCAATTGGTTGTTTGTTGCAATTATCTTGTGGCTTCAAGCGCCTGCTCTCGCATCTCAAAACACCTCACCAAATTTCATTCTCGTCCTGACCGACGACCAGGGCTGGAGTTCAATGTCCTCGCCAATGGATAAAGACGCCGAAGAAAGTCAAAGCGACTTCCATTACACGCCATCGCTCGACCTGATAAGCGCCTCCGGAGTGCGTTTTTCGAATGCGTATGCTGCGGCTCCTGTTTGCTCTCCTACGCGGTACAGCATCCAATTTGGAAAATCTCCTGCACGTCTTCGCCACACTAGAGTTCGAGGTCCAAACTGGGTTAATCACGACCAGCTGGCGATTCCTCAATTATTAAAGCTCGCCAATCCAAATTATCGCTCTGCCCATTTCGGCAAGTGGCACATTTACGCCGAACCCGCTCAACTGGGATACGACGTGAGTGATGGAAAGACGGGCAATAAAGAAGGTGGATACGTTGAGGATCAAAAGGAGCAGTGGCGAGGTTATGAAAAAGACGATCCAAAGCGCATTGAAGCAATCACAGAGCGTGCAGTCGACTTCATAAAGGATAGTCTTCGGAGAGAGCAGCCCTTTTTTGTCCAAGTGTCGCATTATGCACTTCACTCGAATCTCGAATACAGCGGCCGCTCATTTAGATACTTTGAAGAAAAGAAGCCCGGCGACCTCCACAGTAATATCGCTTATGCGTCTATGCTGCTAGACATGGACACGGCAATTGGAACGTTGTTTGAGACCTACAGAGAGCTTGGGCTCGAAAACAACACCTACTTCATCGTCACCTCGGATAACGGCGGGATGCCAGTATTGCCTCAGAAACTCAACCAAGGAAGACCCTATGAGAAAGGTATGAACTACCCACTTTTACGAGGAAAGTGGGACCTAATGGAAGGAGGAATTCGCGTACCGTTTATGGTCGTGGGTCCATCAATCAGCGCTAACTCACAGTCTAGTGAACCCGTCATTAGTTATGACTTGCTTCCGACGTTCGCTGATTTGACGGGTGCAACCGAGCACCTGAGCCATGATACCGACGGTGTGAGCCTCCGCCCTTTACTAACAACACCCAACGACCAACTAGAGCGCCCACAACATGGCCTAGTGTTTCACTTCCCTCACTACAATGCCGTTGGATTGAACGAGCCCCACTCTGCGATTCGGGTCAACTCACTGAAACTAGTCCGCTTTCATACCTCCGCGCGCTCATTACTGTTTGATCTAGAGACAGACCCTTACGAGCGCATCGACATAGCCAGTAACAATCCAGAATGCTCTCAAGCTTTAGAGCGATTGCTAAATGACTACTTACAGAAAGTAAACGCCGAAACACCCGAAGAGAGCTTGAGTTGGGAAAAACCAGGAAAAAATGGGGCCGTACACACAAAGTTTCTGTCTCGCTATCCAGAAAATAATGGCGTCACGAAAATACTGAAATGCGAACACTTTGCCTCGCGAAAGACTGTGGGTACTCCTTGGTCCCACGAAGCGCAGTCACCAAAACTAGGAGTAACATTGTGACCAGAGCCAAAAGAATATCCACTGTGACAGTTTTTATAACCGTGCTAGCAGGGTGGCTCCTCACCGGCTGTGATGACGTTGAGTCGACTACAGAACTTCGCGCCGAACCCCAAAGTCACGTTACTGCCGCCTCCGATATCAACATCATTTACATCCTGACTGACGATCAACGGTTCGATGAGCTGGGATTCATGAATCCGGTTATTGATACACCGAATATCGACAGACTGGCTCAAGAGGGAGTCCACTTCAAAAACGCCTTTGTTACGACGGCCCTGTGCTCTCCCAGCCGAGCCACCATTTTGACCGGCCAATACATGCACAATCATGGTGTGGTTGATAACAATGCACCGCCAAATCCTGACAGCGTTTTCTTTCCCCAGTACCTACAAAAAGGAGGATACGACACAGCCTTCATCGGCAAATGGCATATGGGTGAAGCTGCCTCAGCAACGCGCAACCTCGATGACCCACAACCAGGGTTCGACCATTGGGTGAGTTTTGCGGGACAGGGTCATTACTATCCCACTAAATTGCGTAACGGTGAGATGAATAAACTCAACGTCAACGGTGAGCACGTTTTTCAAAAAGGCTACATAACAGATGAGCTGACTGACTACGCGATCGATTATTTGTCCCAGCGCACGTCTGAGCGGCCATTTTTCCTTTATTTATCGCACAAAGCAGTACATGCGAACTTCTCCCCCGCCGAGCGCCATGCCACTCAATATTCCGATCGAAAAATTCCGGTGCCCGCAAGTCAAGCAGATACGCCCGAGAACTACGCGGGGAAACCAATGTGGGTAAAAAATCAGCGTAATAGCTGGCACGGTGTGGATTTCCCTTACCACAGTTCGCTCGATGTCCAAGCGTACAAAATGGAGTACCACCGAGCTATGTCGGCAGTTGATGACAGTGTGGGTCGCCTCTTGGCTTGGCTATCTGAAAATGGATATGCAGAGAATACGATTGTCATGCTGATGGGGGATAACGGATTCTTATTCGGAGAGCACGGGCTAATCGACAAAAGAAATGCATACGAGGAGTCGATGCGGGTGCCCTTAATTGCTTGGGGGCCAGGCGTCATTGAGCAAGGTCTTTCAGTGTCCGAGATGATCGCAAACTTGGATATCGCTCCCACAGTTATGGAAATAGCGGGAATAACCCCACCAGCGCAATTCGAAGGTCAGAGTTTCCTCTCGCTGGCAAAGGGTCTCGAGATTGATGAATGGAGGGACGAGCTACTCTACGAGTACTACTGGGAGTTTAACTTTCCAAGCACGCCCACAACCTTCGCGCTTCGCACTGACGCCTTTAAGCTCATTCAATATCACGGAGTTTGGGATACAGAGGAACTTTATGACTTGCGAGCAGATCCAAAAGAAATGAATAACCTCATTAATAATCCCAAGTATCTCTCTATCGTGGCGAACATGCGTCGGCAGCTCTTCAACAGACTGAGTAATAACAAGGGAGAGCATGTAGTTCCCTACACTGAAAAATTTAGCTCCGGCGCTGTTTTTCGGGAGAGAAATCGATCAACAGCCGCTGAATTTCCCGAGCACTGGCTAAAAAAAGACTCTGATCAAGGCTTGGAGGACTTCTTTGTTCCTGACCTACGCAGAGCAAACTCAGCAAAGGGTCAGGTCGACGCAGACCTGCACTGAATCATGCGGTGATCCGAGGGGCCTTTCTGACTCATCTTTGAAAAAGGTCCTTGAGGGCCTCACGGTACCTCGCTGCCCAGCGCAGCTTCGTAAAGAGAGAACCAGTCCTGTCGGTCGAGCTGAACGGTTTCCACAGCTGATATCGCCGAGATTCGATCGAGGTTATTGGTACCTAAAACAGGCGTGATCTTCGCAGGATGAGCTAATAAAAATGCTGTTGCTACCGCAGCCCGATCAACGCCAGATCTTGTGGCAATAGTATCTAAGCGATAGGTCAACTCATTTGAGGCGGTCATCAGGTCGCCGCCACCCAAGGGAGACCACGCCATGACGACGTGTCCGTGCTGCTGATGGAAAGCTAGGTCACCATTCGTGAATGGCGCTATTTGTTTAAGACTCAATTCGATCTGATTGGTTACTAGCGGATGATGCATGGCCGACTGGAGCAAGTTCCAGTCCCAGGGTCTAAAGTTAGAGACTCCCACCGCACGAACCTTTCCCACATCGACCAGCGCATCCAGCGCCGCACCTGTCTCATGATGGTCCATGAGCGGGTCTGGCCGATGGACAAGAAGCACATCAATCTCGTTAATACCCATTTCTGCTAGCGAGGCTTCAACACAGGCATTAATGTGCGCTGCCGTCGTGTTGTAGTGTTTAACACGCGTTCCGGAGTGACGGCCTGCATCGATGACAATGTCGCACTTGGAAACAATTTCCATCCGCTGGCGCAGTGAAGGGTTCGCCATCATTGCCGCTCCCATCACAGCTTCGGCGGTGTAGCCACCGTAAATATCCGCCTGATCGAATGTCGTGAT
The DNA here is from genome assembly GCA_902522335.1 of Halieaceae bacterium. Classification (GTDB taxonomy): domain Bacteria; phylum Pseudomonadota; class Gammaproteobacteria; order Pseudomonadales; family Halieaceae; genus Luminiphilus. The sequence goes on along the minus strand of CABYVD010000023.1, from coordinate 1,108 downwards.
GCCCTGATCGAGCGCTGCATTAATTTTGGCATCGACATGCTTCACTGACGTATTGCTGTCGTCTGCGAGCCGCCACATGCCATAAACAAGCCGGCTAAACGACAGCCCCTGCGCTAATTCGATGCGTTCCATTAGTCTTCCCTCATCTCGAGCCTTTATTGTACGGGTCAAAACTCATGCCAGCGAACTACATAATTCAACGCCGCTCTTGACAGTCACGGGCGTTCTTGGCGATAACAGTAGTGATTTCAGAGGATCGCCCATGATTGAGTTTTTAAATCCAGACGCTGACGTTGGCATTGAAAATATGCCGTATGATTTATCCGTAAAGGTCGACGGTGGGAGCGCCACAACCATTGGTTTGCTGGCCAACGGATTTCCCGACTCCGTGCCCTTCCTTGATGAGGTTGGGAAAGCGATTGGTCGGCTTCGACCGGGGATCAACCTCAAGGCCTATAACAAAGGAAATGCCACCATCGCTGCGCCCGAGAAACTACTCGGCGAGATTGGTGGTGATTGCGTGGGTGTCATCGCCGCCTACGGGCACTGAGGCTCGTGCACTACCGGCACCGTGCGTGACGGCATAAACCTCGCCAAACTTGGCATACCTTCGGTAGCACTGGTTACTGAGGAGTTCTGGGCGCAAGGCAATTTTGTCGCTGAATCACTGGGTATGCCCGGGGCACCCAGAGTTCAGCTACCGCATCCCGTCGCAGGAACCGGGGCGAACAACATGACCGCGGTTGCAGACTCCGTAGCACAGGAAATCCTAGCCGCGCTTGAGGCAAGCAGTGACTAATACCCTAGCCGCGCGAGACGAAGAGGCAGCACTGGAAGAACTTCATCGCCTCGGCTGCACAGATGGCCTTCCAGTCGTCATCCCCACAGCCGAGCGCGTCAATCGAATGGTTCTGGCATCAGGGCTCGAAGCGGACATGATGTTGGGCACCATGGGACCGGGACACGGCATCGCAACCGTCGAAAAAGTAGCGATTGCAGCGGTTATGGCCGGCTGTCTGCCGGACTACATGCCGGTGGTCGTCGCGGCGGTGAAAGCAGTGATCGACCCCGAGTTCGATCTCACTGAAATGCAGGCTACAACGCACTG
>CABYVD010000022.1:0-33234 GCA_902522335.1 Halieaceae bacterium | reverse complement strand
GCTTGTCCTGATAGGTGTGGTGCTTTGCATCGATCACCGCCCTTCCCAACTGGAGAGTCGCCACCACAGCGCGAGCATCCTGCTCCGAATACCCGAGACGGATCGCGTCAGAAACCAATAAGGAAAATTCCTCTCCGACCTCCGAATCGGCGGACATCAGTAACGAATTTAAGCCATGCTTTTTTGAGTTAACGGCTGACCGACGTTTACCTACTTCAGATCGAGGTCCCGTTGATTTGAGCGCGTTCGACCTATTGGCGATCAACTTCGAGACGCTGATCTTCATGAGTTTTCTGAATCTGTAGTTCCAACTGCTCTACCTCGAGCTGTAACTTCTTGTGCAGCTCCGGCGCGAACCGCGCAGACTCGATCGCCTGCATGAGCAGCTTGATGTTCTTGAACTGACGATCGATGAGCCGATCCAGGGTATCTATTTTTGTAAGCACACGACTCACCGCCTCGGATCGCAAAGAAGCCAGATTATGTTGACCTTGGACCATGAGGTCCTCAATGAGGTTGGCGGCATCATTTTCTAGCCCCCTACCCGCAACCAATGCACTCAGTGCCTCAGCCGTTTCTAGCCAACGTGCTTCGTCACGCGACACGTAAACTGAAGCATCGGTTAGGATCGTTGTCATCTGCGCGATAACAATTTGCTCTTTATCTCTCCGGTACACGTTAATCCACCAAAACGCATCCGCTAACTGCGCAACCAATTCCCCTATCAATCCCGTCGGATGATCGTAATCAGCCATCACTTTACTTAGGTGCTGTTGGTAGTCGGGCGAGCCCTCGTAACTACTGGGCAACGGCAACTCAAAATCAGACATCTGATTGCACCCGCTTTTCCAAAATAAGAGTGACGCCAGGATTGATGAGCGGATCGCCTGTAAATTCAATTCCCTGCTTTTCTAGGGCGGTCTTGATTTTAAGCAGCACGCTTGTATTGGCCGAGGGAATACCTTTCTGTATCTCGTAGCGCTTAATTGAGGCGCTTCCTACGCCACTGTAATCCGCTAAATCGATCGCACTCCATCCAAGCATTGCGCGAGCGGCCTTGATTTGACTTGATGATACCATAAGAATCAATTATGATGCTTTAAGGGTTTTAAAGTATATTCAAGGAATCAAAATAACATGATTGACCAAATTTTTGAGAAATTTGACGGCGCCTTTGCTGAAAACACCATCCGCGCCTATAGGTCCGACTTTGAGCAGTATTCGAAATGGTGCGCCAGTAAGAGCATCCCTCCCATCCCCGCCACTGCAGATGACTTGGCGATGTATGTCGACGAGCTGAGCCTCACTTGCAAGAGCGCCACCATAAGAAGGCGGGTGAATTCACTGGGGACGATATTCAAACTCTCCAAAAACCCTGATCCATCCAAAGACCCTGAAGTCATTCTTGCATTAAAGCGGATGCATCGCCGGATTGGTCGCAACCAAAAACAGGCGACTCCGCTCACGCACAATCACTTGGAGCGACTCCTTTCGAATTGCTCGGACGACCTGAAAGGAATGCGTAATCGAGTGCTTCTGCAATTAGGCTACGAGACGATGCGCCGAAGATCCGAGCTCTGTGCCTTCAGATTTGAAGATTTAGAAAAAACAAATGATGCCAGACCGATATTGCATCTTCGAAAATCAAAAACTGATCAAGAATCTATTGGGCGAGCCATTCCAATTAGCACCGCACTTGGCGAGTTGATTGAAATGTGGCAGGGAAAAATTAGCGCAAGAAGTGGCTTCATACTCCGAGCCATTGACAAGCATGGCAACGTCAGCTCAAGTCTCTCGCCTGGATCAATACAACTAATCTTGAATTGTCTTAGCGACTCAGCAACTGCCCACGACTTAGGGAACACCTTCAGTGGGCACTCTTTCAGAGTGGGTGTCGCCTTAGATCTTTTGAAAAGAGGGGAGACATTAGAACGGATAATGATTAGGGGCGGCTGGAAATCTCAAGACTCTGCGGTCCGGTACCTACAACAATTAGACTTCACGAGCGCATAAAGTTCACCCAAGGCCCAAGCGCTGCCCCTGATAAGACCCATCCAAGATAGACTGCCACCAATCCTCATTAGCAAGGTACCACTCAACTGTTTTACGCAGACCACTCTCAAACGTCTCCTGCGGCACCCAACCCAGTTCGCGCTTCATTTTTGACGCATCAATTGCATAACGCACATCGTGACCCGGCCGATCCCTCACAAAAGTGATCAGCTCCTCGTATTTAATGATCCCATCATGGGTACTGGGACGGAGTTCGTCTAGAAGGCCACAGACCGCCCTAACAACCTCGATATTTTGCTTCTCGTTGTGACCACCAATGTTGTAAGTCTCACCAACTGCACCCTCAGTAACCACCTTTACCAAAGCTCTCGCATGATCCTCAACAAACAACCAATCGCGAACCTGGGTACCTTCTCCATACACGGGCAACGGCTTACCCCTCAATGCATTTAAAATAACTAAAGGAATCAATTTCTCGGGAAAATGATAGGGGCCGTAATTATTGGAGCAATTAGTAACGATTACTGGCAAACCAAAGGTACGCCCCCAAGCTCTTACTAGATGATCTGATCCCGCCTTGGACGCGGAATAGGGGGAGCTTGGTGCGTAAGGAGTGTCTTCTCGAAATAAGTCGTCAGGCCCTTCTAAGTCACCGTACACCTCATCAGTGGAAATATGGTGAAAGCGAAACGCAGCTTTGTTGGAGTAGTCTAAGTCTTGCCAGTAGGTCCTTGCCGCCTCGAGCAAGACATACGTGCCTGAGACGTTCGTTCGAATAAATTCGCCGGGACCATCAATTGATCTATCCACGTGAGACTCCGCTGCAAGATGCATCACCATGTGCGGTTTGTGCCTAGCAAAAATGTCAAGCACCGCGGCACTATCGCAGATATCGACTCGCTCGAAGGAATATCGAGAAGACCTCGAAATAGTCAACAGAGAGTCTAAATTGCCAGCGTAGGTAAGTTTGTCTACGTTAACGACATCGTGTTCAGTATCACAGATGATATGTCGGACAACGGCAGATCCAATGAAGCCTGCGCCGCCCGTAACCATAATCTTCATGTTACGCACTCTCCACGAAGTTCATCTAACATTTCGCCTAATGATTCTTGCCAGTTATCCGGCTTAATACCGAACGCACCCGTAATCTTTGAACAATCTAATCGCGAGTTGTGTGGCCGTTTTGCGGGAGTCGGAAATTGCTCGGTGGGTATTGAGCTAACGATTGGAATTTCGGAGATCATCGACTTTTGACTGGCCTGTCGAAAAATCTCCCTCGCAAACTCAGCCCACGAAACGAACAGTTTACCCGTGTAGTGGTAAGTGCCCCAGCGCTCATCAGCACTGTCGGCCTCGGACATCTGCAATATTAACTCGACAATAGCTTTTGATATCGCTTTCGCCGACGTTGGTGCACCGAATTGATCGCCCACTACTCCTAGCTCGCTTCTGGTTTGTGAGAGGCGGAGCATGGTCTTCACAAAATTACTGCCTGATGCACCAAACACCCAGCTTGTCCTCAAAATCAGATGGCGTGTTAACGTTGATCTAATGGCTTGCTCACCCGCGAACTTTGAGGCTCCGTAAACGCCAAGGGGAGCCGCGTCGCTTGCTTCGTGAAATGGCAATTCACCGCTTCCATCAAAAACATAATCTGTGGATATGTGTATGAGACTGGCTCTACTGGAGGCACAGTGCTCTGCCATCACACGAACGGCATGCTCATTCACCTTGTAGGCCTGAGATACTTCTGTTTCAGCATCGTCAACCGCCGTGTAGGCCGTCGCATTAATGATCCAATCGAAACTGTTAAGCTTCAGAAAGTTACTTAACGCCGAAAGATCGGCTACGTCCACTTCGGAGCGACCGGCTAGGCGCACAGAGTAATAATGCTCCGCAGGAGAGAAAAGATTATCGAGTTGGGTACCCAGCTCACTCCCTACTTGACCTCTTGCGCCTAGAACTAAAATTTTCATGGCTTGAAGCTAGGTAGCTCTGCGCCGCTCAAGTTTGGCGCATCCGCATCTTTTGGCGACAAGGTCGGGACCACACCAAGATCAGGCCAGTCAATTGCGATAGTTTCATCACTCCAAATAACGCTACGTTCGTTCTCGGGTGAGTAAAAGTCTGTTGCTTTGTATAGTACTTGCGCCACGTCTGACGTAACAATGAACCCATGAGCAAAGTCGGGAGGAATCCACAGCTGTTTTTTGTTCTCTGCAGTGAGTTCGAACCCCACCCACTGCCCAAAATTAGGAGAGCCCTCTCTGATGTCAACAGCAACATCAAAAATTGAACCCTCGACTACCCGAACAAGTTTCCCTTGGGGCTTACCAAGCTGATAGTGCAGTCCCCTCAAAACACCCTTTGTGGACTTACTGTGGTTATCCTGAACGAACTGGCCACTTTCCCCCGTCCTACCTGAAAATACACGCTTATTGAAACTTTCGAAAAAGAAACCTCTATCATCACCAAATATGCTTGGCGTCAGAACAACAACTCCCGGCAGAACCGTGCGCTCTACTAGCATTCTATGAATCAACCTTTAACTAAACTTTTTAGATACTGCCCATAGTGATTTTTAGATAGCGGGTCAGCGAGCTTTAGCAGCTGCTCCGTTGTGATCCACTCATTTGTGTATGCGACTTCCTCTGGGCACGCAACTTGGAGTCCTTGTCTTTTCTGCAGTGTTGCAATGAAACTGCTGGCCTCAAGAAGACTGTCGTGCGTTCCGGTATCTAGCCAAGCATAACCGCGCCCCATAAGCTCAACACTAAGACTACCGCGATCGAGATAGGCCTGATTAACATCCGTAATTTCGAGCTCGCCGCGCGCGGACGGTCGCAACTCAGCGACAATGTCGACGACGCTACTATCGTAAAAGTACAACCCGGTCACAGCAAAATTCGACTTTGGAACCGTTGGTTTTTCTTCAAGTGATATAACGGTCTTGGTATTATCGAATTCAACAACACCAAAACGCTCCGGATCTGCTACTCGGTAAGCGAATATAGTGGCACCGGACGGCCTATGAGATGCTGACTTCAGTAGCGCAGAAAAACCATGTCCATAAAAGACGTTATCTCCAAGTACCAAGGCAGAGTCATTGTTCGCGACAAAATTCTTTCCGATGACAAACGCTTGTGGTAGCCCATCGGGGCTCGGTTGAACAGCGAACTCAAGATTTAAGCCCCACTGACTCCCATCTCCTAAGAGCTGTGCGAAACGAGGGGTGTCGCTGGGTGTGCTGATAATGAGAATGTCTCTGATACCAGCTAGCATCAGAGTGCTCAGCGGATAGTAAATCATTGGCTTGTCATAGACCGGAAGAAGTTGCTTACTAATTGCCGACGTCACGGGACTCAAACGCGATCCACTACCCCCAGCTAAAATGATTCCCTTCCTCATAAAATATGTGGTGGCTCTTAGAAAACACTTTTATACTACGAACTGCGTACACTACACTATTGTGCGTTGGAATTGCGATAGTTTTCACAAAGTCGAGGCCACTCGACAGCAGAATTAAATTTCTCCAAGGATATTTGTTGTGCTACACCCAATTTATGTCGATTTAGATGGCACGCTGATCAGCAGTGATACCCTTTGGGAAAACCTTGTAGTAGGGTTTAAGAAGGACCCGCTGAAAACTTTAAGAAGCGTGCTAAGCATATTTCGAGGAAAAGGCGCCTTCAAATCTCAAATTGCAAAATGCGCAGAAATCGACGTTGGCTTACTTCCCTATAACAGTGACCTTTTAAATTGGCTTCATGAGCAAAAAAACAAAAAAAGGAAGATATATTTAGCTACCGCAGCGACGAAAAGTATTGCTGATGCAGTCGCAACTCATCTCAAATTATTCGATGGCGTTTTAGCCTCAAGTCCAAATAGTAATTTAAGGGGTCATACAAAAGCAGATGCAATATTAGCTCATGCAAATAATGGCCCCTTCACTTACGTAGGTGATTCGACCATCGATTTAGCTGTCTGGAAGCAAGCCACCACGGCAGTCGTAGTATCCTCTTCGAAAAGCCTAGTTGAGCAGATCAGGAAAATATCTGAGCTTGAAAAAATATTCCCAATCGACAGAATAAATTCAAAAGTATTTGCAAAGCAATTGAGAGTGCATCAGTGGGCAAAAAATATTCTGCTCATGGTACCAATGATTGCCGCACACGCTGTGTCATCGGCTAATTTTTTGTCTGTATTTCATGGAATCTTAGCTTTCAGCCTTTGCGCTTCCTGTGTTTATTTGCTCAATGACTTGGCGGACCTAGAGGATGACCGAAGACACAAGTCGAAAAAGTTCAGGCCACTAGCGTCAGGAACCCTGAATATCCCAAGTGCACTCAGTTTGCTGGCAAGTCTTGGTGCGAGCGCGCTATTAATTTCGGCTTCCCTACCTTCCGATTTCAAACTTGTGCTTTTGATATATTTCGCAACCACACTTGCCTATTCATTTTACTTAAAAAGACTCGCCATTATTGATGTTTTAATACTTGGTTTACTTTACTCCTTACGAGTAATAGCTGGGGGGGCAATATTAGGTTTGGCGTATTCTCCTTGGTTGCTCAGTTTTTCGTTTTTTTTGTTCTTATCTTTGGCTTTTGCGAAGAGATATGTAGAGGTGATCAATGCACAGTCAGGTATGAAATTACCGGGACGAGGCTACATGTATTCAGATCATAGTTTCATTCTAGGCTCTGGGTTAGCCTCTGCGGGCATCTCGGCCCTTGTAGTCACGATGTATCTGCAATCGCCAGAAAGCTTGGCACTATACAATTTCCCGCATTTATTAATAGCTAATATGGTTATTTTACTTTACTGGATATTAAGGGTTTGGCTTAAGGCTGTAAGAGGACAACTGCACGACGATCCTGTTGTGTTTGCCATTAAAGACCCTGCCAGTCTGTTGGCCGGCTGTTTATTTTTGCTAACAGGTTTAGTGGCGAGATAAGGCAGTTAAGATGCAAAGAGTTATGTCGTGGGGTCGCGCACACAGAGCTAGTGAGGGCGCTCCTTTGCGGAGAGACGCTCTTAATGAGCAGCTTTCACATGGTCGCGGAATTTACGGAAATGGACGAAGCTATGGTGATGCCGCCTTGAATGCCGAGCTCGGAGTTCTCACTACACAAAAGCTTCGGAATTTCATAAGTCTAGATAGGGAAAAGGGAATTCTTCATTGCGAAGCTGGCCTGACACTCCGGGACATTAACAGTGTGGCGGCAAAATATGGTTGGCGCTTGCCAGTGGTCCCGGGAACTCAGTTCGTTACCTTAGGGGGGGCGATCGCCTGTGACATTCATGGAAAAAATCATCACCAAAAGGGGAGCTTTGGTGCGTGTCTAAGAAGAATTGCTTTGGCGCGATCTGACCATGACAGTGTGATAGAACTTAACAAACCGGAAGACCCTCTTTTCCGTGCAACCGTAGGTGGATTAGGTCTGACTGGATGCATACTTAGCGCGGAACTTCGATTAGACAAGATGCTAGGAAATACGGTTATCACCGAAGACATACCATTTCAAAATCTTACAGAATTTTTTGAGCTTTCTGGCTCTAGCATAAATTTTGATCACACCGTAGCGTGGATCGATGGCACAAAGCGTGGGAATAAAGCCAGGGGAATTTTCTCTCGCGCAAATTTTTCTGAGGAGGTACTACCAGAACAAAAAACTAGGTCATTCACAGTGCCGAAGGTCTTCCCGCTTTCTGCTGTTAGACCAAGCACAATGAAACCATTCAACGAGCTCTATTTCCGTTTAAAATCTCGAAACGAGGCCCCGAAAATAGTTAGCTATAATAAATTCATGTTTCCGCTTGATAGCTTATATAAGTGGAATAATATCTATGGCCCAAGGGGGTTTTATCAATATCAAGTTGCCGTGCCCACTGAAACTAGCGTCCAAGCGATAACAAAAATTCTCGACATAATTGCGAGCTCTAATTCGGGCTCTTTTTTATCAGTACTGAAAACTTTTGGTGAACATTCACCTCGCGGGCTTCTTAGTTTTCCAATGGCTGGCACCACCTTGGCTATGGATTTTCCCAACCATGGAACAGCAACATTTAAATTATTTCAAAAATTAGACGAGGTAGTTTGTGCATATGGCGGTCGGATTTATGCAGCAAAGGACGGGCTATGCACCCCGGAAAGTTTCAAAAAAGGGTATGGAGAGATTGACCAGTTTTTACAGCATAGAGATATGGGAATTCAAACTGACATGAGTCTCAGGTTAGAGTTGAACAAAAAGTGAAGATTACAGTTATTGGCTCGACATCAGAGATTGCAAAGGCTTGTTTAGAAAGGTGGCTTGTCAAAGGGATCAAAGGGCTTACCCTTGTAGGCAGAAACACAATTAAACTGCAAGAGCAGCAAAACGATATTGCGATAAGATTCCCTCAAACAGATGTGGCCTATCTACACTGTGATTTTGACGACTCGGCTAGCATCGATAACACTAGCCTTCATATTGCGAGATCCATAAAGCCAGATATAGTCCTGATCTGCCATGGATTGCTACCCACAAAATTTACCCAAGAGTCGCTTGAAAATGTCATATGGGTTAACGGAACCTCAACCATTCTTTTCTTGAGCGCGTTAGCAAAGGAAATGGAAAACTTTAATGCAACGATAGCAGTAATTGGATCTGTAGCGGGCGACCTGGGACGAAAGGCCAACTATCAATATGGTGCTGCCAAAGCGTTAGTAGCGACTTACGCACATGGACTACAGCACGAGCTTGCTGACAAGCGACTTAAAATCACCTTAGTGAAGCCTGGACCAGTAGACACTCCTATGACCGCTCAACTTGATACAAGGCCAGCTCTATTGGCGGACGTAAATGTCGTTGCTGCAGACATAGTGAGGGCCATCGAAAAGCAAAGACGTACGATATATGTGCCTCGCGTCTGGAGACTAATTATGCTGATTCTCACTCACATGCCATTCTTCATCTTTAAGAAATTGAATATCTAAAATGTCGGAAAGTAAGATTGTAGTTACAGGTGGAGCTGGGCTTGTCGGACAAAACCTTGTACCCCGCCTAAAAAGTTGTGGTTTCAAAAATATAGTTGTAATCGATAAGCATTCCAGAAATTTAAAAATCCTTAAAAGTCTTGAGCCAGATATAACAGTGGTCGAGGCGGACCTTTCAACCACAGACCTTAGTTGGAGTGAGTTTTTTAAAGACTGCGACACCTTAGTGCAGCTTCACGCACAAATTGGCGGAAAAAATCATTCAGAATTCATCGCAAATAATATCACTGCGACTAAAAATGTGATGGCTGTAGCCAAACGCGAGGGTGTAAATAGGGTAATACATGTGTCGTCTTCTGTAATTAATTCACGCGCAAATGATTTCTACACGCAAAGCAAGTCACAGCAAGAGCAGCTTGTACTTGACATGGCATTAAATACCGTTGTATTGCGTCCTACACTAATGTTTGGTTGGTTTGATCGGAAACATTTGGGTTGGCTTTCTAGATTTATGAAGCGCACCCCAATTTTTCCAATACCGGGGACAGGGAAGTATATAAGACAGCCACTATTCGCAGGAGATTTTTGCCAGATTATTACAGCATGTATTAATAATCATAGTATCAGAGGTACCTACGATATATCGGGATTAGAGAATGTGTTCTACGTTGATATCATTCGCGCAATAAAAACAACAACAAAGTCTCGCACAATATTATGCAGAATTCCCTTTTCGATTTTCTACTTCTTGCTAAAAGTGTGGTCAATCTTCGACCGGAATCCTCCCTTTACCACTGATCAACTCAAAGCTCTTGTCATACCTGAGTCGTTTCGGACGGACGATTGGCCTACAATTTTTGGCGTCACCCCCACAGAGTTTGACGATGCAATTGAGAAAACATTTAATCACCCGGAATTTAGCTCAGTGACATTGGAGTTTTAGCGTCAATGAACAATAAACGACCGAAAATCGCAATTTTAGGTGCTGGACCTATGGGTCTAGGTGTCGCGTACGAACTTTGCAAACATGGTGTAACCCCAGTGGTATTTGAGGCAGACGACCGTATTGGTGGCATGACCGCATCAATGAAGTTCGGGGACGTAGAAATTGAACGATTTTATCATTTTCACTGCACGTCGGACTTTGACTTTTTGCAAATTTTAGACGAGCTGGGATTATCTGAAGAGGTACAGTGGAAAAACACGAAAATGGGATTTTGGGTTGATGGACACTTGCAACCATGGGGGTCCCCTCTAGCTTTACTAAAGTTTAAGGGCATGTCAGTCGTTGAGAAGTTCCGATACGGGTTATTTGCTTTTTATTGTACAAAAATAAAGAACTGGAAAAAATTGGAACGTCAATCCGCTATCAGCTGGATAACTAAGTGGGTGGGGCAGTCCACGTACCAAAAGTTGTGGAGTAGCCTATTTGATCTCAAATTTTACGAAATGAGTGCGGACCTATCAGCCCCTTGGATCTGGGCTAGAATAAGAAGAATTGGTCAGTCCCGTGACCAGCTGTTTCGTGAAAAGTTGGGGGCACTGTCGGGTGGGTCAAGCATGTTATTGGGAGCATTAGAGGCTAACCTTAGAAAGGCTGGGTGTGATATTAGACTTAACTCTCCAGTGACCTCCGTAACACATTCCACGGTTAATGAATTAAAGGTTAATTGTGATTCCAAATCCGAACAATTTGATGCAGTCATAAGTACAATGCCCCTTCCACTCGTACCTGATATCTTCAAAAGCCTTCGACGGGAAACCCTCTCAAAGTACTCGTCACTGAAAAACGTCGGCGTGGTGTGTGTTATTCTTAACCTAAAGAAGCAAGTGTCAGAAAATTTTTGGTTAAACATTAATGACGAGCTTATGGACATACCGGGATTGGTTGAATATACCAATCTCCGGCCTATGGGAGACGCTCACATCGTATATGCACCGTATTATATGCCAATAATAAACGCAAAGTTTTCAGACAGCGACGAAACTTTTATTGAAAAAACTAAACATTATATCCGGACAATCAACCCAGAAATTGAAGAAGAAGATTTTGTTGACGCCAAGGCCTCAAGATATCGATTCGCTCAACCTGTGTGCGGCCCGGGCTTCTTAGACATGCTTCCCCCCGCAGAAACAGAGGTGCCCGGTCTCTGGATAGCTGATACTTCACATTATTATCCTGAGGACCGCGGAATTTCCGAAAGCTTGGGCTTTGGTAAAACACTGGCGCGGCGCAGCCTGGCGACCTTAGATTACATTGATGTTGAGACATGTCAGAAATGAATGAACAGCGCGAAACTCTGAGTAGACTTTATCGTATTAGATTCCACGAAAATTTTCTGGAAAGAAAACAAGAGATTTGGAGAGTTTTGACCACGCACTTTTTCTCGAAGTTCATCAGTCCTGATGACAGGGTCCTTGACCTGGCTTGTGGCTATGGGGAGTTTATCAATAATATCCAGTGCGGCGGCAAATTTGCAGTCGACTTAAACCCTGAAACTCCCACGTTACTCAACGAGGACATCGTTTTCATAGAGTCGAGTGCTGACGAACTAAGTCAGAACCTCAATGAAAAAGTCGACGTGGTTTTCACAAGTAATTTTTTGGAGCACCTACGTACCAAAGAGCAACTAGACTTGGTATTGTCGAACGTTCGCGCGGTTTTAGAGGAGTCGGGAAAGCTTATAATTATGGGCCCGAACCTACGTTGCGTCCCTGGTGCATATTGGGATTATTACGATCACCATCTTGGATTAACTGAAAAATCCCTATCGGAAGCCCTTCAGTTATCAGGATTTGATGTCGTCTATGTAAAACCAAGGTTTCTTCCCTATACTACGCAAGGATCGCTACCGACTCATCCAATTCTTGTTCGCCTCTATCTTAATTTCCCTGTTGTCTGGCCCCTATTAGGCAAACAGTTTTTTATAGTAGCGCAGCCAAAATCTTCTTAGCGCGAAATTAACGATAAAAGATCCATGCTAATGTTTTTAAGCAAGCGATTTCTTAAATTTATCATTGCTGGAGGATTAGCAGCTTCTTTACATTGGATGTCTAGGATCGCTCTCAGCGAAGTAGTTAGCTACCTTACTGCGATTATCTTGAGCTTTTTTATTGGGCTTTTTTCAGGCTATATACTAAACAGAGTTCTCGTATTTCCCGAAAGCGAGCTCCCTTTTAAATTACAGCTTATTCGGTTTTTGGCTATTAATTTAGGCACTATGCCCTTTATTTGGGCCACAGCATATTATGGGGAGATGTTATTACGCCCAATTGTGATTGACACTGCAGTACGGCAAGCAATAGCCCATGCAGCAGGCGTTTCCCTACCGATATTGACAAGTTTTTTCCTGTATTCCATATGGGCATTTCGGATTAGATGACGTGCAATACATTTAATGGCCGCCACCTTTCGCAATTAAAATAACACCCTTGTACATTACCCAGAGGTCCAACTTTAAAATGCCAAGAGACGAGCGCTGCATGTACTGCCGGATGTATTCATATTCATAAACTGGTTCGCCCATTTCGTCGGTTCCCTTTCTTATGTGACCCAATCCGAGCATTCCGCCACGAATTAAGCGACGCGTAACGTTACCTTGTTCAAGGTCTCTTTCATAATGCACCACGGCTAGAGGCCGCGGGCCTACGATGCTCATATCCCCCATGAGCACACTAAAAAACTGCGGAATCTCATCGAGATACCATTTCTTGACAAAAGCACCAACTTTGGTTCTAGATTCCTCGTTCCATTCCGCAGAAAACGCTGCCCAATCGTTCATGGCGGCTCCCTCGGCGTCTATGTACTCCTCCTTGATCAGCCGAATTTTCCATTTCTTTATCTTCTTACCACCGCTAATAGCCCAATAGAAAAAAAACATATCTCCGGCATTGGCGGGGATTAGCCATCCTTCAATTATATAAGCGAACTTTATAAGGCCTAAGATCGGCGCCCCAATAATTAACGCGATAATTGCAACTAATTTATCGAAGGCAACTTTAGAAACCCTAGGCTTTAGTGGATCTACTTGCTGAAAGACGTCACGATAATTTCTTCGGAGTTCTTCAGAGGGAGCTTTATAAGGAAAAGCGGCTTTTGGCTCTTGATTGGTCATTTATATCTCCGCTTGCGTGTCAATGTACTCAGATCTCACTTCGTACCCCACTTATGAAAGTACTTTACGAACGACTTAAGGTGAACCCACATCAAAAGTGAAATTTTACGAGAGGAGGCACCATGTGCGTGTAATGCGGTCACGTCACCAAAATACACCACCTTTTGAGGCGGATTTACCTGTCGGCAAAGATCTAAATCCTCAAGATACATAAAATATCTCTCGTCAAACCCTCCGACCCTGTTCCAAAATTCCCTCTGGATAAAAAAACACGCTCCGTGCAGAGCTGGAACAGCTGTCACCTTCAGGTTATTCCCCGATAACTCGCGCCTTGCCCTTGTCAATCCAAGCCGCGCCGCCAATCTCGTGACCATACCCAACAACGTCGGGTGAGCACGAATAATCTCTTGTTCCGACCCATCGAGGTTACGCAACGCGGGGCTGAGAATCGCGACGTCTTGATTATCGTCTAAATAATCGAGACATTTGGCAATAGCGTCGGTATCAATGTACAGATCCGGATTTATTATCGCGATGTATGAAGATACGGGATTTAACTCTTCCCCAGTCTGGGCCAAATTATGCCCCGCGCCGAATCCAATGTTATCTGCCTTTTCGTAATTCCAACCTTTTGTAAAACATAGCTCCTCCAAGGAGCCGTCTCCGAAGTTATCCAGTACATTAATCGAAGCAACACGAGAACATTGAGCAAATGGCTCAAGGACAGAGTCAATCTGCCCCGATGGCGTTGCAAAAACAACAACAGAAACAGCTAAATCTCCGGAAGGCGGTGAAGTTAAAGTTAGCAATTAAAAAGACCTCCAAAATGTTGTGCAAGGCTTCTACCATAGCCCGCCTCAAAGCCCTCACAAAGTTGTCGCAACACTACTCAACTGGACGTTTAAATTCGCGTATTAAAAAGATGACGAGTGGCATTTAATTGATTTTTAACAACTTCTTTTGAAAAAGCGTATACTCGCTACGTAAGTACGTTATGAGCCAATACGGTTAATTCCCTTTGAAAAACCAACTCTTGCTGGAAGCCTCTGCCTAAAACCATCCCAACACAAAGCAGTCCCATCAAAAAAAAAGGATATCCCGAGAATATAATCAAAGTTCAACATACTGTCATCGAAGAACGTCGTTAAAAAACAACTCTATATCTGCTAACCGTGATTGCCTCTCCGCCTCTGCCAAAACAAGCACCCTCTTTGACATATCTTTTGCATAGTCGTCAGCAGAAAACCTCTCAACTATCAATTCTAGCTCATGCGGATTGTCGTATACTAAGTCCGGGCAGTGGTTCTTAAGCCATTGGCCGAAAACATTTTGTGACCGCGAAACAACCGGAACACCCCTCGACATCATTTCCCAGGGTACCAAGGGATCCGCTTCGTACCACACAGAGGGAAAGATACAAACCCGAAAATTCAAACTCTGTCTGGCAAGAGTGCCTGAGTCCACCCATCCCCTAGCACATGAGGCCAACTTAACAGGAACTTCGTGAGGCGCTGGACCGTAGAGCACAACGTTTAAAAGCGTTTTAGATTTCAGATGCAGCAAATCAGAAAGCCCCTTTTCCGGGTCTGGACGACCTACAAATACTACGTCAGTACCAAGCTCATCATTGACCACAACTGCATCAATAGCGTTTTTATACTCTTTTTTATCTGCAAAGCTCGTCAATAATCTGCTCTGTATCTGATTAAGCGTATATAAGCGCGGCTTACAGAAATGGATCAAGATTGATTGAATCCAAAACCGAATAATCCTATAGATTTTGAAGCCATAATTTTCCTTATCGCACTGCGTAATTAGGCAACTCGCTCCTCCCCCCCTCAAATTGCAAATTGTATTTTTTTGAAAATTATAGAGCCCTCCATTCGGACAAGACAGAAAATAATCATGGCAAATAACTGAAACATTTGTAGACCGTAACGCTAAAAATATTATCGAGGAAATCTGCTTTGTCCAGGAATGCACTATTACTTCATCAGGCTTGAAGTCCTTTAATATATGTCTAAGTCGAAAAAACACACGAAGATTGAATAAATTATTTAGGATGTTTGCTGGTGTAAAGTCATACTCGCCATGATTTATATCGTTAATACTGAAGTATTTGACATTCGACTCACCCGCCCGACTTGCGATTTCCTTAAACTGCCAAAGCGCCACCTTATCAGCGCCGCCTTTAGCCGTTAAATGATCATTTACTATAAGAATTTTTTTCAAAATTAAAGTCTCTACATATTAAAGTAAGTAGTACAACAAATGCGAGAAATCGCGATGAGAAGAAAACATCGCTTAAAAGTACAATCAAGAGAAACCCAAGTGTGAAATTAGAAACATGTGCTGCTTTTGCCAAACGCCTTACAAAGACACTCATTAACAACAGCCCAACGAATCCTGTTTCAGCAAAAATTCTTAACAACGACGAATCGACCGCCATGCCATAGAATCCTGGGCCATTCCCATACAACATCGTTGACACTGAGACGGACTTAAAGACCAATAGATACGTATAAAGACGACTCCATGTACTTAGATCGAGTCCTTGCTGAGCGGCCTCTCTTTGTTCCCAGTAAAATGTGTAATCAGCCGTATTACGTATATGGGGCAAGTCTGTCCACAACGTGCGTACCATAAAGCTCCAATCGAAATCAGCCATTGACTCCACAAGATCGAAGACACGACTCTCCACTGTCACTGTGCCGACGATCATAATAAGGGCCGTGAATAGCAGTATCTGTCGCAAGTTATAAAATGCTTTCATCGACAACCATATCAAGATAGCTAGGTAACTAGCTTTTGTATCAGTTAAAAACAATGCTATAAAAGCCGCGATGATTAAAAACCAATATCCTGAATACTCGCGAGGCAGAAAAAATATGATTACAAGTAAGATAGCCGATAATTCATAAGGCCCGCCATACTGTGCAGATACGCGTTCTCCCCAATTTAAACCAATATTGAAGCCAAGTAACTCAAGACCAATGAGCAGCACTGTCGTCAAAACGGTTTGATTGAACAATTTCCTCCTTTGCGCTAACGTCAGATAGCTTATTGCGGCTAATATAAAAGAGTATTGAAGGAGTTTCATTGGGAAAAGCAGACTCAAGGCTGCACCCTGTAAATTATTTATTATCGAACAGAACAAATACCAAGCCGCAAGATAAATAAAAATAATTACTTCTTTAGAAAGACGACCAACCAGCATGACCGACGCAACAAGGAGTATCGAAATTACATCTGCAGGCTTAACAGTAGAGGGAAAGCCAAAGAGAAAAAAAGCGTGATGTGGTAGTGTAAAATATAAGAGAAGCAAGAATGCAGTAACAATCTGGACGTGGCTCTTCTTCTCAGAAGGCGTACGAAACCGGAAAGAATTGATGTTCGTGTCACTCAAGGTGAACGACCAATATCGCAAGTCTTATATCGGGTCCACCTGAAGTTATCTAATTCCAAGACGTACTTTCTGACTGCATAAAAATACTCTGCCGGCCTGATTGGACAGATCACAATGAGCTCCAGGTTTTTCCCTCCTGAATATAATTCTAAATTTCCTAGTACTTTAAATGGATCAAATGCCTCCCCTTTTAGAGATGGGGAAGTTTGAGATATTGGCCAACTAGGAATCATCAGTGCGTCGGCGTCAATTAATAATGGGACCGTCGCATCCCAATCCATTCCAACGCCTAACATATAGCCATTTGCAGAGACGGCTCCGTGAAGGCGATGCCCCACGTCCTCCATTAGATCGTGCGACGCAGCGGTTTTTCCGAGCTGTGGTTGGTACCATGAAAAAAAAACGGTTAAGTTAACGATTAAAATGATACTACAGTCGCGAAACAACTTTCGTGGATGCTCGTATTCATAAAAAAGACACGATATTCCAAAAATTAGTAAACCAACCACCGCAACAAAGTAGTAGTCATGCACCAAATAGAGATTGAAGAATATCACGGGGCTAATAACAGCAACACATAAGCTCCCCCACGTTACACTGCTTGACACAATCTGCTTGGTGCCAACAAAACGGAAAACCCCCAGTAAAAGTAACGGCAGTGCACCTCCAAGCACGACTAACCGAAAAAGTACGACGACCCATGAATAGGGGTCCAGTCTCTGCTCAAATAGACCAAAATTCCAATAAAAAAGGGACTCCGCAGATAGAAACTCTAAGAGGTATGTCGACTCCTTTGTCTGTCCGCTTTCATATAACCACAGGAGAGGCAATACAATCCCTAGCGCAGTTGCAATAAAAATTTTTAAGATTGTGGTTATGGTTAAGCGTCCAAACCAAACAGATACAAAAAAAACTACGCCACAAGCGAGGCTGACTGCTAGAAGTCCAGTGATTTTTTGTAGACCCGCGAGGGCAACGGAAGCGGAGTAGATCATAAAAATATAACCGTTCGCGCCTTTCACGAGCGCAATAAATGATCTAAAGACTAAAGCCATTAAGAAAAAAGAAAAGCTCTCTATTAAGACCTTTGAATTGAAAGATAGTAGTAATGGAGACGAAAAAAATGCAGTGTAAAATATTAGTCTTGTAGACCCTCGAGAAATTAGGCTCGAGAGTATAAAATAACTCCCAATATAGGAAATCAATCCTACTATTTTTGCTATCATCATTTTGTTTATGTTAAGCAGCTCTCCAACTGACATAGCAATTAGCTGGTAAATTGGATACTCCATCGGCACCTGCCATGGAGCACCTAAAAGAGGAGTTTGAATGTTCACTCCATCTGCAAATGAAATTTTTGATTCAAGAATAGTAACGGCAGTTTGCGCCTGCCTAAATCCATGTAAGTCTGTTAAAGGGGAGGTCAAGTTCAAATAAGAGCTATATAAAAAAAACAAAAGAACACAGAACCGAATCGCAAATGAATACTCGACTTGCTCAAAGCGCATCAGACCTCTTAACTTCATTTAGCAACACTCTTAATAGGTCTAGCCGGCACACCTGCGTAAGTAGTTGCAGGCGGTACATCTCTGGTCACAACAGACCCTGCGCCTATCACAGCATTATCACCAACACTTACACCGTCTAGTATCGTCACCTTATCTCCAATCCAAACACCGCTTCCAACCATGATGCCTCTTCTTGAGACTTCGCCAGAGGTAAATGATCCATTTTTTGCCACGTGATTTTCAGCGTTAAAACTACAGTGACTGCCGATCTGACAATTCTCGCCTATGACTATCTGACCACCGACACCAATCTTTGCCATTGGACCAATAAAGGTATTTTTCTTTATGAGTAGACCATTCCCTGCCTCGGACAAACCGCTTCGGCATTGTATCGTTGAGCCCTCTCGAATCGTGACACCATCCTCTAAGACCACGCCCTGCTTTGATTTGCAATCCAGGTAACTAAACTGCCCTATCCACACCAATCTACCAACTCTCAAGTTCCCCTTTGATATAATCTTAACCCCTGACCCGAGAAATGGTATTTTGCTACTTTTACGCAACAGCGGATAAACAAATATCCCCCTAACAATCGCAAAACCCATCTTTTCAGTTAAATAAAAAAAATCTGACAGACTTCTAGGCAAATTCCGCATATACCGACTCCAATACTAACTCAGGCCTTCTGCTCTTAAGCACGTTCGAACCTCGCTGAAAAATAGTACGCGGATGCGAGGCCATAAATCAAAGTAAGGACACATTGAAATACCGCCAACTGAAGTTGATCGTGAAAATCGACAAAAAGGACACCAATAATCATAAATACACCATAACCTAGCGATATATCATGCAAGCGCTCTCCAGACTGGCAACGCAACAAAAAAGCCATCAAATATATTTGCGTGAATACCAACCAACTAAGGCACGCAAGAACCGAGATCAGGAATACCTCATAGGTAACAAGATGGAGACCGTAACCGAGCGCGCCAACAATCAAACCCAAGAAGAAGAGCGTGCACAGAATCAAAATCGACCTAAGCAGCGCGCGTAAAACGTGCAAAAATTGACCCTCAACCGCCAACTTTGTGAGCAGAGCAATACGTGGCTGGACAAATATCGACACAAATCCAAGTGCCACCTGCTGCAATGATAGAAGCAGCAAAAAGTCATTAATCGCGGTGTGGTTCTGGGCCGCCACGGCTGCAAGAGTTAAACCACCGAAAGCCAAGTAACCAGCTATCCAACCAAGCGCAATTTTTGCCTGCTCGGTAACATATTTATCAAAGAAATCAGCTACAACATCTCTTATTTTCTCATTTAAATTATAAGGCGGCGCCCAAAAGAAATAGCGCAATATATAGAAACCGAGCACAGAAAACAGAAATGGCAGAGACGGCGCCAAGAAATAAAAAGGCGATCGCAATAAGGGATAGAGAAACAATATTGCCACACCCGAACCGAAAATCCGAACACTGATAATACGCTTTTCAATATCAACAGCTTCGTAGAATGCAAAGAACCCAAGCAGCCTCAAATATGCAGAAACTATAAAAATATTCACTACCCAAAAGAAAAGGTCATACCGATCAACCTTGAAACTTGCAGTGAGGTATAGTGTTCCGAAAAGCCCAACCGCTGTGAAGAATAAAAAGGCTAATGCCAAAAAAATATAATGCGATGCGGAGTACAGCGACGTTAGCTCTTTTTTATTACCCGCATCATGGAATCTTGCAGCATTATGTAAAATACCAACCGAGAAGCCCGCATCTAAGGTAAAAGCTAAAGAATTTAAAGCTAATATGGTAACCAAAAGCTGAAACGCGTCGGAAACCAAGAGACTGCTTGATGACACGAGCAAGCCAACAGTGAAGAGACCCTGTAGTGCCTTAGCAGCTGCAAATTTAAAAATCATAGTTACTTTAGACTGAGGTCGTTCATGACGTCACATTATCGGTCATTTCTAGGACCTCATGATAAATTTCCTCGGCTTGACGAGCTGAGCTCATCCACGTCAGATTTTTAACGGTCTTCATGGCACTTTCGGAGCAAGCATTAACGAGTTGATCGTCTGCCATAAATACTACAATATCGCACACAGCCCTTTCGTCCGTAGTCAGGAGACCATTTGCGCCATTCACAACAAGACCATCCAACGGCTCCGTGCTAACAACCGGCACGCCGCAGGCCATTACCTCCATCATTGCAAGCAACATATATCGCGTCCTTGCAAAATTAAGCGCAATGTTCCCGATAGATAAAATATTGTACAATTCCGCATCGGGAACGTTAGTCAAGTGTATTGCTCGAGAACGTGGAAACTTCACTTCTATGCTTTTCAAGTGATCCCGCACCTCCCCGGCTAGAGGTCCCGATCCTATCACTATCAAACATGCGTCTTGCCCGGATCTTTTCAAATAGGTTTCAAAAGTTTTAATGGCCAAAATTGGTCGCTTTAATGCTTCTAACCGGCCAAAAACCAAAAAAACCTTGTGTGTTTCCTGAATACCGAGCTTAGCTCTTATATTGACCCTTTCACGACCTGATAATCTTGGTATTTTTGACAACTCCACCGCATTAGACAGTAACCTAATCTTATCGTTACGGACGTGAAAGATCTCGTTTAACTCCCTATCATTATCAATACCACCACTGGTCACCAGCTTGGCTCGTCTCAGAATCGTTGAGGTCGTATAAGAATAGTAAGATGGCTTGTTGTATGGCAGCTGCAACGCATTTTTATAAGTCAACCCGCGATTCTCAATGTCGAATATAGTTGCAACATGGGCGCCCTGATAATCCAAGGCAATTGGAAATCCAGTATCCGAAAAACTGTGGACAACATCAAAATTCTGCTGCTTCACCCATAGCCGCACTGACGACCAAAAACCAATCCGTCGCATCAAGTTAATTAGAGACTGGAATTTCGATCCCCTAATTTTAGATACCCGCTCTCCAACACCGGACGCTCCTAACTGAAATTCTCCATAGAAAGGTCTACCAAAAAAAACATATTTAATGTGCTCATAATTTACACTCTTCTCTATCTTTGCGTCCTTGCTGTAAGAAGTGCATAGTATATAAACATCATGCCCCTGCTTTATTAGCTCAGTCGCTAACAAATAAATATATTTTTCGGCACCCCCATAACCGTGAAACGGATATGCCGTGTAATTCAAAAGCGCAATCTTCATTTATTTACTTTTCGAGAAATATTCAGATAGCTTACTTTCCAGATAATCAAAATCCTCCCTTGTGACCAAATGATTATTCCCTATATAAAAGCCCGTTTGGTGGATCATCTCCGACACTTCAAAAACTTTTGGAGAATCTGAATATCCTTTAAGAAATGGCTGACGCAATAGATTTCCACTTATTATTCCTCGAGTTTCGAAGCCAGCATCCTGAAGAAACGTTTCCAACTCCAGTTTCTGCGCGGGCGAATCGCAAATAAATGGCAGGCTGAATGAACTATTTCCAGCAACTTTAAAATCCTTATAGAAGCCTTGATAGTTACGCAATATGTCTAAAAATCTACTAATATTCTCCTGACGGATCTCAATATTGTGGTCTAGTCGCTTCAGTTGCTCAATTCCCAGTACCGCATTTATGTCAGTGCTCCGAAAATTGTATCCATCTGTTATAAACGTGAATGCCCCGTCTAAGTCTGGATAATCTTTGAGATATATGTCTTTATCGATGTCCGTGGTCTCCCTGAGGAAGCCATGGCTACGCTTAGCGCGCATTAAGTCGGCCAAGTCATCATTATCTGTGCACACCATACCACCTTCAATCGTAGTCATGTGATGTCCATAATAAAAACTGAAAGATGACGCCTCAGAGAAAGTACCACACTTCCTACCGGCTATATTTGCACCATGACTCTCACATACATCCTCTAAAAAAATTACATCTGGAAACTCGTCGCGCAATTTATCAATGTCCGCGGCTAATCCTAGAAGATGTGTGACAAACACAACCTTCACATCCGGGTGGCTATCGATCGTTGCTCTTACCTTTTCAGCGCCTAGGGCAAGAGTAGCTATATCAATATCACAAAAAATGGGTGTTAGGCCGAGCTGCATTACAGGTCCGACATTAGTTACCCAAGTCGTGCTCGGAACAATGACTTTATCTCCCTTGCTTAATTTGTAGTGGTCTATTATTGCAGCCACAATAAGAAAGTTAGCAGTGCTCCCGGAGCTAACCATCAAACTATGTTTTACACCTAGCCAATCACTCCACTGCCTCTCGAACTCTTTAAGCACGGGACCGGACGTTAGCCAATCAGTGTTACTGATATGAGAAATAAGCGCCTGCTTATCCGAATCCGTAATTATATTCTTCATTAAGGGCCAGCGTACGTCACTCATACATTCTCCTTATCCAGTACAGTCGACATTAATTTTCTTGGGACTTCTCTACCAACGTATTGGGCATTCCATCCCAGTTCTGCTTTTATTCGGGATGGATCTACGTAAACAGCTTGCGGCTCACCACTGCGAATAAAATTTGGATCGGTATAAACATATTCCCTCCAATCCAGAGAAAAATATGAGAATACCTCATCAACGAAATCCTCAAGCATTATCGAAGTCCCGGTGGCAACAACGTAGTCTGCGGGAGGCTGATCAGAAAGTGCACTTAATTTGAACGCCTCCATGTAATCAGCAGCCCATCCCCAATCGCGAATAACCTGAAGGTTTCCCAATGAAAGCTGCCCTCGCCTTCCATTTTTTATTTCAATAGCGGCCTCTACGATTTTCATCGTCACAAACTGTGCAGATCGCAACGCTGATTCGTGATTAAAAAAATGCAGTGAGGCACAATTTACGTTGCGTTCAGCGCGATAGTACTCCACCAACGAAGAAGCCGTAATTTTCTCAATCCCATAAGGATTACGAGCATTTTTAAAGCTCCTTTCGTCAATCAGTTCAGAACCGCTGTCTGAGAAAACCTCTCCGGAGGATGCAATTCGCAATCGGACGTCGTCACAATAGCTTGTTGAAATTAATTCAAGCAACAATAATGTGATATGAGCGAAATCAAGGGATGAAAAAGGATGTCGATGAGCTTGGCCAGGACTGGCAGAGCCCGCACAATGAAAAATGTACTCTGGCGCAATTTTGTCTATTAGCGCTTTTAGGTGATCTAAATTAGTTGGATTTATCTCATAACAAAAAACATCGCTCTCGATACCTAATTTACGCAGGCCTCCAAATCCTCTAGGAGCAGAAAATCTCGAAGTGCAACTGACCGACATTTGATCTTTGATCAAAGACTGAGCGAGGATTGGGCCCGCCTGTCCTGAGGCACCAATTATCAACGCTGATCGCATAACTAAGCGCCTCTTCGAGCCAGGCTCAAGTCATACTCAACCATTTCTTGAACAAGATCCTCTAAACTCGTGGTCGGCTCCCAACCAAGATCACTTTTAGCGGCTGACGGATCACCGAGTAGCGTATCCACCTCTGCTGGTCGATAAAACGCCTCATCGATGTCAACTATAATTCGACCATCACTGAATCCCTTTTCATCGCGCCCCTCACCGCCCCACTGCAAAGGCATCCCAAGAGCAGCGCAGGTCATAGTTACAAAATCTCTCACTGAAGACTGTCGCCCCGTAGCGATGACATAATCCCTAGGCTCAGGCTGCTGTAACATTAGCCATTGCATTCTGACGTAATCGCGGGCATGCCCCCAATCTCTCAAGGCGCCCAAATTTCCAAGTGATATTTTTTCTTGGAGACCCAGCTTAACGCGAGCGAGACCACTCGTTATCTTCCTGGTCACAAACTCTTCCCCGCGCAATGGTGATTCATGGTTAAACAAGATGCCATTGCATGCGAACATTCCATACGCTTCGCGATAGTTTTTAGTGATCCAAAACCCATAAAGCTTCGCCACACCGTAAGGACTGCGGGGATAAAATGGGGTGGTTTCCGTCTGAGGCACCTCCTGCACAAGCCCATACAACTCTGACGTACTAGCCTGATATATTTTAATCTCGCTATCTTTGGAACAGAGCCTTACCGCTTCTAGCACCCGAAGAGTCCCGACAGCGTCTGTGTCAGCAGTATATTCCGGATTTTCAAAAGAAACTCCTACATGACTTTGCGCTGCAAGGTTGTAAATTTCATCCGGTTTTATTTTTTCAATAAGTCTCACCAAACTCAAAGTATCAGTAAGGTCACCGTAGTGCAGATTCAACGGCCATAGTGCTTTATCTTGACCAAAAAAATATTCTAGCCTCCACGTATTAGGGGTAGATGCTCTGCGCATAATACCATGTACTGAATATCCCTGTTCAATAAGGTGTTGTGCAAGGTAAGCACCATCTTGCCCGGTAATCCCAGTTATTAAAGCTACACGACTATGCGTTACTGACATTAAAAGTCATCCTTTGATTTTTCGAAAACATAAATATCTTGCCGGTCGCAACAAGTACCCACTGATTTTGACACAAAATTCAGACCTTCAGCTCTAGCCATTTCAGAGAAAGCAAAGTCTGAGAAAATTGTCGCTCCGTACTCGTCATCAAAATAAGTGGTAATATCGACAGAATCACTGATGGGCTGGTAATCAACTTTCGATCTTTTCGCGATCCACTCATAGGTTATATGGAAGCAACCTGTCTGCTTTAGTTGGCTCTCCAGGACACCAATATTTAGCCCCCATTCCTTTGCTACCACACTAAGGGCGTATTCCCCTTCAATGGTCAACACTGCTAGCCCTCCCGGTTTCAAAATCCTCGACAATTCTTTCATATACAACTTTGATATCTGTTCAGAGAAATGGCTAAAAGTTGAAACTGAGTAAACGACATCAAAACTATCGGTCGTGAAGTCTAATTTGCTGCCAGCTTCGCTTAAACTAAAGTCGACCGACGGGTAATTTTTTTTCAACCAACGAATAGAGCTTGGATCAATATCACAACCCACGAGATCGGCATTGGGAAAATATTTCCTCATCCTCCGGATCTGCCCACCCACACCACAACCAAAATCCAATATACGAAGGTTGGAGTGTGGTTTTAATCCCGCGGCTTGAATATGAGTAAAAATTGGCAACGAAGTGGTTAAGCCGGAATACCAATAACCCCAGACGGACTTAGCACTTGTCCTTCGCATGTTTGAATTCGGCGGCAATGGGAAATCTATAATTCCAAATAACTGCAAAGCTCGACCGTATAGCCAATAAATTGGATTTAAGGCAACCTTCAGCAGTTCGCGCGCTCGAAGACCATAATTTTGAATTTTATTCATTAACCACCCCTAAATTTAACTGTCCAAACGCCCATATAAATCTTCAAAACGAACGATATCGTCCTCGCCTAAGTATGTGCCGGACTGGACTTCAATTATTTCCAACGGCACTTTCCCAGGATTTTCAATGCAATGAGTGACGCCAAGCGGGATAAATGTCGATTGGTTTTCTGATAACAGAAATTTTTCATCTCCATTCGTCACCAGTGCGGCACCCGCGACGACAATCCAGTGCTCTGCCCTGTGGTGATGCATCTGCAAGCTCAACTTTGCTCCGGGCTTAATAGTTATTTTCTTGACTTGGTATCTATCGCCATACCCTATTGAATCAAACTTGCCCCAAGGTCGGTAAACCTCTCTGTGAAACTCCCACTCTGATCTACTTTGGCTTTTTAAATCATTTGCGATGAATTTTACGTTATCAACTTGATCCTTGTGTGCAATCACTGTTGCATCCTTGGTCGACACAACCACAAGATCATCCACACCAACCAGAGCTACTAATTTGTCGTCTGCTCTAACTAGAGAATTTGAAGTTTCACGCAATATGACGTCACCTGAAGTAGCGTTGCCCTCATCATCTTTATCACTCAAATCCCATAATGACGACCAGGAACCAACATCACTCCACCCCGCGTTCATCTGAACCACTACAGCACTGTCAGTATTCTCGAACACCGCGTAATCGATGGACTCGTCCGCACATGTTGAAAAAACATTGGCATCCACCCGCACAAAATCCAAGTCGGGCAACGCGTTAGATATAACATCTTCGCATACGGCTGAAATTTTGGGCCGGTGTTTCTTGAGTTCTTCAAGGTAGCGACTCGTCCTGAAAAGGAACATGCCGCTATTCCAAAGATAATCGCCAGATCTTAAATAGGCCTCTGCTGTTACCGTGTCTGGCTTTTCCTGAAAAGCGGCGACCTGATAGCCATCGCCATTTTGCTCGCCTTGCTTAATGTACCCATAACCAGTGTGCGGCTCAGTCGGAACGATTCCAAAAGTAACCAATTTACCCGCCTCTGCGAGGGGTACTGCTTTCATGACAGCATCGGTAAAAGCTCCTTGGTCAAGAATGACATGATCGGCAGCCAAAACTAGCAAAAGGGGGTCATTATCACTCTCACTCATAGCAGCAAGGGCGACGGCTGGGGCCGTATTTCGGCCAACAGGCTCAAGGATTATTTTGCCGAGAGAGCCAACCTCACGTAATTGCTCAGCAACGAAAAATCGATGATCTTCATTACAAATTGTGATCAATTCCGAAATTGATATATCTGCGAGTCGCTCAACCGTTTGCTGAAGCAGGGTCTTACCGCCGTGCAAAGCATGAAACTGTTTTGGATGACTCGCTCGCGATAAGGGCCACAAACGGGTTCCTGACCCACCAGCCAAAATCACCGGAGTTATCATACTTTCTACATCAGTATTACTTTCAACCATATTGAAGTTTCCATTTGCTGTCCCGGGCAAAAAAGTAGACACAGGGAATATTCAAAGTACACCGTGATCCCCACACCTCAATAAGGTGCAACAGCTACTCACAAAATGGGCAACACGTTATTCCGACTATCGACTTTTAATTTGTGTAGTCTCTCGATTCCCGACCCTGAAAAAATGCCGCATCAATATAACGGCAGCGCTCGTGATAGCACCGAAAAGTGCACCCAATAAGCATAGGAGTGCACGATTAGGCTTACCAGCTTGCTCTGGCACAACGGCAGGATCAATGATATTGAAGACATAATCAGGCCTAACCTCGGCAAGCATTACCGTCTCTGTCTGGGACTCTATGAGCTCAAAAAACACAGCCTTGAGATCGGCAAGTGAAGTGCTGGCAACTTGCTGTTTTAGATACTCGATAGATCTCTCCGCCTCTGCCACATCTTGAGCTTTTACGTTTGCATTGACGTCTTCAACAAGCCAGTTGACCCACTGTGCAGCTACTACGGGCGACCGATGATCAATGGAAACAGTGATATACCCCGTCTGCCTATCCTCAGTTATGACAAGAATACCCATAAACTCTTCGTGGGCTTCAAGTAGCGAGGGGGTTGGTTGCTGTGGAAAATCAACATCGCGCACCCAAGTACTAGTGGCATATTCGTATTGGTCGGGATCGAAAGTTATTTCACCTGATTCCGCGTCCCACGACTCGACGGCCATGAGCTCTGGGAGAATGTCGCGTCGCTCCACAAAGTCACCGATAAAGGCCCGCGACTTCATGAGCTGCATGCCGAGCTGTGCCCGCGACCCCTCCTCCACACCGGGGAGCCCGACCCCGGCAAGACTTGCAAGACCACCGTATTGTTTCATGAGGCCTGAAAGGCCGCCGCCGCTACTTTCAGCGGGTGCCAGCAATGCGCTCGCGGTATAGATGTTGGGGAGTGACAACGCTACGACAACAGAAATTACCGCGGCTACACTTGTGATCGTCGATATGAGCCACTTACCTCCCCAAAGCACCATGAACAACTCTTTGAGGTCGATTTCGTCGTCCGGGTACGGGCTTTGGAGAAACGGGTCACTGTCCGGTTTAAGGTTAGACATGCTTACAAACTCACCACGGCTGCGATCGATACCATTGACTGGTAAACGATCTGAGTAATCTCACGCCAACTGGCGAGAGATTCTTTGTACTGGGTGTTGATTGGCACCACGATCGTGTCTCCCGGGTCTAGCGAACTGTTATTTCCGGTAAACCGCCACAAGTTACGTTCCAGAGTTGCGACGGAACCGTTGGCCTTTACGATATAAACACCCCCATCGTCGGCACGACGGGTAAATCCCGCGGACAAGTCAATGTAATCATCTAAAGTGAGCTCACCCTGAAACGAGTGGGTGCCCTGACGCTTGACCTCGCCTACTACGGACACGGTGTTGGACAACGCCGGAATTACCAGTCGGTCACCGTCCTCAACCTCAAGATCCGCGTTCAAATCCCCCGACATCGCTGCGGGTAGGTCAATGAG
The DNA here is from genome assembly GCA_902522335.1 of Halieaceae bacterium. Classification (GTDB taxonomy): domain Bacteria; phylum Pseudomonadota; class Gammaproteobacteria; order Pseudomonadales; family Halieaceae; genus Luminiphilus. The sequence goes on along the minus strand of CABYVD010000022.1, from coordinate 4,976 downwards.
TAATCTGCCTGCGCCCTCGACTGTTTGAAGAGAAGAGACAATTTGTGAGATCTCTGCCATCCCCTGGGTTGCTGTTTCTTCGGTCAGCAACCGAGTTGCAAAGGTTGTCTGAATATCTTGTGCAAATTGGGCTGCCCTCTCGGCTTCAAGCGCGGCAATCGCTTCGCGGGTGAACACCGCAGACTCTGGTGACGCGTTGTCGGTAAAACCGCCGGCACGATCGATTACGTCAGATAGGGTTTCACCTTTGCGTATTCGGTAATCGCCAGGGAATTTCACTTCACCGGCTACCGTGATGGAGTCTGTGGGAGACCAGTCAGGTATGTCTCTGATGGTCAGGTGGTCACGGCTTGACAATACAATCCGCCTACCAGCGCGATCTCGTCCGATGTTGAGGTCACGGTAGTCAGCTGTTACTTGACCATCCGACCGCTCGGTCAAACGGCGCAGTTCAGCGGCTTCGAGGAACGCTGAATCATTGAGGCCGCCCGCAGCGTTGATTAGAGTTTCAACGGTCGCTCCCGCGAGCAAGGGATACGTCCCAGGCGCGCGCACGGCACCTGAAACGGACACGGTTTGCACGGGCTCACCTTCACGTGCTTGGCTCGATAACTTCCCAATGACTGGTCTCAGCAGCGCTTGACGCGATGCATCAGCGTTAGCTTCAGTCAAGTCTGCTGTCACGAGCGAGAACACGAGTACTTCGTCGAATTCCTTGAGCACTGGGTCGGTATCGGTGTTCGGACTCGCAATCACCGACCCAAGATCAAAGGCAATGACCTCAATGTCCAAAAGCGCATTCTTTTGGCGAACGATCATCCCCAAGCCTAGATCCGCGTTTCGAGAAAGGTCTCGTCGTGCGTCACTTATAAGGTCCGAAACGCGCATACCCGACACCCAACCATAGCTCCCGGGTCTCGTGACAGCGCCCTGTAAAACGACACTGTTGGCCACCAAGCTTCCCACCTTGGGCACCAACAGAGTGTCACCGTTTTGAGCAAGCAATGACAGCTGATTATTATCAGACAAGTCAATGGTCAATGCCTGAGAAAGTCCCAATGAATCGGACTGTCGTGTCAAAATCGACAGGCCTGGGTACGCGTCTCGAGTGAAGGAGCCTGCCATGGCTAATATATCACCAAGAGTCTCTCCACCTACCAGCTCGTAGACCATGGGCCGCTTTAGCTCACCCTCCACCTCAATGACACCGGTGTAGGGGGGTACGAACACGACGTCGCCTGACTGGAGACGAATATCGTCTGACACGTCGCCTTTCATCAGGAGGTCATGGGTGTCAAACGTCGCTGCCACTAATCCTGCTCGTCTGACCTGAATTTTACGGAGTGACCCTATATCTGTAACCCCACCCGCCTGAAACAGCGCCTGAGTCACTGTGGTGAGGGCGCTAACAGAATAAGCACCCGGAACCGCCACTTCTCCGGCCATAAACACATTGATGGCCCTCAAGCGGCCCATGCTTACGACCGCGTCGACACCAATGAGTTGCTGCTCCACACGTGTCTTGATGAGGTCTCGGGCGTCCTCAAAGGTCAAACCAGACAAGGTGATCGATCCCAGTTTTGGAAAGCTGATGTCACCTGAGCGTCCGATTTGGAGATTTAACTGATCGTTCTCTTTACCAAAGAGCTGAACCAGAATCTGATCGCCCACACCCAAACGGTACGACTCAGGTACCGGCGCGTCGTCGGTCGGTGCAAAGGTCGACACGTCACGAGAAAATAAGGTCCGTCCGTAGCGAGTTCGGGCACGCTCCTCGACCTCCTCGGTTTTATCCGGAGTCGCGGCTTCAATGTCGTCCTGGGTCATACCCGCGGGCGTTTCAAGGACCGCACCGGGAGCAGCAAGGCTTGGAACATCAGCCGAATCCGCACCATCCAATGGGAATTGAATGCCGTACTGTTTTGCAAGTGCTTGTTGCTGCGAAGGAGACATCGACCTTAACTGGTCAACCATAACGGGTGTGACACCTGGTGGGAGCCCCTGACCCAGAACTGACAGGCTCAAGAGGGAAGAAAAGACCCCAAAAATAAGTACCCGAGAGGTGACGCTCAATTTCATACTGCCCCCAAAACCAAAGTCTCTCATGTGCACGGCAAGTGTCCTCTATTCGTGGCCTACTTGGCCACCCGTAATGTCACAATGGCTGATCCGTCGAAGACCGGCATCGTAATTTTTTGAATATTTCCCTCGTCGTCGAGCACAATTTCACCAGGACCGTTTGAACAAGTCTGGCTCCAGATCAATTCTGCAAGACTCCACTCATCACATTGAGTCTGTGTTTTTTGACCTGACACCGTGAAAGTTCGGACACCGTCTTTACCTGATATAGAAAGGGGCTCCTTCAAACCAAAACCCACCACAGACCGGATTGTCCAACCGTCAAAAGCGATGGCGTCGCCGTCTGTGTTCGCAAAGACAATCAAATTATTTGACACGTACGGGTTTAATACTGCGCCTCTCCCGTCTACCGACGCAAACCAGGTTGCAGTCTCATTACCCGACTTAGGATCGTCTGACGCGATAACACTTTGAGCCAAAACGATCGCTGATTCAAATTGGGGTGCTGAGAACGTGCAACTAGAGACCAAGGCCCCAAAAAAGGTACCCACTGACATACCAATTAGCCGTGAAAACCTTGTCATGGCAATAACCTCTTGTCCGGGGTGAACGCATCATAACGCGCGCCCCTTAGGTCCCAGAAAATATTGCCCGAGAAATCTTCGAGCCGTTGACCACCGTCGCGTTGGACCGGCCGCATTCGGGTTGCAAAGTTACCCCGGGTTCGGGAACCAAAAACACCGTCAAGAGGTACCTGAAAGTAAAATCCCTTGTCGAACGAGCCCTCACCAAACTCGTCGAACGGGACGTCAGTTAATGAGGCCCACACACCGACCTGCCAACCGTTACGGAAGGTGCGGCGAGCCTCAAAGGTAGCGCCAAGGTCCTTTGCCAAGTAACGGCCCGCGTGTACTGCAACGTCGTAATTATAGAAGGGGGTTGCCCAGTAGGCCGACACATGGCCCGTCACCACACTGTAGTCCAGTAGTCCAAAACCTCGGTCATAGTCCCTCTGTTTGACATAAGCGGCACTGGCACCAAACGCAACTCGGGACTTGTGTGGCCAGTACAATACCTCGCCTCCGGCGCCTGCAAACATGGTTTCGAGGTACCCACCAAAGGCACGATAATGTAGTGATCGCCCGATCGTATCGCGACCCTCAACGACCAATTTCTCTAGGCCCGAGTCACCTTTGTTAAGGTACTTGACCACGTCTGTTCGGACTTTAGGGAGGACTGAATCGGACTCTTGCCGGTTGCTTTCCTCAAAGTTCTGGTCGAGGTTAATGGCGATGGATGACCGGATGGCCCAGTGGTTGGTTAACGCGTACTCGGACGATACGTCTGCGTAAATCTGGTACCGGGCCGGATCATCCGGATCAAACAGCTGAAACTTTGTTCTGATGTTTAGGGTATTATTGAGTTTCCCGGTCACAAATCCAGTTCTATGCTGGGGTGCGTCCAGAGTTCTTCCAGACATGATTCTCACCTGATCAAGCATCGTGCGTGGGTTGTCAGTGAACGATGCTGAGGGCCTTGGCACCACAACGGTGACAGAACGGTGGCCGCCCTCCTCCACCACATAGTGAATCGACTTTACTGTTGCGGGCAAGTGAAGATCCGCTAGCGCCGTGTGGCGACCAATCGCGTCTGACCAGACTGAGTAAGAGGTGTTACCCACCACGAGTTTTGCGTGATTACCGTCAGCAGAAATTGTGCCCTCGACCAGCAGTAGACCCGATCTCTCAACATCGTAGAGAAGTCGGTCATACCAGCTATTTTTGTTTATTTGAGACGGAAGGTTACTAGGCGATAAATAGTAGCTTGATATGAAAACATCGGGATCACGCCTTGTTGGCTCGTCTTTAGAGTCAAAATATGATCGAAAACCAATACCCAGCTCGTCCCCGTGTTGCAGGGACAGCCGCAGATCTACGCCCGGTACCGCGTGCCACGTAATGCCGGTCGACCAGGGCTGTTTTGGACGAAAACCTCCACGTGCGACATCCCAGTCGTATTGGTCTGGGTTGTACTCGACCATCGCCGTTATGGGTAAAGCTTCAAACTGATGGCTTAACCCTGCAAAAATACCTACCTCCCGACCAGAGAAGAAATTGCCAAAACTAAATTCGCCAGGTTGATCAACCAGTCCCGCAGCTGATGCACGAGTCAGAAAACGATCATCGAGTACTCGGAGTGGATTGCTAAAAAAGCCTTTACCTGCGAGACGACCCCATCCAAGCCCTAGAGTGACGTCAGAGTTCCCGATTCTTTTACTGCCGACTATGTACTCTGAGCCGAATACGCCAGTCCCGACCATGTCACGGATACCGACAGCGACTTGGGGTAGATACAACTCCTCCTCCCACAATCTAGCCTTAAATTCATAGTTCCGGTCCCAATAAAAAAAATCATTGAATCCCGTGTATCGGAACGTTCCTTGAAGCCAAGGTGTGGCTTGATAGGTAATAGAGAACTGTTTGTGCCGTTCATCGGTCGACGCAGCAGCCGCAAACGCGCCATCCGCATCAAAACGGGCGGTAGGAATATCAATAAGTCCAGTGGTGCCATAGTCACTGGTCATGGCTAGGTCTGAAAAAATAATACTCACCGCGCCTAAAAACGCGATGCTTAAAGTTTTTACTGTAGCCCGACTTGTCATGAACAGAAGGTACCAAAAGAAAAGGGGTGCGATGCACCCCTTCATAAATTAGCTCAGGGTCCCTCAACCGGTCCCAGTTGTGCCCGTGGTACCGGTAGTACCCGTCGTGCCGGTGGTGCCTGTAGTACCAGTCGTGGTTCCGGTAGTACCCGTGGTTCCGGTAGTACCCGTGGTTCCGGTAGTACCCGTGGTTCCAGTGGTTCCAGTGGTTCCAGTGGTTCCAGTGGTTCCAGTG
>CABYVD010000021.1:0-33367 GCA_902522335.1 Halieaceae bacterium | reverse complement strand
GGACGGGTATGTCGATGGCGGTGGGGGCTGCGGGCAAGGTCACCTGGGTTGATTTGGATTCGGTGGAGGCACCAAAGGATGATCTGCGTTACCAAGCGGCCGCAAAAGGTGCGAGTTTGGTGGCTCGTGGTGAGGGTATCCACATGGGCGAGGGCGAGGCTTTTGTCTGCTCAACCAGTGGTGGCGCCCGTAAGCTCGGTCAAATTTTCCGTATCCAATTCAGTCCTGACGGGGAAAGCGATCGCGTGGAACTCTTTTTCGAGAGCGTTTCCAAGCATCAATTTGATTACGGCGACAACGTGGTTGTTGCTCCCAATGGGCACCTCATTGTTTGTGAGGATCAGTACACCGAAGTCGTTGATAACCATTTGCGGGGGATCGCACCCGACGGGAACGCTTATCCGCTGGCGCGTCTTCGACTGCAGACCGAGCTCGCCGGAGCCTGTTTCTCACCCGATGGACAGACAATGTTCGTCAACGTCTACGCGCCAACAAAGACGCTCGCTGTTACGGGGCCATGGGATAGCTTCAACGCAAAGACGATTACGGTGTCTTGAGCACATTGGCTGTGCTCAGGTCTGACGCAACAAGGACGGACTGAGTTACACGACCGTAACGGTCTGTCCTTGAGTAATGTCGCCGCCGCGGACGACTTTTGCATACACACCTAGATTGCCTTCAGCTTCAGTCACCAGATGTCGCATGATGTCGGTATCTCTGGGGAGGGCGTCGGTGGCGTGAGTGGTCATCGAACAGCGCGGGCAGGTATCGATTACTTTGAGAACCACCTCGCCAATATGCAGCTCTTTACCAATCCATGCTTGCTCTGGGAATCGATCGGTCGAGCCATCCACATTTAGAATGAAGTTGGCTCTAAATCGCTTTTCATCGAACGCCGAATTTGGAGCTACCTGTGACATCGTGTCCAGCGATTGCTGCGTCATGAGCATGATCGGAAACGCATCAAAATAGGTCCCGGGCGGCGACTCGAATTCGATGACTTCCGCGAAGGCGCTGAGATCTGGGAGCGGTTCGTCGGGGGTGCGCCCGAAGATCTCTCGCAGCTCCTGTTCGAAATCTTCTGAGTCGGGGGCGCCTCGTCGATAGTGCTCGAGGTTATCGGGAGGAAGTAGCGGCCATAGGGTCACGCTGTGATCAAGTTTCTCTGACAGCCAATGATTCATCTCGTCTGAGCTTGTTAGGCAGGTCGAACCATCAGGAGCGGTAATTTCCGATGTATTGCCATCGACCGATCGCGCACCAAATAGCATCAGTTGCGGTAGTTTCTTGGCGCCGCGAATGCCACCACGGACCTCATCACGCGTTGCCCAGGCGCGATCGCCTTGGATACCGCGTTCGCTAACCGTCACCCCCGAGGGGGTCTCACCCAACATGGATTTAACCGGGTAGCGGTGTATTTCTGTGATCGTTATTTCCGACATAATCCAACCCCTCTGCACAGCCTCATGAGACGCAATTTACTCTGGAACGTCCAGTGCTGGATTTCGGTTAAAGAAGTTACGCGGCTTGAGCGTGATCTCATCCACCTTTGAGGGCATTACGGGCCAGTCCTCGGCCATGGGCACGTGGTGAAAGCCAATCATGGGCCATGCGACAAGGTCAGTATTCTCAATGGCCTCGTCGTCTGCCGCATACTGAGGCAGTCCCACACCAACATCCGATTGATTGACGGCGAGCCCGGTCGAGAAAATCTCATTAGGCTTGTAGCGGGTCACCCACAAGTTGTTCTTGAGAAAGCCCGCGCGTTGATAAATCGCATCATCGAGCGTCACCAATGGATGCGTATTGGGGAAGATGAGTTGGTAAGAAGTGGGGTAGCCCATCGCGTTTTTTGCGGTGGTGCTGGCAAAGGTTAGGAGCGCGGGCTTTTCCACTTTCATGACGGTTTGCGCCTGTTGCTCTGTCAGTATTTGCTCTTGTTGAACGGTCCAGATGCCCTGGCGAGGCGCGCCATCGGGCTGTTCTGTGGCCACCAGTCGCTGACGAACAAAATTATTATCAACACCATCGACATCCATATCTATGCGGTAGCTAAAAAAGTGGTCGTGATTGACGCCGACGCGATAGGGAGCAATCAGCGTTCCTGTCTGCGTTTCTGACGCGGCTCTCGGGTCATCTAACGACGCCGAGAAAACACCCTTGGTGGCGTCAATGCCTGTTGAAATCAGTCGTATTCGTAACCGTCCGTCTTGCTGGAAAACGTAATCTTGGAAGTAATCGTAATTTCCGATCACGGCGACCATACGCACAACGAGATTGGTGGCTCTGCGTGAGTTGTGTTTCGCCATGCCGGGTACATCGTCATACAAAGACTCGTGGTGGCGCCAGCTGGGGTAGCCCGGGTCGAACTCAAAAATACAGATGCGATTTTCGGCGGTGAAGGCTTCCCCGCTCGCGGTGTGCAAGACCACATCCTGATACACAGCGGTGGGTGGGCAGTCGTTGCCTTTGAGCTCGGTTGCCATGTTGCCGAAGCCGTATTCACCCATATCGAAGTAGGCGCGATAGAACCAGTGGGTATCTGGGTCTTGGTATGGGACAAACATCTCAGACATGGCGATTTCGTAAGCAACGGGTCTGAATCCATCATCGGATATAACGCCAACATTATTGAGAATCGTACCTTGGCGCGGGTCAAAGCGAAGATGGAACTGCCAGTCCTGCCAGTTGATTTGACTTCCCGTGATGGCGAAATTGCGTCCTTCGCGCTGCTCGATGGAGATCGGTTTCAGTGCTGGCCGCGTGTCGAGTGCGCTCTCGTGAAACTCGATGACCTCAAAGTCATTGGGTGGTGAATCAGCGTTAGCAAATGAGTCTGTGAATTCGATAAGCTTCAATTCCTCCACGTCGAACAAGAAACTGATACCTTCTACGGGTCGCGCCCAAGCACTCGTCGTAGGGAGAAGACCTAAGCCACTTTGACCCCGAATGTTGAAGCAGTCGAACCGGACAAGTCGGTCGTTGACAGGGTTTGCAAGATCAGCGAAGAAACGTCCGACCGTACGTGGTAGGCAGAGACCGTCCGAGCCGGTAATGCCGCGCCGTTCCAGTGCAGCTACCACTTCAGGCAGTTGGTTGACCACGTCGAGCGCTCCGAAAAGCTCCTCGCCTACTAGCATGGGCTGACCGCTGGTGATTTCGCTCGGAGCGGAGAGCGATGCGGTATCAAAATCATAGCGAGCGATATAAGAGGCTTTGTTTAGCCTGTAGATAATATCTGCACCGCGGGTTGCTGTATCGCCCGCCTGCCAAGCACGCGCCTTGTTCTTGTCAGGCTCGGTGAGGCTGATGCGAGTGAACAAGATGCCCTCACCAAAGGCATCGTTCATGGCGGCAGCTGCTTCGTTAATTTCTGTTTCGGTTAAGGAGTGCCACGGTGACGTTGTCGCGGACGCGTTATTACCCGCTTGCTGTGAGCTTTGACCGCAGCCTGTGAAAACCACAAAGCTCACGATTGCTACAACGCTATAAATCCTCATGATGCCGTCTCCGTATTTTTTGGTTTTTAGTATTTCAGTTTACGGTCTTATCTTTGCCTTTTTGTCTGCCCTACGCAGTCCCCACTTCAGATCTTGCTCGACTTCGATGATCGTCCATGGCGACATAAGCCTTGCAAATGATGAGATAGCCAAAACCCCAACTCATAAGCGAAATAAAGTCCTTGTTTAATACCAGGTTGGTGTCGTTTTTAGCTGGAGCCGCAAAATCTAACAGCACCACGCTCACCGTTAGCATAATTGTTGTAGCAGCCATTAATAATGAGAGCACTGGTTTGTTTATGCGCCGCATTTCGTAGATTAAGAAAATGAGCAGGGGCATGAACATAAAGTGCGCTGCCGAGAAGGCATAGTGTCGTGCCGGTGACAATAAGTCGCTTTGCATAAAGCCCAAGGTCAGTATCGCAATGAAAGCGAGCGTCATCCCATCGAACCATAAAGTTGGTCGAAAACTATGTGTCAATGTTGCGAAACCGGCATAGAGCAGCAAATTCATACCAGCGATGCGTGAGAATGCGTCTAGGTACCAAATCAAGTCCCATTGCCAGTCGTTACCGGTGAAGAACCAGGCAATGACATTGCAGCCCGAGCAAAACATCACCAGCCATTCGGCGCACAACATAATGTTTTTTCGGACATAGAAAGTGACGACGCCAATGGCCATGCATATGACCATGGTCGATACAGCGAGAAGTAATAAAAGCTCTCTAGCTGTTACTTGGTCTTCCATTAAAGCCTCGTTATTTTATGTTTTTGTAGAGGGTCATTCAGCTAATTAACCCATCCTGCCAGTTAGGCACGAAGCAGATCTTAATGCAATCAAGCGAGAAAAGCCCCAGACCTAACGGGAAAACGAACTGACGCAACGGCGCTTAGTTGAGACGAAGTAACGGGCTGGCAATGCTTTTATGCATTGAGTGGTTCAGGTTTTACTGGGGGGGTTGGTTTCGTCGAACTCCCACGGAGACGAGTCGACTGAGCTCCGACAAGCTTCTACCGCTTTGTTCGCGGAGGTCATTGAAATAAGCCTGTGTGGCTTTGAGGGCGCGCAAACTGTGAATGCCCGAATCAACAATGTCGTTTTCGCGCAGAAAGAACTCCACATCGGCGGTCATCAAAAATGTATCGACACCTAAGGTTCTCAGGGCATAGGGACCCGTGTTTCCGCCCAGTCGGCTACCGTGTTTCTTTAAAAATAGCCATAGGCCAATAATGTCATCATCCGGCCAGCCGGCAATGAACTCGCCAAAGGTCTTGTCCTCGCGCCGCTCAGTGTCAGCAATCATCACCGCGTTATCCAGCACGGTTTTGACCTTGCTGAAGTTGCGAATGATGCCGGGATCGCTGGCCTTACGCTCGAGCATGTCGTCGGGCATCATCAGCAGACGCTCAATATCGAACTCCCAGAAGACCTCTTCAAACTGCGGCCACTTGTTATTGACGATGCGCCAGACGAAGCCTGACTGAAATACCTTCCGGGTGAACTCCGCGAGGTAGCGGTCGGACCCCAGCCCACTGAGATATTCTTTGGTTGCAATGGTGGGCAGTAGGCTCTCCACAACATCACTCCCGCCTTTTCGTAGGCAGGCGACTTCATACAGGTTGTCGTAGGAAGGTCCGGGCATTAAGGGAGTGTAACCCTAAATGACTAGGCTTTTGCTTTCCGTGTACTGACGATACAGCCAGTGATGATAAGCGCTGTGCCCAAGATCGTGCCCGCACTGACAGGTTCGGCAAAAAACAGCCAGCCAAACAATGCAGCCCAGATAAACGCTGTGTACTCCACGGAGACAAGGGCCTGTGCTTCCGCTTTGCTGTAGGCGATGGACAACAGTATGAGCGAAATGACGGCAAGAACGCCGGCGGCTGACGCGGCAGTCCACTGGACGACATCAGCGGGTAGGGTGATGGCGAATGGAGCGCCGAGCGCCAGAATGCAGGTCATGATCACATTTTGATAGCAGGCAATTTCCGTGGGTCGTGCCACCAAGGCCTGCTTTCGCTGCAAAATGATATTGAGTGCATACATTACGGCGAAGATGAGGACCGCCGCAATACCCAGCAGACTACTGTCATCACGCATCTGAAACATATCCTCGCCGGCCATGATCACAACACCACCAAAACCTAAGACAGCGGCGATTTTTGCGCCGCGTGTAATTTGCTCACGGAGCATGGGGGCCGCAAGGTACAGAGCGATGATTGGAGCGACAAAGCTCAGACCAACAGCCTGCGCAAGGGGTAGCTGCGTTAGGCTCCAAAACAGGAAGAGCATCATGAAGGCAGTAAGCACACCGCGAGTAATATGCAGCCTCAATACTCTCCCTGTTGCCAGTTGCGGCCGATTGGGTAAGTAGAGCGCGGACGCGAAGACAGCGCCCATTGCTGCCCGCCAAAACGTAGCGCTGTAGACCCCCATGGCCAGCGCTTGGGCTTTCATGACCGCATCGAGCATGCAGAAGAACAGTACGCCTGCGCTCGCCAATAAGACCGGAACGAGAAGGCTCTCGCTGTTTTCAGGGGCGCCGATCATTTTCACGAGTAAGCCACGACTGCATTGGAGAAATGCACTTACCGGACACTAGCTCAAGCCGCTTTATCAGCTGCGTGCCACTGTGCAACCAGCGAGCGAAGCACGCTGACAAAGGCGATGGGCTCATCGAGCATCAGGTGATGACGTGCGCCGGGAATGCTAATGAAAGGAATGTTATCGCCACCCCGCTCACGCACGTAATCGGCCGAGTCATCATCAAATAAGGCGCTGTGCTGTCCGTAGACATAGGCTTTTCTGCCCGGTGCGGCGACAACCGCATCTACTTGATTGAGTATTCGGTCTTTCAGGGAGAAATCACTGTCGAAAACACTGGTATCGAACTTCCACGTCCATCCACCGTCAACTTGTTTCAGCGAGTGATAGGCCATGTAATGAAATAGATAAGGTTCGCCACAAGGTTGGTTTGGCGAGAGCACAAAGCGCGATTTTGCCTCGTCATACGTTGGGTAGATTCGGTTCGGACGACTCGTATCCGATCGCATGGGACGTCCACCCGAGAAGTGTTCTTTGAGTCGCTCGGGTCTCAAGACCATGAGATCGCAAACAACGAGGCCACCGAATAGCTCATGAAAATCATTCATGGCTGCAAGGCCCACATGCCCGCCGTAGCTGTGGGCAATCACGATGGGCTTAATGGCGTGATCAAATAGACCCGTTTCGCGAGCGACGTCGACCACTTCCTGTGCGCGAACAGCGTCGGGATAGGACGAACGAACGCCTGAGTCACCCATACCGGTTAGATCGTAGGCAACGACGTGGTATTGCTCAGCTAGAAACGGGGCGATGAAGGCCATGCAGCGGGCATGGGCCAGAAAACCGTGCATCAAGAGTAGAGGTGGATTCGCAGGATCACCCCAACGGAAGTAGTGAACATTGCACCCGTCCGAGTTTACCCAGCCCTCTTCGCGAGGCACCTGCAACGCATCGACCAGCCACTGCGGTGCATCGGGTGCGTCCGGCGGCAGTTCTTTAGTTAGGTCACAGATGTCGGTTACTGGGCTCTTCATAGTTATGTGTTCATCCTCGAAGTCTACTCATACGAGTAAAACTGGCTTTTGGTCGCTTGTTACCCGCGTATTTTCCAAAGTAATCAACTGGCGGATAGCTGGAGTGCCAACCCTTTTACTCGCGCCGGCATCCTAAACGCTTGGCAGGCAAAAATCTTCAAAAAAGGGCTCCTCGCTAGCTGGCTACTCAATCCATCAGAATTCATGACCAATGGATGAGCTGGCGAATCGGTTGGATGGGGTGATGTGGTAATGAATAGACCAGCCCAGGAGTGTTGGTTTCCGGGACTGACGACCTAAGCTGACTGTTGTTGCTCTCGGCCCTTTACCCTCAAGGTATTACTTTCGGCGAAACGTTCTGAGGTGCAGTTTTATCGACGTAAAAAAACGTTCCCTTACGCTAGGCATCAGGATGAAGCAGCCCGCAGCGGCCAAGGGTAAGACAAACATCACACCGGCGAGGAGTTTTTCGAACGAACCAACGTCCGGGCCTCGGGTGATGCCGCGAAATAGCGCTCCGGAGGCCCACGCGGCGAGGCCTAAAAGACCCACATAACCATAGAACTTCAAAATACCTTTAAGCTGATTGAGGCTTTTGGTCCAATGATTTTGGAGGGCTCGCTTCGTTCTGCTCGTTCGGGAAAGCTTCTGGCTCATAACCATAACGTCCTCGGTTGCTTACAAGTAAAGTTCCTTCCAGCCTCAACTCCTGACAAAGGGTGGATGGGTATCGTCGACGTCGCTGTAAACGTATTCCCATCCTTTCTCTTGCATGATGGCGCGGTGCCGAGCACCTGCAGCGCTGCCATCGCCCGTTTCGTAACCCGCGTCCCCTTGGAACAGCACGGCCATTTTGCCCTCTGTCTTGGTAAACACGGGGAAAACATAGGGTGGTGGAATTTCGCTTTCACCAGCGGTCATTTCGGCGGTTGTGGTGTAACGCAACAGGCAGAGCAGCGTGATGTAGGTGGGTGGCAGCATGCCAAACTCGCCCGCCTCGTGTTGTGCTATTGCGTCCTTAACAAGAATCCAGGCAAAGTCATGAATCTCGCTACCGTCGATGGCAACGTCAGCATCCTCAGCCAGCGGCGCCGCGTAAATCCAGGTCTCAAATCGCTTAGGTTCGACAACAGGTGTCGTCCAGTGGCTGAGGTGCACCATGTTTTCAGTATCTGGACGCAAGCCGCATTCTTCCTCAGCTTCTCTGGCCGCAGCAATACGAGCGGCTGTCGAGATATCGCCATCAGCAGCTTCAATGTCAGCTTCCTCCAGCGCACCTCCTGGGAACACCCATAAGCCACCGGCAAACATCAGCGCTTTGTTGCGCTTGAGCATTAAGGTTTCCATACCATTGTCCGTGTCACGCAAAAGGACAACGGTGCTGGCAGGTCTGGCTTTTGGTATATCAGTCATGGGGATTCCTTAACGCTATTTTTGAGTTCAGCGTAGCACTCGTAGGCTGAAAAAGTTAAGTGAGATGCCCTGATTGTCATGGCGATGCATTCAAATCGCCGTTGTAGGAAAAATAGTGGAAAGTAAGGCTTTTTATCCTTGGTAGCACTGTGGAACGAGAGCTATAGTGACTCTACTGTTTTGGGAGCTATTCGCGATGTCGCAAGTGGAAACCAATGTTCCTGATCGTGAGCCCGAGTCTGGATTGGCTGGGCTTTCCGGGCTCCTAAATTCGGTTATTTCCGTTGGGCGAGATATTCTTGAGCGGCGCCGACAGAATGCGCTCGAAGCGCCTTCAAGCGATCTGTTGGCCAAAAGTAAGCAGCTTTTCCATCACAGAGGGGAAGCGTCAGGCTTAGCCTTGGCTTGCGAGGTTGTAGCTGATTATCAAGCGCTAGACGATGACAACCGACGCCTTTTCTTTGAAGCTTTAGCTGACGATTTTTCAGCCGATAGTGACGCGGTTTTAACCGCCGCAGAAAGCTACAAGCTCGATCCGTCAGAGGCGAATCTTGCGGCGCTCGCGCGCGCCGCTGAAGCGCCGCGAATAAAGCTCTTTCGCCGAATGAATATGGCGCCCAAGGCAACCCCTGTGTTGGTGAAAATGCGCGGGGCAATGATTCAGGTGCTCAACGATCTGCCCCAGCTTAAGGCGGTGGAGACCGATTTAAAGCACCAGTTCATCTCCTGGTTTAATCGGGGGTTTCTCGAGTTGCGGGCGATTGACTGGAATACACCGGCATCCATTCTCGAACGAATAATCCAGTACGAGTCAGTGCATGCCATACAGGGCTGGGATGATCTGCGAGCCAGATTGAGTGGCAATCGAATGTGTTTCGCCTTCTTCCACCCTGCGATGCCTGACGACCCGCTGGTTTTTGTCGAGGTTGCGCTAACCGAGGGGGTCCCTGACGCCATTGGTCCTCTGATTGATCAAACGAAAGAGGGTGATGTGGGGAGTGTTCTAGACACGGTCGTGTTCTATTCCATCAGCAACTGTCACCCCGGTTTGGCTGGCGTCTCATTCGGTAACTTTCTGATCAAGCAGGTGGTTGAAGAGGTCGGTAAACGTTATTCAAGGATGAAGCGTTTCGTAACGCTCTCACCCATCCCCGGTTTTTGCCGGTGGCTGGCAACTCAGGAAACAGGCATTGATCTCGATGAGATGCGGTCGATGGCAAAGACTGATTCGGCTAAGACTGCCGATGTTCGGCGAGACGAATTACTAGCAGCGTGCGCGCAGTACCTTTTGAAGGAGCGCCGCAACAACCTTGCGCTCGATCCCGTGGCGCGTTTTCATTTAGGGAACGGCGCAAGCCTTCACGCCATTCATTGGGCGGCCGATCTTAGTGATAAGGGTCTGGAACAATCGGCGGGCCTTATGGTCAATTACCTCTATGACCTCAAAAGCATTGAAGAGAATCACGATAGCTATTTTGATCAGGGTGAGATTGCAACATCGCGCGATGTCGCCCGATTGTTAAACTGACCCGAACACGGATTCATTGGAGTCGCTCATCATGATATTTGCACGCAACATGACGGCTGCGCTCGCGCTTTTGGGTTTGGCATCGTCAGGTGCATTCGCACAAAGCCCCACCGAGATCGCAAGACAGCACCATCAAGCTAAAGCTATCACCATTGTTACGGATTTTCGGGAATTCCTAAGTATTCCTAACGTTGCAAGTAACCTCACCGACATGAAGGACAATGCGGCGTTTATTCAGAACTACATCGCAAGTCGAGGTTTTACGTCTAAGGTCGTGTCTGCTGGCGGTGCGCCATACGTAGTGGCCGAGCGGCCCGGCTCGGATGATGCGCCGACTGTCTTAGTCTATGCACATTTTGATGGGCAGCCAGTGATCCCCAGTCAGTGGTCCTCGCCACCCTTTGAGCCAACACTATGGACGGATAATCCACTGCAGGCTGAGGCGAAAATCTTATCTTGGGATCAGGACGCCTTTGACCCCTCATGGCGCGTTGTTGCGCGCTCTGCCGGGGACGATAAAGCGCCAGTGATTGCCTTGATGGCCGCCATTGATGCCTTGGTGGCAGCGGGCAAGATGCCGGATGTCACTGTCAAACTGATCCTTGATGGTGAAGAGGAGCGGGGTAGCCCAACCCTGGAAGGTGTACTTGAAAAGGTCGCGGATGATCTGGTCGCCGACGTCATGCTCTTTTGCGATGGCCCCATGCATCAGTCGGGGCGCCGACAACTGGTGTTGGGGGTCCGAGGTAGCATGACTGTCGATCTTACGACCTTTGGGCCGAACCGACCTTTGCACTCGGGCCACTACGGCAACTGGGCGCCAAACCCGAATGAGATCCTGATGGGTTTGTTGCTGTCACTTAAGGATGATCAGGGGCGCGTGACGGTTGCAGGCTATTCCGATGATGTTAGAGCTGTGTCAGAGCGAGAGACTCGTGCTGTGGCCGCCATGCCTTCAGTTGATGCACAGCTGAAGCGCGAGCTCGGTCTCGGTAATAACGAAATACCGGGAGAGCGCCTGGAGTCAGCCATCATGCGCCCAGCCATTGTAATCCGTGGTATCTCGGGTGGCGGAGTGGGTCCCGAGGCGCGGAATATTATTGAACCGACGGCTCAAGCCTCGCTCAATTTGCGGCTGGTGCCAGGTCAGAAGCCCGAGGCCTTATTGGCTGCCCTGAAAGCTCATTTTGAAAAGCTCGGTATGACTGTTTCTCCCGAAGGGCCCGATGCGGATGCGGCTCGAGAGCGACACCTGCAGATGGTCCCCCGTCCGGGCGGTTACCGCTCGTTCCGAACGTCCATTGACGCCGATGTGGTCGGCGATTTGAAGGTCATTCTCGATCGGTTAGGCGATCAGGAGACACTGATTACGCCCACTATGGGTGGATCGCTACCGATCTACCTGTTTGAGGATAATCTCGAGGTCCCCATTGTCATCCTTCCCGTCGCCAACCATGACAACAACCAGCACGGTCGCGACGAGAACCTCCGCTTGAAGAACCTCTTTGATGCCATAGAGATGTACGCCGAGGTGCTTGTTGGCCTATCTGACAAGTGATGAGTAAACCTAGAGCGTTGGTCCAGTGCGCGCAACAACTTTGGGTTAGCATGACGCTCTTCGTTCGTGGAGAAGCGCCACATGACCAGCCCTACGTTACTCGCCGTTTGAATACTCGTTCCGATAGCGCTCGAACCAAGCGAGGATGTGATCGACCTTGGTAATGAGTCTCGATGGTCTACTCGCTATGCCGTGCGATGTACCAGGCAAACGAACCATGGCTGAGTCCACACCACGCAGTCGCAAGGCCTGATAGAACTGCTCGGTCTCGGACATGGGTGTACGCCGATCTTCCTCACCCGTCAGCAAGAGGGTAGGCGTAACGACGTTACCTACCAAAGACAGTGGCGAGCGCTTCCAATAGTGGTCTAGGTGTTCCCAAGGTGGTCCCGGGAACTGATGATAGATCTGTCCCACCATCGAGTCGGCGGTCAGTGTTTTGCTCACCCAATTAATAACGGGTTTCGCCGCGACCGCCGCATTGAAGCGATCTGTCAGACCGATGGCATAGGCCGTGGCGATGCCGCCCGCACTGCCGCCCGCGATAAACAAATTATCGCCGTCCACAATGCCTCTCTCAATCAAGGCATCAATACCTGACATGTGGTCAGCAAAGTCCTCTTCGCTCGAGTACTTGTACTGGAGTAGCAGCGCAAAATCCTCGCCATACGACAGACTACCCCGATGGTTATCGTAAAAAACGATGTAGCCAGCAGCGGCCATGAGCTGAAGTTCAGCTGAAAAATGGGGTCCATAGGCGAGGTGAGGCCCGCCATGAATCTCAAGAATCAGAGGGTATTTCTTTGTGGGATCGAAATCAGGCGGTGTGATGTACCAGCCTTGGATTTCCTGGCCATCAAACGATGAGTTGTAGACAATCTCGTGTACCTCGCTCAACGATCGGTAGTTGAGGAGATCATCGTTGAGCGCAGTGATAATTTTGGGCGTTTTACGGTGCGTGACCGCGATGTCTGCTGGCCGATCAGGTCCTCCTTTTGTGTAGGCAACGACACCACCGGCCGTGTGGAACCCGCCGGATAGATAGGGCCGACCCACGCTGGTGCCGCCCAATCCTGTAGCCACTGGCGAGACTGCCTTGTTCAGCGTCACCTGTTTGATGTGACGTTCACCGCGTTCATCAAAGGCGAAGTAGAGCGCTTTACCATCGGCTCGCCACAGGATATTCGCCGCATCTCCATCGACGGCCTCGGTGAGTATGCGGACATCCTTGGTTGAGAGATCAACCGTGGCAATACGGTCGGGCGTAAAGGCTAGGGGTCTACTCTCTTCGTAGCTGATGGCAAGAAGCTTGCCGTTTGGTGAGACCGCAGGTGAGCGTTCAGCACCCGGAAGGTCTGTGATTTGCGTTAGCGCACCGCTGCCAAGCAATACTGAATAGATGTCGGCTTCATCACTGCGGAGCTCCCAATCATCCGAGCGGTCAGCAGAGAAAAAGATCGACGCGCTATCAGCCGACCAGCTCAGCCGGCCATAGTGATTGAAATCACCCGATGTTAGCTGTCGTGCTACACCACCGTCGGCAGGGATGACGAACACATGGCGGTAAGCCGGATCGACGATGCCTCGGCCATCGTATTGATAGCGCGTGGTCGTGACAGTAACCGGCGGTTTGGCCCAGACAGCACCATAGGGCGCCTTGCGACGTTTCGCGATGGGTGGCGTCGACTTTTTAACCGACATTGTGAAGGCCAACCATTGACCATCGGGAGACCAGGTGAGGTCTGACGGGCTTTGCTGAAGGTGTGACGCGACCGACGTCTGGCCGGTATCCATCCACTGGATATGAATCTGACTGGAGCCGCTCTCGCTAGAGACATAGGCAATTTTATCTCCCTGGGGAGACCAGCGTGGCGAGGTACTCCGGTGCAAATTGCTATTGAGCGGTCGATGATCACTGCCATCGATGGAGACTTGCCAAAGAGTCGCTTTGGCGGCATCGCTCATGACATCGAATGAGCGACGAACATAGACCACGGACTTGCCATTAGGTGCAACCTGCGGGTCGGAGGCCCACTCCAGTTCAAACACATCCATGGCATCCAGTACGGGTGCTCTCTCAGCGGCCAATGAGAGCACGCTCATCGACAGGATAAGCGCACCAAGACTAGATTGAATGAAGATCTGGGAGAGAGAGAAAGAAATTCCTTTTGGCTCAGTCATAGCAATGTTCTCGTGCGTGTCCGGCTGTAACAACCGGTACAGTGGGTAACGAGATGAGAGTAACCAAGGGATGATTTGAAAGACAACTCAATGCGAAAGAAACGATAAGCGGCTATGGTGTGGCTCTGCGTCATCGGTAATTAAAAAAGATAACCAAAAAGACAACGAAAAAGATAACGAAGAGATGTCCCTGACGGTCGATAACACACCGCCAACGCCAGAAGCGAGCGAGCCGTTCACGCCGAGAGCCGAATACCCACGCCCTATCCTCGTTCGTGATCAGTGGCAAAGCCTCAATGGACCATGGTCGTTCAGGGTTGATCCCGATAATCGAGGACTCACTGATGCTTGGTTTGATGGGCCGTGGACTGATGCCCAAACCATCACGGTGCCGTTTTCCATGGAATCAGCTGCCAGCGGCATTGCCGAGGCTGAAGGTGCTGCCGTGGTTTGGTACCAGCGGGAAGTTATCAAATCCGAGGCCTGGCACAGTCGCATTGTCCTTCGTGTTGGCGCCAGTGATTTCCTGACCCGCGTCTTCGTTAACGGACAAGAGGTTGGTCAACATCGAGGTGGTTACGCTTCGTTTGGCTTGGACATTGAGCATGCGCTGATGCCTGGAAGGAATCGCATCACTATTCGGGTGGAAGACTCGCTGTCATGGACCCAGCCTCGCGGCAAACAAGCGGGCACGACGCGCTGGCCAATCGATTACGACGGGGTCACAGGCATTTGGCAGTCTGTTTGGCTCGAGCCGCTAACTTCTGTGTCGATTGAGTCCACTGCGTATTCCTACCACGTCGCTGAACAGGCTCTCAGCTATAAGGCCTTTCTCTCGGCGCAAATGGACGGCGAGGTCAGTGTCGAGCTTCTAGATGGTAATCGTGTGATCGCGAGCGATACAGTTCAGACGGCAGGGCGAGCAGAAATCCGGACGACGCTCTTCATCGAGGACCCGATACTCTGGTCGCCAGAACAGCCCCATTTGTATGAGGTTCGGCTGACGCTGTTGAATCATGTGACGAAAGAGCGTGATGAGGCCACGAGCTACACGGGATTGCGCGAAATCTCGGTCACCGATGGTCAGCTCTGCCTGAACGGCGATCCACTGTATCTGCGTGGTGTTTTAGATCAGGGCTATTTTCCCGAGGGCTGGTACACGGCGACGACGGATGAGGCGCTGCGTCGTGATGTCGAGTTGACCCTAGCCATGGGTTTTAACTGTGTGAGAAAGCATCAGAAGGCAGAAGATCCGATATACCTCTACTGGGCAGACAAATTAGGTTTGATGGTGTGGGCGGAGATGCCGTCTGGGCGGGTGTTTTCAACAGAGCTCATCGAGTCACTGACCACGGAGTGGATGGAGCTGATAAAGCGCGATCGCGCTAACCCATCGATTATTGCTTGGGTTCCTTTCAACGAGTCATGGGGTGCTTGGCATCAGAGCGAACGTCCGGAACAACGCGCCTTTGTTGATGCCGTAACGTCGTTGACGAAGGCGCTCGATGATAGTCGAGTCGTTGTTGGTAATGACGGGTGGGAGTATTCCTCGGGTGATCTTTGGACCTTGCACCTGTACAGCGAAGACAGTGATGTCTCGAGTCGGCTAGCAGCGCTGATTGAGGATCCTCACAGCTCGGTTACAAACGAGTTTGGGGGTCGAGATCGCGTGGGTGCCCTGCCTAGTGCGGATGTTGGCGGCTTGCCCATATTACTCACAGAATGCGGCGGCATCGGTATGGGTTCGTTCAGCGAGGAAGATTTCAGTTACGGTAACCTCGCCGAGACCCCCGAGGCGCTGGAAACGAGAATGCGCACGATCATGACGGACATTCGCTCACTTGGAGCGCTACAGGGTTTTGTTTGGACGCAGCTGACCGATGTGCAGCAGGAAATTAACGGCCTTGTGTATTTCGATCGGCAACCAAAACTTCCGCTCGCGGTTCTCCACGACATTTTCAGTAAGGGCGGGGACGCCTGATGTCAGACCTTAGCTTGCAGCAATTGAAAGCGCTCCGTTTTTGGCAGACGCCGGAAATCACCAGTCTGAACAGACTGCCGGCACACTCGCAGCTGCACAGTTATCGCTCACTTGCCGAAGCGATAGCCGGTGGCGCATCGGCTAGCCGACGAACGCTGGACGGTGATTGGCAGTTTGAGTGTTTTCCCTCACCCAATGACGTGCCCAATGATTGGCTGAACTCTGAGGCCACAGCGGACTGCATACGGGTGCCAGGAAACTGGCAGCTTCAGGAGTACGACAAACCCATCTATACCAACGTGAAGTACCCGTTCCCCGCAACGCCTCCGATCGTACCGGAGGACAATCCTACCGGTTGTTACCGGCGGTGTTTTTGGCTCGATGAGAGTGATTTGGTTGATCAGACCCGGCTCGTCTTCGACGGTGTCGATAGCGCATTTTTTGTCTGGTGTAACGGTCGTCTGGTGGGGTACTCGCAGGATAGTCGCCTTCCGGCGGAGTTTGACATCAGTCGCGAAGTTAGAGCCGGTGACAATGACCTGGCGGTAATGGTTTTGAGGCTCTGCGATGGGAGTTATCTCGAAGATCAGGATATGTGGAATCTCTCCGGTATTTACCGGAGCGTGTACCTGCTCTCAAAACCAAACACACACCTTAGTGACGTCAGAGTGACCGCGACGCTCGATGAGCATTACGCAGAGGGTGTGCTCGAGGTTGAAGTGATTTGCAATCAAGTCTGTCGAGGCGAGGTTGACTTGGCGCTTATCGATGCGTGGGGAGCAACCGTGCTCTCACATCGGCAGCGCATTGGCACCGATCTCATCGACGAGCGGGGTCGCTATAAAGACCGAGCTGGGGTGAAACTCAAAGTGCCCAGCGTTCAGGCTTGGAGTGCTGAAACTCCGAACCTCTATCGCTTGGTCGTCTCCCTTTTCGATGAGCACGGTGAGTTCGTAGAGTGTGAAGCGAGCGATATAGGGTTTCGCTCGGTTGAGATTACAGACGGGCAGCTGTTGCTGAATGGAAAGCCTTTGTTAATCCGTGGCGTGAATAAACACGAGCATCACCCTGAGACGGGGCACACCGAATCACTTGCGCAGGTCGAGGCCGACATTCGGTTGATGAAACAGCACAATTTCAATGCCATACGCTGCTCTCACTACCCGCATCAACCGGGTTTTTATGATCTCTGTGATCGTCTGGGCATGTACGTCGTTGATGAGGCAAACATCGAGACACATGGGCTTACGCCCATGAGTCTAGTATCCGATGATGATGCCTGGTCTCGCGCGTATGTGGAGCGCATGAGTCGGATGGTCCGTAGGGACTTCAATCACCCCAGCGTCATTATCTGGTCGCTCGGCAATGAATCGGGCTACGGTGGCAATCACGAGGCCATGGCCGGATGGGTACGGAAGGCCGACCCGTCGCGTCCCATTCAGTATGAGGGTGGTGGTGCAGACACGTCGGTAACGGACATCATTTGTCCCATGTATGCGCGGGTGGTGGATGACATGCCATCACCCTATGGCCGCCCAGCTCACAGCATTCAGCACTGGGCAGATTTACAGGCAGACGTAGGCGAGCAGGCGCGCCCCATCATTCTTTGTGAGTACGCGCATGCTATGGGGAACAGTCTCGGAAATTTCTCAGATTACTGGGATGCCTTCCGAGCCAATCCGCGGTTACAAGGTGGGTTTATCTGGGACTGGGTCGATCAGGGGCTGACGCGCGTCAGTGATGCCGGTGTACCTTACTTCGCCTATGGCGGTGATTTTGGTGACGAGATTAACGATCGTCAGTTCTGCATTAATGGGCTGGTGTTTCCTGATCGAACGCCACATCCCTCACTCCTTGAAGCGAAGCGAGCCCAGCAGCCTTTTACGTTCACTACAGAGATTTACGATCGGTCGATCTCCCTTACCGTGACCAGCGAGTATCTTTTCCGATCGACAGATAACGAGCGACTGAACTGGCGACTGGGCTCCTTACGTGATGCGCACCAAGAAGGCTCGCAGGTCTTGGGAATAGCGCCAGAGGGAACTCAAACCATCGTTATTGATAACCATAGTGACCTCGTTACAGACTCTGAGCAGGACCTCCTCTTAGATGTGTGGATCACGACAAAACGGGTGACAAATGCGCTCCCTGAAGGGCATGAAATTGCGCGGAGTCAGCATGTCCTGGCGCTCGCAGATACGACACGCGAGCGAGAAACCAGCCCCGCAGAAATCTTGCAACAGGGTGAGAAACTTCTGGTAACGGCGGGCGGTGTCACTTGGCAAGTGAGTACAGCGGTGGGGTTCATTACCGATTGGGCGATCGATGGAAGAGTCCTGCTCGATGCGCCCATGACCGACTGCTTTGTTCGCGCGCCGCTCGATAACGATATTTGCAGCAGCGAGGTAGATAACCCATCACCTGAGGCCTGGTTAGCCAAGTGGCAGGCGGCGGGTCTGTTTGACCTGGAGCATCGATGCACTGGCGCAGAGGTCAAGGGCGCCACCGTTATTAGCCGGCACGAGTATCTCAATGACGCAGGCGTGGCCATTCGTTCTGTGTGGAGGCATACCTTCGACGCTGAAGGCGGTGTCGATATCGCGATTGAGGTGAGCGTGGATCCTGAGATGCCACCCTTACCACGCGTAGGCATGCGGTTGTTGCTGTGCGATAAACCTGAGGCTGTGTACTGGCTTGGTCGGGGACCTCATGAGAATTATCCCGATCGCAAATTGTCAGCCGACCTTGGTGCATGGTCCTGTGATCGACAAGCGATGCAGACTCCTTATATCTTTCCGAGCGATAACGGACTTCGCTGTGACGTAAGACGGGCCGTTATTGGTTCGGTTTGTATTGAACGCATTGAAGATGATTTCGACTTTGCCGTTAGCGACTTTGGGGTGGAGAGCCTCATGCGAGCGCAGCACACCTTCGAGTGCATCGAGCAGTCTGCCTTACACGTCCATGTTGATGGCTACCACATGGGTGTTGGTGGTGATGACTCATGGACGCCCAGTGTTCGACCTGAGTATCTGCTCAATGCGGAGACCTATCGATGGGGCTTCAGACTAAGTGTGGCGCATGTTGATAAGCCTTGAAATAACTATCGTCTGCGGAACTCTGTGCCATGAGTGACGCTATCGATGGGATTGACTCGATTTCGACGCGCACCAAGTTCAGTTACGGACTGGGCGCTATGGGAAAAGACTTCGCCTGCTCAATCGTTTATCTCTTTCTCATGTACTACTACACCGATGTTGCCGGCGTGCCCGCGGCATTTGTGGGAACGCTGTTTCTCGTTGTCCGCATGATTGACGCGCTGTCCGATCCGGTCATGGGCATGATCGTCGATAACACCCGCAGTCGGTTTGGAAAGTTCAGGCCCTGGATTGTCCTTGGGACGGTGATCAACTCGCTGGCCTTGTTGGCGCTGTTCTCTGCACACCTGTTTTCAGGTTCGCAGCTCCTTTTATTTGTCACCGTGACCTATATAGTTTGGGGTCTCACCTACACCATTATGGATATTCCCTTTTGGTCCATGGTGCCCGCTCTGTCTGCTCGTCGCGAGGAGCGAGAGCGATTAGTTGTGTGGCCGCGCCTCTTCGCCAGTATCGCCTGGACGATCGTCGGCACCTACGGACTGGCGAGCATCGCCTTCCTCGGTGAAGGGGATGAAGGTAGGGGATTCCTTCTTCTCTCGGGTCTCATCATCATTGCTTTTCTCGCATCTGCGCTGATTACCTTCACGCAGGTGAAGGAGCGAGTTGCTACTCAGGTGGCAAGCGAGCGCTTCTCCTTTGTCGATGTGATCGCCATCTTGCGGAACAACGATCAGCTAGCTTCGCTGATTGGTTGTATTCTCACTTTTAACATTGGTACCCAGCTGGTGGGTGGCTTCGCGATTTACTACTTCAGCTACGCCATTGGTAAGCCCGAATTGTTTCCCATGTTTGCCTTGGTCTCCGGTATTGCCGAAATGCTGGGTATCTTCGTTTTCCCGTGGCTCTGTCGACACCTACCTCGACGTTTGACCTGGTACATCGCTAGCTTATTTGCGCTCGCCTGCAGTGTCGTTCTGCTGGCCGGGAGCATCGTAGCACCAAATAGTGGTGTCCTCGTCGCGGGAGCGGGCGCGCTGCTGAAGTTCGGTGGCGGTATTGCCAATGGTTTGGGGACAGTCATGCTCGCCGATGTCGTTGATTACGGTCATTACAAGACGGGGAAACGCAGCGAGAGCATTATTTTCTCGGTGCAGACGATGCTCGTGAAGTTCGCTGGTGCGTTCGCTGGTTTTTTTATTGGCGTCGGACTGTCGCTTATCGGTTACGTACCCAATGAGATCCAAAGCGAGGCGACGGTATTTGGCTTAAGGACCCTGATGATTGGTCTTCCGGTTGTCTTTCTGATCGGGAGTATCTGGGTATATAGACAAACGTTTCGTTTACACGGCGAGTTACACCAGCGAGTTTCCGATTTTATCGCTAAGCAGCGATAGCAAGACTGGCTTATGCCGGCAAACTTGTCTTCAGGTACGCAGACATTTCAGACAGGCCTGCCTCGAGAATTTCTCGCTCATTGGCATAGCCAATTCTCACATAACCCTCCATGTCGAAGGCATCGCCAGGGGTGAGCATGACACCCGTTTTTTCGAGGAGATCGATACAGAATTCTCTCGAGCTCATGGGGATGTCGAGTTTCAGCATGGCAGTGGTACCCGCGCGGGGTTTGACCCAATCGACGCGTGACTCGCTGTCTACCCAGCCGCTCAAAATCGCCAGATTTTCTCGTGTTATTGCCTGGCTTCGTGCCAGAACTTTGTCAGCATTTTCAAGTGCTATGGCCGCAAAATGGTCGTTAATCATGCCAACCGAAATGGTGTCGTAATCACGATGGATCATGATCTTCTCGGTCAGCTCTTTTGGTGCTACCACCCATCCGACGCGCAGACCGGCGAGGGAGAATACTTTCGACATGCCCGCTGTACTGATGCCTTTATCGTAGATGTCGACAATGGAGGGGACCATCCCGTCTCCGACTTGGGCGGTTCCTCGATAGACCTCATCACAGAGCAGATAGGCATCGACCGAGGCCGCAATGTCAGCGATAGCCTCAAGCATGGGGCGTTCTATGAGAGCGCCGGTCGGGTTGTTTGGATTCGTGAGCGCGATGAGCTTCGTTTCGAGCGTTACCATCGATCGCAACCGGTCAAGGTCAGGCAGGAAGCGGTCGCTTGCCTCGAGACTCAGTGTGGCGACATTTGCCTCGATGCTGCGCGGGATAGAGTAGTGTTGCTGATAGGTCGGGATGATCGATACAACATGGGCGCCGCGCTCTACCAATCCTTTGTGCACGAGCATGTTGGCCGCTATGGTGCCGTGGGTAATGGTGATGTCCGCAATCGCCGTATTGGCGTAGAGCTTGGAAATGGCTGCTCTCAGGCGGTCAGACCCCTCGATATCACCGTAGGTGAGTTTCATCGACAGGATTTCGTATAGGTCCGCTTCGTCACGACCTGATAGTGCTAGTAGTTCATTAATCGTAATACTAGCGACGCAGGTTTCAGCAAGGTTGTAGGTGCAGCGTGTCTCCCATTCGTTCATCCAGATTTCGACTTCGAACGGCTCGATAAACATAGCTAACTCCCAGGCTTTGCCAGATAAATGAATGAGTCAAATTTAAAAGTAGGCACACGCTCTGCTGCACTGCGCGGTTAGCTTAACTAATTTGGAGCAGTCAATTACAGGGTAAATCCAAAATCAGTAGTGCGGGGAGTTATTCCAGGCAACTAGGCTCTGAGTGTCCGCCCACTGGCTAAGCTGGGCCATGAGCACTTCGTAAAACGTGACATTCGCTAACAGCAATCCACTTAGAACGCCAGCAACAACACAAGCGGTTACAACCTTGCTGAGGGTTTTAATCTCCATCGTTTCGCCTAGTTATTTTTATGGCTTAGGGATATTGAACCTTAGTCAGGAAGGATGCGCAAATGTTTCTCGGGCGATTGATTTCCCCATGGGAATTCTATTTAAAACGCCACCTTCGGTGGCATCACATCGATTGACTACAGCGCTTCGACAATGGTGACGTTAGCAATACCGCCACCCTCGCACATCGTCTGCAGACCCCATTTTTTACACCGGGCGTGAAGCGCATGAACGAGTGTGGTCATCAGCTTGGTGCCCGTGGCGCCGAGCGGATGGCCCAAAGCGATAGCGCCGCCATTGACGTTCAATTTGTCAGGATCTGCACCGGTGTGTTCGAGCCAGGCCATAGGCACCGGAGCAAACGCTTCGTTGACCTCATAGAGGTCCATATCCTCGATTTTCATGCCCGCACGCTTCAGCGCTCGATCGGTCGCAAAGAGGGGCTCCTCAAGCATGATCACTGGGTCGCCGGCGGTTACAGTGAGGTTATGAATGCGAGCTAGCGGTGTGAGATTGTGGTCTTTGAGTGCCTGTTCCGACGCGATCATTACAGCAGAGCTACCATCGCAAATCTGACTCGCATTAGCGGCTGTGAGCGCGCCGTCTTCCATCAATATTTTCAGCTGAGCCATAGCCTCCATGCTGGCGTCATCGCGAATACCCTGGTCGTGCTGATGCAATGCTTTGCCGCCATCGGCGGTTCTGCCCATGATGGCGACGATTTCCTTATCAAATGCGCCTGCGTTTCGAGCATCGCGACCGCGCTGATGGCTTCTCACCGAATAGGCGTCTAACGCTTCCTTCGTATGGCCGTACTTTTTAGCGATCATTTCGGCGCCAACGAACTGGCTGAAGTGACGAATACCGTACTGGTCTTTCACCGATTGCGGTGTTGGATCCGTGGGCACATCAAACACCTTGCCGGCACGCGCATTAATACCCATAGGGCAGCGTGACATGCTTTCAATGCCTGCTGCTATCACCAGGTCCTGTGTGCCAGACATGATGGCTTGTGCGGCAAACTGAATGCTTTGTTGCGAAGATCCGCACTGTCGGTCAATTGTGACCGCTGGGACGCTTTGCGGGAGGTTGGAGGCCAGGACCGCGGTGCGGCCAATCTGATTGGACTGCTCGCCCGCCTGAGAGACGCAGCCCACAATCACGTCCTCAATGGCGCTCGGGTCTACCTTGCTGTCCTCGACAATTGCGTTGAGTGTTTGAGCTCCCAAGTCGCCGGGGTGCCAGTCTGCCAGTGCGCCGCCTTTGCGACCGCCAGCGGTTCGCTTCGCTGCAACGATGTATGCATTAGCCATGATGTCTTTACCTTATTGTGTTTTTGTTGAAATGGGTGAAACCCATGAATGTTATCTGACAAAAGGTATCATAAATCGGGTTTGTAGAGCGGGGATGCCTGATTTCACATACGAGGCCTGAGCTAATTATAAAGCCGAAGGGGTGTCCTCCGATGAGGGGAGCCACTCCTGTCAATTAGCCTGCAACAGTTTTTACACAACTTATTGCCTCACTCTGCGAAAAAAAGTAGTGCCTAATGATGAGGAGCATGCTTCTAATCGTAATATGATATATTGTATCCTTAACGCTTAACCGAGCATTAAGATGAAAAAACAAGTAAACCCAAAGGAGCTTGACGTGTTATTGCGTGCTGCGGAGGTGGCATGCGCAGAGAACGGCGCCCGACTCACCCAGCGGCGACGACAGGTGCTAAGCGAATTGATGCAATCATCGAGCCCGCTGTCTGCTTACGAGGTGCTGGATCTGTGTAACCGTTCCACGACATCCACGATGCCCGCTATGTCGGTGTATCGGATTCTAGATTTTCTTGAACAGCAGCAGCTGGTGCACAGGCTCTCCAGCTCGAGCAAATATGTTTCGTGCGCACACATTGCTTGTGACCACAAACACTTTCAGAAGACCCACTTTTTGTTATGCGACGGGTGCTCCTCGGTAGAGGAGGTGGATGCTACTGAGGAGGCGAGTGAAGCTCTCGAAAAGATGGCGAAGACAGTGGGCTTTAAATTGACCACTCAGCAGTTCGAACTTTCAGGCATCTGCACGACCTGCCAAGACAGCGCTGGCGAGGGTCTCTGATGTCTATTAAATCCATATTAGACAAGGGCTGGGGAGACCGCGCGGCTTTCTGCTTTTCAAGTCTTTGCATTCTGCATTGTTTGCTGCTGCCAGTATTGCTCGTTGCTTACCCCATCGGGATCCTAGTCACGCTCAGTGATGAAATGTTCCATCAAATAATGGTCTCCGTGGCGCTACCCCTGAGCCTAGTGTCTTTATACGTGGGGTATGGTCACCACAAACGCAATCAGCTGATTGTTTTTGGTAGCGTAGGCTTAGGCATGTTGATGCTTCCCCTCGTTGTTCCGCATGAGTTGATTTCAGAGACAGAAGAGACCTGGCTAACCGTTGCAGGCGCGCTGATTGTTTGCCTGGCACATGTTGTTAATTTTCGTCTGTGTACCGCTGACCAGGCCTGCGAAAAATGCGCGTAAAGCAATTGGTAAAGAGCTAGCAGGTTTGCATTCTCTTAGGATTTTTTACCCCGTGAATATACATAGAAAACTACCGGTCACCGTCTTGTCTGGCTTCTTGGGCGCAGGAAAAACTACAGTGCTGAGCCACATCCTTAACAACCGCGAAGGCAAACGCGTTGCCGTTATTGTTAATGACATGAGCGAGATCAATATTGACTCCGCTGTTGTCCAAAATGAGGTGTCGCTTAACCGCAGTGAAGAAAAGCTTGTGGAAATGAGCAATGGCTGTATTTGCTGCACGTTGAGGGAAGACCTGCTCGAGGAGGTTAACAATCTCGCGAAAGAGGGTCGATTTGACTATTTAGTGATTGAATCAACTGGCATCTCAGAGCCACTTCCAGTTGCTGAAACGTTTACCTTTGCGGACGAGGATGGAGTCTCGCTATCCGATATTGCTAACCTCGATACCATGGTTACCGTCGTCGACGCGGTAAATTTCCTCAAGGACTACGAGGAAGCGAAGTATCTTCAAGACACCGGAGAATCTTTAGGCGAGGAAGATGAGCGGAGTGTCGCTGATCTATTAGTCGATCAAGTCGAATTTGCCGACGTCATTCTAATAAGTAAGACTGATCTCGCCTCCGCTGATGATATTCAACGATTGGAGGCAATACTTCGGACGCTGAACACCCACGCCAAAATCATCCCGATAGCGCAGGGCCAAATCGATGTGGACAGGGTCTTGAATACGGGCCTCTTTGACTTCGAAAGGGCGCAGCAGGCGCCGGGTTGGCTGAAGGAGATGCGAGGCGAGCATGTGCCGGAGACAGAGGAATACGGAATCAGCAGTTTCAGTTATGTCGCCCGAACACCTTTTCATCCGAAAAAGTTCTACGAGTTTCTCCACGGCACCGAAGGGTATGGGAAACTTTTACGTTCTAAAGGGTACTTCTGGTTAGCGACTCGGCCCGAGTTTGCAGGGCAATGGAGTCAAGCGGGCGGTATTGCGCGCTATGGATTTGGCGGCATGTTTTGGGCCGCCGTTCCCCGCTCTCGGTGGCCCGATGACCCCGAGTACCTGAAGAGTATAGAAGAGCATTGGGTTGAGCCTTTTGGTGACATGCGCCAAGAGCTCGTTTTCATTGGTCAGGGACTGGACGAGGCTCGTATCCGTGCGGCGCTCGATCATTGTCTATTGACTGAGGATGAGTTGCTCAGAGGAAAGCATTTCTGGGCAACACTCCCGGATCCGTTCCCTGCTTGGCAGGAGTCAACGTGAGTACTGCGGCGCCGTCAGCACCGATCGATCTGATAACAAACGAGCGGGAATTGGTCGCGCGGCGCGCGGCCTTTGGCCGTGATATATCGATTTTGTCGGAGATCTATCAGCCCGAAGTTAATCTATCGGTCTGGAATCGGGAAGTTGATCCAGCGCTTGAGGGTGAGGCCGAGACCTTGATTGCGTCGTATCCGAGCTTCCAAAAAAGTTTAGGCATGAGGGCTGATGAGGCCCCCGCCGCACTGCAGAATTTTTTTCCAAAACAAAATTATGATGCGCTGCGTACCGACATCGCTTGGCTTATCGATGCATTTTCCTACCTATTTGATCTCCGTGAAGTCGGTATTCGGCTAGCGGTGCTTGATCAAGCGATGTGTCCAAAATTTCACGTCGATAAGGTGCCTTGTCGATTAATCACCACTTACACAGGTGTTGCCACAGAGTGGTTGCCTCATGATCGGGTAAATCGGCGCTTCCTTGGCCCCAATTCACCGTCAATCGTTGGCTCCCAGCCAGGTATCTGCGAATCCGGTGATATTGAAATACTAGAGACTGGCTCTGTTGCACTGCTTAAGGGTGAATCTTGGGAAGGGAATGAAGGATGTGGTTTGGTGCATCGTTCCCCAAGTATTGCAGAAGGGCGCAAGCGACTCTTACTCACTATTGATTTTGGCAGCTGACATTAATGCATCAGCCCCGCGGGGATGAGCGGTTCGTTCTGTACATATAGGCGCTCAATGCTCGCTTGACGTTTTGGACACGCCATCGACTGACACCACATGCAAAGCCATTTAGCGCTTCGCCCGGAGGGGCAGTCAGAAAGACTCGGGATAGTGGCAACTTGATGTTGCACGCAGTTCAAAAGATCTCGAATGAGCTCTTGGTAGCCCCATCGACCCAGCACTACGACTAGTAAGTTGGTGCTTTCAACGAGACGCATTGCCCAGCGCCATGAGGGCTTTTCAGTTCTGATCAGCTGGTGCTGAGCTATCTGAAATGCACAGCCAAGCTCATTAAACGCATCGGTTTCGGATTCATGCTTAAGCAGTACATTTCCAACTCGCATGGATGATTTCCACAGTGAATCAGCGCTTTGCTCAGTTTGGCAAAGCACGCGTAACTCGGTTTTTTCCATAAAACACGGATTAAAAAAGGAGGTTGTTTTCATCGTTCTGCCATTGATCCACTTTGCAGCTAAATCTAATGGCTTATTAGTGATAATGCAACTCATTCTCATTTATGAGTTGCATGAAGTGTGGATTGGTACTCAGAGGCGCGCGATCGGGCAGGGTGCTCGATTGGCTTATCGCTCTCGCTTCTTTACTCTCTGCGTTTTGGTGTTAGGGCAATCGTTGCAGGTGCGCCTGGCGTTATAAAGGCCAAGCTTTCTGAGATTACGACAGCTTGAAGGGTTTAGATTTCGACCGCGGCGCTCATTCGTTTTCCGCGGTCGTCGAACGCGAGTGAAGTAGTGAGAGTGAGAGAGAAATTGCGAGAAGTGGCTTGAGGTGGCGCTGTAGCACCTGTTAGTGAACTAGTGCTGAGCTGTAGGTAACTATGCGGTCGGAGAGCCAATATAGCAATGAACTTGGATATGAGTCTTCCTACAGCTTCAATCGATGAAGCGCAGCGATTAATCTTTAAAACTTCCCAAGATCAGGATTTGGCGTGGGGGCTGGGTGTCTTTTATCTCAAGGTGCCCGACTGGCTGGACCTTGAGGTAGCACGGCGTTTTGGTCGAAACATTCTGGACTCTGAGAGTCCTTACCGAAATATCCCCCAGTACGGTGAACTAGAGGGCTTTATCGCGCTCGAGAATAACCAGCAGACCAAACTTGCTTTGCGCCGCCATCGATGGGATGAACACTATCCAACTGAGATAGCGCAGTTTGGCTGTCAGCTCGATGATATCGGTAGGGCAGTGATACGCGAGGTTTTTCGCCAGTCGGGGATTCCTGAGAAGCGCTGGGCCGACGCCTCAGGTGGGTATTCGTCGGGTAAGGGCACGGCCTTTTTGAATTTCGTTCACTACGATACGTCACAGCCCGATTTAGGCTTGCGGCCCCACACTGACTATGGGTTCGTAACGATTCTTGACGCGACCTCGTCCGGCTTACAAATTGAGCTAGAAGGTCAATTCCGCGATGTGCCGGTGCTCGATGGACACCTTGTTATCAACTTTGGTGAAGCATTGAATTTCATTACTCAACATTCGAATCGGTCGGTTGCGGCTATTGTTCACCGGGTCACCAGTCAGGCTGCATCGAATCCGGTGCGCCATGGCATCGTTTATTTTGCGAACCCCGACCTTAATGGCAAGTTGACGCAATTCAATGCGCAGGGGCGAGAGGTCGGCAGCTCGTCAGTTGCTGATCTGTTCGCACAGTTAGAAAAAAATCTCATAACGTATGGTTAATATCACAGTGCCCTAAAGGTCATTAGGGTCATTTAACAAGCCGACCACGCAGTTGCATTTTGTTGCCAGCTTACCGCTGTGGGCAGTGTATACTTCGTCGCCTACGTTTTTCTGAGCAACACTGCACACGTTAGCCATGCACCTTCGACGTCCATCCGTATTTCTCAGTTTCTTACTGCTGACCACTAACGCGTCTTTGGTTGACGCCAGTACCACCAAAGAGGATGCGATCAGGCAGACCTATTACCCCGAGGATTTCTCGCAGTTTGTTCCACGATCTGCACTCGACCTGGTCAAGCAAGTACCGGGCTTTAATATTGACGAAGGTGGCGGCGATCGAGGTTTTGGTCAGGCTGACACCAACGTACTCATCAATGGACGTCGCGTATCCGGAAAATCCAATGGCCCTGCGGAAGCGCTAGAACGACTCTCGGTCGATAGCGTCATTCGACTCGAGGTGGTCGATGGCGCCAGTCTCGATATTGGTGGTATTTCAGGTCAGGTCGTCAATGTCATTACGGCGGCTGAGAAGCAGACGACGGGTTTGTTTCGCTATACGCCGCGATTCCGTCCTACCGGGGCAAATTCGGAGGAGCGTCTCCGAGAGTTTACTGTCGCCATGACAGGCGGTGATGATGATTCTGAATGGACTCTGCAGGTTGCTAACGAGCAGCGCATTTTCAGTGATGCCGGCGATGAGGTCGTTCGAAATTCGACTGGGGAGATTACCGATAAACGATTTGAACGAGCGCTCAACGCATTCGATCGACCATCGATATCAGGCTCTTACTCGCGTGTTGCCGAGAACGGCAATGCCTTCAACCTCGTGGCCGAGCTCAATGGTAATTACTCAGACAGAGGAGAAACCTCTGAGCGACTCGCTGGCGACCCTGACGAGAATACACGTGTCCTCAGTTCGGCCGAGGATGAACACAACTACGAGATCGGAGCCGACTACGAATTCGATCTCGGTGCAGGACGCCTAAAGCTCATAGGACTTCATCGCTTTGAGTCCAGTCCAACGATTGATCGGGCTACCACAACATTTGTAAATGGCCTGGTCGAGGGCACTGCGTTCACGCGCCAAGCCGACGAGGCCGAGTCGATTATCAGGACCGAGTTCTCGTTCCCTGCGTGGGACAGTCAGTGGCGATGGTCTCTAGAGACGACGGAGAATTACCTCGATCTAGACTCTCAGCTCGACAGACTGAGCGCCGACGGTATGTTTATTCCAGTCGACCTCCCTGACGCCAAGGCACGTGTCGAAGAGACGCGCACCGAGTCAACGCTTAACGTCAGTAAGCGACTGAATGAGCAGTTGACCCTTCAGGCGACAGTAGGTGCCGAGTACTCAGAAATTAGGCAGACCGGCAGCGCCAATGTCACACGCGATTTTGTCCGTCCAAAAGGTTTTCTTGCACTTAACTACAAACCTAGAGATGACCTGTTTCTCTCAGCAAAGCTTGAGCGAGCGGTGGGGCAGTTGAGGTTTTTTGATTTCATCGCATCGGTGGATGTGAATCAGGAGCGAGAGGACGTCACCAATGTTAATTTGGTGCCGCCACAATCTTGGGACTTTACCCTCGAAGCCCAGCGGTCGTTGGGTAAGTCGGGCAACCTGACCTTAAGCTTGTTCTACGAAGATGTGGAAGACATTGTTGACCGGATTCCTATCGAGGGCGGTGGTCAAGCGCCCGGGAATATCGACAGCGCCTCGGCCTATGGTGGCTTTTTCGATGCGACATTACTCAGTGATGAATTCCTCTGGAAAGGGGGGCGTGCGGATCTCTCGCTCGGTTATATGACCTCGAAGGTGCAGGACCCCATATTGGGTAATACACGGAAAATCAGTGGCGACTATTACAAGTCGTATGAGCTGAGCCTCCGGCAGGATTTCAATGAGGCACCCTGGGCTATCGGTGCTGTTATTGACTACTCGGAGCAGGCGCCTAGCGTCCGAATCGATGAAGTCAGTTTCAACAACAAAAGCCGCGGAACGCTTTACTTCTTTGTTGAGCATAAGGACGTGATGGGACTAACCGTCAAGGCGTTCGCCTGGAATTTGTTGGGTGCTGAGAACCGCTTCCGGCGAACGGTTTACAGTGACCGACTGGTAGATGAACTCCTGTTTTCAGAGCGCCGGAGTCGCAGCTTTGGTTACTCCTATACATTCGTTATTGAAGGTGCTTTTTAGCGCGGCCTAGTCCGTCACCGAAATACATAATGGGACTGAACCCAGACGTGCACTGAGCTCCCAGCTAAGCTTAGCCCTCTGCAGGCGGATCCGGATCCAGCTTGTCCTGAGTGCGCAACTCGAAATCACTGGCGTCGTGTCGCTCCAGCAGCTGTGACGATTTAGCACCGTACGGTCGGTTGACCATACGACCCCGTTTTACGGCAGGCCGCTGAGATATCTCATCTGTATAACGCTTCAGATTGGTGTAGGTGTGTGCTTCCAGGAACTCGGCGGCGTTATACGCTTTTCCATCAATCACTGACCCATACCAAGGGTAGATGGCCATATCGGCAATGGTGTACTCATCACCGCAGATATACCGGTTGTCCGCTAACCGCTTGTCCAGCAGATCAAGCTGACGCTTCACTTCCATGGTGTAGCGGTCAATGGCGTATTCGATCTTCACCGGTGCATAAGCATAGAAGTGACCAAATCCGCCGCCTAGGAGAGGTGTTGCGCCCATCTGCCAGAAGAGCCAGTTCAAACACTCGGTTCTGCTCGCATGGTCCTTCGGTATGAACTCGCCAAACTTGTCCGCGAGGTAAAGGAGAATCGACCCCGACTCAAACACCCGCAGGGGAGTCTCCTCACTGTAATCCATGAGCGCGGGGATTTTTGAGTTAGGATTGGCCGCAACGAATCCGCTGCCAAACTGTGAGCCGTCGCCAATATTGACTAGCCAGGCGTCGTACTCAGCACCGCTGTGTCCCTTGGCAAGTAACTCCTCCAGCATGATGGTGACTTTCACACCATTGGGTGTCCCCAAGGAGTAGAGCTGCAGTGGGTGCTTGCCCATCGGCAGCTCCTTTTCTTCCTGAGCACCGGCAGTCGGGCGGTTTATGTTGGCAAACGCTTGATTGCTATTTTGTTTCCACTCCCAGACCTTGGGTGGCTCATAGGTATCGCTCATGGGATTTCCCTTATTATCGGTTCGCGTCTGTGGTCTCAGTGTAGCGAGTCAGTATCATTTCAGCGAATGCAGTGTTCGAGTGTTACTTTGTCCGCCTGGGTTTTGGATTTGTTACTCGATGCCTGAGGTTTCTTCATAGCCGACTGATCCATTGATTTGAGGTCTAACTCAAGTTAGATGCATTCAGTCATGAGGAAGGCCCCGCTGTGTCTCTAAGTAAGTCGCAAAGCTTCCCAGCCAGTGGCTTCCCATGTAGTGCATATCGCCTAGTACAGCAGATAATCCCGCTTCTCGGTGCGCCTTTACCACAGCAGTTAGTGTTGAACGACGTGCATCATCGCTCGGCAAGCCAGCGATAATCCCCTCAAGCATCCATGCGCGACTGGTATTTAGACCGTCTAGATGGGCTAACTTGCCATCGGTTTTGTCTGTAACAGTCGCTGGCCGTAACCAGGCTTCACCGAGATTGGCGTCAAGTTCGGGGAAAAAAGTATCGAGCCAAGCGCTGAATTCAGCTTCCGTCATGACCCTTCGCATAAGGTCTGCCTCGGCGATGCAGGGAGAGAGAAAGTCCTGACCCGATGGTTCATACGCTAGTGGACAGTCACGATCATCAAGGTAGAAGGCTAGAATGCGCGAGGTCAGTAGTGTCTCAAATGCCGAGTTATCTGCTGCGCGGCTCCAGTCCAACATAAGGCCAAAGGCGAATGCGGTCTGACTGTGTTCACCAGTTCGAATCGGGTGGGTTAACTTGGGCAGCCATACCATCATATTGTTAATCGCATGTGCCTCGAGCGGCTCTAACTCAGTTAGCCATGACTTAGCCTCGGGTAGTGTTGACTGTCGCAGCTCGGTCGTCAGCTGAAGTAACCAGGCGATGCCATAGGGCCGCTCGAAAGAAGCCATACCCGGCCGTTGATAATTTGCTAACTCTCCTCTGATGTTGTCACGCTTGAAGCTCTGGTTCAGTTTGCTGATCACAGCGGGCCGGTCGATGAGATTTGGATGCGTGTTAAGTAGGCGTACCAGCAGCCAGTGCCCGTGAACAGAAGAGTGCCAATCAAAGCAGCCATAGAATGCGGGATAAAGTTCGCGCGGCGGCTTTAAGTCCTCGTCACTGTTCATAAAGTGCGCGATCTTGTTACTGTATTCCTTGTGGATGCAATCCAGTGCGAGGTTTGCGAATACGGGTACGTACGAGCGGTCGTTATTGGGCGACGGGGAAAGCTCGTGCGCTAAGTCATTTGGTGGTGCGCTGGTGTCATCTGCGCAGGCAACTAACAAAAACAAGAAAGTCTGCAATGAAATTAGTAATCGAAGTTTCATAATAAAAACGTGACGTGTGTGAAGCACGTAACGTAACGTTCGGGCGTTTCGCGGTAAAGCACGGCGTATTGATTTTTAACCCTGAAACTGAACCGCAAACCCACGAATTAATGGCGAGACTCAACCTACTGGGGTAGTTACGTTTCGAAACCTTGCCAGGCAGCAGAACATGAAAACTTCACTTAATGGTCTGCCTCATTTTGGGTATTCAGATCGCAGGAGCACCTGCGGCGATAAACAGTCAGTTTGCCATACCGTGGGCTCATGCCGCCTCCGGCCTGTCGCCGCATGACAGACGCGCATCCCGCGTGTTAGTAATGAACGCATGACTGCCTTCATTCATGTGTCGATCGCGGGTTTTACACGTTGCTTTGATTTCAACGGCCGATCATCGCGGTTTGAGTTTTGGTGCTTCATGCTGCTGTTCATCTTGTTGTACATGGTCATCGCAGTCGTTGATCAATTTCTCGTCACTTCAACAGTGGATATCCGAGAGTTGCCACTAGGGCACTACATACCTATGGGAATGGTCGACCCTAATGTGGGGGTTCTTGTACTCATCTATCGACCCATCATGGCCATACCGACCATTGCAGTCACAATAAGACGGTTGCATGACGTGGGTAAATCGGGCTGGTGGTGCTTTCTGTGGGTGCTGCCCGTACCGGTTGTTGGTTGGCTTTATCTTGTCCCGCTGCTGTGTAGGCCATCCAGTGACTAGCGTCGTCAACGGGCGAGTCGGTAAAAGAGGTTTTTAGTGCGTCTGAAGCCCGTCTATGCGACCGATCCGAATCTGGTTGATGCGCCTCTCACCGAAGTCCCGAATCAGTGGGTGCCCCAACAAGGTATTCATCTCTACCACTTCCCACTGTCTCTCGATTCCCAAAAGGTTCGCCAGGGCCTTGAGGAGCTTGGTGTTAAATGGCAGTCGCACCTCATCTTGCTATCCGCCCACCAGCAGTTTTCACCGAGTTATGTGCGAGTTAATTCTCGATGCGTCGTGCCGACACTGGTCATCGATGGCAAGGTCAC